>DIHE01000157.1 GCA_002420005.1 Holophagales bacterium UBA5704 | reverse complement strand
CGACGGCCGGGGAGCTGCGCCGGCCCCTGGCGGACGAGCTGAATCGCCTGCTGCGCGAGGAGGAGGTGAAGCCGGGCGCCGGGGAGCTGGTGCAGGCCTGCCGGCGGGAGAGCCTGCGGCTGTCGGAGGAGATGAGCCTGCTGGTCGCCGATCCGCCGCAGGACCGGCGGCGGCTGTTGCGGCTGCTGCTGGAGGAGGCGTTCGCCGCCGAGCTGGAGCCGACCTGTGAGCGCCGCCTCCAGAAGATCTATCGGCGGATCCACGGCCAGCCTCGCGGCCTGTCGGCCCTCTGCTTTTCCGGCGGCGGCATCCGCAGCGCCGTGTTCGGCCTCGGCGTCCTCCAGGGGCTTGCCCGCCGCAACCTGCTCCAGGGCTTCGACTATCTCTCGACGGTCTCCGGGGGTGGCTATCTGGGCGGCTGGCTGAGCGCTTGGATCCACCGCCACCCCCGCGGCCTCGACGGCGTGTCCGCCGAGCTCAGCGGCCCGCTGGCCGGAGCGCGCAAGCTCCAGCCGGAGCCGGCGCCGCTGGGGCATCTGCGCGCCTTCAGCAATTACCTCAGCCCGCGGCTGGGGTTTCTCTCCACCGACGCATGGACGCTGGTTTCGATCTTCGTGCGCAATCTGTACCTCTACTGGCTGGTGCTGGTGCCCCTTCTGCTCGCCGTCCTGGCGCTGCCGCGGCTCTACGTGGCTCTCTGCACCGTGACGCCCGCCGTATGGAAGCCCCTGGGGCATCCGAGCTGGGCCCCCAATCCGATCCATGTGGTGCCCGACGGGGTGTTTGCGCTCGCCGGCTTGCTGATGACCATCCCGTTCGGCTATCTGGCCAGGAGCCGGCCCAGCGACGGCCGGCGTAGCACGTCGCGGGGTTTTCTCCTGGCTTGCCTTCTTCCGCTTACGGCATCGGTGGCGTTGCTGGGCATCTTCTGGGCCTGGTACCCGGACAGCTTCCGCGAAAGAGCGGGCTGGCCGTCTTTCGTCCTGTTCTCGGTGTTGATGAGCACCCTCCCCTGGATCGGCAATGCCGTGCCGGTCCTGGCCAAGGGCCGGGTGCGACCCCTGGCCAAGCTGCGGGAGCTGCCGCTGTTGATGGTGTCCACAACGGCCGGCGGCCTCTTGATCTGCCTGGTCTGGAAGGTTTTGTTCTTGCAGCCCTCCTCCCGGGCACCGTGGTATGGCGTCTTCGCCGTGCCCTGCACCCTGGGCGCCTTTGTCCTCGGAGAGACGTTGTTCACCGGTCTGGTCAGCCGCTGGACGGACGACGAGGATCGCGAATGGTGGTCGCGGTGCGCAGCGTGGATGCTGATCGTGGCGGCCGGCTGGGCCACGGTGTCCGGCGTGGTGATCTTCGGCCCGGTGCTGTTGGCCTCCTGGCGCTGGATCCTGACGCCGGTGGGCGGCCTGACGGGGGTCGCGACGGCACTGCTCGCCCGCAGCTCCCTCACGTCGGAAAGCCACGGCGGCAAGGACAAGGAGGACAAGGTCTCCGCCCTCCTGGACACCGCCCTCGCCTTTGTGGCGCCGATCTTCGTGGTGATTCTCACCTCCGCCCTTTCGCTGGGCATGAGCGCTCTGCTCGGCCTCGCCGTGGGCAAGAAGCTGCCGGCCTTTTCGGATACCGACGCCGTTGTCCGCTGGCACATGGAGCTGGTGGCCGATCCTCACGCCACGAAGCCGGTGGCCGCCTTCCTCGTCGTTGCGTTGGTGGGAGGGACTCTCATGGCGCTGCTGATCGACATCAACAAGTTTTCCCTGCACGCCATGTACCGCAACCGGCTGATCCGCACCTTCCTGGGTGCGTCGCGCGAGAACCGGAGCCCCAGCCCGTTCACCGGCTTCGACGGCGGCGACAATCTGGAGGTCAGCCGCCTGCGCTGCCCGCTGTTTCTGCGCACGGAGCATCTGGCGGCCCACGGCGCCCGCCTCTGCCTGCGGCTCAAGGAGGGCTCCCGGCCGCCTTCGTCGGCCATCGTCTCGCGTCATCTCGCGGAGACGACGCGGCAAATGCTCGCGGAGCACACCTATCCCGAGGAGCCGTCGGCGGCGTTGCTCCAGGCGCTCACCGAGGACTTGAACCGGCTGATCCGCGACCGTTTCACCGAGGAGCTCCTGCGCGGCCTGGCGGTGACCGACGAGGAGAAGGAGCAGCTCCAGCGCGCCCGTTCCGACGATGAGCGCCGCCGCCTGCAGCGCGACCTTCTGCTGCGCGCGTTCCAGGAGGAGATCGACATCGGCCGGCCGCCGAAGCCGCTCCACTTGGTCAACGTGGCCTTGAATCTGGTCGGCGGCAAGAATCTCGCCTGGCAGCAGCGCAAAGCGGAATCGTTCACGTTTTCGCCCCTGCACAGCGGCAGCGCCCGGGTCGGCTACCGCCGTTCCGAAGCCTATGCCCTGGGAGGAGGCCGCCGCCGCGCGATCTCTCTGGGGACGGCGATGGCCATCTCGGGAGCGGCGGCCAGCCCCAATATGGGCTATCACTCCTCGCCGGCGATCACGTTTCTGATGACCTTTTTCAACGCCCGCCTGGGCTGGTGGCTCGGCAATCCCGGCGTGGCCGGAGCGCACACCTTCGAAAACGCCCAGCCGACGATGGCGGTCGGTCCCTTGATCTCCGAAGCCCTGGGGTTGACCGACGACCGCAATCCCTACGTGTATCTGTCCGACGGCGGCCATTTCGAAAACCTGGGCCTGTACGAGATGGTGTTGCGCCGCTGCCGCCACATCGTGGTGGTGGACGCCGGGCAGGATCATGAATGCCGCTTTGAGGACCTCGGCAACGCCCTGCGCAAGATCCGCATCGATCTCGGGGTCCCCATCCAGATGGGGAAGGTCCCCATCTGGGCCAAGGTGCCGGAGGGGGAGACGGGCCGCTACTGTGCGGTGGGCGAGATCCTCTATTCGAAGGTGGACCCCGGAGGGGTGGATGGCCTCCTCCTCTACATCAAGCCCGTGGTGTACGACCGCGACGAGCCCCAGGACGTGCGGCACTACAAGAAGCTCAACAAGCTGTTTCCCCACGAATCCACCGGCGACCAATGGTTCAGCGAGCAGCAGTTCGAAAGCTACCGCGCCCTCGGCCTGCACGCCGTGGACACCCTCTGTGCGGCGGCCGGGGAGGAGCCGATCACCGACCTGCCCGGGCTCTTCGACGTCGCCCGGCGTTACGTCGAGGGGAAGGGAACGGACGGCGTGCCGGCCGCGGAGCCGCCGCCGAAGCCCCGGCGGCGCCGGCGGGCGCAGCCACCGGCTTCGGCGGAGGGGTAGAAGGGGCCGGCGTCAGCGGACGTCCAGCGACCCGTACACCTTCTCCCGGTACTCCTTCTCGCCTTGGGGGTTGCCGAGGAGGTGGTGGACGTCCGAGAGCTTGAGATAGAGGCGCGCCGGCTCTTCGGCGGTGGCGAGAGCCTGCTCGTAGAGGCTCTTCGCGCCGGGGTAGTCGGTGGTGGCGAAGGCTGCGTCGCCCGCATGCTCCAGCCAGAGGGCGGGCGATGCACCCTCGGCCTGGAGCTTGCGGGCTTTCGCCTGCGCATAGTTCCGGGCTTCGGCATGGCGCCCTGCGGCCCGCAGCGCACGCAGCTCCGGATCCAGACGATCGGCGAAAAGCTCGCGGCGGCCCGGGGCCACGAAGGGAGGCAGGGCCTCCTTGCGGCTGGTGCCGACCCAGAGGTCGTCCAGGTAATAGAGCACGTTGGAGTCGTCGGTGGCCACGCTGCCGGTGAACGTGAAGAGGCTGACCGCCGAGCCCGGCTGGCGGGAGGCGTTGGGCTGGTCCTTGAGGTGCACGGCCGGCCGCTGCGCCCCTTCGGGGGTGATCTGCAGGTCATAGCTGCCACGGGCCACGTCGTAGTCCACGTCCACCGCGTACCAGGTGTAGGCCTCCAGAGGCAGCAGACGTTTCGGGATGCTGTCCGTGGTGTGGCGGAGCCAGCCGTCCCGGGTGGTGAGCCAGAAGGCCATGCCGTCCTCGCCGAGCCGGAACCAGCCCGGGCCGGCGAAGGCCACGTTCAGCTCCTCGTGCGGATCGGTCACCAGGAGGGCGAAGTGGATCACCAGCCAACCGTCGCGGCGCACGGGAAGATATCCCTGCAGCTCGGGGAAGTCCTTGTCGCCCGCAACGTCCCGGATCTCCACCGAGCGGTGGCCGCTGACCTGGAACTCGGTGGACAGCGCGACGTTGCCCCGGGCGTTGCGGAAGACGGAGAAGGTGTCCGGCCCGGTGTCGACCAGAGCGTCGTCGAAATTGTAGCTGGCGAGGACCGGCGAGGGCTTGCCGGCCTCCGGGGACACCGCCCCCGCCAGGGCCAGGGCGAGGACGAGCCAGATCAGAGGCTGGCGCGGTAGTCTTCGAGCCATTGTTTCCAGAGGGCGATGCTTTGCTCCCTCTGCTCCGGTGGGGCCAGATGGTGGAAGCCCTTGGTCTGGCCGGTGAGGACTCTCAATGCCTGGAGGGCGATGGCCCGCACCTGCACCTCGGGGCTGGACAGGGACTGGATGAGCCCTTCGAAGACGTAAACCTTCTGCCCTTCCGTGAGATGGATCTGGTCGTAGGCGAGGGCGCAGGCCGCCTTGTCGCGGAACACCGGGTTGTCGTCGTTCTGCAGCGTGTCGAGGAGCGTGGCGATGACCACCGGGGAGTGGCTGACCCGGCCCAGGGCGTACTGAACGCTCACGCGCAATTGGGGATTCGGGGTGTGGACGTCGCGCAGCAGGGCGCGCTCCGCGGCTTCGGATTTCATCCCGATCTGGTAGAACAAACCGGCGATCCGGACCCGCTGCGGCTCCTCGCTCCGTTCGTAGAGCTGCGCCATGACCGGGAGGGCCGCGGGGCAGAGGGCGCGCAGGCCGTGGGCATTGTTGGATTCGACCAGCCGCGCCACCTTCTGGGCCAGCTCGTTCGCAGGGGGCTCCGTCCCGGCGAGGGCGAGCCCCGGGATGATCAGGAGCCACGTGGCCGTGAGCAGCAGCGAGAGCCTGGGGCGACACATCCGGAGGTTCCTCCTGAGATCTGTGTGGGCTGGATCGATCGTAGCAGATTCCCATCGTCCGGTGCCGCCGTAGAATGAGCGCACCATGCATCCAGCCGACCGCGAGATCCTCCAGCACTTCCACCAGATCCGGCGCCGCACGATCGACCTCCTGGACCGCCTCCCCGAGGAGCTGCTGTCCCGGCAGGCCGAGGGCGAAGGTCTCCCCCTGGGCCGCCTCTTCCGCCACATCGCCACCGTCATCGACGGCTGGCTGGAGCATTTCCTCCAGGACGGCCAGGGCATGCCCAGCTATGCCGACGACAAAGCCTCCCTGCGGGCCGCCCTGGAGAGCACCGCCGTCCGCCTGGCCACCTTCTTCGAGGCCGACGACGGGGCACGGATGAGCCAGGAATATCCGACGACGCTCGACACCGACGGGACGCCGGTGATCTGGACCGGCCGCGACCGCGTCCTCTACCTGACCGCCCACGAGATCCACCACCGCGGCAAGATCGTCCTGGCGCTCCGGCAATGGGGCTTCGCGGAGATTCCTCCGATGCCGCTGGACTGGTAGGCTGCCAGGCTTGCGCAATGCGGCGGCACTCCTCAACCCTCATGGAGGGCTTGGCCGAGATGGGCGTCATGCTGGTCGGCCCAATCGATTCCCTGGCTGTTGAAGGCACCGATGAACTCCTCCAGGGGATCGCTTGCCACCGGGCGGGTCGCCGTGGCCAAGAGCTGGACAGCCAGTACCTCGAGCGCCTGGCCCGCCTGGTCCGCCTTCCGGACAAGGGAGCTGTACAGACTCTCGGGTACGTTCAAGGTCAGCGTATGGCTCATGGGCTCTCCTTCCAGCGTCAGCTCAACTCTACGGCCCACTCATTCAACGTCAACGCCCCTGTCGGCGCTCACCCCTCCCGCCTCCAGAACGCGCTGTCGGCCACCGGCGGCGCGGTGCCCCCTGGGACCGCCGCCGTCTCGGCGGCTCACACTCCCGCGAGCACGGTAGCCGGCGATGCCGCTGGACTGGTAGCGGCTATGCGCCCGACGGGGCGGCCGGTTGGCGGAGCTGACTCCGCACCCACTCCTGGCGAGCCGCCCAGGCCTCCTCGATCGACCGGTACTTCCGGACGCCGGGGACGTGCTTCATCGGGTGGAGCCAATAGGCGAACTGCGTGAGCGAGCAGGCGAGCCGAAGGTTGTCCGGATCGAGAGGCGTCCGCGGCTGTGCCCCGGGCATGTCGGCGACCGAGCGAAATTTACGAACCGGCATTCAGTCCTCCGCGAGCTGGAAGGCTTCCTTGATCACCGTCGAGGTCCCCCACAAGGACCATCCTTCTCCAGGACCGGAGCCGCGTCAAGGGGGCGGGCCTCCTGCGGCGAGCCGCGCCCCCTGGGACCGCCGCCGTCTCGGCGGCTCACGTTCCCCGCGGCCACGGTGGCCGGCCCTGGGCCCCCTTCTTCCCTCCTCCCTACCGGGAAGGGCGGACCCGCCTATAATGCAGGGAGGCCGACAAACAGGCCGGGAAGCCAACCATGACCCGGGTCCAGGTGGAGTTCGACTTCGACATCTTCTCGACCTTGCGGCGATCTCCGGAGGAAGTGGCCCGGGAAATGCGCTTGGCGGCGGCGATCATCTGGTATGCCCAGGGCCGGGTCTCCCAAGGCCGTGCCGCGGAGATCGCCGGAGTGAGCCGCTCCGAGCTTCTCGACCTCTTCTCGCAGAGTGGCGTTTCGGCGTGCCAGGAGACGCTCGAGGATCTCGCCGAGCAGCTTGGGTCCTTCGACCATGTCATGTCTCAGGGGGAGCTGGTGAAGCTCCGGGAGATCGGCTGACCGCCCCTGGGCTCAAGGAGAAACGGAATGCCCGTCAGAAAAGGTCAGAGTGCCAACGCCCTCCCCGAGGAGCTACTCAGCGCGATCGACGCCGAGATTCGGATGGGCCACGCGCGCAGCCGAGAAGAGTCTTTTGAAGCAGCGATTGTCAGTCAGTTATTGGCTTTCCGCCGTGCCTCGGTGGATCGGCAGTTCGCCGGGATGGTTGCTGACGGCCCTTATCTGGCCGAGGCCGCTCAGATCTCCGAGGAGTTTTCGGCTGCCGATTGGGAGGCTCTCGCATGCAGCCAACAACCCTGAACAAGATTGCAAGCCTCTTTCTGGTCGGCGGCCTCGTCATTATCGGCATTGCGCTGCTTGTGCTTCAACATGCTGGGCCGATCAGTGTTCCTCAAGGCGTCAGGGACCTTGCATCAACCGGGGGAGACGGGCTTTTTGCAGTAATTGGTGCTCTGTTGCTGCTACCTGTAACTGCCCTGGCTGGCGCCGTTTGCGAAAGCCTTACTGACTCAACTGTTCGTCGGTTGATAAAGTTCATGATGCGCGAGAAGGTGCTGATTCAATTCTTCTGCCAGAGCAAGGTGTATGGTTCCCATGGATTCTGGAAGGCTCGATTCAGTGAAGTTACCCAGGAGACTATTTGGTTGCGAAACCTTCCGGACTTCGGTAACGACCATGGTCTCGCCGTGGCCATCCTTTACTGCAAGGACAGGGAGCCGGCGATTACCTGGGCTGAGAGCCACTATGCAACCTATATTCTGGTGAGCAACTTTGCCTTCTTGGCGCTGGCTGCCCAAATTTACCTCTTGGTAGCGGGCTTTCGGGGATGGTTTGAATGGCCCGGCATCGGGTGGGCAAGCCTGGCAGTTGTCACCGTGCTCTACTCGACATTAGGCCTTGCGCTCGATCGGTACCTCTATACGTATCAAGTTGCCATGCGGCAAGCGACAGTGCTACTCCTCATGGACCCGGTGGCGCCAGAGGGGTTAGGACCGGCTAATGAGGGCGCTGACCTGGGTGGTGGAAGTCGTGCTCCGCGCAGGCGCAGCCGGAAATGAGGTTCATCGGTTCGACCGGATCTCGATGATCACAACCGATATCCGAAGCTGACGCCGGCTGAAAACGTCAAGCCGGGGTCCGGATAGGCCTCCTCCCCGTCGTCGAACGAGTAGAAAGGTGTTGCGCCGACGCGGAAGAGGTAGCCGCGCCCTTTGGGCTGGGACCGGTAGCCTACGATGGCGGTCACGCTGCGAAAGGAGAAATCTCTCCGCTGGTCCGAGGAACGGTCGAGGGTCCCCTGGCCGAAGGTGACGCCGCCGCCGAGCTCCAGCTTCCGCTCTCCCCGGCCGAGCAGGTAGCTCAGCGTCACCGGCACTGTGGCGTAGCGATCCGGGCGGCCCCCTCCATCCCAGAGAATCGGGCTGTTCCACGCGGCCACCCCGACCCGGAGCCCGAGGCTCTCGGTGAGCATGCGCTCGTAGTTGAAGGAGTAGACGCCTCCGTTGCCCAGCAACTCGAAGAACACGGCGTTGTGAGCGGCCGGCCCGGTTTCCTGCTGTGCGAGACACGGGCTGCCGCCTGCCAGGAGGAGGGCCAGCAACGAGAGCGCGGGTTTGATTCTCACTGACCTCACCCCTGCCGTCGCGCCGCCGCCGGGGCCTCCGGGGCGAGCGCCCGCAGGTATTGGCGATCGAAGGCGGCGAGCTGACTTTCGAGATCGGAGTAGGGGCCGGGCTCCCAGGCGTTCGAGGCGACGCCTTTGTGGGCGTTGGCGCAAAGCTCCCAGTCCTGGCGGTTGGTCAGGTCCCAGAAATCGACCGCGGAGCGGGGATCGAAGCCCGGGGCGCCGATCGCGTCCGGGTGGAAATACCAGTCACAAACAATCCGTGTGCGGTCGACGCCCAGGGCCAGCGCGCGGTGGACCATCACGTAGTCGGGATGTAGCGACAGGAAGGTGCTCGGAAACACCGTGTAGTAATACACCCGCCCGCGCTCTTCCGGCGAGAGGCCGGCGAAGGGGACGGCGCAGCGTCCGCCATGGCTCGTCATGCTGCCGTCCGGGTTGCTCATCCACATCGGCCCGCCGAGGACCGGACCTTCGTCGAGGTCGTTCTCGGTGTTGCGGTAGGGCGTCAGCTTGTTGAGATGCGGATGGACCTTCGGGCAGTGGTAACACTCGCTGTAGTTGTGGAAGAAGAGCTTCCAGTTCGCCTCGACCTCGTAGACCTCCTGGTGGACCGAGCGCAGCTCGGGGAGGCGCCAGGCTTCGAATTTGCCCACCAGGCCGGGCAGGGCGGTTTCGAAGGGAACCGGGTCCGCGGCGAGGTTCAAGAACAGAAAGCCCTGCCAGTCGGCGAGGGCGGCCGGCTTGAGCCCGAGGGTCTTGGGGTCGAAGCCGGGGACGTCGCCCATGTTCGGGGCGGCGCGCAGGGTGCCGTCCAGCCCGTAGGTCCAGGCGTGGTAGGGGCACTGGAGGGTGGCGCCGATCTCGCCGTGCGGGGCGAGGCAGAGGCGGCTGCCCCGGTGCCGGCAGAGGTTGTGGAAGGCGCGGACGGTGCCGCCCGCGTCGCGGAGCACGAGGACGCTTTCGCGGTCGAGCTCGAAGAGAAAATAGCTGCCGGGGGCCGGGAGCTGCGAAACGTGGCCGGCGAGGAGCCAGGAACGGTGGAAGATCTGCGTGCGCTCGGCACGGAAGATCTCCTCGGAGGTGAAGTACTCGCCGGGCAGGGTGTGCTGGCCGAAGGCGGTGCGCGGTTTCATGACGGTTCCCGATTCTATCACCGGCCCGTGTGGCCTTCTTCACACCGGCTCTTCGCACTCGGGTGTTACCCTGACAGCCGACCATGGAGGGCTTGGCGATGAGCGGACGGAGGATGCGGCAGGTGGTTCTCGGAGGAGTGATGCTCCTGGGGTGGGCCCAGGCGGGGCGGGCGGTGGTGCCGGCCGGTTTTGCCGATACGCTGGTGGCGAGCGTCGGGTCACCGACGGCGCTGGCCTTCACACCGGACGGCCGGCTGCTGATCACCACGCAGGGAGGCACGCTGCGCATCTGGAACGGCACCAGCCTGCTGGCCACGCCGGCCCTGGCGTTCGCGGCGAGCGCCATCTGTACAAATTCCGAGCGCGGCCTGCTCGGCATCGCCGTCGATCCGGATTTCGCCACGAACCGGCGGATCTACCTCTTCTATACCTTCGAGACGGCCGGCGGCTCGTGCGTCAACCGGATCTCCCGGTTCCACTTTTTCTCGACCGTCGGCCAGGAGAACCTGGTCGATCCGGCGAGCGAGCTGGTGCTGATCGACAACATGCCCTCGCCGGCCGGCAACCACAATGCGGGGGACGTCCACATCGGCCGCGACGGGTACCTCTATGCCACCATCGGCGACGGCGGATGCGACTATGCCGGGGGAGGCTGCGCCGGCTCGAACGACGCCGCCCGCGACCAGCACACGCTCACCGGCAAGCTGGTGCGCATCACCCGCGACGGCAACATCCCGCCGACCAATCCGTTCCAGGGGGCCGGCACGGCGCGCTGCAACGTGACCGGGGGGACGACCGCGGGCAACAAGTGCCAGGAGACGTATGCCTGGGGCTTCCGCAACCCGTTCCGCTTCGCCATGGACCCCAACAACGCGGGCACCCGTTTTTTCGTCAACGACGTCGGGCAGGGGGCGTGGGAGGAGATCGACGAGCTGCAGGCCGGGGCCGACTACGGCTGGAACTGCCGCGAAGGAGCCCACGTCAACAACACCGGCGGCCCGTGCAATCCGACGCCGGCCGGGATGGTGGACCCGATCTTCGAGTATCCGCACGGCACGCCGGGACCGGCGGGGATCAACAACTGCAACTCGATCACCGGCGGCGCGTTCGTGCCGAACGGCCTGTGGCCGGGGTTCGACGGGGCGTATCTGTTCAGCGACTACGTCTGTGGAGCGATCTTCCGGCTGACCCAATCCGGCACCTGGTCCGCCGCGACGTTTGCCACCAGCCTCGGGAGCAGCAGCGCGGTCCATCTGCGGTTCGGTCCCTGGGGGAACAGCCAGGCCTTGTACTACACGACCTTTGCCGGGGGTGGGCAGGTGCGGCGGATCTCCTACAACGCGAGTGGCAACAATCCGCCGAGCGCGGTGGCCGCCGGCTCCCCGTTGTCGGGCGCGGTGCCGCTCACCGTCACGTTCGACGCCACCGGCAGCTCCGATCCGGATGCGGGCAACACGCTGACCTACTTCTGGGACTTCGGCGACGGCACGCCGGAGCAGTCGACGACGGCGCTCACGATCCAGCACACCTACATGAGCGCAGGCACGTTCACGGCCCGGCTGCGGGTCCGGGACAACGTGTTCGCCTTCTCTCCGCCGGCGACGGTGCAGGTGCAGCCGGGCAACCTCGCGCCGGTTCCCACGATCCAGACGCCTTCGGCGGTGGACGTGTTCTCCGTCGGCCAGGCATGGTCGCTCCAGGGGAGCGCCACCGATGCGGAGGACGGAGCGTTGCCGGCGAGCGCTCTCTCCTGGACCGTCTTGCTGCACCATGACGCGCACACCCATCCGTTCCTCGGGCCGGTGAGCGGCAACGGCATTCCCTTTGTGGCTCCGACCCCGGAGGACGTCGCCGCAGCGGAGACGAGCTATCTGGAGATCCGGCTCACCGCGACGGATTCCTCCGGAACGAGCGCGACGGTGACGCGCAACTTCCAGCCGAACCGGGTGACCTTGACGCTCGAAACGGTGCCGACCGGCCTGCAGTTGCTCCTGAACGGTGGAGCGGTGACCACGCCGTTCCCGTTCACCTCGTGGGAAGGCTGGGTGCTCGGGCTCGACGCCTTGCCGCAGGCGAGCGGCGGCACCTGGGTGTTCGCCCAATGGTCGGACGGCGCCTTGCCCGCCGCCCCGCGGACCTACCGGACGCCGGCGGCCGGATCGACGCTCACCGCCACCTTCCAGTTGTCGGAAACCAACGGGCCGGCCGACGTGTATACGCTGCCGCCCTGCCGGGTGGTGGACACCCGGGGGCCGGCCGGCTTGACGGGAGGACCGGCGCTCGCCGCCGGCCAGACGCGGACCTTCCCGATCACCGGTTTCTGTGGCGTGCCCGCGTCAGCCAAGGCGGTGTCGGTCAACATCACGGTGGTGGCCCCCGTCTCGGCCGGCCACTACCGGATCTGGCCGGCGGACGATCTCGGCACCGGCACCGCCGTCCTCACCTTCGCGGCGGGCGCACTGCGCAGCAACCATCTGGTGATGCCGCTGGGCGCCGCCGGGGACCTGGAGGTCCTCTGCGCCATCCCGAGCGGGACGGCGCATCTGGTGATCGACGTGATGGGGTATTCGGAGTAGGGAGGAGGGACGGGGAGGGGACCCTACTCGCGCTCTTCCACCAGGAGCCCGAGGAGGTCCGAGGTGGAGAGGATGCCCACGACGCGGTCGTCGCGGGTGACCAGAAGCCGGTGCACGTGATTCTGGATCATGGCGAGGGCGATCTCGGAGACCGGGGTGTCCTCGCGCACGGTGAACACCTCGGGGGTCATGATCTCGGCGACGGTCAATTCGGCGTCGTCGAGTCCGAGCTCCTCGATCTCCTCGCGGCTCATCGTGTCGTCCCGCCATTCGGAGACGAAGAAGGCGCCGCGGTCGGTCTCGCCGCCTTCGATGCCGTCGTCGTCCTCCTCGTCGTCTTCGGCGAGCGCCTCGACGACGTCGGTGAGCGAGACGACGCCCACCAGCTTGCCGGAGCGGTCTTCCACGGGAGCGCCGGAGATCTCGTTCTCGGTGAGGACGTTGGCCAGCTCACGAATCGTCAGATCCTCGCGCACCGTGAGGACGCGAGGATTCATCAGATCGGCCGCGGTGATCGGCCTCATGGCGTCACTCGGCCGGCGGCGTGGCCGCCGGCGGCGCTTTGGGGATCGGCGACGAGAGTTTGGCGGCGATCTCGCGGATCGACTTCTCCAGCTCGTCGAGCCGGGCGCGCTTCTCGCCCAGCCGGGCCGCCACGTCCGCGATCTTGCCGTCCAGGGAGGCGCGGGTCTCGTCCGCTCCAGGGCCACTGCCGAGGTGGGAGAGGGTGACCTGCCAGCGCTGGACGTTCTCTTCGTCGCGCGCCATCGACTCGCGCAGGCGGTGGGTCTGCTCGCGCTTGCGCTCCAGGGCGTCCAGCATCTGGTCGCGCCGCTCGGAGTCGCGCTGATCACGCTGGTTGTTGCGCTGCTCGAAGTAGGCCGACTGGCGTTCGAAGAAGACGTCGATGGCGCCGCGGAAGCGCTTCCAGATGGAGTCGGCCTTCTTCTGTGGCACCGGCCCGATCGCCTTCCACTCGGATTGCAGGGCCTTGATCGCTTCGGAGGTGGCCTTCCACTGGTTGGACCGGCTCAGCTCCTCGGCGCGGACGCAGAGAGCTTCCTTCTTGCGCAGGCTCTCCTCCTGCTCCTTGCGCAGCTTGGCGTAGTGCTCCTGGCGGCGGCCGAAGAATTCGTCGAGCGACTTGCGGAAGCGCTTCCAGATGGCGTCGCCGTGCTCGCGCGGGGCGGGTCCGATCGCCTTCCATTCCACCTGGAGCGCCTGCAAGGCCTCGGCGGTGCTCTTCCATTGCGACGAACCGGCGAGCTCCTCGGCGCGGACGCAGAGGGCTTCCTTCTTGCGGAGATTCTCCTCTTGCTCCTCGCGCAGCTTGGCGAGATGTTCCTGCCGCCGTTCGAAGAAACGGTTGGCGGGTGCCCGGAAGCGGTCCCACAGCCCCTGGGAGAGCTCCTTGCCAACCGGCCCGACGGCCTTCCACTCGGCCTGCAGCTTCTTGATCGCCTCGGCCGTCGCCTTCCACTCCACCGACTCCTGAAGCGCCTCGGCGCGCGCGATGAGCGCCTCCTTGAGCGTCAGGTTCTCCAACCGCCGCCGCTCCTGCTCCTCCCCCTGCTCCTCCCCCTGCTCCTCGCTCTCGGGTGCTCCGGCCGGCTCGACGCTGTCCTGTAGCTCCGAGGGATGGCCGCCGGACTCTTCCAGGGCATGGACCTCGTCGTGGTGCGGCTCGTCCACGTGCTCCTCGGCCGGAGCGTCTTCCGCTTCGGCAGGCGCGGCGGCTTCGACGGTCTCGGGCGTCGCGGTGTCCTGGGAAATCGCGGCCTCGGGGGTGGGTTCGTCTTCGTGCATGTCGGTCTCGTGGTGTGGATGGTCAACCATGGGGGTCATCTTCCTTCATACGTCCGGGCCAGACCATATCGCAACAACGCCGCGATGGCGCAACATTCCTGTCAGGTGCGCAGGGCGACGTGGTCGCCGTCGAGGTCGACCGTCACCGTGCCCCCGGCTTCCAGGGCGCCGAACAGCAGCTCGTCGGTCAGCGGCCGTTTGATCGACTCCTCGATCACCCGGGCCAGCGGGCGGGCGCCGAACGCGGGGTCGTAGCCCTTCTCGGCGAGCCATTGGCGGGCGGTGTCGGTCAGCTCGATTTTCACCTTGCGGGCGGTGAGCTGGACGGCGAGCTGGCGGATGAATTTCTCGACGATGCGCTCCATCAGACCCCGGTCCAGGGGGTTGAAACGGATGCGCGCGTCGAGGCGGTTGCGGAACTCGGGGCTGAACAGGCGTTCGACTGCGCGGTCGCCGTCTTCCGTCCGCACCCTTCCCGGCTCCTCGGTGAAGCCCGGCGAACGCTGGGCGAGCTCGCGGGCGCCGACGTTGGAGGTCATCAGCAGGATGGTGTGGCGGAAGTCGGCGGGCTTGCCGTTGGTGTCGGTCAGGGTGCCGTGGTCCATCACCTGGAGGAGGAGGTTGAACACGTCGGGGTGGGCCTTCTCGATCTCGTCGAGCAGGAGCACCGCGTGCGGGTTCTTGCTCACCGCCTCGGTGAGCAGGCCGCCGCGGTCGAAACCGACGTAGCCGGGGGGCGCTCCGACCAGGCGCGAGACGCTGTGCGCCTCCATGTACTCGCTCATGTCGAAACGCAGGAAGGTGATGCCCAGCACCTCGGCGAGCTGTTTGGCCAGCTCGGTCTTGCCGACGCCGGTCGGGCCGGTGAGCAGGAAGCAGCCGACCGGCTTCTGCGGCTCGCGCAGACCGGCACGGGCGACCTTGATCGCCGAGGCGAGGCGGGTGATGGCTTCGTCCTGGCCGAAGACCACTTTCTGCAGCTCGTGCTCCAGATGGCGGAGCTGCTCGCGGTCGTCGCCGCGCACCCGGCGGGCGGGGATCTGGGCCATGGTGGCGAGGACGCTCTCGACGTCGGCCAGGGTCACCCGGCGGGTGGATTTCGCAGAGGTCGCGCGCAAGGCGACGGCGGCGCCGGCCTCGTCGAGCAGGTCGATCGCCTTGTCCGGCAGGCGGCGGTCGCGCAGGAAGCGCGCGGCGGTCTCCACGGCGCCGCGGATCGCCGGCCGGGTGTAGCGCACGCCGTGGTGGGCCTCATACCGGTCGCGCAGCCCTTCGAAGATCTTGACCGTATCCTCTTCGCTGGTCTCGTTGATCTCCACCCGCTGGAAGCGCCGGGCGAGCGCCTGGTCGCGCTGGAAGGTCTGGCGGAACTCCTCCCAGGTGGTGGCGCCGATGCAGCGCAGGCGTCCGGCCTGGAGGGCCGGTTTGAGCAGGTTCGAGGCGTCCATGGCGCCGTGGCCGGCGCTCCCGGCGCCCACCACGGTGTGGATCTCGTCAATGAAGAGGATCGGGCTCTCCTGCTCCTCCAGGGCGGCGAGGACGGCCTTCAGGCGGTTCTCGAAATCGCCGCGGTAGCGCGTTCCGGCGAGCAGGGCGCCCAAGTCCAGGCGGAAGACGCGCGCGTTGCGGAACGGCTCCGGCACCTCGCCCTGGGCGATGCGCAGCGCCAGGCCCTCGACCAGCGCGGTCTTGCCGACGCCGGGATCGCCGACGTAGAGCGGATTGTTCTTGCGCCGCCGCTGCAGGATGTGCAGGGTGCGCAGCAGCTCGGGCTCGCGGCCGATCAACGGATCGATGGTGCCCTGCCGGGCCATCGCGGTGAGATCCTGGGCGAAGGCGGCGAGCGCATCGCCCCCGCGCACCGGGCGCTCGGGTCCTTCCTCGTCCTCGGCACCGGCGGGCACGTCGTCGCCGCGGGCCGGTTGCAGCTTGGAGACGCCGTGCGCCAGGTAGCTCACCACGTCGAGCCGGGAGATCCCTTCGGCCTCCAGCAGGTCGACCGCGGACGAGTCCGGCTCCTCGTAGAGGGCGACGAGCAGATCCGAGCCGCGGATCTCGTCGCGGCCGGAGGACTCGACGCGCAGCGCGGCGCGGGCGAGGGCGCGCTGGGCGCCGAGCGAGAGGCGGGGGCGGATCTCTTCGTCGGTGTCCAGCCCCTCCAGGACCTCGGTGAGGTACTCGGTGAGCTGCGCCTGGAGCTGCCGCAGGTCGGCCCCGGCGTGGCGCAGGACCTTCCCGGTCTCTTCATCGAAGGTCAGGGCATAGAGGACGTGCTCGAGACCGGCGTATTCATGGCCGAGGCGGCCGGCCTCGGTCATCGCTACGTCGAGCGCGATCTGCAGATCGCGGGAGAGCTTCATCCGGCCGCTCATCGGCCTTCCTCCTCGGCCGGCACGACTTCGAGGCGCAGCGGCATGCCGTGCTCCTGGGCTTCGGCGGTGGCTTCGGCCACCTTGGTCTCCGCCTGATCGCGCGGATAGATCCCGGCGACGCCTGCGCCTTTGTGATGCACCTGCAGCATGATGTGGGTGGCCTCGGCAGGAGATTTGTGGAAGTGTTTCATCAGCACGTACACGACGAAGTCCATCGTCGTGAAGTCGTCATTGTAGAGCAGGACCTTGAACCGCTTGGGGCGGCGGGTCTTCTTCCGTTCCTCGACGGCGAGGTCCGGTGCGAGATCGGCGAGATCGAAGTCCGGGCGGCGCGTGCTCACGGCGCGAGTGTAGCGCAGCGGCTCCGCACGGGTGCTATAGTCGGGGGTCCGGAAAAGGAGAGGCGCTCGCCGTGATCCGTCCAGAGCCCCGCCTCGCAAAGGTGATCGACTTCCGCCGCTGGCAGGAAGAAAAGGCCCGCCAGTCCGAGCCGGTCGCCCCTGCGCCCGCGCCTCCGCCACCCCCCGAGCGCCCCCGCGGCGCCTGGGCCCGGCTCCTCGCAGCCCTGCGCCGTCTCCTCGGGAGGAGCGCCGCAGAGCCACCGCGACCGGATCGAAAAGACCCCAAAGACGGCAAGGACCTCCAGGACCGGGGCTCGGGTCCCGGGTGAGCAGGTGGTCGCAAAATGCGACCACCTCGGGCTCGGCGATCCTCCTGCGCGGAAGAGTACAATCCACGGCGCCCCCGCAGGAAATCGCGGGTTCGCGGGTTCCATCGCCCGAGAGGGCATCCGTTGAAAGGAGACAGAGCCAACATGAAGACTTTTCGCACGTCGTTGATTCTCGGGTTGATCGGTCTGGTGATTCTCGGTCTGGCGGCCACCGCCACCGCCGGTGGCGGTTGGGAGCTGCTGGGGACGCGGACGGTGAGCGACCGCACGGATCACGACTCCATCGCGGCCCGTGGCCAGGGCACCTTCCGCAGCATCAAGATCACCGTGCAGCGCCGCGCCGTCCAGTTCCGCGACGTCAAGATCCACTTCGCCAATGGCGACGTGCAGAACGTGGAGCTGCGGGCGGTCATCCCCGCGGGTGGTGAATCGCGGGTCATCGACATCGAAGGGAACGACCGGGTCATCCGCAACGTCGAGCTCTGGTACGACGCCCAGACCCGCGGCAAGCGCGCGGTCGTCAAGGTCTTCGGCAAGAACTGAGGCTCCCCTCCCCGCTCCGGTTCCCCAGGGAGGGGAGCCGGAGATCACCTGTCGATGAACGAGAAGACCGCCTCCCAGAAGCGGGCGGCGGTCTCCGGTGACTCGATGCGCGGCGCGTGTCCCGCCTCTTCGAGGACCACCAGAGAAGCGCCCTGCCGGCCGTAGTCCCGCACCAGCCCGTCGACCCCGTTCGGTCCCACCACGATGTCCCCGGGGCCGAAGATCACCAGCCCCGGCACCCGGGCCACTCCGGGATCAAAGAACGGCCGCTGGTAGGCCGCCACCAGGAAATTGGGGGTGGGGTAGAAGCCCCCCTGCGTCGCCGCCACGTAGGAGAAGACCTCCGGTGGCGCGCCGTTCATGAAGATGAAGGCGCCTTCGCCGGGGATGAAGAAGTAGCCGTCCGGCGATCCCTCCAGGATCGCGACGAACGCCGGATCGAGGAGGGGACCGCCGACCAGGGTGTCGTAGAGCATGGCCGCCATCACCACCGAGCGCACCCGTCCGGGGTTCGCCGCGAGCTGGGTGGCGATGGCGCCGCCGTAGCCCTCACCGAGGAGATCGACGCGCGGGATGTGGCGGAGGTGGCGGACGAAGTCGACCACGGCTCCCATCGCCGCGGTCTGGGCCGGGAAGTCGGCTTCGGTGCCGTTGGCCGGCCGGGTGCTCGCCCCGGTCCCCAGGTAGTCCACGGTGAAAGCGAAGAAGCCGCGCCGCGCCGCCTGGGCCGTTGCGTCGTAGTGATCGACCGGGATGGCGAAGTGGTTGCCCACGAAGGCGCTGCCCGGCAGGAAGAGGACGGCCCGCCGGGGCCAACGAAACCAGGAGTGGGCCGTATACGTTTCTGTGACGGAGATCTCGCCGCCGGGCACAGAGACGCGGTGGACTTGGGTGAAGACCGGTTCCGGAGCGCCGGTGTGCGCTTGGGCCGGAGCCGCCAAGGCTCCGAGCAAGCAGATGGACATGAATAGAGCAGATACTTTCATCGTGGATCAGCCTCCAGGAAAAAGAGAGGGAAAGACGTCTTCCCTGGTCGCAGATGCGCTGAACAGTGACAGAATCGGTCTTCTTGTTGTTTGTGGAGTCCTTGGACGGAGCTGAGGCGGGCAGAAGGAGATGGTGGAGCGATGGACCCTGTGCCGCAGAACGGCATCACCCAACTGTTACAGCGGTGGAGCCAGGGAGACCGCGCGGCGGCGGACGAGATTCTGCCCCTGGTGTATGGAGAGCTGCGCCGCATCGCGGAAGGGCATTTCCGCCGGGAGCGGCCGGGTCACACCCTGCAGGCGACGGCCCTGGTGCACGAGGCCTGGTTGCGCCTGGCCGAGGAGAGCGGCCTGCAGTGGCAGAGCCGGGTGCAGTTCTTCGGTCTCGTGGCCCACCTGATCCGGCGCATCCTGGTCGATCATGCGCGCCGGCAGAATCGGCTCAAGCGAGGCGGAGGTGCCTTTCGGGTGGATCTGGAGGAGGCGATGGAGGTGGCCGCCGGCCGGCCTCCGGAGCTGGAGGCTCTGGATGACGCCCTGGAGCGCCTGGCCGCCGTCGATCCGCGCAAAGCCAGAGTGGTCGAGCTGCGCTTCTTCGCCGGCCTGACGATGGAGGAAACCGCCGAGTCCCTGGGGGTTTCGGTCGAGACGGTCGGCCGGGAGTGGCGGCGGGCTCGGGCTTGGCTGTACCAGGAGCTGGTACCGGCCGGAGCTCTGGATGGACGCTGACCTCTGGCGCCGCACCGACGAGTTGTTCGCGGCGGCTCTGGACCTTCCCGTTGAGGAGCGGGAGGGCTTTCTCACCGCGGAGTGCGGTGAGGACGGCGCCCTGCGCGCCGCCGTCGAACGCCTTCTCGCGGCGGACTCGCAAGCGGAGCAATTTCTCGCCGCTCCGGCGGTGCTCGATCTCGCCGCCCAGGAGGCGCTGGAGGCGGATGCCGCCGCGGGCCTCCGCCTCGGTCCCTATACGCTGCTGCACCGGCTGGGGCAGGGGGGCATGGGGACGGTCTACCTGGCGAGCCGCGACGACGGCGCCTACGACCGTCAGGTGGCGGTCAAGCTGCTGCGCTGGACGTTCGACGACGGCGATCTGCGCCACCGGTTTCTGGCCGAGCGGCAGATCCTGGCCCGCCTGGAGCACCCCCACATCGCCCGGCTCTACGACGGCGGCACGACCCCCGACGGCCAGCCCTACCTGGTCCTGGAGCACGTCGAAGGCCTGCCGCTGGATGTCTATTGCGACACCCACCGGCTGTCGGTCGAGGCGCGCATCGCCCTCGTGCGCAAGGTCTGCTCCGCGGTCCAGCACGCCCACCGCAATCTGCTGGTGCACCGCGACCTCAAGCCCGCCAACGTGCTGGTGACCGCGGAGGGGGAGCCGAAGCTCCTCGACTTCGGGATCGCCAAGCAGCTCGCCTCCGATCTGGACACCGACCAGGCGACGCGCACCGGCCTGCGGGTGATGACACCGAGCTACGCGAGCCCGGAGCAGATGCGGGGTGAAGCGGTGACCACGGCGAGCGACGTCTACTCGCTGGGCGTTTTGCTCTATGAGCTGCTCACCGGGCGCAGCCCTTACCGTGCCGCCAAGGAGACCGCGTTTGCCCTGGAGCGCGCCGTGCTGGAAGAGACCCCGGAGAAGCCGAGCGACGCCGTGCAGCGCGGCACCGCGGCCGAAGTCGCCGAGGCCGCCCGCGCCCGTGGATGCCGGCCGGCCGAGCTGCGCCGCCGATTGCACGGCGATCTCGACAACATCCTCTTGACGGCCTTGCGCAAAGAGCCGGCGCGGCGCTACGGCTCGGCCGCCGAGCTGGAAGAGGACCTGGAGCGCTTTCTGGAGCAGCGGCCGGTGCGGGCGCGCCGCGATGCCTTCGGCTATCGCGCGGGTCTTTTCGTCCGCCGCCACCGCTGGGCCGTGGCGGCGGCGCTCGTGGTGGCGCTGGTCACCACCGGCCTGCTCGCCGGCCTGATCGTGCAGAGCGTGCGCGCCGCCCGCGAGGGAGACAAGGCGCGCCAGGCGCTCGCCTTCCTGGTGGACGTGTTCAAGCAATCCGATCCCTACCAGACCGGCGGCGAGCGGGTGACGCCACAGCAGATCCTCGCGCAAGGCGCGGCCCGGGTCGACCGCGAGCTGGCGGACCAGCCGGAGGTGCAGGCGGCGTTGATGGACGCGATCGGCCAGGTCTACCTGGGGCTGGGTCTGCCCGACCGCGCGGAGCCCCTCCTGGAGGGATCGTTGCAGCGCCGCCGTGCCTTCGGTGGCGATCCCCTGGAGGAGGCGGCCGGCTTGCGGAGCCTGGCCGACCTCCACCGCTACCGCTCCGAATATTCGCGCGCCGCCGCGCTCTACGAAGAAGCCTTGCGCATCGAGCGCCGGCGCCTGGCCGAGGACGATCCTCTTCTGGCCGAGACGGTCACCCGCTTGGCCCACGTGCACGCGGACATGCAACGCCTGGATGAAGCGGAAACCCTCTTCCGGCAGGTTCTGGACCTGCATCGCCGCCGCGGGACCCGGACCTCGGCGGCTGCCGCGGAAGTGCTGGTGGAGCTCGGCCGCCTGGCGCAGACCCGCGCCCGTTATGCGCCGGCCGAAGCGCTCTATGCCGAGGCGCTGGGCATCCAGCGGCAGGTCCTGGGAGCGCGGCATCCGAAGGTGGCCCGCAGCCTGGTGAGGCTGGCCCTGCTTTGGCAGGACAAGGGGGACCCCGCCCGCGCCGAGCCGCTCCTGCGCGAGGCGTTGGCGATCCAGCGCGCCAGCCTGGAAGAGGGACATCCGGACCTGGTCGAGACGGTCGACCGGCTGGGGGAGAACTTCTTCTTCCGCGGTCGCCTGAACGACGCCGAGGTCTTCCACCGTGAGAGCCTGAAGCTGCTCCGGGCGCGGCTGGGCAACGAGAGCGCCCGGGTGGCGGTGACGCTCAACAACCTGGGCTCGATCGTCCTTGGCCTCGGCCGTCTCGACGAGGCGGGGCGTCTTCATGACGAGGCCTTGGCGATCCGGCGCCGGCTCTACGGCGACCGGCACCTGGATGTCGCGGAGAGCTTCCTTCAGGTCGGCCGGGTCCGGTTTCAGCTGGGCCGCCTCGACGAAGCCGAAGCGGCGGCGCGCCGATCCTTGGAGATCCTTCTCGAACTGGTGGGGGAGAAGAGCCCCTACGCCGCTTATCCACTGGTGGACCTGGGCCAGGTCGCCATGGTCCGCAAGCGTTGGACCGAGGCCGAGACCGTCTACCGCCGGGCGCTGACGATCCGCGAGCAGGCCCTGCCTCCCGGCCATTTTGAAACCGCCCGCGTGCGCAGCCAGTTGGGCGAGAGCCTGGTCCGCCAGGGACGCTATGCCGAGGCGGAGACCGAGCTGCGCGCCGCCTGGGCCTCGATCCGTACCCGCTTCAAGCTGCCCGACAAACGCGTCGCCGACGTCCAGAAACGCCTGGTCGATCTCTACCGCACCTGGGGCAAGGAGGCGGAGGCGCGCAAGGTGATGGGGGGCTGAGGAGCGGAGACTCGACGGGCTTGCCGTCCCGAAGAGCTCGGTCAGGACCACCCTTCCCGTCAAGCGATCTCGCGACAGGGAGATCTGCCGGATGGCGAGTATCTTAGCTTGAAACAGCCGGGGCGGCGCCGCCGCCCTCAGTGCCCCCGGATCCACTGCAGGATCGGCTGCCAGACCAGGGTCTGGGCGTCGGTGCCCAGGAACAGGTCGGCGTGTCCAAAGTCGAACAGGCGTTGCTCCGCGGGGGCCAGGTCGACGATGCGGGTGGTGACGTCGGTGCTCCCCAGGAGGGTGGTGGAGTAGACGCCGTACTCGCCGAAGCCGCCGCCGGCTCCCACGTACAGCACGGGATTGGTGACGTCGTCCAGATGGTCGTCGAACGGGACGTCCACCTCGTCGCAGATCATCCGCTCGGCGTCGGCGAGCTGGCGCGTCGGCTGGTAGGGGGCGGCGCCGGCCAGCAGGGCCAGGAACGAGGTCTCCGGAGAGTAGAGGAGGCCGGTGGGCACCGGCAGGCCGCTCGGCGCGGGGGCCGCGGCGAAGGTGCCGCCGGTGAAGTGGTACACCGGCACCGGCTGCTGGTCCGGCGGGAAGATGATGAACGTCGCCTCGCCGGTGAGGAGCGCCGCCTGGTGGTTCGTCAACCCGGGGAAGATCGGGGATGCGCCCGCCGGATCGACCGTCGCGAGGGTGGAGATCGTCTGCACCAGGGCGCCCGAGGCGTTCTGATCCTGGCCCGCGGCCTGGGCCGCCTCCTGGGCGGCGGAGCGCCGGCAGGCCGCCTGCCGGAATTCCTCGGTGTCGGTCTTGGCATAGGTGTCCACCGGGATGAAGCCGGAAACGTGGCGCAGCGGCGCGGGGAGCTGGCTTTCGGCGCTCAGGTAGGCGTAGCCGATCATGCCGCCGCGGCTCCAGCCGAGGAGGTTCATGCGGCCGAAGCCGTCGCCGCCGAGCAGGCGGGCGCCGCGCGCCACCCCGAGGGCGACGTAGAGGTCTTGCACGTCGTGCGCGAAACCCCAGTCCCGCAGGAAGGCGAAGCTGGTCTCACTCGCCGGAACGCGGACCCAGCGCTGATCGATCCCCCAGACGTCGACGCCGTTCCGGGCGAGATGGACCGGCAGGTTGCGCGCCGGATCCGCCAGGAAGGCGGCGCGGAAACCCCAGATGTCGCCATGGAGAAGGAACAGGCTGTCCCGCGTCGGGCGCGGCCGGAACGGTGCGCTCTCGCGAACCACACGGTGGACGGTGATCGCATCGTACGGGCCCGTGCCCAGGCGGACGTCGAAGGTGTACTCCGCGACATCGCCGGTGAGGACCCGCCGCTGCAAGGACGACGCGGCACAGGCCGCCGGGACGGGGCAGGCGCTCTGGACGGCCTGACGGACGGAGGCCGCCTCGAACCGGGGAGACGCGGCGACGACGGTGGGGAGACATGCGACCAGGGCCAGGGTGGACAGCAGAGTCTTCTTCATGGATCAGAGCTCTCCTGAAGGAAGGATCGGGATTTTTCCCGACGACTTTAGCAAGGCCGCCGGCTCTGCGCAACGCCCGGAGACGGTTGCCGGAGGGCCACCCACCCGTGCACCCGGCCCCCTCTGGCCGGGTGGCGGGGCACCCTCTTCCCCCTCCTAGACTGGATACCGTGAGGAGGGGCGACGATGCGAGAGGGCTCAACCATGAACGTGCTTGAACGGGACGCTCTCGATCTGTTGTTCACCAGCTTGAAAGAACGTGGGTTTACGCTCGTGGGGCCCACGGTGCGTGAGCGCGCCATCGTCTATGACGAGATGTTCTCGGCCGCGGACCTGCCGTGGGGTTGGACCGACCGGCAAGAGGCCGGCACCTACCGGCTCGAACGTCGGGCAGACGATGCCGCCTTCGGTTTCACCGTTGGGCCCCACGCTTGGAAGCGGTTCCTGTTTCCCCCCGTCCAATCTCTGTTCCGCGCCGAGCGCTCCGGCTCGAAGATGGCCCTGCGGCCCGCCGGGCCGTTCGCGGCGCGCTACGCCCTGATCGGCGTCCGCGCTTGCGAGCTCGCGGCGATCGACCGCCAGGACAAGGTGTTCCTCGGCGGCACCTACGTCGATCCGGTCTACCGGCAGCGGCGGGAAGGGGCCTTCGTGGTCGCGGTGCAGTGCGGTCAGGCCGGGGGGACCTGTTTCTGCGCCTCCATGGGAACAGGGCCGCGCGCCGGGAGCGGGTTCGATCTCGCCCTGACCGAGGTCCTGGAGGACGGGCGCCACTGGTTCCTCGTCGAGGAAGGCTCGGAGCGGGGGACGGAGGTCGTGGCGACCCTGCCGGTACGGGCGGCGACGGAGGAGGAGATCGCCGCGGCCGGCCGGGCGGTCGAGCGGGCGGAGGCGGAGATGGGGCGGACGCTCGACACCGAGGGGCTGCGCGAGCTGTTCCTCCGCAACTACGAGAACCGCCACTGGGACCGTGTCGCCGAGCGTTGCCTGGGTTGCGGCAACTGCACGATGGTGTGCCCGACCTGTTTCTGCGCCACGGTGGACGACGTGACCGATCTCGCCGGGCAGGCGGCGGAGCGGGTGCGGCGGTGGGATTCCTGCTTCACGATCGATTTCTCCTATCTCCACGGCGGCAGCGTGCGCTCGTCGATCGCGGCGCGGTACCGCCAGTGGATCACCCATAAACTGGCCACCTGGACCGATCAGTTCGGCGCTCCCGGCTGTGTGGGCTGTGGCCGTTGCATCACCTGGTGCCCGGTGGGCATCGACCTGACCGAGGAAACCCGCGCCCTGCGCGCGCTCGATCATGGTGCCCCGGCGGCGCCTCAAGGAGGGGCGTCATGAGTCTCCAACCGCTCTCCGCCCTCCTGGCGCAGACTCCGCTCTTCCAGGGATTGCCCGCGGAAGATCTCGAGCTGATCGCCGGCTGCGCTTCGAACGTCAAGTTCGACGCCGGTGACTTCCTGTTCCGGGAGGGAGGCCCGGCCGACACCTTCTATCTGGTGCGGCACGGCAACGTTTCGATCGAGTTCTTCGCGCCGGGCCGCGGCCCGGTCACCATCCAGACCCGTGGCGAAGGCGAGGTGATCGGCTGGTCGTGGCTGTTCCCTCCCTATACCTGGTCGCACGACGCGCGGGCGTTCGAGCTGACCCGTGCGCTGGCCTTCAACGCCGATTGCCTGCGCGGCAAGTGCGACAAGGACCCCCGGCTCGGCTATGAGCTGATGAAGCGCTTTGGACAGATCGTTCACGAGCGGCTGGAAGCCACCCGGCTCCAGCTCCTCGACCTGTATGGAGGCGACCGTGACCCCGCTCCTAGAGGCCGTACAGCCGCGAAGCGCTGAGCCGGTGCCCGCTGCGGCGAGCCTGGCCGATCCCATGCTCCCGCGCCCGTTCGAGGTGCGGCGGGTGCAGGCGGAGACCTATGACACGTACACCCTGGAGCTGGCTCCGGCCGACGGCCGGCCGCTCCGGTTCCGGCCCGGGCAGTTCAACATGCTGTACCTGTTCGGCGTCGGCGAGGTGGCGATCTCGATCAGCGGCGATCCGGGCCGGCCGTCGCCCCTCGTCCACACCTTGCGCGCCGTCGGCGCGGTCACCCGGGGCCTCTGCGCGCTCAAGAAGGGCGACGTGGTTGGCGTCCGGGGACCGTTCGGCAACGAATGGCCGCTCGACGAAGCGGCCGGGCACGACGTGGTGCTGGTGGCCGGCGGCATCGGCCTCGCGCCGCTGCGCCCGGCGATCTACCGCCTTCTCGCCGAGCGCAAGCGCTTCGGCCGCGTCGTCCTGCTCTCCGGCTCGCGCAGCCCGCAGGACATCCTGTTCCGCCATGAGCTGGAACGGTGGCGCAGCCGGTTCGACCTGGAGGTCGTGGTCACCGTGGACTATGCGGCCGGGGACTGGAACGGTCTCGTCGGGGTGGTCACCACGCTCATCCCGCGCGCCGGTTTCGATCCCACCGACACGGTCGCCCTGGCCTGCGGACCCGAGGTGATGATGCGCTTCGCCACCCGCGAGCTCGAACGCCGCGGCGTGCCGACGGAGCGGATCTATCTCTCGATGGAACGCAACATGAAGTGCGCCGTGGGCTTCTGCGGCCATTGCCAGTACGGTCCTCATTTCATCTGCAAGGACGGCCCGATCTTCCCCTACCGGGCGATCGCGCCGATTTTCGAGATCCGGGAGGTCTGACCATGCCTCCGCGTGCAAAACCCAAGCTGGCCGTCTGGAAATTCGCCTCCTGCGACGGCTGCCAGCTCTCTTTGCTGAATTGCGAGGCCGAGCTGCTGCGGCTGGCCGGTGCGGTGGACATCGCCTATTTCCCCGAAGCGTCGCGGGCGATGGCGAAAGGGCCGTACGACGTCTCGCTGGTGGAAGGATCGATCACCACGCCGCACGATGCCGAGCGCATCCACCAGGTGCGCCGGGCCTCGAAGCTGCTGATCACCATCGGCGCCTGCGCCACCGCCGGCGGCATCCAGGCGCTGCGGAATTTCAAGGACGTGAAGGATTTCATCCGTGCCGTCTACGCCTCGCCGCAGTACATCGACACCCTCGGGAAGTCGACGGCGATCGCCGATCACGTGCGGGTGGATTTCGAGCTGCGCGGCTGCCCGATCAACAAGGACCAGCTCCTCGAAGTGGTCACCGCGCTCCTCCAGGGCCGCAAGCCCGCGACGCCGCCCGACAGCGTGTGCATGGAGTGCAAGCGGCACGGGCTGGTCTGCGTCCTGGTGGCGCACGGCACGCCGTGCCTCGGGCCGGTCACCCACGCCGGCTGCGGCGCCCTCTGCCCGGTCTACCACCGCGGCTGCTACGGCTGCTTCGGTCCCAAGGAAACCCCGAACACGGCATCGTTGAGCCGCGCCTGGCTGGGTCTGGGCGCGACGGAGGACGACGTGGTGCGGGCGTTCCGCAGCTTCAATGCGTATGCCGAGCCGTTCCGGCGGGAGAGTGAAGCTCATGAGCGCGTCCAAATCACCGAGTAGCCGCAAGACCCGGACGATCACCGTCGACACCCTGGCGCGGGTGGAAGGGGAGGGAGCGCTCCACGTGCGCGTGCGGGGCGACCGGGTGGAAGACGTCCGTCTCCGCATCTACGAGCCCCCGCGGTTCTTCGAGGGATTTCTCCAGGGTCGCCGCTTCACCGAGGTGCCGGACATCACGGCCCGCATCTGCGGCATCTGCCCGGTGGCCTACCAGATGAGCTCCTGCCATGCCCTGGAGGCGGCCTGCGGCGTCACCGTGGGCGGCCCTCTGCGCACGCTGCGGCGGCTGCTCTACTGCGGCGAGTGGATCGAGAGCCACGCCCTGCACATCTACATGCTGCACGCCCCCGACTTCCTGGGGTACCAGAGCGGCATCCACATGGCGGCGGACCACCCGGAGATGGTGGAGCGCGGCCTGGAGCTCAAGCGGATCGGCAACCAGATCCTGGAGATTCTGGGAGGCCGCGCGGTCCATCCGATCAACGTCAAGGTCGGCGGGTTCTACCGCGTGCCGGCGCGCAAGGAGCTGCTGGCGTTGCGCGAGCCTCTGCTCGGCGAGCGGGACATGGCGCTCGCCACCGTCCGCTGGGTGTCCGGCTTCACCTTCCCCGATTTCGCGCCGGACTATGAGCTGGTCTCCCTGCGGCATCCGGACGAATATCCGTTCAACGAAGGCCGCGTGGTGACCAGCCGCGGGCTGGACATCCCGGTCGCCGACTATGAAAAGCATTTCCACGAGGAGCACGTCGAGCACTCGAACGCCCTCCACTCCGTGCACGTCGGCGAAGGGACGTACCACGTCGGGCCGCTCGCCCGCTACAGCCTGAATTTCGACAAGCTGGCGCCGATCGCCCAGCAGGCGGCGCGGGAAGCGGGGCTCGGCACGGTCTGCCGCAATCCTTTCCAGAGCATCGTGGTGCGGGCCGTCGAGCTGCTCCAGGTGTGCGACGAGGCGCTCGCCATCGTCGAGTCCTACGAGCCGCCGGACCCGCCGGCGGTGGAGATCCTGCCGCGCGCCGGCACCGGCGCCGCCGCCACCGAAGCGCCACGCGGCCTCCTCTACCACCGCTACCAGATCGACGCGGACGGGAAGGTCCTGCTGGCGAAGATCGTCCCGCCCACCTCGCAAAACCTGCGGCAGATCGAGGACGACCTGCGGGCCTTCGTGGAGGGCCACCTGGACCTGCCGGACGACCGGCTCACCTGGCAGTGCGAGCAGGCCATCCGCAACTACGATCCGTGCATCTCCTGCGCGACGCACTTCCTGAAGCTGACCGTGGACCGGGGCTGACGGAGATGCTCGTCCTCGGCATCGGCAATCCCCTCCGGAGGGACGACGGCGCCGGTCCCGCCGTGGCCGCACGGCTGGCCGGCCAGGCTCTCGAAACCCTGGAGGTCCGCACGCTCTCCGGCGAGGTGGCGGGCCTGCTGGACGCCTGGGCCGGCCACGACGACGTGCTCGTCCTCGACGCCGTCGCCTCCGGAGAGCCCCCCGGAACCCTCCACCGCTACGCCGCCGCAGACGGCCCCCTCCCGGCCGCCTTCTCCTCCTTCTCGACCCATGGCTTCGGTCTCGCCGAAGCCATCGAGCTGGCGCGCGCGCTGGGAAAGCTGCCCCGGCGTCTCACGGTCTACGGCATCGAGGGCGAGGACTTCCGATCCGGCGAGGGCCTCACGCCGGCCGTGGAGGCGGCGGTCGGGTGGGTGGTCTCCGAGCTGGGCCGGGACCACACGGCCCACAGCGCTCGTTGACCGAGACCCTCCAAGGCGCCGCCTGTCTCCAAGCACCGCAGCACGCCCCCTGGGACCGCCGGCGTCTCGCCGGCATTCAAGAAGAATGGGCCGAAGGCCCGGCCCAATAGACGTGGTGGCCAGTGTGCGCGAGGCCGATTAGCGGCGGTGCCTCTTGTAAAAGCCGTTGGCCCGCTCCAGGTTGGCCCGCTCCAGGTCGGCCCCCACCAGGTTGGCCCGTTCCAGGTTAGTCTGCTCCAGGTTGGCCCCCTCCAGGTTGGCACTCTCTAGGTTGGCCTGCCTGAGGTTGGCCCGCTCCAGGTTGGTCCACTTTAGGTTGGCCTGCTCCAGGTTGGCCCCCTCGAGGTCGGCCCCCACCAGGTTAGCCTGCCCCAGGTTGGCCCGCATCAAGTTGGTCATTTGAAGGCCGGCGTCTCTCAAGTCGGCGTTGTTCAGGCGCGCGCCCAAAAGGTCCGCGAAATGGAGAGCCTGCCCCGAGAGGTCAAGAAACGAGAGGCAATCCAATGCAAGTACATTCGCGACGACCACCCTCTGCCCTTGAAGACTCTTGAGCCAAGCCCCAAACGCAGTCCGATCGCTCCTATCACCGTCACCGTGCGGCCACTCGATACGGCTCAGCAGCCGGGTGGTTTCCGCACAAGCATTGAGGACCGCCAACAACGCCTCCTCCGCATTGCGCGCTTGGCGCGCCTCCTCGTGATAGCTCGGCCGAGGCTTCAGTGACTCCATTGGCATGCCGTGGCGCAGCATGAACGAGATCAGCCCGCAGAGCATTGTTTGCCAGACCCCGGCTACCTCCGGCCCTCGCTTCTTGACCTCGCGGGCAATGAACACCCAGAGCTCCCGATCCATCCGGGTCGGTCCGCAGATTTCCGCCCAGCGCTTGAGAGCTTCTGCTTCGTCCCACCCTCCTCCGCCGAGCCACTGTTGACGCCGGCCCATCTCCTCCTGCATAAGCTCCAGCAAGTCGATGATCCGGATGGCGGTGAGGTACTCACGGAAACTCTTGTGGGTGAACTCGAACGTCGGATCGCCGCCGGTCGTCTGGCCGAACTGGCGGAAGTAGAAGGCGGTGAGCACGCGCGTCACACCGGCCTTTGCCCCTGCCTCGAAGCGGTGCAGAAGCCCGGCCATGCCGCTCCTCTCGCAGTGGTCCTGGATCTCCGCCACGCTGGTCGTCCGCCCGGTGCCGTGCCAGGTCGCCAGAGCGATTTCTTCGAGGACGCGCCGGAACTCCAGGAGCTTCAGGTCGGGCGCGAGGGATCGCTTCTGCTCATAGCCCCGTTCATGCACGGCCTCGAGGAGATCGCGGTAGATGTCGTTCAGATTGAGCTCGTCGGTGAAGCGCAGCTTGCCCCGGTCACAGCTGAGGGCGACGAGGTAGTTGAGGAGAGGCTGTGTCGTGATCTCGTCGAGATCGTCTCTCTTGAGCTCGGCTGGAAGGGTGGTATAGCCACGGCCCGAAGCCCTGCCGTACGCCTCCCACCAGCTCGGCCGTTGATCCTCGGCCAGGATCTCGGCGCCAGACTTCCATATCCCCCCTTGCCTCTGGGCCTTTTCAATGTAGTAGGGCAACGCATGGAGCACCTGCCGCCGCTCGCGGAACTCGCTTTCACTGGCCTGAACCACCGGCTCGCGGCCACTGAACAGAACGAGGAGCCGACAGCGGTCTTGATTCTTGATCTCGGCGTGCTTCAGCACTTCGCGAACGAAATCCCGGGCGACCTCGGCGCCGATCCGGCCTTGCATGGAGAGCTCGTCGAGGCCGTCGAGGAGGAGGAGAAGGCGCTCTTCGCCGGAGTCCGGATCGAGCGGGTTGCCCGGCAGCAGATCGGCATGGCGAACGTAGTCGCCGACGGCGGCGACGAGCGAGCCGGCCACGTTGAGCTGGTGGAGGGGGATGAACAGGACGCGGATGCGCTGGTCCTGGGCGGCACGCGCGGCGTACATCCGCAGGAAAGACGACTTGCCGGACCCCGGCCCCCCCGAGAGGACGCGGTAGCGGTCCTGCTTGTCGGCTTTCGCGATCCAGGCGTCGATCTCCTCCTCCATGCGGACGGCGACGCGCCGTGCTTCTCGGCTCCCGGTTCTCTCGATGTCGGTGCTGCGGCCCGCGGAGAGCTTGTCGCGCGCGGGTTCTTCGACGTAGAACGCCCGCAGCGGGACATACACCTGCCGCAGTCCGAACGATTCGCCGAACATGGGCTCATCCACCTGCCGGTCGAGGCGGGCGGCGTACGCGGCCCAGGCGCGCTCGCGCTCTGCCGCGCGGGTGAACGGGGTGTCCACGGCTTGTTGAATCGGCTCATAGACGCCCGGGTGGCGCCGCCATTCCGCGTGAAGGGCGACCACGAAGTAGCTCGGGAGCCGTTGGGCGACCGCGGCGGCGGCCGGGGGCTTCAGCCCGTACGCTTCCAGCCACTCCGCGAAGGGCGCCTGGACGACACCGAGGAGCGGCAGGTTGCGGGGGCGGTCGAAAAGCGAGCGGTCGATGGCGACCTCTGCCTCGTCCAGGGCCTGGTCGAGCCGGCCGGTGAGGTCCGAGAGGTCCTTCTCCGGCTCCTCGATCTCGGGAAGCGACTCGCGGACCAGCTCCCCCATGGCAGCGACGAGCGCGCGGCGCAGCAGGAGCCAGGAGAGCTGGGAGGCGTCGCGGCTGTCGAGGCCGAGGGCGCCCAGGGCATCGACCCCGTCGCCGCCGAGCTCCGTCCATTGGCCGGTGAAGCCGTGGAGCGCTCCCTTGGCCAGCGCGCCGAAGAGACCCTTGGCGTCGAGCTTGATCGGCCGGTTCCAGGCGGAGATCGGCTTCGTGGCGGAGAAGGACGGGTCGAGCGCGGGCTTCGCAGGCTGCTTCTTTGGAGGCACGGCGGGTCTCCTGGACGGAATGTCCAGAGATTTTACCGAATACGGAAGGCCCGGCAAAAGGCCCCGCGCGAACCTGGACCGGACGAGCCGGGACGCGCCCTGGGTCGCCGAAGAGGCGGAGCCGAGCGGCAAGGCCGGGACGCCGGAAGGGTGGTCGTTGCCCGGCTTGGTGAAGAGCCGGAGAGCGTCCGGGTTGAAGACGACCGCGGACAGGCTCAACCCGGACGCGGATGTTTTAGAGAGTACAGCGTCCGGGTTGAAGACGGACGCGGACAGATTGAACCTGACCGCGGACAGGTTCGACCCGGACGCGGACAGGTTGAAGACGGACGCGGACAGGTTCGACCCGGACGCGGATGTCTTAAGAAGTACAGCGTTCGGGTTGAGGAAGGCCGTGGACAGGTTGAACCCGACCACGTCCGGGTTGAAGACGGACGCGGACAGGTTCGACTCGGACGCGGACAGGTTCGACCCGACCACGGACAGGTTCGACCCGGACGCGGATGTTTCAAGAAGTACAGCGTCCAGGTTGAGGAAGGACGCGGACAGGTTGAACCCGGACGCGGATGTTTTAGGGAGTACAGCGTCCGGGTTGAAGACGGACGCGGACAGGTTGGACCCGACCGCGGACAGGTTGAGCCCGGAGGGGACCGGGGCCTCCTCCTCCAGATCCATCAGGGGGCGGACGGCGGGGCGCCGGGGCTCGACGCGACGAGCTCTGGCGGCCCTTCAGGCCGCAGGTTCGTAGGGGGCTTTGACCCAGGGCATCGGCCTGCGGCCGAAGCCCTGGGCTCCACTCTCCCGGCCCGTTGGGCCGGCCACTTCTAGGAGCTCGTCGACCCCGTCACCGCCGAGCTCCGTCCATTGGCCGGTGAAGCTATGGACCGCTCCCTTGGCCAGGGCGCCGAAGAGACCCTTGGCGTCGAGCTGGAGCGGACGGTTCCAGACGGAGATCGGCTTCGTGGCGGAGAAGGACAGGTCGAGCGCGGGCTTCGCAGGCTCAACCCGGACGCGGATGTTTTAGGGAGTACAGCGTCCGGGTTGAAGGCGGATGCGGACAGGTTGGACCCGGATGCGGACAGGTTGAAACCGGACGCGAGGCCCGCGCGCCCGCCCCGCGGTACACTGAGCCCCTTGAGGGCAACTCCCTCCGAATCTACCGCCAGGAGGAAGCTCGAATGCGTAAGGCCCTGTTCGCCGTGTTTGCCGCCGTCGCCCTGTCGGGCTGCCATGCGAACCCGAAGGTCGTCTGTGTTCCGCCGCAGCCGGCGGCCTGTCCGCTGCCGCTCTGCCAGCCCGCCGATCCGTCCCGGCCGGCGCCCGACCTGAGAAACCTGGTGCTCGAAGGCGGTGGCGTGAAGGGCGTCGCCTATCCCGGCGCGCTCCAGGTGCTGGAGGCCCAGGGCATCCTGCCGAAGATCGACAAGGTGGCCGGCACGTCCGCGGGCTCGATCGCGGCCGCCCTGATCGCGCTCGGCTATTCGCCGGCGGAGCTGCAGGCCCTGATGCTCGAGCTCGACTTCGGGCAGTTCGAGGATGGCAGCGCGCTCGGCGGCCCGGCGCGCTTCCTCCGCAAGTTCGGCTGGTTCAAGGGGGACTATTTTCTCGAGTGGATGCAGTGCCGTGTGAAGGAGAAGACGGGCGATCCCGACGCCACCTTCGCCGACCTGCACAAGGACCCTGCGAAATTCCGGGACCTTTTCGTGCTCTCGTCCGACCTTTCCCGGCGGCGCTCCCAGGTGTTCTCCTTCGACACGTCTCCCGACCTGCCGGTCGCACAGGCGGTGCGGGCCTCCATGTCGATCCCGCTCTTCTTCGAGGGCTTCCCCATCGACGCCAAGCTGTTCGGCGAGACCGGACAGCAGCAGGACCTGTTCGTGGACGGCGGCGTCTTCGACAACTATCCGATCGAGCTGTTCGACGGGAAGGGGATCAATCCCCAGACGCTGGGACTCTTCCTGTCCAACCTGGAGGCGCCGGTGAATCCGGACGTCCGGATCGACAGCTTCCCGGAGTACGCCCGGAATCTGTTCGAGGCGCTGCTGAACGTTCAGGTCAATGCCTTCAACAACAATCCGGACGACCAGAAGCGGACGATCGTCATCGACAACCTGGGGGTCCGGACGACGGACTTCGGCCTCTCGCAGGAGCTGAAGTGCAAGCTCATCCAGCAAGGGGTGATCGCCGCCTGCAAGCACTTCGGTGGCCAGGCGGGGTCGCCGGGTGGTGCGCCGGTAGGGCCGCCGGTAGAGCCAGGTGGGTGACCGAAACGGAGAGCGCTTTCTCATCATAGAGGAATAGGGAGGTCGATCCTGGGGCGCCGGCTCCGGGCTTCGCAGAGACCTCTCCGGTACTCGATGAGCGTGACCACACCCCAGAGGGTCCTGGATGGGAAGTACCGGCTGGAGGACCGTCTGGGCGAAGGCGCCAATGGCGTCGTCTACCGTGCTCTCCACCTGGGATTGAAAAAGAGCTTCGCGGTCAAGCTGCTCCAGGAAGGCTCCCTCGATCCCGGCTCCCTCGCACGGTTCCGGCGAGAAGCGGAAGCCCTGGGCCAGCTCCGGCATCCGCACGTGGTGGAGGTCACCGATTTCGGGATCGACACTGCGGCGGGTGACGTTCCCTACCTGGTCATGGAGCTGCTGGACGGGCAGACCCTGGCGGATCTCTGCCGCGCCCGGGGTCCTCTGCCGGTGGAGCAGGCCTTGCCGCTTCTCGCCTCCATCGCCGAGGCCATCGATGCTGCACACGCCGGGGGTGTCCTGCACCGTGACCTGAAGCCCGGCAACGTCCTGCTTTGTCCGGGGGCGGACGGCGCGTGGCTCGTCAAAGTGCTGGATTTCGGCCTGGCCGAGATTGTGGGAATGGGCTGCGAGCCCCCGGGAGAGGAGTCACCCGCAGACGGCCGCCTCACCGCCACCGGTGCTCTCCTGGGCACTCCGCTCTACGCCGCGCCGGAGTTGATCCGCCAGGAGGCCGCCAGCCGCGCCTCGGACGTCTACGCTTTCGGCGTCATCGCCTACGAGCTGCTCGCCGGACATCCACCGTTTCGCGGCTCGACCCGGGATGTTCTCGACGGGCACCTCGAAGGGGCGCCTCCTGCCCCGGCGCCGCTGGGCGAGCCGTTGCCCCGGGAGGTCTGGGAAGCCTTGCAGGAGCCTTTGCGGAAAGATCCCGCGGCGCGGCCCTCGACGGCGGGAGACGTCGTCCGCCGTCTCCGCCGGGCGGGCCGGCGCGGGGCACGGCGGCGTTGGTGGGCCGCCGAGCTGCCGCGCCGGGTGGGGCTGGCGGTCCTCCTGACGGCCCTCCTGGTGTTCGCGGGCTCGGTGCAGAGCTGGCCTTTCCTGGTCCGGATCGACCACCGGGTGCAGGATCTGCGGGTGCGGTGGTCTCCGAGCCGTCCTCCCGACCCGCGCATCCTCCTCCTCACGCTGGATGAAGCGAGCCTTGAGGACGGCGCGCCTCTGGATGAGCGAGCGGACGAGATCGGTGCCACGCTCACCCGGGTGCTCGATGCCGGCGCGCGGGGCGTGGCGATCGATCTGCTTCTTCCGGAGCGCTGGAGCGAGGCGCCGGGTTTTTCCGATCTGGTGCTGCGCCACCGGGAGCGCTTGACGCTCGCCGCGGCCTCGGAGCCCGGGGGGCGTGTCGTCGGCACCGGCTGTATCGCCGGGTTGACCGCCACGGCGCTCGGGCCGGAGGCGGCTGCAGGGCTCTTCGGCTTTGTCAACCTCGAAGAGGAGGAGGACAGGGTGACGCGCACCGGCCGGCTGCGTTTCCGCGACCGCGCGGGGACCCTGCGCCCCACCTGGGCGGCGCATGCGGTAAGAGGCCTGGAGACTCCCGTGGAGATGTTGCCGAACCGCTTCTGGATCGATGGACGGATCGACGGCACGCGCTATGCCCGGATCTCGTGGCGGGATGTCCCGGCGACGCTCGAACGCCGGCCCGAGCTGTTCCGGGACCGGCTCGTCCTGGTGGGCGGCGACTTTCCGGAAGACCGCCACGCGGTGCCGCAACGTTCGGGCGTCCTGGCGGTCTCCGGGCTCACCCTCCAGGCCCTGCTCGTCGACACGATCGCCGCAGGTATGCCGGTGCGTGAGCCACCGCGGACGCCTTTCGTGATCGCCCAGGCGCTCCTCCTCGGCCTCGCCTTGACCGGGCTCCTTTGCGCTCCGCGTTTGCGCCCGGCGGTCCTGGGGGTCGGAGCGGCGGTTCTGGCGGTTTTCGCCCTCTCGTTCCCTGCTTTCTGGTGGGCCGGTTGGATCTTCCCGGTTTCCCTTCCTGTGCTGTTCGTGTTCTGTGGGGTCAACCTGGTTCTGGCTCTCCGGCGGTGGCTGCCGCCGGCTCCGGAGGTGTCGCGATGAGGATGTGGTGTTGGGTTGTCTGTGGCGGACTGGGGTGCTTGCTGTTGGTACAGCCCGCCGGAGCGGGCCTCCCGGCTCGTAACAGGCCGGTGGCTCTCGTCTATGCGATCGAAGGGGAGGCCACGCAAGCTGGGCCGAACCGGGTCCAACGGCCGATCCGCCTCTACGATCGCCTTGCGAAGGGTGCGGTGGTGACGACCGGGGCGGATGGGCGCCTCTCCCTGGCCTTCGTCAACGGGCGACGCTACGAGCTGGGCCCGGATTCCCGGGCGACTTTCAGCGCCGCGGACCTCGCGCAGCGCTCCGGCTCCGTGCGCTCTCTCCCCGCGGTGCCCGCTCTCCTGCTCCTTCTGCCGATTGCGGACGAGGAGAAGGCCGGGTCGGCTTCGGGTGCCGTGCGCATCCGCGGGGAGCGCATCGGTGGACTGTCCCCTTGCTGTGGCGCCGCAACGCTCGCCGCCGAGACGGTCCTGCGTTTCGATCCGGTCGCCGGAGGCGGGACGTACCGGGTGGCGATCGAGGACACCCGCGGGGCGGTGATCTTCCAGGTGGAGACCCGGTCGCCCGTCGTCGCGGTTGCTGCCGGGACTCTCACCCCGGGAATCCGCTATCACTGGACCGTGAAGACGCTGGACCGGCCGGGACCGGTGGCGTCGGGGGAGGCCGGCTTCGCCACGCTCTCCCGGCAGGCGGAGGAGGCACGCGATCGGTTGCTCCAGGCGGTTGAGGCTTCGCCCGGGGACGCCGGGCTGCGGGCTCTCCTCACCGCCGTGGATCACGCGCTCCGTCTGGCGGCCGGCGAGGTGGCGGTCGGCGCCGTGATCGAGAGCGTCGCTCCGGGCTCTCCCGGCGAGGAGGCCGGATTGCAACCGGGCGACCGAATCTTTTCCTGGTCCTGCGCAGCCACGCCTCCCGGCCTTCCCTCGCCGGCGGGTGGTCGCGTCTCTTCCCCTTATGACCTGCTGCTACCTGAAGGCGAGGAAGCTCCCCGGCGCCCTGTCGTGTTGTCCGGGTGGCGTGGGGCCGAGAAGAAGACCTGGGTCTTGAACCGCGGGGAGTGGGGGCTCCGCGGGCGTCCGGAGGTTCCGGAAGGCATCGTCCGGCTTTACGACCAGGGGGCATCGCAGATCGCCGCCGGCGACCTCGTCGCGGCCGGGCGAAGCTGGCGGGCCGCTGCGGACACTGCGCGCGCCGCCGGGGACGGCCGCCTCGCCGCCTGGTTTCTCGACCGATGGGCGGAGGCGCTTGCTGCGGCACGGGCCTGGGACGAGGCCGATGCCGCGCATGGCGAAGCTCTGGAAGCCTTGAAGAGCGAGGCACAGGCTCTCGCGGCGGCGCAGCTTCTCCGGCGCTGGGGAGATACCTACATGCGGCGCGCCGACTGGGAATCGGCTGCGGCGCGTTCCGCGGAGGCGCTCACCTTTCATCAAAGACAGGGATCGCCGAGCCTTGGCGCCGCGCGAACGCTCGACCAGCTGGGGATCGTGTTTGCCGAGAAAGGGGACCTTGCGTCCGCCGAGTCGCGGTTCCGGGAATCCCTGGCGATCCGGGAGGAGCTGGCGCCGGGGACGACCGAGATGATGGCGAGCTTCAACAACCTGGGAATCCTGGCGCGCCGCCGCGGTGATCTTTCGGCCGCGGAGGAGTACCTGACGCGGGGCGAGGAGCTGCAACGGCGGCTGGCTCCCGGCAACAGGGATCATGCCATGCTCTTCCAGAACCTCGGAAACGTCGCCCGGGACCGTGGCGACCTGGACAGAGCCGAAGGCTTCTTCCGCCAAGCGCTCACCCTCTTCGAGAAGAACAGCCCGGGCGGCCAAGGTGTGGCCGACAGTCTGGCTCTGCTCGGCCGGATTTCCCTTTTCCGGGGTGACCTCGCGACGGCCGAAGACCGGTTCCGGAAGGCTCTGGCCATCCAGGAACAAAGCGCGCCGGATGCGCTGGTGCTCGCGGACTTTCTGATCGACCTGGGCAATCTGGAGGTGCGTCGCGGTGACCTGGACGCGGCCGGCCGGCATTACGAGCGGGCGCGTGGGCTCTGCGAGAAGCTCTCTCCGGTAGACGCAGGCCGAGCGGCCGTCGCTTTCGGGCTCCTGGCGGCGGCGCGCGGCGACTTCGCCGCCGCCCGGATGCACCTGCAGACCTCGTTGGAGCTGGCGGCGAAAGTGGCGCCCGGCAGTCTCGACGAGGCGGAAAGCGCCGAACGGGTCGGCCGGCTGGAGATCGACAGCCGCGGCGATCTTGTCCGGGCGGAGAGGCTCCTGCGCCAGGCTCTGGCCATCTATGAGGACAAGGCGCCGGTCAGCCTGAACCATGCGGAGATCCTGCGCGACCTGGGAGAGGCCGTCGCACTCCGCGGCGGGTTTGCGGAGGCTCTCGCCCTGCTCCGCAGGAGCCTGGAACTCCAGCAGAAGCTCGCCCCGGGGGCGACGGATGAGGCGGTGGCGCTCCATCTTCTCGGTCGCACCGAGCGTCTGGCCGGGCACGATGCGGAAGCGACGGAGCACTTCTGCCGCGCCACGATCGTCCTCGATCACCAGCGCACCCGGCTCGGCGGAACGCAGGAAGGGAGGAGCTTCTTTGAAGCCTCCATCGGCGAGCACTACTTTGCCTGCCTGGACGGGTTGATCGGGCTCGGCCGGACCACCGAGGCCTTCCATGCCCTGGAGAGGGGGCGTGCCCGTTCGTTTCTCGCCCTCCTCGCGGAGCGGGACCTCCGCCTCGCGGACCTGCCGCCCGGTCTCGCCGCCGAGCGCCGGCAGGTCGACCTCGCCTACGACCGGGTGCAGGCGCAGCTCGCCCATCTGGACGCCGGCCGCTCCGCCACCGAGATCGAGCGCCTCTCGGGCGAGCTGGGAGAGCTGCGCCGCCGCCAGGAGGAGATCGTCACAAGGCTCCGCAGGGAATCCCCGCGCACGGCCGCCATGGAAGCTCCCCAGCCCCTCGATCTTCCGGCTGTCCGGGCGATTCTCGATCCGGGAACCGTCCTGCTCGAATATGCCGTCGGATCGGAGGCGACCTGGCTGTTCGTCGTGCAGCCCGTGGATGCCACCGGACCCGCGGTCTCGGTCTTCCGGATCGCGGCCGGAGCCAAAGCTCTGCGCGACGAGGTGGAGTCCTTCCGCCGGCTCCTCGGCCATGCCGGCTCGGATCGCGCGGCCCTGCGGGATCGTGCACGGCGGCTCTACCGGCTGCTGGTTCAGCCCGCCGAGCCCCGGATCGCCGGGGCCCGGCGCCTCCTCCTCTCCGCGGACGGGCCCTTGCATACCCTTCCCTTTGCCGCATTGCTCCGCCGGGAGCGCCATCTGATCGAGTGGAAACCGCTCCATTTCGTGCTTTCGGCCACGGTTTACGCCGAGCTGGCCCGGTCGCGGCGCACCTCGCGAGAGCCTGGGGCAGATCGGCTCGCCGCCTTCGGGGATCCCGTCTATCCTTCCGTGGCACCTGGAAGCCCGGCCGATCCCGAGATCCGCGATGCCCTCCGGCGCGGGGCCACGCTCTCGCCGCTCCCCTCGACGCGCCGGGAGGTGGAAGCGATTGTGGCTCTCTTCCCCCAGGCCGAGGCCTACCTCGGCCGCGATGCGACCGAAGAGAGGGCCAAGTCGCTGGGGAAGGAGCCGCGCCTCATCCACTTCGCCTGCCACGGCTTGCTCGACGAGCGCTTTCCGCTCAACTCGGCTCTCGCCCTGACCCTCCCCGAGAGCCCCGGAGACGGGCAGGGCAACGGCCTGCTCCAAGCCTGGGAGATCTTCGAGAGCCTGCGGCTGGATGCCGACCTGGTGACCTTGTCGGCCTGTGGCACCGCGCTGGGAAAGGAAATGGGCGGTGAAGGCCTCATCGGCCTCACCCGAGCTTTCCAGTACGCAGGCGCCCGCTCGGTTCTCGCCACGTTGTGGAGCGTCTCCGACACCTCGACGGCCGATCTCATGCAGCGCTTCTACGGCCATCTGCGGATCGGCCGGCCGAAAACCGAGGCGCTCCAGGCGGCCCAGGTCGAGCTCATCCGCTCGGGCAGGCTTTCCCATCCGTACCACTGGGCTGCGTTTCAGCTCAGCGGGGATGGGAGATAGGACGGTTGAGAGACGACGGATTATTCCAGTTGCACCGAGATACCGCTGTGCCCGTCGGTGGAGGCGACGGCGTTCCACCGGCGGCCGTCGGGAGCGTCGACCTGTATCTTCCACACGCCGGCGGGTACGTTGTCGACGATGGCGATCCCGCCGGTCACGGGCGTCTCCGTCGCGAGCTGGCCCGTTGAGGAGAGGGTCGCCAGCACGGTGCCGGTTCCCCCTACCAGGCGGGCGGTCCCCACCAGGCTTGACTCGGCGAGGGCAGGAACCTGGATCTGGAGCGGAGCTGCGTTTGGAAAGGTGACGCCGACTGGAGGTCCCGGGACGGTGGCGGTGAGCTCGACCAGCCCGCCTCCAGCCGTTCCGAGGAACAGCGCCCAGGTCCCTGCCGCAAGCGTTGGGAGGCGGACGCTGCCGTCTTTGGCGACCTGCCGCCGCTCGGTGAAGGCTGGACCGCCAGGGAGGCTCTCCGCCCGGACATCGATCCAGCCGGGGATGGAGCCGGAGGCGAGCCGCACATGGATCTCGAGTCCCTGCACGGCTTCCAGGGCGACCTCGACCTCGTCTCCCGGTTGATTTCCCGGGACTTCGACGCCGAGTTGGGCCGGGGAATAGCCGTCGGCCTTGGCCAGCAACGTATAACGGCCGGCCGGCACGCGCGGCAGATGGAAATGCCCTGCAGCGTCGGCGCTTCCGGCGATCAGGAAATCCGGCCCGTCCTCCGGATGCAGCTGAACCAGGGTCCCGGCCACGGGCTCTCCCGTGGCGTCGTCGCGGACCCGGCCGCTGAGCGAGCCGGCGTCCAGGCGGATCACAACGTCTCGGTCAGCCGAGAGGGTGAGCGTTTCGTTGTGGGTCAGGATCTCGCGGCTGTGACTCACGCCCAGCCAGTAGGTGTCGGGCTCCAGGTCCTCAATGCGGAAACCGCCATCGAAACCGGTGGTCACGTTCCGTTCGAGGGTGAAATGCGAGGCACGGATGGCCACTGCGGCCCCGGAGAGAGGTCCACCGTTGTACTCGACGTGGCCGGAGAGCGTCAGCCGATTGCCGAACTCGAGGTCGCGCACCACGGTCTCGCCGGCTGCGAGGACGACCCGAGCCTGGACCTGGCGTTGTTCGCCGGAGAGCCGGGCGGTCAGCTCCCAGGTGCTGGCGGGCAGGTCGCGAATCGCGAAGCGCCCCTGCGCGTCGATCTGGCCGGGGCGGCCCATCCGGTCGTCGTCCGCCGCGACCTGGACCCGTGCGAGCTGCTCGGGGTCCAGGCCCAGGATCTGCCCGACCACCGAACCGCTCCGGCCGAGAACCAGCTCGAGGTCCTCGATCTCGCTCTCTCCCATGAGCAGGGGACTGGCGGGCGCTGGCGCGAAACCCTCGGCTTCGGCGCCGGCCTGGTACTCGCCGGGAGCGACCGAAGAGATCTCGAAGCGGCCATCAAGGGCGCTCCAGACCTGGTAGATACGGTAGGACCGGTTCCGCTGCGGCGTCTCCAGGGTCACCTGCGCTGCCGAGACGGGGCGGCCGTCCTCATCGACGACGCGCCCGGAGATCCGCCGCCCTGCTTCAAGCTCGAAATCCAGAGTCGTGGTTTCGGTCTCCAAGGTGACCCGGCGCTGCTGCCGCCCGTAGGCGGGATGGAACAGCTCGGCCAAGACCGATCCGGGCTTCGCACCCTCAAGATGATAGAAGCCCTCCGCATCGGACCTGCCACCGGCATTGCCGACCGTCACCCGGGCGCCCGCGACCGGCTCTCCGTCGGTCGTCCTGATCAGTCCTTGCAGGGCGAGGCCACGCCGGAGGCGGATCGCGAGCTCGGTTCCGGGTGGAGCCGGGACCGTCCATTCGACAGGGGAAGACTCGACAAAGCCAGGGGCGCTTGCGGCGATCTGGACCGTGCCTGCCGGCGAATCCCGGATCTCGAAGTGTCCTGCGGAGTCGGTGCCGGTGTCCCGGTAGACGGCGCCCCCGGCGGGAAGCCCCCCCACCGTGCCTTGCCAGGTGAGCCGCACCTTGGCCCCGGCGACCGGGTCTCCGGTTGCGTCCAGCACCCGGCCGGCCACACGGGAGCCTGTTTGCAGGCGGATGACCGGATGATCGACCGGCGGGCGGAGGCCTTGGACCGCGGCCGGCAGGTAGCTCTCCGCGGCGACGGCGAGGTGGACCGGCTTGCCGGCGGGCAAGTCGCTCAGAGTGAAGCGGCCGTCCGCTCCGCTCTTCGTCGCCGGCTCTTCGCGGCGGAGGACGGTCTCCAGGCGCTCGACCGGCACCACTTCCGTGAGCCGGTGGATCCCGGCTCCTTCCACGGGCCGGTTCGCCGCGTCGACGACCCGGCCGGAAAGCGTGACGCCCGGCCGCAGAACGATCTTTCCAAGCTCCCAGGGAGCTGTCCCGGGCGGCATCTGACGACGGCGCTGCAGCGTCGGAACGAACCCCGGGTGTACCGCCAGCAGGTCGACCTCGGCCGCGGGTGGCTCGGCGAGTGTGAACCGGCCACGGGCATCGGTCGTGGCTTCATTCACGCCGCGCTCCCAGGCGGCCGGGAGCTGGAAGGGGTCCCGCACGCCGGCTCCGGCTGCGCGGCGGACGACGACGCGGACGCCCGCGAGGGGCTGGCCCTTGTCGTCGATCACGCTTCCCTTGGCCGGCCGGGCCGGAACGAGCACCAGGCGAAGAGGAGGCAGGAGCCGCGCAGTCTCCGGAGTGGACATCTCCAGGTGGGCCGAAAGGAAACCCGGATGGGTGGCGCGGATCTCGTAGAATCTGCCGCCGGCCAGGCGGCGCAGCTCGAAACGCCCCTGTGGGGAGCTCCGCCGCCATTCTGCGAGAGAGGCTTCGGTATTGCCAAGGGCCAGAGCCTCGACCAGAGCACCGGCCAACGGCTGACCGTCGGCATTCACGACACTGCCTGGTACTGGAACCGTGGGGAGGAGGGCGACGGCCGGCAGGCGGCGGGTGCGGATCTCTGCCTCGGCCACTCGCGCAGAAAGGCCCAGGTGGCCAGCAGCCTCTACGCGCAGCGCCAAAGCGAGGCGATCGGGGGCCAGGAGCCGATAGGAGCCATCTCCTCTTGTCAGCAAGGCGGCGCCCGGCTCGGCTGCGGACCAGACGAGCGCACCCGCGAGGGGCTCCCGTGTGACCGCATCGCGGACCCGGCCGGTCAGGAGGAGCGGCTCCGCCGGCAGGCGGATCTCGGCCTCTGAAGCTCCGCTGGCGAGATCGAGGACAGCGCCGCGGCCGTCCGAGGTGGAGACGCGAAGCTTTGTCGAGGCCCCGGCAGGGACGCGGAAGCGGACACCGCCTCGGGTATCGGTTCGTCCGACGGGCCAGGCGAGAGCGCCGACCCGCACGAGGGCGCCCTCGATCGGCTGCCCGGCGGAATCGACGGCACGGAGGAGGGCTTCCCGTCCGCGTCCGGCGGGTCCCAGCTCGACCGACAGATCGGCTTGGACTCCGGAACGCACGATCTCGGCAAAGTCGGCGGCGAACACGGACACTCTGAGGCTTTCTCCTGCGCGTAACGGGAGCCGAGCCGTGCCTGCCGGATCGGTGAGGCTTTTGCGGGGCGCGACGCGCCAGCCACCGGCGTGCCCGGCCTCCTGCTCGGCGGAGGCGAAGACCCAGAGCCCCGGAAGGGGCCGGCCTTCGGCGTCGGCGACGCGTACGGTCAGACCGGCGTCTGGAGACAGCTCCAGCGGTTCCAGCTCGACCGGCTCGACCAGGGCGAGCGGCGCCATCTCCATCGCCACGAGACCCGGTGCGCGGACCACCACGCGATACAGGCCCCGCTCTTGACCGCTCAGTGTAAAGCGGCCCTGGCGGTCGGTGAGGCTCCGGGCTGCCGGTGCCGGATCGGCCATACGGTCGAGCAGCCGGATGCCGGCTTCGTAGCCGGTGGAGATCCGTTGGAGCTCCACCTCGGCCCCTGCCAGCGGCCGGCCGGCCGGGTTTCGAACCGTTCCGGCGGCGGTGACCGCCACTTCCTCGGCCCGAATCTCCAAGGTAAAGAGAAGCAACAGCTCGGCGAGAAGAAGCCGACTCCGGGGCATGACGCGATCCTCCCGTTCCGTAGGGTTTTGAAAAAGGGGAACCCTCCCCCTCGCGCCCTCGCGTGTCGGGGGAGAGCCCGGAGTCAGGGGCAACTCACGTACGTCTCGCCATTGACACAAGAGTCCGTCCCGGCTCCCCCGTCCAGGTAGTCGGTGCCGGCCTCGCCGTCGAGCGTGTCGTTGTCGTTCTCTCCATAAAGGTTGTCGTTGCCACTGTAGCCCAGGAGGAAATCGTTGTTGCGGGAGCCGAAGAGATCGTCGTTGCCGGTCCAGCCGTCAAGAGTGTCTCCGTCCCGCCAACCGATGAGTTGGTCATTCTCCGTGTCGCCGACCAGATAGTCGACCCCCTCATGGCCTTCGCACAAGTCGGCCTCGGACCCGCCGTACAGCTGATCATTCCCGGTGTAGCCGCAGAGGTGGTCGTCTCCGCCCAGGCCGTAGACCGTATCGTCTCCGCCGAGGGCGCAGATGGTGTCGGCGCCGGCCGTGCCATAGATGATGTCGTTTCCGGCGGTGCCGGTGATGGTGCATCCGGTACAGCTCGATTGGGCCGCTGCGACGGCCGGGAGGATGGCCATGGCGAGGGCGAAGGCCAAGGCGGCTTTCCAACTGACGTGCCTCATACGTTGATCCTTTCTGGAACCTCCGAATCGCGACGGTGCGAACGGAGAGCTGCTCGGTCACCTCGGAGGGAAGAGGCAAACCGCGCGCCCGTCGAACGGAAGGCACAAAGGCGCAGATTCAAAAGAGCTTACGGTGAGACACCCGCCACGCAAGGTTCAGGATTGAGCCTGCCGCGAGGTGTGCAGGGCTCAGGTTTGAGACCGGGTGGTGGTACAGCGCGCTCGAAAGGAAAGGGGGCGTCAATCGCCTCCGCCGATCCCCAGCCCCCGCAGATACCGGAAGAACGTCGCCTTGCTGACCCCCAGGCTCTCCCTCGCCCCTTTGAGGCTGCCGCCGTGGCGCTCGAGGCGGGCGAGGATCAGCTCGCGCTCGAAGCCGCGGACGGCGTCGCGCAGCGAGACGCCGTCCCAGAGGAGCGGGCCGGCTTTGGGGTTGGGCGTTCCCTGGAGGACCTCCGGCAGGCAGCGTTCGAGGAGCGCGAGGTCGATCGGGGCTCCCGCCTGGGCGTGGATCACGAAGAGGGCGCAGGCCCGCGCCAGGTCCCGCACGTTGCCGGGCCAGGCGGCGGAGGTGAGGGCGCGCAGGGCTTCCGGGGTGAAGCCGAGGGTCCGCTTCTTGTGCTTGCGCTCGTGATGGCGGCGGAAGTGCTCCAGGAGAATCGGGATGTCCGCCGGCCGCTCGCGCAGCGGGCTGAGGTGGATGGCGAGGGTGCGGAAGCGGTCATGGAAGTCCGCCCGCAGGGTGCCGGCCTGCACTGCTTCCGGGAGATCGTGGTTGGTGGCGAGCAGCACCGCCACGTCGACCGGGTGCTCGCGCGTCTGCCCCACCGGCACGACGGTGTGGTTTTCGAGCACGCGGAGCAGATGCGCCTGGGCGCGCAGGGAGAGCTCGCCGATCTCGTCCAGGAAGAGCACGCCGCCATGCGCGGCGCGAAAGAAGCCGGGCTCATCCGAGAGAGCACCGGTGAACGAGCCCTTCTTGTGGCCGAAGAAGCGGGCGGCGGCGAGCTCGTCGGTGATCTCGGCACAGTTGACGACGACCAGGGGTTTTTTGTGCCGGGCGCTGAAGGCGTGGAGATAGCGGGCGATCAGGTCCTTGCCGGTGCCGCGTTCGCCGAGGAGCAGGATCGGCTCGGGATGCTCGACGTCGAGCGCGGGGAGGAAGGTGGCGTGCAGGGCGCGGCGCAGGGCCTGGGTATGGGCGGAGTCGCCCAGGATCTCCGGCGCGTCGTCCTGCGCCGCTGCGGCTTCGAGACGGTCGCGCAGCTCGCGCTCCTGGCGTTCCTGGCGGAAGTGGAACCCGAAGACGCGCCCCACCGCGGTGGCATAGGCCGCGAGCCAGGCCCGGTCGTCCTCGCCATAGGCTTCGAGCAATCCACTGTTCTGCAGGTAGATCACCGCGAGCACCGCGTCGCGCAGGGGATCGCGGATCGGCGCACAGAGCACGCTGAAGTGGAAGCCTTCGAGGGACGGAGTGCGGGACGCATCGGCGTGCAGCCGCGGATCTTCGATCAGCTCCGGTACGCCGGTCTCGATCACCCGGTAGATGACCGACGGGCTCACCCCGCGCACCGACTCCCCCCGCTCGCAGGCCCGCACCTGCTCCGGCGCGAGCTTGCCGTGGGTATGGATGGCACGCAGCCGCAGCGGCGCCTGCTCTTCCACCCGAAGAAGCAGGGCCTTCTGGGCACCGAACCCCTGGGAGGCCGCCGTGAAGGAGGCGCACAGGGCCGCCTCCGGGTCGCCGTCGCTCGACAGGACGGCGAGGATCTCGTTCATGGCATGCAGCAGTTGATGGTACGAGCGGCCTGAGGGCGGTGAGGTTCCGGTCGGCATGGCACCATTATGACCGTGACCGGCTCCGGGAAAACCCGGACGTACTACGGGCGGCGGATGAACGGCAGCACGTTGCGCTCGTCGGCCGGCGGCTCGCCGTCGCCGTCGCTGCGAGCCCCGGCCCGCAGTCCTTCACGCTGTGTCGCAACCAGGTTCTGGGCGGAGCGGGACATCCCCAGGCGGCGCATGGTGAAGACGACGGCGAACTCCAGGACCACGAGGGCGACCCCCAGGGCCGTTTCCCCGGTGAAGGCCACCAGCAGCGCCATGGCGCAGAAGCTGACCGCCACCAGGTAGAGAACCTTGACGGTCGGCTTGCTCCCGCCGCCGAAATGGGCGAGCAGGTGGTGCAGGTGCTGCCGGTCGGCGTGGAACATGCGCAGGAAGCGCTCGCCGAGCGGACTGTGCGGGCGGTCGAGGAAACGCACGGTCATCACCAGCAGGGTGTCGATGACCGGCAGGCCGAGCGCCAGGAGGGGCACCAGGATCGCCACCGCCGCGGGCGCCTTGAGCGACGAGTGGACGGTGGCCGCCGCCAGCAGAAACCCCAGGGTCAGCGAGCCGGAGTCCCCCATGAAGATCTTCGCCGGCTGCCAGTTGTGGCGCAGGAAGCCGAGGCAGGAGCCGGCGGTCGCGGCCATCAACAGGACGGTGCCCGCGTTGCCCTGGACGACGGAATAGGCGAGCACGCTGGTCGCGATGATCGCCACGATGCCGCTCGCCAGGCCGTCGAGGCCGTCGATCAGATTGACCGCGTTGGTGACTCCGACGATCCAGACCAGTGACAGCGCCGGGCCGAGCCAGCCGAGCTGGATCTCGCCCACCAGCGGCAGCCGCAGGACCTCGAACGACCAGCCCATTTCGATGAGCAGCCAGGCGGCGAGAATCTGGCAGAGAAACTTCTTGGCCACCGAGACGCCGGTCAGGTCGTCGGCGACACCGACGAGAAAGACGAGGCCGGTCGCCAGGACGAGCACCAGCATCTCGCCGCGCTGGAGCGTATCCCACTGCCCCCAGCGGGAAACCCCCGCGATGCCGGCGCCCAAGGCGAGGCCCACCGAGATGGCCACGCCGCCCAGCCGGGGCACGGCGGTCTCTTGCAGCTTGCGGGCGTCCGGATGGTCGAGCGCCCGCAGAGCGATGGCCAGACGGGTGACCGGCGGCACCAGCAGGCTGGTCAGCAAGGCCGCGACCACGGCCGCGCCCAGGGCATACAACAGGATGTGGTTCATCGACTTGTGTGTATGTTAGCCGAAACCGGGCGAAGCGCAAGCCCCCAGAGCCTCCAGGGCCGTGGCCACCGCCGCCGGATCGCCCACCGCGGCACGGTGGTAGCGGCCGGGCGGGAGCCCCTGGCGGCACAGAAGGTGGACGTCGGAGCGGTCGCTCCCCACGTAGAGGACGGTGCGGCCGGACTGGATGCAGCCATGCACCTTGGACGGCAGCACGTAGCCGACGAAGGCGTCGCGCAGCGTGATCAGGTGGGCGTGCGGAGTCACCAGCAGGCGCGGCAGCAGCTCCAGGGGGACCGGCCGGCTGCGGTGCACCGGCAGGTTCTCCCTCCGCAGGATCTCTTCCACCCGGTCGGCCTTGGCGCCGGTGGCGTTGAGCCACAGCCCGACGCGGCCGGAGCCTTCCCGGTGGTGGCGCCGGTAGCCTTCGACGAAGGTCTCATGGTCGTGGGCGACGCCGAAGTTGCCGGAGTAGAGGAGGACGGTGCGGCCGGCGAGCTCCTCGGGGACCGGCAAGGGCTCGGTGCCCGCCGGAATCGCGACCGGCGAGGGATCGCGCTTGAGGACGATCCGCCCGGCTTCGATGCCGAGGGCAAGGAGGCGCTCCCGCTGGTCCTCCCCGAGCACCTCGAAGCGGTCGATCCGGCGGCGCAGGAAGACGGTCCAGCGGTGGAAAAGGCGCAGGGGCAGCGGAACCCGCTCCAGCTCCGCCATCAGGCACTCGGGGTGGAAATCGGTGATCCGGTAGGTCAGGCGCCGGCGCAGCAGGAGATTGAGCGGCGCGAGCAGATGGATGAGAAACGGCGGGCTGCCGGTGAACAGCACCTCGTCGGCGCGGCGGATCTCGCGGCGCAGGGCGAGGAGGAGGGCGCCGTTGGTGCGCAGCGTCCACCAGGCCCGGCGCCGGAAGTCCGCCTTGTCATAGACCGGCGCCTGCAGGCGGACGATGCGCAGCCGGCCGCTTCCGACCGCTTCCTCGGCGATCGAGCCGGCGGTGGAGGAGAGGCCGGCGAGCACGACGTCCTCGCCCGCCGCGGCCCGTTCGCGGGCGAACAGGAGGCTGTATTGGCCGACGGCGCCGAAGTCCGGCGGCAGCCAGTCGCACAGGTAGACGAGCGATCTCACCCGGCCCCCGGCGCGCTCGCGACGACGGTGAAGCGGCGGTCCTTGAGGCGCAGGAACGGCTTCTCGAACAAGAAGTACGAGGCGGAGGCGAGCGCGACCGTGAGGCCGATCGCCAGGCCGTAGTAGGCGAGGACGTAGACCGCGAGCGACCCGCCTTCCCACCAGCGCCAGCGCAGGAAGGCGTACGAGGTGGCGTACACCGCGATCATATGGACCATGTAGAAGCCGTAGGAGATCGTGCCCAGGTAGTCGGTGACCCGGTTCTCGACCGGCAGCACGTTCTGCGGGTTGGCGGCGACGTTGACGATGAGCCAGGTGTAGAGGACGAGCTGGACGATCTCGGTGCCGAACCAGCCCCAGCGGATGAAGGTGGTGAAGTAGTAGTCGAGGAGCAGGGCCGCGAGGAGGACCTGGACCGCCCGGTGGGCGAAGACGGGCAGGGCGAGCAGCCGCTCGCGGTGGTGGAAGAGCGCCCAGGCGGCGAGCGCTCCCGCAGCCATGAAGTGCACCTCCAGCTGGCCGGTGAATTTCTGCATCGCCGCGCGGCCGAAGAAGCCCAGGGAGCTCAGGCAGAACACGGTCAACGAGACCGCGAGGATTCCCCAGCAGATCCGCGGCAGGGCGCGGTGGAACCGCTTCACCGTGGGCGCCCAGGCGAGATAGAACTGTTCCTCCACCCCGATCGACCAGAGCGGGTTCAGGATGCCGCCCACGGTGTACAGGCTGTTCATCAGGTTGGGCAGGAGGAAGGTGTAGAGGAGCAGGGCGAACGGGATGCCGTACTCGACCGGATAGGCGATGCCGAGGCGGGGCAGGAGCACGTTGTAGAAGGCGAGACCGAAGAAGACGATGAGGAAATAGAGCGGCCAGATGCGGCAGATGCGGCGCAGGTAGAAGCTGCGCACGCGCACGCCGCCGGTCTTGCGGATCTCGCGCAGCAGGAGCCAGGTGATGAGGAAGCCGCTCAGGGTGAAGAAGAAGGAGACGGCCGGAGCGCCGCGGAAGAAGATGGCGCCGCTGTGCGGATCGGGCAGGCCCCGGCTCTGCTGGTTGAGCGGAATGTGGCCGATCAGCACGCAGAAGGCGGCGTAGAACCGGAGGCTGTCGAGCCCCGGAAAATGCGTCGTCTCCGTGCCGCCGGCCGTCGCCGCGGTGGGTCCACCCATCGGCGCGGGCCCACCTACCGTTCGGTGAGCATCTCCTGCAGGTAGCCGCTCACCACCTCGCGCTGCCGCGAGGCGAAGTACCAGTCGATGGTGCGGTGCAGGCCGTCGATGAACTTCATCTGCGGCTCCCAGCCCAGGAGCTCGCGCGCCAGGCGGTTGCTCGCCACCCGGTTGAGCGGCCCGGTGGGCATGTGCGGGAGGAGCTTGATCTCGGCCTCCTGGCCGGTGTAGCGCAGCACCTCGTGCACCGCGTCGATCACCCGTGTGCGCTCCTCGGTGCCGAGGTTGACCGCGGTGCCGTCGTCGATCTTCTCGGCGCAGAGCACCATGCCGGAGACGATGTCGCCGACGTAGGTCCAGTTGCGGATCTGGGTGCCGTCCCCCCACACCTCGAACGGGTTCTGGCGCACGAAGGCGCGGGCGATCATCGCGATCACCGCATGGTTCTCGACGCCGCGCTCGCCGTACACGGTGAAGAACCGGCAGGAGGCCGCCTTGAGCCCGAAATCCCGGTGGTAGGCCTGGAGCGTCATCTCGGTCATCAGCTTCGCCCAGCCGTACATGTTGTCGGCGTCGTAGGGCGGCCCGACCATCTCCTCGGTGAGGTACAGCTCCTTCGTCACGTCACCCTGGAGGAAGTTGGGATAGACGCAGCCGGAGGAGGCGAAGACGAACTTCTCGACGCCGGCCTCGTGGGCGGCCTTGATCAGCATCCCGTCCATCGCCAGGTTCTGCGCGCAGGCGGCCTGGTGCAGGTCGACGTAGCCGCGCCCGCCGTGGATGGCGGCGAGGTGGAAGACGACGTGGACGCCCTCGACCGCCCTCTGGGCCGCCCCCGGGGCCAGCAGGTCCTCGCGGCGGAATTCGACCACCCCGGCGTCGATGTGGCCCTGGATGTTGGCGAGCTTGCCGCTCGTCAGGTCATCGACCACCCGGACGTCCCGGACCCCTTTGGCCACCAACAGGTCGATCAGGTGGGAGCTGATGAACGACGCGCCCCCGGTGACCAGGACTTTCTTTTGATTCCAATCCATGCGTTTCCTCGTTCCGTGTCAGGTCCAGTCTTCCAGCTTCAACCCACGCACGCGCCCGAGCTCCTTCGTGTTGTGGGTGACCAGGACGGCTCCATGATGGAGGGCGGTCCCGGCGATCAACAGATCATAAGGGCCGATCGGGGTCCCGGCGCGCTCCAGATCCGCGCGGATCACCGCCACCGCCCGGGCCTCTGCCGATCCGAAGGGTAGAATCGTCAGAAGGGACAGCAGCTCCTGAAGCTGTTCGCGCCGCTGGGCGGCGCGGCTCGACCGTTCCAGCCCGAATTCCAGCTCGAAGAGGACGACCGAGGGAATGGCGATCTCGGAAGGCGGCGTCGCCAGCAGGCGCTCTGCCACCTGTCCGATCCCCTTGAAGAAGTAGCTCAGGATGTTGGTGTCGAGTGCATACATCAGAGGGGCTCGCGCGGCGCGTCCTCGCCCAGGCCGGCGCGGATCTCTTCCGCAGTCGGAAAATCGGCCCAGGCGCCCGCCAGCTGCGCGACCGAATCGGGCCACCGGTTCGCCGTCTTCTCGCGGATCAGGCCCGCCACCCAGCGGCTGAGGGAGACGCCGGACGCCTTGGCTGCCGCCTTCATGCGGCTCTCGGTCTCTGCATCCAGGTAGAGGGTGAGCTGGCTCAACGGTTGGCCTCCTTATACGTGCGAGTATATGTGGTATGGTTCGAGGGTGCAAGCACCGCAGGTCGTGACCTCCCTCGCCGGCCACTTTGAGGTTTCGGTATGAGCTATCTGCTGTTTCTGGACGAGAGCGGCCACGACCATCGAACCATGCCTTACGAAGTTCGCGGGGGCGTTTCCGGTCGACCTGGATCGTTCCAGCTCCGTTTTTCGTTTCGTCTGACATGGCCTACCCGATCCAAGCCGCAGACCTGGCAATCTATTGTGTGAACTGGGGTTTTCGTCTGCCGCGTCGAGGGATGGACGCGCCTGGCCGGCCGGAGATCACCGACAACTACGGTAGTTGGCTCACTCAGCTTCAGTTCCGAATTGAGGGGTACCGCGAAGGAGCCAGCTACAACTCCTACGGCATCGTTTTCGTGCCGGATCCATACGAGGCCAGGAAGGCTGGAGAATAAAAAGGAGGCAATGCCTTCGGAGCCACCAAACAGCAGCCCCTGGGCCGAGCCTCCATGAAAAGTATCACCTGCCGGCTCTTCGAAGTCAAGGCAGCTCCGGTTATGCTCCGCGGCTCGGTTGGTCTCCTTATACGTGCGAGTATATGTGGTATGGTCCGAGGGTGCAGGCACCGCTGGTCGTGACCTCCCTCCTCGGCCACTCTCACGTGGACATGGCGCTGCTCTGTCTGGGGAGCCTGCTGGCCCATGCGGCCGAGCCGGTGCGCTTGCGGCTGCATGACGACGGGACGTTGACCGGGGAGGACCGGGCGCGGTTGGCGGAGGGTCTGGCGGAGCCGGAGATCGTGGCGCGGGGCGACGCCGAGGAGCGTCTGGCGGAGCATCTGGCCGCCCGCCCGGCCACGCGGGAGCTTCGGCGCACGAACCCGCTCGGGCTCAAGCTGGTCGATGCGGCGGTGCTCGGTGCCGAGGAACGCCTGCTGTTCTGCGACACCGACGTCCTCTTCTTCCGGCCGTTCTCCGGCTTGTGGGGGGCCGAGGGCGAGACGGTGTTCCTGCACGACACCCAGCACGCCTACTCCGTGCGTTCGTGGCAGGTGCTGCGCGAGCCGCGCCTGCGTCTCGCGGGGTTCGTCAACACCGGGATCGTAGGGTTTCCCCGCGCGGCGTATGACGCGGATCTGCTGGAGTGGTTCCTGGCGCATCCCGCGTACCACCGGACGCCGGTCTGGGTGGAGCAGACCGCCTGGGCTCTCCTCGGTGCGCGGCACGGCTGCCGGTTCGTCGATCCGTCCCGGGTGCGGCTGCCGGGCGAGCGGTTCACGCCGCCGGAGGGTCTCGTCGCCCTGCATTTCGTCACCCCCCGGCGTGCCCTGCTGCCGCTCTACGCCGGGTGGGCCCGCGCTGCGGCCGGAGCCGAGCCGGTGGCGCTCACGACGGTGCCGGCGCCGGGCTGCCCCTGGTGGAGCCTGGCGGCTGCCGAGCTGAAGCGGCGGCTGGGGTCGTGAAAGCAGGTATACTCAGAAGGATTCAGAGGATGATCGGTCAGGAGACGGAGCCATGCCGAATGCCCGCACCGACCAGCTTCGGCAATCGCTCCGGCAGCCCCATCCGGAGAGCCTCGAGGTGGCCGACGCCGGTTTCGCCGCTTGGGCCGAAGGCCTCCCCGCCGATGCAGCGGACCTGATTGCGCCCGGTGCCGGCGAAGGGGTCTGGTGGACCGCTGACCGTGGGTGGGAGGGCACGGGCGATTGACGGCAGGGAGGGACCGTCGTCGTACTTTCCCTCGATCCGGGCCACTCCGCCCTCGGCCGTGGCCCATCCGCCCGCGATCCGAGCCTCCCGGCTCCAGGTCCGGGCCTCCCCGCTCCCGATCCTCGCCGCTCCGCCCTCGGTGCCGGTCTCCCGGCTCTCGGTGCGCGCCTCGCCGCTCTCGGGAGGGGCCTCCGGGGTCTCGGCCCGGGTCGGCCGGCTCTCGGCCCGGGCCTCTCCGCCCTCGGTCCACGCCTCTCCGCTCTCGGTCCACGCCTCCCCGCTCTCGATCCGGGCCTCCCCGCTCTCGATCCGAGTCTCCCCGCCCGAGAGCCGGGGTCCCTCCGCCCGCGGGCGGAGAGGCTCCGCCCGAGATCCGGGCTGCTCCGCCCGCGGGGAGGGGTCCCTCCGCCCGCGATCCGGGACCCTCCGCCCGAGGTCCGGGTCCCTCCGCTCGCGGGCGGAGCCCCTCCGCCCGACATCCGGGCCACTCCGCCCGTGGGCGGGGGTACCCCCGCCCGACGTCCAGACCTCTCCGCCCGCGATCCGGGCCACTCCGCCCGACGTCTGAGTCTCTCAGACCTCGGGCGGAGCCCGCCTGCCGGTCTTGCCCCAACCGCCCGTCACCGCTCGAAAAGCCTACGTTGTGGGGTCGTTTCGTCCGGTTTCCGCGCCGGGTCCTGTCAATCTGGAGGCCGGGAGGCGTCCCGGCGGCCATGGAGGCTCCCGCGGAGCGCGTCCCGTCTGGAGCTTGTCATGGTCCGTCCTCTCACGAAAACCGGCCTCCTCGTCCTCACTCTGCTCCTCGCGGCCCCACCCCTCCACGCCGCCGAGCCCGCCACCCCGGCGCCCTGGGGCTTCCTCGGTGACCTCTGGACCTTCCTCACCACCGCCTGGGGCGACAACGGGTGCGAGTTTGACCCTGACGGCGGCTGTGCGCCGCGGCAGGCTCCGGCGACCCTCGACAACGGGTGCGAGGTTGACCCCAGCGGGCGTTGCGCGCCAAGAGCTTACCCGGAGACCCTCGACAACGGGTGCGAAATGGACCCCAGTGGGCGTTGCGGCGGCTAAGACACAACTGCCTTCACGGCTCGAACCGTAGCTCAGGCTTGTACTGCGCCCGGTAGAGGTACTTGATCAGGTGCCGGGTCCACTCCGGCTCGAGCACGTCCGCCTCGGCGGCACGGCAGAAAAGTGTCAGTGCCGCCAGGGCCTCTTTGTGAACCTTCTGCCCATTGAAGAGCCATAGCATCTCCTCGGCCAGCGCTTGGACGAGCCGGGTCTGGCCCTGCTCCAGGTAGATCTCCGCCACTTCCAGGCTGGCCAAGGCGTAGTCGTAGGCGATCTGCTTGTCGCGGAAATACGCCCGCACCTTACTCAGCGCAGCGAGCGCTTCAACCCAGCGGTTGAGGCCCCGACAGGTTCGCCCTAGTAGCCAGCGGGTCCTCTGCTTGTCCAGCTCATTTCCCAGTTCTGCGGTCAGCGTGTCAACCAATGGCAACAATGCTTCGGCATCAGCATAACGGTCCAGGTGGCACAGGCTGTTCGCGCGGCTGAAGCGATGCACCAGCAAAAGCCGCCGCTCACCCCACTCGTCGATCTTCGGCTCCGCTTGATCCAGAACTTCGAGAGCCAGCTTGTACTCCCCGGCCCGAATGTAGGTGGCTGCCTTCTTGATCAACAGGCGCGCCGCTGCTTTCGGTGGGCTTGCGGCGAGGGCGCGGTCGAGCAACTGGATCGCTTCGTCGAATCTTCCGCGCTGGCGGAGCAAAGAAGCCTTCAGGTCGAGCGGCCGCCTGCCGTCGAGGAGCTGGCCGGGGTCACCGCCGGCCCCGCGTTTCCAGCAATCGTCGGCGAGGTCGAACGACGCTTCGGAGGCCGGCAGGTCGCCGGAGACCCGCAGGGCGTTGCCGTGAAAAGGCTCCAGGGCGCCGCGCAGCCGCAGAAGCCAGAGCTCCGGCCCGGGGCTCGCCGCCACCACGCGCAGAGAGAGCCGAGCCAGGCGCAAGGCTTCGCTGGCGCGATCCGCCGCGGCGATCTCGGAGGCCCAGGCCAGCCGTTCCGCCAAGGCCCAGCTCTTCGGCTCCCCGAGCAGCGCCTGGATCTCCGCTTCCTGGGGTTTCTCCGGCAGACGCGCGAGGCGCGCCCAGATCTTCTGCGCCCAGCGCCGGTGCCGCCGGGCATGGCGGCGGTGGCTCTCCCGGGTCAGCACGGTGCGGGTGGCCCGGAGGGAGGCCGTGCCGGCTGCGACGGCGGCCGCCTGGAGCGCCAGACGTTCGCCGGCCGTCGGCGCGGTGGGTGCCCCGGGATCGGCCGGTGGACGGGATATCTCGAGGGCGAGCAAGGCGGTCTCGATCGCCTCGCGCGGAACCTTCCACGGGGACAGCAGCTTCACAATCCGGCCGACCGGGAGGGGTCCCTTGCCGTTTTCGAGGCGGCCGATCGTCTGTTCCGCCAATCCGTTCGGTTTGCCCAGCTGGCTCTCGGCCAGCCCCTCCGCGAAGCGGAAAAATCGCAGGGTGGCCCCTTCCGGGGTTGGTTTCGGTTCGGGCATGTGGGTCCTCCAGGAAAGAAGCGCTTCAAAAGGACAAGTGCTCCCGGGGACCGGATCGTGACGCGCAACTCGAAAATGCGCGAAACCGGATCATCCTTGCCCACGATGCAGGGTTCCTGCCCGCCGTCCCGACCTCGGCCGGGGCGGCGTGGCTCACTTCCGGAGGCCCAGCCGCAGGAGGAAGAGCGGGCGCAGGATGGACCACCAGCTCTTGATGGGGACCATCTTGGTGTTCTTCTTCATCTCCCGGTGGTAGATCTTGCGCACCGGCGCCTCGCCCACGCGGTGGCCCAGCCGCACCACCTGGATGAAGAAATACGGCTCCAGCTCATACTGGATGAGCCACTCCTGCCACAGATCGATCTGCGGATGATCCAGCAGCGAGCTCTTGAACACCCGGAACCCGTTGGTGGCATCGGTCGCCGGGAAGCCGAACAAGGTGCGGAAGAGGAACGAGTAGAGGCGGGTGAGGTAGGAGCGCGAGACCGTCATGTTGACCCGCGTGCCCCCGGCCATCCAGCGCGAGCCGTGGACGTAGTCGTAGCCGCCGTCGATCAGAGTGTCCACGACGTGCCGGATGTCGGCCGGATCGTCCTGGTTGTCGCCGGCCAGCTCGACGATCAGGTCGAACCCCTTGCGGCGGCCGTAGACGTAGCCCGACCGGTAGCCGCCGCCGGCCCCCAGGTTGCGCGGGTGGGAGATCACCACGGCACCGGCCGCCCGGGCTTCCGCCGCGGTGGCGTCGACCGAGCCGTTGTCCACCACGCAGACGGTGTCCACCAGGTCGCGGGGCACCGCGGCCACTCCCGGCCCCACCTTGCCGGCCTCGTTCCAGGAGGCCATGACCACGCAGAGGGTGAGACCGCGGTAGCGCACCCGCTGCTCCGGCGGTGGGGCCGGTGCGGCGTCGATCAGGGCGAGGATCTCCTCCCGTGGCAGGTCTTTCACGCGAGGACTCCGCCGGCCGGCACGGTCAGGCTGCCCGCGCCGCACTGGATGGTGACCGAGCCGTCGCCGTGCCGCTGCGCGGCGCCCGCCGCCAGGCCGGGCAGGTCGGGACCGGTGGCCACGGGGGCGCGGATCTGCACCTCCCGCCCCTCCAGCAGGGCCTTGGCGGCCGGGTAGGGCGGGAAGGTGAAGGCGCGGATGAAGCGCTCGATCCAGGCGGCGTCGCGGCTCCAGTCGATCATGCCCCCATAGGGGATCTGCTTGGGGTGGTAGGACGCCCGGGACTCCTCCTGCGGCAGGGCGGGCGGCGGCGTGAGGGCGTGCATCCAGCCGAGCTGCTGCAGGAACAGGGCCTTGCCGGCCTCCACGAGCTTGCCGTAGAGGGTCTGGTCGGTCTCGTCCGGAGCGAGCGCGACGAGGGAGCGGGCGATCACGTCGCCGGTGTCGATCCCCGGATCGATGCAATGGAACGCGACGCCTCCCGGCTCGTTCTCCAGGATCGCCCACTTGGTGGGGAAGCAGCCGCGCAGGCGCGGCAGCGGCCCGAAGTGGAGGTTGTACGCGCCGTGGCGTGGGATGGCGAGGAGAGGCGGTTTCAGGATGCGGTCGTACTGGACCGACAGGAGGAGGTCCGGAGCGAGCCCGCGGGCCTCCTCCAGAAACGCCGGATCGCTCGGATCGACGGCGCCGAAGACGTGCAGCCCGGCGCGCCGGGCTGCGGTGTAGACGGACGGAATGTCGTCGCGCTCGGCACGGTCGGCGGCGCGGCAGAACACCCCGACGACGTCGAAGCCGGCGGCGAGCATCTCGGTGAGGCAGAAGCGGCCGATCTCGCCATAGGCCATGTAGAGGACGGACGGGCTCATAGCGCTCTCCGCAGCGCGTCGACCACCCGCGCCTGCCGGTCTTCGGTGAGGTGTGGGTCCATGGGGAGCGAGAGGATCTCCGCCGCGGCTTTCTCGGCGACGGGGAAGTCGCCGCGCCGGTGGCCGAGATGGGAGAGGGCGCCGTGCAGGTGCAGCGGCACGGGATAATGGATGCCCGCTCCGATCCCCGCCGCCTGGAGCCGCTCCAGGACGGCGTCGCGGCGGGGGACCCGCACCACGTAGAGGTGCCAGACGTGCTCGTTGCCGGGGAGGGTGCCCGGGGTCTCGACACCGGGCACGTCCGCCAGCAGCTCGTCGTAGCGCGCGGCGGCCCGGCGGCGCGCTTCATTCCAGGCGTCGAGGCGGGCGAGCTTGGCGGAGAGGACCACGGCCTGGAGGGTGTCGAGCCGGGAGTTGAAGCCGATCTCGGGGTGGTGGTACTTCTGCTCGCTGCCCCAGTTGCGCAGCTTGCGAACGCGGGCGGCGAGATCGTCCGAGGTGGTGAGCACGGCTCCGGCGTCGCCGTAGGCTCCCAGGTTCTTGCCGGGGTAGAAGCTGGTGGCCGCGGCGGCGCCGAAGGTGCCGGCCGGGCGGCCGTGGCGGCGCGCTCCCTGGCACTGGGCCGCATCTTCCAGCAGCAGCAGGCCGTGCGCCGCGGCGAGCGCGCCGATCGCCTCCATGTCGGCGAGCTGGCCGTAGAGGTGGACCGGCAGGATCGCCCGCGTGCGCGGCCCGATCTTCGCCTCGATCCGTTCCGGGTCCATCAGGTGCCAGGCGTCGCAATCCACCAGCACCGGTGACGGGCCGGCCCGCAGCACCCCGAGCGCCGTGGCGATGAAGGTGTTGGCCGGGACGAGCACCTCGTCGCCCGGGCCGAGGCCCGCGGCGCGGACGATGAATTCGAGCGCGTCGGTGCCGTTGCCCACACCGATGCAGTGGGGAACCTGGCAGAAGCGGGCGAAGGCTTCTTCGAACGCGCGGACGGCGGGACCGAGGATGAACGAGGTCTCGTCCATCACCCGGGCCATGCCGCGCGCCACCTCCTCGGCGATCTCGGCGTGCTGCGCCTTGAGGTCGACCAGGGGAATCGCAGCCGGGGCGGCGCTCATACGTCCACCCTGCGGCCTTCTTCGTGCAGCGAACGGTCGAGGGCGGCGAGGACGCGGACGGCGTCGAGGCCGCTGCGCCCATCGGCCAGGGGACGGACGCCGCGGTGGATGCAGTCGAGAAAATGGTCGCACTCGGCTTTGAGCGGCTCGCCGGTCGACACCCGGGGGATCGTCACCGCGCCTTCGCGGATGCTGGTGCGGAACAAGGCGAAGGTGTCCACGAAGCCCGCCGAGCGCTTTTCGCTCACGCCTTTGTCATAGTGGCGAACCGGTTCTTGCAGATTCATGTCGTCGAAGGTCAACATGCCTTTCTCCCCGACGAGGGTGATGTCGCGCACCTTGCGCGGGCTCAGCCAGGAGACGTGAAGGTGAGCCATCACCCCGTTTGGATACCAGAGGTTGGCGAAGACGGCATCTTCGATGCCGGGGTTGATCCAGGAGCCTCCCTGGGCCGCGGCGGCGAGCGGCGGGCCGCCCAGCCAGTAGTTGGCGATCGCCACGTCGTGCGCCGCCAGGTCCCAGGCGGCGTTGACGTCGCTGCGGATGGGGCCCAGGTTGGTGCGCAGCATGGAGAGGTAGAAGACCTTGCCGACGCGCTCGGCGTCGAGGTCTTCCTTGATCTGCCGGACGGCGCCGTTGAACAGGAACACATGCCCCACCATGAGGATGCGTCCGAGCCGGTCGGCGAGGGCACAGAGCTCCTCGGCCTCCTCGGTGCGGGTGGCGAGAGGCTTCTCGACCAGGACGTGCTTGCCGGCGCGCAGCGCCGCGGCGGCGAGCGGGTGGTGGGTCACCGTCGGCGTGGCGAGGACCACCGCATCGACCGCGGGATCGTCGAACGCCGCCGCCGGGTCGGCCCCGACGCGCACGTCGGGGTAGCGGGAGCGGGCGAGCTCCAGGCGTCCGGGGTCGCGGTCGATCACCCAGACGACCTCGCTCGCCTGGTGGGTATGGAAGTTGCGGATGAGGTTCGGGCCCCAATGGCCCGCGCCGAGGATGGCGATACGGATCATGGCGTCACCTCGCTTCTTCTGCACCGCAGAGCCGCCAGGCGCGCGCCAGGCAGGCCGCAGCGGCGGCGAGACCGGCGGCGCAGGCGAGCAGGGCGAGCCAGGCGGGGAAACGGCCGAGCCGGAAGGCGATCCGCACCGGCCACCAGTAGAGGGTGCGGTAGTCCGAGGTGGCGAGGACCACCTCCGGCGCCACGAGGGCGCGGTCGGACAGGGCCACGCCGGGCCGGTTGGCGGCGGTGTTCGCCAAGGCGGCGAGACCGCGCGGGATGCGCGAAGGGACCGCGGTGCATGCGAAGCTCCATTCGTTGCAGGCTCCGGGCTGGGAGCGATCGATGTTGAACCACACGTATTCCTCGGTGGACGCAGGGAGCACGGTGGAGAAGATCTGCAGGGAGGCGCAGAGGGCCACCGCCCAGGCGGCGCGCCGCGGCGCCCGGGCGATGAGGGCGGCGAGCGCGGGGGCCAGCAGGACCTGGGGCGCGGTGAGGAAGCGGGGCCCCCAGGAATGGCCGCCGGCCCAGAAGCGGAAGGCGGCGATGAACAGGAGCGTGGCCACCAGCACTCCGGCCGCCGCGAAGCCCAGCAGGCGTTCGTCGGAGGTGCGCAGGAGAAAGCACCCGGCGAGGGCCGCCACGGCGATGGGTGAATAGAAGAGCAGGCCGCGGTACGGGCTGGCCAGGAGGGCTGCGAAGTGCCGGCCGTAGTTGTCGAAGGTGAACATGGAATAGCCCTGGTGGGCGTACCAGATCGGGTAGCCGGTCTGCAGCGGATCGCCGAAGCGGGCGTGGTTGTAGAGCAGGACCAGGGAGGCCACACCGGCCACCAGGGCGGCCCCGGCGGCCACATCGCGGAACGACACCTGCCGGCGGTGGCGCCAGAGCAGGACGAGCGTCGCGGCGCAGAGAACGGCGAGCTGGGGCGCCGCCGCCCAGCGGGTGGCGAGCGGAATCGCGGCGCCCGCGGCCATCAGCAGCGCGGGCGAGCGGAGGCCGGCGATCAGGCGGGTGGCGCCGAGGAGCCAGAGGGCGAAGCCGAAGGCCACCAGGCTCTCTTCCTGGCCCATCCGGGCATAGTGCCAGAACAGGCTGCCCAGTCCGATGCCGAGGCAGGTGAGGAGGCGGACGCGCGGAGCCACCCCGAGATGGCCCAGGGACCGGTAGAGCAGGGCGATCACGCCGGCCGAGAGGAGCGGGAAGAGGCCGAGGCAGATGGCGAAGGTCTCGACGACGCCGGTGTCCATGCCCGGCGCGGGCAGGGCTCGGGCGGCGAGCAGGAACGGCACCATGAGCACCGACTGGAGCGGGCCGAAAAAGGCGTACACCCTCCCGTCGGGGAGGACGGCGCCGCCGTTCCAGCCGAGCTCGGCGGCCAGGACGCCGCCGTGCCCTTCGATCCACGACCGGGCGGTCAGGTAGCGCAGCACGGCATCGCTCGTCTCCAGGCCTCCGGACGAGGTCCACAGGTAGGTCAGCCAGAGGCCGAGGGCGAGCCAGAGAACGGGGGATCGCTTCAGGGCGCGCATCGGGCGAGCTCCTCCTGGAGCAGGCTCAGGACCGCCGCGGGGGAGGGGAGGGACAGGCTGCGGCTGAGCCCGGGATACCCCCACTGTGCCTGATGCCGGGATGCGGACGGAAAGGACGGCCCGAGGAGGGTCAAGGCCGGCCGGGCGAAGGCGGCGGACACGTGCAGCAGCAGGCTCGAATGGCAGACCACGGCGTCGCAGGCGGCGACCAGCGCGAAGTTGGTGCGCAGGTCCGGCGGCTCGGCGAACGTGCGCACCCCCGGGTGGAGGGGCGCGAGGGCACGCACGAGGTCTTCTTCGCCACGGCCGGCGAGGACGAGGATCTGGAGGTCCGCCCGGTGTCCGGCGCCCGCCAGGCCGCGGAGCAGGTCCGCGAAGCGGTCGAGGGGCCAGCGTTTGCCGGGGAGCCCCGCCCCCGGGCCGATCACCAGGCGCGGCCGGCGTCCGCCCGGCTCCGCGTCCGCCCACCAGCGCTCGCCCGCCTGTGCCTCCTCGGGAGACAGGAAGAGCTGCGGCCGAACCGCCGGGAGATCGGTCGCGCCGAGCAGCTCGGCGAAGCGCAGGGCGGTGCGTCCCACGTGCTCGGCGGGATCGAAGGGGACGGTCGCCTGGGCGCCGGAGCAGCCGCCGGCGTAGCCGCGGATCCCCAGGCGCCAGGGAATGCCCGCCTGCAGCAGGAAGAGGGCTCCCCAGGCGCTCCCCAGAACGTCGATCCCCACCTCGAAGCGGCGGCGCGCCACCTCCTGCACCTCCGGAGAACGGCGCAGATAGGCCCGGCGGCCGAGCGGCCCGGCCCCCGCCGTGTACTTGTTGAACCAGGGGGCGTTGACCGGCAGAACCTCGGAGATCCAGGGGTTGTGGCGCAGCACGTCGCGGCTCCAGTCGCCCACGCCGGCGGCGATGGACGCCGCGGGGAACCGCCGGCGGAGCGCTTCGAACAAGGGGGTGACCACCAGGAGATCCCCCAGGTCGTTGTTGCGCAGCACGAAGAGCGAGCGCGGTTCCTCCGGGGGCCCGGAGAGGGCCGGTGCCCGGGCGGCGGCGCGGCGCACCTCTCGTTCCAGGAGCGCGGCGCCGGCCCGCCGGGGGAGGGCACGCAGGGCGCGCAGGGGGCGCAGGAGCTTCATGCGTCCCGCCCTTTTCGCGGCGACGGTGCCACCGCCCAGAACGGCTCCTCCCGCCGGCCGGCCCGGCAGGCGGCGAGGAGCGCTTGGCGGTCGCGCACCCGGCAGGCGCCGGCGCCCAGGTAGCGCGCCGCGATCTTCTGCGCGAGGGTGGCCTGCGGCGCGATCTCCCACAGCTCGACGTGGGGATAGAGCGCCTCCAGCCGGCCGAGGAGCCCGTCCACGGTATGCGGCGGCGCCAGGAAGCCGGGGTGGATTTCCAGGAAGAGCGTGGGGCGGTGCTCGTGGAGGATCCGGGTGGCGCCGTCGAGGACGTGCCCCTCGTACCCCTCGACGTCGATCTTGACGAAATCCGGCGGCCGGCCGGCCAGGAGCTCGTCCAGGGTCCGGAGGGGGACCCGGACCTCGCCGCAGCCGTCGGCGGCCACCGTGCCGTTGAGGCCGGTGCGCAGCGAGACCGTCCCGGAGGCGGCGCCCGCCGCCACCGGGAAGACGTCCACCTGCGTGAGCCGGTTCTCCGCCACGTTGCGCTGCAGCTCGGCGAGGTTGTCCGGTTCGGGCTCGATGCAGGCGATGCGGCCGGCCGGCCCCACCGCTTCGGCGAAGAGGAGGGCACAGTAGCCGATGTTGGCGCCGACGTCGGCCACGTTCCAGCCGGTGCGCAGGAAGCGGCGCAGCAGCCGGCGCTCCGCCACGAAACGTTCCCCTTCGAGCCAGAGGAGGCGTTGCGGATTGGCCCGCGCCACGTCGACCCAGAGCCTCCGGCCGCAGAACGGGCGGGAGAGCACGGTCGGCACCGGCAAGCCGTCGAAGATCCGGTGGGCGAGCGCGAGGGTGTGGAAGCGCCAGAGCGCGGCGCGCAGCCGGCCGCTCCAGGCTCCCGGCGGAGGCGAGGCGGGGCTCACGGCGGTCCTCCACCGGGGGCCAGGGCCTGGCGCTCGTAGTCGCGGGCGATGGCGCTCCACGCGAAGCGTGCGAAGTAGCCGTTCGCCTCCAGGTCCTCGCGTGGCGCCGGCTCGATGCGGGCGGGCGGCGGGAAGGGCCGCAGGGAGGCGGGAAAGTACGGCCGCAGGTCGTCCACCGCGCCGGCCGGGGTGGCGAAGACGGGGAGCCCGGATTCGAGCATCTCGTTGAGCGACAGCCCCCACCCTTCCACGGTGCTGGTGAACAGCCCGGCGTCGTGCGCGGCGAGCAGCGCGGGCAGCTCGGCGCGGGCGTAGGAGGGGATCAGGCGGACCCGTCCCGCGCGCAGCCACGCGGCCGGCAGCGCGCGCTCGGCGGCCGGCCCGCATCCGGCCACGGTGCAGACGTCGTCGGGGTGGGCCGCGAGGCGCTCGGCCAGAAAGCGCAGCAGCCGGCCGGTTCCCTTGTGGCCGGCCCAGCGGCCGAGCCAGAGGAAGCGGAGACCCGGGCCGGGCGGCTGCTCCGGCCGCCGGCGCCGCACCGCGGCCAGGGCGGGCCGCTCCTCCTGCGCCGGAGCGCAGACGTAAAACCCGGTCTTGGCGGCCCAGGAGGGGAAGCGGCGGCGCATCCATGCCTGCTCCCGGCTGCCCAGGCAGAGGATCTTCCGGGCCCGCCGCCAGCCGGCGAGAATCGCGCCCGCCCGCGGGGCCGCCAGCGTGGCATGGGCCAGCGCGCGCGGCGAGGGGACCGGCCGCCGCCGCAGCTCCCCCAGGATGTCGTCGCGCAGGTAGCACAGCTCGGGTTGAATGCTGCGCACCACCAGCCGTCCGGCGCGGGCCAGCGCCGGGGTCGCCGAGATGGCCGGCGTGTCGATCACGTCGAAAGGACCCTGCTCCGCGACCAGGCGATCCAGGACCCGGCGCTGCTGCAGCCAGGAAAACCAGTGCGGGCCGGGCGGCAGCGGTGCGGGGGACAGGGCGACCGCATCGTGGCCCAGCTCGCGCAGGCCGGCGGCGAGGTGCAGCGCGATCTGGGCGGCGCCCAGGGTTGCGGTGAGAGGCGGATGGCTCACCAGGAGCACCCTCATGACGGCGCCCCTTCCGGCCGGGCGAGGGTGTTCCAGACCGGGCGGTCGATGGGTTGGCGGCGCGCGCCGGGCTGCGCGGCATCGTAGAGGGTATAGGCGTGCCGGTGGAGGATCTCTCCCACCGCGGCGGTGTTCTCCGCGGTCACCTCGCAGAGGAGGGTCGGCCGGATCTCGGCGAGCAGGCGCCCGGCGCCGCGCAGGCAGAGCGCTTCGGCTCCCTCCACGTCGATCTTGAGCAGGCGGGGTGGAGGGAAGGCGTCCAGCAAACCATCCAGGGTGACGGCGACGACGGGACGGGTCTCGCGGTGGCCTCCGGTCTGCGTGGAGCCCGACACGTCGGCCAGATGGTTGCCGGCCCGGCCGCGGCTCGCGATGTGCAGCTCGACGATCGCAGAACGGTCGGCCACCGCGGCGGCGAGCACCGCCACCGGAGCGTAGGCCGGAGGGGCGGTCTGGGCGGAGCGCCGCAACAGGCCGGCCAGCCAGTCGTCCACCTCGACGGCCAGCACACGGCCGGACGCTCCGGCGGCGAACGCGGCGGCGAAGGCGAAGAGGCCGACGTTGGCTCCCACGTCCCACACCGTGTCTCCCGGCTGGACGAGCTCCCGGGCGAGGTCGAACAGCTCGGGATCGGCCTGGCGCAGGTCGCGGCGCCAGAGCTTGAGGGCCGCATCGGGCGAGACGAAAAGGGCGTGGCCCCCGGCCTCTGCGGGCAGGCGGCGCCGCACCACCCGGTCGCGGCTCAGCTTCTCGATCCACGGGCGGATCATGCTTCCTCCTTGCGGACGAAGCCGAGCCGCCGCAGCTCGGCCGCGACGAGGCGCGCCAGGAGCGCATGTCCTTGCGGGCTGTAGTGGACGCCGTCGTAATAGAGATCCAGCCGCTCGGGCGAGGCGCGGTAGACCGGCAGGGGATCGAACAGGGCGATCTCCTCGCGCCGGCAGAACGCCGCGATCCGCCGGTTGATCGCGTCGAAACGGGCGGAGAAGAGCTGGGTCTCATCCGGGGACAGGATCAGGAGGAAGCGGGCGCCCCGGTCCCGGGCGAGGTCGCGGATCGCGCGGATCGCGCGGAAGGCCGCCACGTCCCCGTCGTCCGGGGTGGCCCGCAGCATGGCGCTCTGCCCCCGCGGCTCGGCGTCGTTGAGGGTGCCGGGGAAACGCCGCCGCCGCAGGTCGTGAGAAAGCGCGTAGGCGAGCCCGGCTCCCGCCTGGTGAAGCCGGCGGTACAGGGCGGAGCTGTAGAGCACGCGGTTCTTGAGAGCGGTGAGGCGCTGCCCGAGAGACGGTGGCACCGGCGGCGTACCGGGCACGGCGGGCGGCGGAATGGAGAAATCGTTCATGTAAAACTGGAGAAGAACCACGTCGGGGCGCAGGGCGAGACCGTCCTCGCGCAGGGCGTCGGCTTCGTTCGCCGTGTGGTAGGCCCAGATCGCGAGATTGTCGACCCGGGAGGGGACGAGCCCGCCGCTCTCCAGGCTGCGTTCGAGGACCTCCGGCCAGATGGACTCCTGGGCCACCCCCAGGCCGAAGCTCACCGAGTCGCCGAGGACGACGATGCGGCGCCCCGGCTGCGGCTCGCCGTCGCGGTAGCCGGCCCGGTTGAAGCGATAGCGGATGTCGCCATACCGCTCGGGCACCACCACGGAGACCCCCGGGCGCATCTTGAAGCGGGAGCCCGCGGGGGCGACATGGTCGTAGAGCGAGCCCGTGCCGCCCAGAGCTGCGTCTCGGATCCGCACCGCCACCTCACCGGCGACGGCGCAGACGAGCAGGGCCAGGAAGAGACGGCGCAGGCGCCGCATCAGGCGCTCGATCCGCTCGCTCACGTCCGCGACACCACCACGTCGCCGAGCACCAGCCGGTCCATGCGGGTGCGCAGGAAGCAGTCGAGCGCCTCGCCGGGAGTGTTGACGATCGGCTCGTTCTCATTGAACGAGGTGTTGAGCACCATCGGCACCCCGGTCTCCACCTCGAAGGCGCGGATCAGCTTCCAGTAGCGCGGATTGGCGCGCGCCGAGACGGTCTGCAACCGGCCGGTGCCGTCCACGTGGGTCACCGCGGGGACCAGCGGGCGCTTCTCCGGGCGGATCGGATAGACCTTGATCATGAACGGGTCGGGGTAGGCGCAGGTGAACCACTCCGCGGTGCGCTCCTCCAGGATCGAGGGGGCGAACGGGCGGAACGACTCCCGCCGCTTGATCTTCAGATTGAGGATGTCCTTCATGTCGGCGCGCCGTGGATCGCCGACGATCGAGCGGTTGCCGAGCGCGCGCGGTCCCCATTCGGAGCGGCCCTGGTACCAGCCGACCACCTCGCCGCGGGCGATGGCGGCGGCGGTCGCGGCGCACAGGAGGTCCTCGTCCGGCTCGGCGGTGACCCGGATCTCTCCCCCTCCGTGCGGATGGGCTCCGTCCCGGCCGCCGGAGCCCGGCAGGCGCTCGGCGAGCGCGGCACGGATCTCCGCCTCCCCGTAGCGCGGACCCCACGAGCAGTGCTCCATCACGAAGCCGCGCGGCGCCCCCAGCTCGACGTGCTGCACCCAGAGAGCGGCTCCGAGGGACGTTCCGGCGTCCCCCGCCGCGGCCTGGACGTAGACGTCCTCGACGTCCGTCCGGTCGAACAGCTTGCCGTTGGCGAGCGAATTCATGGCACAGCCGCCGGCCAGGGCGAGGCGGGGGAGGCCGGTGCGGCGCTGCAGCGCCCGCACCAGGGCGAAGAAGCGCTCCTCGTAGACCGCCTGGAGCGAAGCGGCGAGGTCCTTGTGGCGCTGGGTCAGCTCCTCGTCTGGTCGGCGGGCCGGGCCGAGCAGCTCTTCCAGGGCCGGCGTGTAGATGCGGCCGATCTCGGGCGAGCCGTCCTCCCAGGTCATGTCCACGCCTTCGGAGAGGTGGCGGAAGTAGCGCAGGTCGAGGACGAACGTGCCGTCGGGCCGGGCGGGGACCACCTGCCGCAGCTCGCGCACGAAGGTGGGCTCGCCGTAGGCCGCGAGGCCCATCACCTTGTACTCGTCGCCGAAGCCGGGGAAGCCGGCGAATTGGGTGATCGCCGAATAGAACAGCCCGAGCGAGTGCGGGAAATGCACCCGCTGCAGCACCTCGACCGAGGTGCCGCGGCCCACCGCGAGCATCGTCGAGACGAAGTCGCCGAAGCCGTCGACGGTGAGGCACATGGCGTCCTCGAACGGCGAGCAGAAGAAGGCCGAGGCGACGTGCGCCAGGTGGTGCTCCACCGGATGGACGCGCGGCGAGCGGCCGAAGGCGGCGGCGATGCGCTCCTCCAGAGACTGGATCTGTGCCAGGTTGCGCACCCGCCCGGCGGCGCGCCGCAGGCTCCTGGGGTGCGTCAGGGCGAGCAGCGCCTTGCGCAGGAAATAGGCGCGCGGCTGGCGCGACACCGCCAGGGCCTCCACCCCGGCCATCTCCACCCCCAGCTCGGCCAGGCAGAAGCGCAGCGCCTGCTCCGGAAACCCGGCCCAGTGCTTGATCCGCCGGAAGCGCTCCTCCTCGACTCCGGCGAGGAAGCGGCCGTCCTGAACCGCGGCGGCCGAGGCGTCGGCGTGGAAGGCGGAAAGACCGAGGATGCGCTGCGTCATGGTGCTTAAAGCTTCGTGGTTGTGCCGAGGGCCTCGGCGAGATGATAGGCCACCAGGCGGCAGCCGGCGGCATTGAAGTGAACGTCGCCGGCCTGGAAGAGCCCGGGCCAGTCGCTCTGCTGCAAGAACACCGGCCACAGGTCGAGGACCGGGACGTTGTGCAGCCGCCCCCAGCGCAGCAACGGCTCCCTCCAGGCGCGGGCACCGTCGCCGGGCGCGTGACCGGCCACGGCGGCCCGTTCGCGAAACCAGCGGGGGAAGCGTTCGACCAGCCGGCGGTACAGGTGGCGGTCCATGTAGAGGCCTTGCGGATAGGGGTAGAGAACCACCCACGTCTGCGCACCGTGCGCCGCGGCGAGGCGGGCGATCCGCTCCAGGTTGGCCTCCATGCGGCCCAGACCGGCGCCCGCCCAGCCTTCACGGCTCGGCGCATGATCGATCCAGTTGGAGCGCAAGACGGCCCGCACCGGGCCGGGCAGCGTGGCGTAGCGTTCGAGCGTCAGCGGGGCCGGGTCGGCGAGCGCCGCCTTCTCCTCGGCGGTGAGGACGATCTCCCGCGCCCCATGGGCGGTCTCGCCGGGGGCGATCGCTTCCCCGCGCAGCCGCAGATGGAGACGGCGGACGGCCCGGGCGAGAGCGAAGTGATTGTAGATCCATCGCACGAACGGCGAGTAGGCGCCACTGCGCAGCACCGTCGGCGAGCCATCGGCGGCGAGCACGTATTCTTGCGCGTAGCTCAGGTCGTCTTGCAGGTCCGAGAGGTCGGGCATCACCACGACCACGTCCGTGCGGTAACCGGCGGCAAAGAAGCGCCGCAGCCTCTGATATTCGACGAGCGGTGAATACGACACCCGGCCGCCGTTCAGCACCTCCACGGCAAGGCCGCGCCGGCGCAGCAAGGCTTCGAGCCGGGCAGGGATGGCGTCGCCGGCCGGCAGGCCCAGCCCTTCGGCGAAGGAATCGCCCAGCACGACGATGCGCCGGCCTGCGAAGCGCTGCGCCACGACGCGCTGCTCCACGTCTTTCCAACCGAGGGAGTTGGTGGAGATCTCGATGCCGTTTCGCACGTCCCTGTAGTGGGCGAAGGGCCGGTACGGATGGTGCTCGTACGGGTCGACGAGCGAGAGGAAGCCGGGGCCATAGGTCCTGCGGGCGACCAGCTCGGCGGCCGCGAGGCCGAGGGTGAGCGACGTCCCCAGGAGGAGAGACCGGAGAAGCACCTCCTTGCGGCGCATCAGGGATCCTGGCGCTGTTGCAGCTCGTCCAGCCGCACGTCCACCACGAAGCGGAACCAGAATGCCTGCAGAAAGTGGAAGATCAGCCCGTTCTTGCCGTCCAGGATGCCGAGCAGGACGAAGTACCGGTAGATGAAATAGAGGAACGGCCGCACGTACAGCGGCATCCGGTACCACAGCGTCTTCAGCCACAGCACCCGCTCGTCGGGAGCGCCGAACAAGCGCGGCGTGATCCGCCAGGGAAGCCCGCGGCGGCGCTCCACCTCTTCGCGCGCGAAGGCGTCGGCGTAGCGCAGGTGTTTCTCCAGGTAGAACAGGATCGAGTCTTCCTTGCGGTTGTGCTCCTCGAGCGGCGCGCGCAGGCGTCCCACCGGGCCCTGGATGTACACCCGGGTGTCCTGCTCGACCGGATCGAGCGCTCCGTGGCCGCGCCGGAACAGCTTCATCAGATGCTTGCCGCCATAGCCGCCGAAGCGCAGCGGCTTGCCGCGGAAGATCTGGCGCCGCCGCAGGTAGAAGCCGTTCTCGCGGATCTCCGGCCGCGCCAGGAGCGCCGCGATCTCCGCGCGGAGCGCCGGTGTCACCGCCTGGTCCGCCTCCAGGATCAGGATCCATTCGTTGCGGATCGGCAGGTGCTCGAGGCCCCACTGAAAGATCCAGGGGATGATCCGGCCGTGCTCATAAGGGAGGTTGTGCACCTCGTCCGCCCATTGCCGGGCGATCTCCTGCGTGCGGTCGGTGCTCTCCGAATCGATCACCAGGATCTGGTCGGCGAAGCCGTGCACGCTCTGCAGGGTGCGCTCCAGGTTGAGCTCCTCGTTGCGGGTCGTGACCAGCACGGTCAATGGGACATTGCCACTCAAGCTCTTTCTCCGGTCATGCGGGAAGCCGCCTGAAGGATACCGCGCCAGGTGGCCGAATAGTCCCAGTCTTCTAGAATCCGCCGGTTCACCGCGGCGACCGCGGCCGGAGCGAGGTGCAGCACCTCGTCGATCCGCCGCGCCAGCGCGTCCGCGTCCCCGGCGGTGTAGGTGGCGCCATTCACGCCCGGGCGGATCAGGTCGCGCGCCGCGCCCACCCGCGACGAGGTGACGACCGGCAGGCCACAGGCGAGCGCCTCCTGCACCGAAACGCCCCAGCGCTCCTCGCGGGCCGGATGCAGGAAGAGGTCCGCCAGGCCATAGAGGACCGGCAGCTCGGGATAGGGGACGTAGCCGAGGAAGCGCACCCGGTCGAGCCCGCGCTCCCGGGCCAGCGCCTCCAGGGCGCCGCGCTCCGGGCCGTCTCCGGCGAGGACGATCCACCGGCCGTCGTCGGGGCGGGCGGCGCGCAGCAGGTCCCACGGCGCCTCGCGCGGGCTGAGCTTGGACACGGCGAGGAGCACCCGGGCGTCCGCCGGGATGCCAAGGCGTGCCCGCGCCGCGGCGCGCCCGTCCGGCGTGAGGGCGGAGGCCCGGCGGAAGGCGTCCACGTCCACCGCATAGGGAAACAGGGCGAGCCGCTCCTCCGGAACGCCGAAATGGCGCAGATAGTCGAGGCTCAGGCTGCCGACGCCGAAGAACAGGCGGTACATCGGTTTCAGATAGAGCGCGAAGAGCAGCCGCTTCACCCGCTCGCGCGGCGGCGGGGTGGCGAACAGGGCCGAATCGAGGCGCAGGCCGACCGGCGTCCCGGCGCTCCGGGCGAGCGCGGCGGCCAGCACGTACAGCCGCTGGGTGTACCCGTTGACCAGGACCAGGTCCGGCCGATCCCGGAGCAGCTCGCGCCGCAGGGCTCCGGCATCGGGGCAGACGGCGTGCTCATAACCGGCCCGCAGGTCCATCCCCCAGGACACGGTCTGCCCGAGCTCGGGGTCATAGACCGGCTCGGCGCCGCGGGGATCGGTGTAGAGGACGCGCAGCCGGTGCACGGGGTCCGCCGCGGCGAAGCGATAGAACGGGACCTCGAACTGGGTCGGCCGCTCGACGACGAAGGTTATGCGCATCACCCGATCCGGATCAGCAACCAGGTGCCGGCGAAGAAGTCATCTTGCGCAAATCGTTCCCGAGGATACCACGCGATACACCGCCTCCATCTCCGCCGCCACCGCCGCCCACCCGAACCGCCGGCGCGCCGCCTCGGCACCGCGCCGCCCCATCGCTTCGCGTTCCGGATCGGCGAGCAGCGCGCCGAGGGCCGCGCCGAGGAGCGCCGGGTCACCGTCCGCCACGAGACCGGCCCGCTCTTCGCGGACGACGTCGGCCAGGCCGACCTCCGGGGTCACCACCACCGGCCGGCCGGCGGCCATGGCTTCGAGCACGGCGTTGCCGAAGTTCTCCGAGTACGAGGAGAGGGCGAGGGCGGCGCATCCATGCAGGAGCGCGGCTTTGTCGGCGCCGTCCACCGGCCCGAGGAAGACCACCCGGCCGGCGACGCCCGCCTCGCGCGCCAGGGCCTCCAGGCGCGGGCGGATCCCCTCCTCGTCATTGCCGGCCACGGCGAGAACCGCGCCGGGGACGTGGCCCAGGGCCGGGATCAGCCGGTCGAGGCCCTTCTTCCAGCTCAGGCGGCCGATATATAAAAGGAAGGGGCCACCGTCGAGGAGACCGCGCACCGGCGCCGCGAGCGCGGCGTCTGCCGGGACCGGCTCGGGCTCGATGCCGTTCGGGACGACGAACACAGGAGGGAGCGGGAGGCCGAGCTTCTGCGCTTCCGCGGCTTCCAGCTCGGCCGTGACGTGCAGACCCGCCGCGCGGGAGAGGGTCCGCCGCTCGACCAGGCGCAACCAGGCGGCCTTGCGCCACCGGCCGCGGCGCCGCAGCAGATCGGCCACCAGCATCCCGCGCGGCGCGACCAGATACGGCACCCCGGCCCGTTCGGCGACCCGCGCCGCAGCCGAGGTCGGCCACAGGAAGACGGAGTGGAGATGCACCGCGTCCCACTCCGCCATCCGCCGCCGCAAGGCCTCGCCCATCGCAGGAGACCGGTACAGCCGCCGCGGCGTGGTCACCGGGAAGTACCAGACCTCCACGCCGTCCAGCGCCACGGCCTCTCCCACCGGCACGGCACCGCCGGTATCCACGTCCGTGGTGAACACGGTCACCTCATGCCCCCGCGCCGCGAGAGCCTTGCACAGCCCATGCACCGACCGGATCGGCCCGCCATGCTTCCAGGCCGGGACGTAGGTGGGGACGACGTGGAGGAGCTTCATGGGGGGGGCGGGGTCGCCATCGGAGCTGACGGGTCGTTTTCGGTCAGCCGCCGCCTGCGATCGGCACCGGCTGGTTGTTGGTGTCGACGTGGACGTAGACGATCTCCGCCTCCGTCACTTTGACCCGGCCGGTTCCCTGGTAGCCGCGCTCGGCTTCGACGGTCACCTTGACGCTCACCGAGGTGCGGCCGAGGCGCAGCGTCTCGGTGAAAAAGCTCACCAGATCGCCGACGAAGACCGGAGCGTGGAACACCACCTCGCGCAGCGCCACGGTCACCAGGCGGCCCGGAGTGTGCCGGTGGGCCTCCACGGCGCCTGCCTGGTCGATATAGGAAAGGATGATGCCGCCGAAGATGGTGCCCAGGGCATTGGTGTCCTTGGGCATCATGAGGACGCGGATCGCCGGCTGCATCGGTCCCGTGGGTGGGCTGAAAGAAGGTTCGCTCATGGGCGCCATGCTATCCTAGGCGCTCGCCGCGGCGGTACGCCACACCATGCCGGAGACGAGCCCCATCGCCACCGAGACCAGCGCTGCTCCCTTGACGGATGCGGCCCTGTTGCGCCTGATCGGCGAACGGAGGCCAGAGGCGCTCGGTGCGCTGCATGACCGCCACGCCCCGCAGCTCCTGGCCCTCGCCCGCCGCATTCTGAGCGCCGCAGGGGAGGCGGAGGATGCGGTCCAGGATGCCTTCCTGCACGTCTGGCATCATGCCGCGCACTACGATCCCTCCCGGTCGTCGGTCTCCACCTGGCTGGTGCTCCTCACGCGCAGCCGCGCCATCGACCGTTTGCGCCATCGCGGGGTGGTGGACCGGGCGCATGAGTCGGCCCATCGGCAGGCTCCGGGCGACGGGCATGCATCTCCCGAAGGGGTCGAGTCCGTATTCATCAGGGAACGAAGAGAGCGCGTCCGGCGCGAGCTCGACAACCTGCCGCCGGAGCAGAGGCAGGTCCTCGAGATGGCGTTCTACGACGGGCTCAGTCAGACCGAGATCGCCGCGCGCGCGGACCTCCCCCTGGGGACGGTCAAGACGCGCACCTTGTTGGCCATGAAGAAGCTGCGGAGCGCACTGCGCGCCGAGATCAGGCAATTGCTGTGAGCCAGGAACAGAACCCGGAAGACACCACGATTCTCGCGGCGATCGAGAGCCTCACGCAGGGTGCCGACCCGATGGCGGCGTCCGAGGCGCGGGGTGACGAGACCACCGAGACCCTGGCGCGCCTGTACGCCGAGGTCCTGGGTCTTCTCCCTTGCGAGCTCGAACCGGTGGCGCCGAGCCCGGGTTCCCGGGAGCGCCTTCTGGCGTCCCTCGGCCCGGGGCCGGGCCTGCGGGCGGGAGACTCCCGGCCCGTCCTGGTGGCGGCTCCCGCGCCCGCGCCTCCGGCCGCCGAGCCGGCGCGCCCGGCCCCCCGCCCGGCCCCGGGCCCGATCCCCCGGCGGCAGAGCCGGTGGCCTCTCGCTCTCGCGGCGACGCTGGCGTTCGCCTTCGCCGGGACCTCTGCCTGGCTCTGGCAGGTGACGCAGAGCCAGGGAGACGAGATCAACCGCCTGCGCCAGGACCTGGTGGCGCAGCAACAGATCGCTCTGCGCGCAGAGCAGGATGGACGGCAGGCGCGCACCGAGATCGACCGGATGCGCTCCCAGTTCACCCTGGTCACCTCGCCCGCCGTGGACGTCCGCCCGCTGCGCGCCGTCGGCAACGCCCAGCCGAACGCCCGCGGCCTGCTGTTCGTGGCGCCGGATCATCAGCACTGGTACCTCTCGGTGGAAGGCCTGCAGCCGGCTCCCGAGGGAGGGGTCTACAAGCTCTGGTGGGTGACGCCCGAGGGACCGCAGGACGCCGGTTCCCTGGTCGCCCAGGGCGGCGCGAAGATCCAGATGGCCTCCGACCAGATGCCGGCCGGCATCTCCGCCGTGGTCATCACCCTCGAGCCGGCCCCCGGCTCGCCGGTCCCCCTCGGGCCGCCGGTTCTCCGGGCCGGGCCGTAAGGAGCGCGCAGCCGGGCGGCCGGTTCTGCTACAATCCCCCCCTGCGCCTGCCGGGGGCTCGCCCCTGCCTTCGGTTCCAAGATCGGATCCCATCATGCCTGTTCGAGTCGATTCAGAAATCGGACGCCTGCGGCGCGTCCTCGTCCACCGCCCAGGTCGCGAGATCGACCTGATGGTCCCCTCCATGATGGAGCAGCTCCTGTTCGACGACATCCTCTATGGCGAGGACGCCCGCGAGGAGCACGACAGCTTCTGCGGCGTGTTGCGGCGCGCCGGAGTGGAGGTGGTCGACTCCCAGAGCCTGCTCACCACCGTCCTCGCCGCGGATGCGACGCGCCACGAGCTCCTCGGTGAGCTGGAGCGGGAGTATGGCGTAGCGCCGGACATGGTCCGGCGGCTGGCCGACCTGCCGCCGGCCGAGCTGGGTGCCGCGGTGATCGGCGGCGTCGCCGCCTCCCAGGAGGCAACAGGTGCCGGCCGGCCGCGGTTCTTCGACGTCCAGCCGGTGCCCAACTACTTCTTCCAGCGCGATCCCATGGCGGTGGTCGGCGACCGGCTGGTCATCTCGTCGATGGCGACCGCGGCGCGCGAGCGCGAGCCGCTGCTGACCCGCACGATCGTCCGGCACCATCCGGACTTCGCCGGCCTGCCGGTGCTGGACATCGACACCCCGCCCTCGGGGGCGCCGGAGCACAACCCGTTTTTCCCCTATCCCGATCTGGAGGGCGGCGACATCCTGGTCGCCTCGCCGGAGATCGTCCTGGTCGGGCTCTCCGAGCGCACCAACCGGCGCGGCGCCGAGGTGCTCGCCGAGTATCTGCGCAAGAAGGAGTCCTCCTTCCGCCATCTGATCCTGGTCGAGCTGCCCCGCAAGCGCTCCTACATGCACCTGGACACCGTCTTCACCTTGATCGACCGCAACACCTGCCTGGCGCACCTGCCGATCATCCAGCCGGGCGGCGCCGAGTCGGCGCACGTCTACGTGGTCGACCTGCACGCGAAGCACCTCACGTTTACGCTGCGCAGCTCGTTCCTCAAGGTTCTGCGGGAGCTGGGTCTGGAGCTGGAGGTGGTGCCGTGCGGCGGGCCGGAGGCGGTCGACCAGGAGCGCGAGCAGTGGACCGACGGCGCCAACTCGTTCGCCCTGGCGCCGGGCGTCATCCTGCTCTACCGCCGCAACCGCCGCACGCTCGACGAGCTGCGGCGCCGCGGCTGGCGCGTTCTGACCGTGGAGGACGCCATGGCGGAGGAGTGCGATCTGCTCGGCGGCGGCCCCACCGTCATCACCCTGTACGACAACGAGCTCTCCCGCGCCCGGGGCGGTCCGCACTGCATGACCATGCCCCTGGAGCGGGATCCCCTGTAGACACCGATTCCACCGGATCTTTCCGGTTCTGAGGAGACCCGATGGCCCTGCGTCACCTGATCTCGATCCACGACTTGACCGCGGCGGAAGTCGCCGGCCTCTTCCGGCTCTCCGCCGAGGTGAAGGCCGAGCCCGCCAAGTTCCACAACCATCTGCACAGGAAGACTCTGGGGATGATCTTCGAGAAGTCCTCCACCCGCACCCGGGTGAGCTTCGAGGTGGGCATGGCCCAGATGGGCGGCCACGCCCTCTTCCTCTCCAGCCGCGACATCCAGCTCGGCCGCGGCGAGCCGATCTCCGACACCGCGAAAGTCCTGTCGCGCTACCTGGACGGCATCATGGCCCGCACCTTCGCCCACCAGACCGTGACCGACCTCGCCAAGTACGGCTCCATCCCGGTGATCAACGGCCTGACCGACGAGCTGCACCCGTGCCAGAGCCTGTGCGACTACTTCACCCTGACCGAGGTCTTCGGCGGGCTCGACAAGCTGCGCGGCCGCAAGCTCACCTATGTGGGGGACGGCAACAACATGGCCCACTCGCTGATGTTCGGCGCCTCCAAGGTGGGGATGGACGTGGCGATCGCCTCGCCCAAGGGCTATGAGGTCCAGGGCAAGTATCTCGAGCTGGCCCGCCAGGACGCCGCCGCCGCCGGCACCCAGGTGATCGTCACCAACGATCCGCGCGAAGCCGTCGCCGGGGCCTCCGCCGTCTACACCGACGTCTGGGCCTCCATGGGTCAGGAGCAGGAAGCCCAGGAGCGCCTGCGCGCCTTCCAGGGCTGGACGGTCGACAGCGCCCTGATGGCCCACGCCCGGCCCGAGGCCGTCTTCCTCCACTGCCTCCCCGCCCACCGCGGCGAAGAGGTCACCGCCGAAGTCGCGGACGGCCCGCAGAGCCGCATCTATGACGAGGCGGAGAACCGCCTGCACATCCAGAAGGCGATCCTGCTCTGGCTGATGGGCGGGGTGGAGATCTAGGAAAGCAGGAAGACCCAGGACGGCAAGGGCTTCAGGAACGGCAAGGGCACGGTGGTTTCTTGCGGTTCCTGGAGCCCCTGGGGTTTCAGGTCGGCTGCCAGCATGATGGTTGGGTCATGGCCGAGCCGCTCCAATCAGGGGTCCTCTCTTCACCGGCAGAGCCCATGCTCAGCCGGGCCATCGAGCGCACTCTCCGTGCACCTGCGGCGGAACGGGCGCAGCTCTTCGCGCAGCTCGTCGGCGAGATCGAGGCTTTCATGGCCGCGCATCCCGAGGAACGGCCTTGGACGTGCCGGGGGTACACCGGCACCGACGGCTCGGCGATCTTCCGCGGGGGCGTCGGGCACTCTCTGGTGGTCGATCCCGCCGGGAGGCTCTGGCGGGCCCGCAGCTATGAGGACTTCGCGACGACCTACAGGTTCACCGACCGTTCGTGCGAAATCGACACGTTGACCCCGCTCTACGCTGAGATGCGCGAGTACAGGCTCCGGTGAGCACCGCTTCCCTCGGTTCCCACGAGGCAGCCGGCTCGTGAGCAGCCTGGGAAGGCTGTTCATTGCATCGGCCTGTGGCCGGGTTTGACACGGTTCCCGGGGGGAGACGAGGCGGGGACGTGGGGGGCACGTCCCCGGAGAGAGCAATCGAGCGACAGAGCGGCTCGGGATCGGGTGCGGCGGTGGGTTTCGCCGCCCCCGATCTTTCAAAGACTCACGAGGCGATCGCCTCGGTCGCGGCTGCGGCCGGTTGTGCGCGGAGCAAGGTCGGTCTCTCGGGCCGCAGCACCAGGCTCATGTAGGCGCCGTCCTCCTCGAAGAGGAGGCCGCGCTGCTTGAGGAAGGCGACCCCCGCGGTCACCTCCTGCTCCGGGATGCCGGCGAGCTTCTCGACCAGCCGCGGAATCTTGAGCGGCTCCTCCAGGAGATCGAGGATCTTCCAGACGGTCGGAGAGAGGGAGTGCTCGACGGCAGAGCCGGAGCGGGAGTCGTAGACCACCATGGCTCCGCGGCGCTCCTTGGTGGTCAGCTCCGGCTTGAGCCGCCGGTCGCGCTGGTAGTAGCGAACCTGCCAGTGGGCGATGCGCTCGCGCAGCTTGCCGAGCCAGCGCGCGGTGCTCGCGACATGCGTCGCCTTGTAATCCTCGTCCGCGAAGTAGTAGGCGAGGTCGTGGAGCTCTTCCGCCGGGAAGGGATAGAGCATCTCGTACCACTTGAACGGCTTCAGCTTGAGGCCGTACTCCTGGGCCCGCACGAAATAGGGGCTGAAGCGGTCGAAGCGGATCGGATGGGCGCCGCTCGGCGGCTCGAGATGGATGAGCAGCGGCAGATCCTCGTAATACTTCGCGTAGACCGATTCGGGCTCGTTGGGGAAGCCGACCAGGAGGTTCCACAGCGAATAGATGCCGTACCGCTGGCAGTGCTTGAGGAACTTGAGGTTCTGGAACGACGTCGTCCCCTTGCGCATCAGTTTCAAGGAGCTGGTCGCCAGCGACTCGATGCCGGGCTGGATCCGCGTCACCCGGGCCTGCGCCAGCACCGCCACCTCGCGTTCCTTGAGATCGGCCTTGATCTCATAGAACAGGAAGTTTTCTTCCGGTGTCTCCAGATACGGCAGGACGTCGGTGAGGTATTCCCGCGGCAGGATGTTGTCGACCGACTTGAACTCCGGGGCCCGGGCGCCGTACCGCTCGAACAGCCCGTGCAGGAGGTTCAGGGCCTTGTCCGCCGGCAAGGCGCGGTAAGACATGGTGACGCCGTTCAGGCCGCAGAAGGTGCAGTGGGCCCGCTCGCCCCACCAGCAGCCGCGCGAGGTTTCGAACATCACCTTCGGCTCGAAGCCCGCATCCTTCGGCACCTTCGCATCGAACGCCGCGAAGTAGTCGTCATAATCGAGCGGTACGTCGAACGCGATGTCCAGCTCTTCGCCGATCTCGCGGTCGTGGCCGGCCTCCTGTGCCGCCAGCTTCCGGCTGGTGAGGACACCCTTGATCTTGTCGCACTCCTCGATTTCTCCCTGCAGGAGATGGCGGACGAGCCGTGGAAAGGCGACCAGGCTGGGCCCGGAAAAAACGTAATCGATCTCGGCCACGTTCCTGGCGAGCACGTCTCCCATCGGGGACTCGCAGTTGGCCCCGCCCATCAGGATGGTGATCTCGGGGCGCAGGGCCTTGAGCTTCCTGGCCATGGCGATGCACGCCATGTTCTGCGAGAACATGGTGGTGAAGCCGATCAGCGAGTAGCTGTCCAGCCGGTAGCGCTCGATGAGATCGTCGAGGAGGGCTCCCGCCTGCCGGCGTTTTTCTTTCAGCTCGCCACGGAAGGCATCGAGCTGCGACCGGTGCTCGGAGAAGTGGCGGACCAGGTAGGCGTCCGAATCGTCGGGTTTCTCGGGAAACGCCTCCTGGCTGAAGAACCAGTCCCCCAGCCCCGCGGTGTTGGCCAGGGTGGTGTTGGAGATGATCTCGTAGAGGCGGGGACCGAGATGGCCGACGAAATCGAGGTTGGGATAGAGCACCTGACACTCCACCTGATCGCCCAGCTCGCTCTGCAAGACGGCTTTGAGCTGGGTCAGGGCGAGCGATGGCATGTCGGCGTTGGCGAACGGCATGTTGACGAGTGCGACACGGTACATGGTTGAGCCCCCTTTCTTCAAATTGAACCGATAAACCTTAGGCGGGATGCCCGCCGCGCAAGCCCCTGGCGAGCTGATGGACGGTCGGCGCCTCGAAGATACGCCGCAGGTGGAGTTGGAGACCCAAGGTCTCCCGGACTCGCGTGACCACCTGGGTGGCGAGCAACGAATGTCCGCCCAGGGAGAAGAAGTTGTCATGGATGCCCACGCGGTTGAGCTGGAGCACCTCTTGATAGATCCCGGCCAGCTTTTCTTCGAGCGGATCGCCGGGTGCCACGTAGGCCGACTCCTCCGCGCGGCGCTCCGGTGCCGGCAGCGCCCGGCGGTCCACCTTGCCGTTGGTGGTGAGCGGCAACGCATCGAGGAGAACGAGCGCGGGCACCATGTACTCGGGCAGCTTTCCGCGCAGCCAGGCCGCGAGAGCCGGCCGCGGATCTTCCGGATCGTCCGGCGGATCGAGGACGACGTAGGCGACGAGGCGTGGATCTCCGGGGGCATCCGTCCGCAGCAGAGCCACGCAGGCGCTCACCGCGGGATGGCTCTGCAGCGCGGACTCGATCTCCCCCAGCTCGATCCGGAAGCCACGCAGCTTGACCTGCTGATCGATCCGGCCGAGGAATTCGAGATCCCTGCCGGGCCGGCCGCCCTCGGGCAGATACCGAACCAGGTCGCCGGTACGGTAGAGCCGCCCGCCGGGTGCGGTGCCGAACGGGTCCGGGACGAAACGCTCGGCGGTCAAGCCGGGTCGTCCGAGGTAGCCCCGTGCCACTCCGATCCCCCCGACGCAGAGCTCCCCGCGCGCGCCGAGCGGCGCAAGCCGGCCCGTGGGGTCGAGGACGTACAGCGCATTGTCCGCCGACCGCCGGCCGATCGGGACCACCGGCCAGGCCGTCTCTTCGCCGTCGCCGCCGTCGATCCGGTAGATCGAGCTGTTGATCGTCGCCTCGGTCGGGCCATAGCCGTTGTAGAGAGCCGCGCGCGGCGCGGCTTCGCGAAGGCGCGCCGCGGTCTCCCGCGGCAGCGCCTCACCCCCGAGATGGAGGATCTCGAGACTCTCCAGAGCCCGGCCCGCCTCGGCAGCCCTCGCGAGCTCACGCGCAAAAGCCGGCGTCGTGTGCAGGGTGTTGACGCCGTGCCGGGCGATCTCCTGCGCGAAGGCCTCCGGATCACCCGCGGCCTCGCCGGGGAAGAGAAGTGTGCCTCCCGCGACCACGGTCGTGAGGATCTCGAAGATGCCGAAGTCGAAGCAGAAGGCGAGGCTCTGGAGGACCCGGGTGTGCTCGCCGAGGCCCAGATGGCTGCAGCCCCAGTGGAGCATCGGCACGAGGCTCTCGTGCGCAATCTGCACTCCCTTGGGCCGGCCGGCCGAGCCCGAGGTATACACGGCATACGCGAGGGAGAGCGGCTCGCTCCGGAGAGCGGTCTCCGTGGCGGAGGGGAGTGCGTCTTCCAGGCAGACCACGCGGCGCAAACCGGGGGCGAGCGCCGCCACCCGCGCCACGTGCCGGCGCTGGGTGACCAGCACCTCACACCCGCAGTCTTGCAGAGTCCAGGCCAGGCGCTCGTCCGGATGGCGGGTGTCCATCGGGACGAATCCGCCGCCCGCCTTCAGAATACCGAGCATCCCGACCAACACCTCGGGATCGGGATCCGCCAGCAGGCCGATCCGCCGGTCGAGCGGCGCACCGGCCCCGGCCCACCCGATCTGCTGCGCCAGAGCGGAGGAACGCTCTGCGATCTCGCGGTAGGTCATCGCCCCCCGGGGACCCACGGCGCCGGTCTTGTCGGGTGTCCGGCGCGCCTGCCGCGTGAACAGGTCCTGGACGGTGCCGGGAAGCGCCCAGCTCCGCCGGGCCTGGTTGAGGTCGGTCTGGAGCAACCGCTCTTCCGCTGCGCTCAGGAAGCGGAGCTCCGAGAGAGGGCATGCGGGAGACGCGGCGGCGTGCGTCAAAACCTGGGTCAGGTGGCCGAGAAGGCGCTCGGCCGTCGAGGGGTCGAAGAGGTCGGTCGCATACTCCAGAGAGCCGGCAAAGCCCTCGGCCGTCTGGCGGAACCCGAGACCGAGGTCGAATTTCGCCGTGGTGGCCTGCCGCTCCACCGGGGAGAACGTCAGGTCCGCCAGCCGCAGCTCGGCGGCCGGTGTATTCTGGAACGTCAGCATCGCCTGGATCAGCGGGGAGTGTGCGAGATTGCGTTCGACCGTGAGCTCCTCGACCAGAAGCTCGAAAGGGAGGTCCTGATGCGCAAAGGCGTCCAGGGCCGTCTCGCGCACGCACCCCAGCAGATGAGCGAAGGATTGGGAGCCCGCGAGGTTCGTGCGCAACACCAGGGTGTTCACGAAGAAGCCGATCAGATCTTCGATCTCCCGGCGATTGCGCCCCGCGATGGTCGAGCCCAGCAGCACGTCCTCCTGCCCGGCGTAGCGCCCCAGCACGACCGCCCAGGACGCCAGCAGAAGCATGAAAGGAGTCACCCCCGCCTTCCGGCAGAGCTCGCGGAGGGCCGCCGGCAAGCCGGGTGCCAGGGTCAGGCCGGCCAAGGCACCGCGGTAGGACTGAACCGCCGGCCGTGGCCGATCCGTGGGCAGCTCCAGCAGGGTCGGAGCTCCGGCGAGCGCGTCTTTCCAATGGGAGAGGAGCTGCTCCAGGACCTCCCCCTGCAGCCGGCTCCGCTGCCAACGCGCGAAATCGGCGTATTGCGACCTCAACTCGGGAAGAGGTGAAGGCTCGCCGCGGAGGAAGGCCGGATACAAGGCGCCGAGCTCGCGCAGCAGGACGCCCATGGACCAGCCGTCGGAGACGATGTGGTGGAAGGTCACCAACAGAAGGTGCTCCCGTTCACCCAGGCGCAGCAGGCCGCAGCGCAGCAGCGCACCGTTCTCCAGATCGAACGGATGCCCGGCCTCCTCCTGGACCAGTTTGTGGACCCATTCTTCGCGCGCCTCCTCCGGGGCGTCCGACAGATCGACGGGCTGCAGCTCCAGCCGCAGGTCCCCGCTCGCCGCGATCCTCTGCACCGGCTGTCCGGCTTCGACCGGGAACGAGGTCCGCAGCGCCTCGTGCCGGCGCACGACCTCGGCAAAGGTCCTCTCCAGCGCTTCCACCGACAGCCCGCCGGTGAGGCGAACCGCCAGCGGGACATTGTAGGCCGGGTTTCCCGGCTCGAGCTGGTTCAGAAACCAGAGCCGCTGCTGGGCGAAGGACAAGGGAGCGCTCCGCGGCGGGTCGGTGGCGGGCAGGAGGGGCGGTGTGGCGGTCTCTCCACCGTGTTGTTCGCGCAGACGGCGGGCGAGGCGGCGCAGGGTCGGTGCTTCGAAGACATCGCGCAGCGGGATCTCCACGCCCAGCACCTCCTCCACCCGGGTGACCACCTGGGTGGCCAGCAGGGAGTGTCCGCCCAGCGCGAAGAAGTCGTCCTCGGCCCCGATCCGGTCGCGCCGCAGCACCTCGCTCCAGATCGCGGCCAGCTTCACCTCCACCGGATCGGAGGGTGCCACGAAGGCGTGCTCCGGTGAGCCGTGGCCTTGCGGGTCCGGCAGGGCCCTCCGGTCCACCTTGCCGTTCGGCGAGAACGGCAGGGCCTCCAGGACCACGAACGCGGACGGCACCATGTAGCCGGGCAGCCGTTCGCTCAGGAAGGTGCGGAGACCCGTCGCCTCGGGAGGCTCCGCGGAGCCCACGACATAGGCGGCCAGGAAATGCGATCCCGGCGGGCCCTCGCACGCCACGACCACACACTCGCGGATCGCCGGATGGCTCGCCAGGACCGTCTCGATCTCACCCGGCTCGATCCGGAAGCCGCGGATCTTGATCTGGTGGTCGAGCCGGCCGAGGATCTCCAGCGCCCCATCAGGCCGCCGCCGCACCAGGTCCCCGGTGCGGTACAAGCGCTCACCGTCGCCCCAGGGATGGGGAACGAAGCGTTCGGCGGAGAGCTCCGGACGGCCCAGATAGCCGCGGGCGAGGCCGTCGCCGCCGATGGCGAGCTCTCCCACCGAGCCGGGCGGGACCGGAGACCACCGGCGGTCCAGCACGTAGAGCGTCGTGTTGGCCAGCGGAAACCCGATGGGGACCGAGACCGCGTCCGCCGGGACCTCCCGGATCGGATACCAGGCGGCGAAGGTCGTGCTCTCGGTCGGGCCGTACGCGTTGAGCAGGCGGCGCGGCGGCCGGCCGGCCAGCACTCTGCGGGCGGCGGCGGGGCTCACCGCCTCGCCGCCGACGAGCACCTCGTGCAGGTGGTGGAAGGCGTCCGGCACCTCGGCCGCCATCCGGGTGAACAGCGCCGAGGTGAGGAACATCGAGGTGACCCGCTGCTCCGCCAGGGCCGCCGCGAGCCCGGCGGAGGACGAAAGCACGGTGTCGCGCGGGATCACGGCCACGGCGGCGCCGTTGAGCAGGGCGCCCCAGATCTCGTAGGTGGCTGCGTCGAAGCTCGTATTCGACAGGTGGGCCACGCGGTCGCCGGGTCCCAGGCGCAGGTGGTCGGTCTGGCGCACCAGCCGCACGACGGCCCGGTGCGGCACGGCCACCCCCTTCGGCCGGCCGGTCGAGCCCGAGGTGTAGAGGACGTAGGCGAGACTGTCGGCCGGAAGGTGTGGCGGTGGCGGGGGCGCAGCGCTCTCGTCCGGCGCGTCTTCAAGGTCCACGCAGCAGGCGCCGAGCGCCGCCATCCGGTCCCGCGTGGCGCCGTGCACCAGCACGATGCGCGCTCCGGTGTCCGCCAGGAGGAAGGCGAGGCGCTCGTCGGGATGGCCGGCATCGAGCGGCACGTAGGCGCCGCCGGCCTTGACGATGGCCAGGGTGCCCAGGACCAGCGCGGGCGAGCGCTCGATGGCGAGGCCGACCGGGGTTTCCGGCCCGACCCCGAGGGCGCGCAGCCGCCGCGCGAGGCGGTCGGATGCCGCGGCGAGCCGGCGGTAGCTCCAGACCTCTCCGGAGCCGATCACCGCCGGGCCGTCCGGCAGCTCCTGCGCCACCCGGGCGAACAGCTCGGGCAGGGAGGAGTCCCGCGGGTACTCGCGGGTCGTGGCGTTCCAGGTGTGCACCACCTGCTCCAGCTCCGCCGGGAGGAGCAGCGGCAGGTCCGGCAGCGCCCGGCCGGGCGCCGCCACGGCTCCCGTGAGGAGCACCGCGAAACGGGCCGGCAGGCGCTCCACCGTCGCGTCGTCGAACAGGTCGAGGTCGTGCTCCAGGGAGCCGGCAAAGCCGGCGGCCCCCTCGCTCAGGGAGAGCGTCAGGTCGAGCTTCGCCGTTCCGTTGTCGATGGGGAGGGGCACCAGAGAGAGCCCCGGCACCGCCGGTGCGGCGACCGGCAGGTTCTGCAGCACGAAGAGGACCTGGAACAGCGGGGAGGGCGCGAGGTCCCGCTCGGGAGCCAGCTCTTCGACGAGGCGCTCGAACGGTACGTCCTGGTGCGCGAACGCATCCAGAGCGCTCTCGCGCACGCGGCCGAGCAGCTCCCGGAAGGCGGGCGGGGAGCCGGAGCCGTCGAGCCGGATGCGCAGGGCGAGGGTGTTGACGAAGAACCCGATGAGGTCCTCGAGCTCGCGGCGGTTGCGGCCGGCGATGGGCGTGCCCACCACCACGTCCTCCTGGCCTGCGTGACGGCCGAGAAGGAGCGCCCAGGCGGCGAGGAGGACCATGAAGGGGGTGACCCCCTCCCGCCGCCCCAGCTCCCGGATCCCCGCCGCCAGGTCCGGCGGGAGGGCGACCGGGCGCTTCGCACCGCGGCGGGTCTTCAACGGCGGGCGCGGGCGATCCGTGGGCAGCTCCAGCTGCCGCGGTGCCCCGGCGAGGCGCCGCCGCCAGTGGCCGAGCTGTTCCGCCAGCACGGCGCCCTGCAACCAGCTCCTCTGCCAGACGGCGAAATCGGCGTACTGCACCGGGAGCTCCGGCAGGGCGGGAGGCCGCCCCTCGGTGAAGGCGGTGTGGAGCTCGGCGATCTCGCGCAGCAGGACTCCCTGAGACCAGCCGTCGGTGACGACGTGATGCAGGGTCAGAAGCAGGACGTGGTCGTCCGTGCCCAGCCGGAGCAGGCCGAGGCGCAGCAGCGGGCCGTGCCGCAGATCGAAGGGGCGGCGTGCCTCGTCGCGGGCGAGCGCCGCCGCCGTGCCCGCCGCGTCCGGCAGGTACGACAGATCGACGACCGGTACGGGCGGTGTCCGATCCTCCGCGGGCGCGATCACCTGCACCGGCGCCCCCGCACGGACCACGAACGTGGTGCGCAGCACCTCGTGCCGCCGGACGATGGCCGCGAAGATGCACCCCAGCCGGGCGGGCGTGACCTCGCCGGTCAGGCGCAGGGCCAGCGGCATGTTGTAGGCCGGGCTGCCGGGATCGAGACGGTCGATGAGCCAGAGCCTCTGCTGGGCGAAGGAGAGGGGGAGGTCTCCGCCGCGCGGCACCGGCACGAGCGGAGGCGCCGGCGTCGCCGCGCCCTCGGCCCGCCCGGCGAGAATCTTCCGCGCCAACCCGGCCACGGTGGGAGCTTCGAACAGCCACCGCAGCGGCACTTCCATCCCGAGCGCCTGGTGCAGGCGCGAGATCACCTGGGTGGCCAGCAGGGAGTGGCCTCCGAGGAGGAAGAAATCGTCGTGGACGCCGACCCGGTCGAGCCGCAGGACCTCCGCCCAGACCCCGGCCAGCAGCTCCTCCAGCGGATCGCGCGGCTCCACGGCGCCCGCAGCGGCGGCCCGGCGATCCGGCGCCGGCAGAGCGCGGCGGTCGACCTTGCCGGAGGGCGTCAAGGGGAGCGCCGGCAGGAAGGAGAAGGCCGCAGGGATCATGGAGGCGGGCAGGATCCCACGCAGGAAGTCGGCCAGTGCCGCGGCTCCGATCCCCTTTCCCTGCGCCGGCACCACGTAGGCGGCCAGCCGCTTCTCGTCGGGTGCGTCCTGGCGGACCACGGCCACCGCGTCGCGGACATCCGGATGCCGGCGCAGCGCGGCCTCGATCTCCCCCAGCTCGATGCGGTGACCGCGCACCTTCACCTGGAAATCGGCGCGGCCCAGGTAGTCGAGCGCTCCGTCGGGCAGGCGGCGGGCGAGGTCGCCCGTGCGGTAGAGCCGCGCACCGGGCGCTGCGAAGGGATCGGGGAGGAACCGCTCGGCCGTCAGGTCGGGCCGGCCGTGGTAGCCGCGCGCCAGGCCGGCGCCGCCGATCCACAGCTCGCCCACCACGCCGACCGGCACCAGCTCACCCCAGCGCCCCAGGAGGTGGACCGTGGTGTTGCCCAGGGGATGTCCGATCGGCACCCGGCGCTCGTCTGCGGTGATCCGGTGAAGCGTCGACCAGACCGTGGTCTCGGTCGGGCCGTAGAGGTTCCACAGCTCCGCGGCCCGGAGCAGCAGCCGATCGGCGAGAGCCCGCGGCAGGGCCTCACCGCCGCACAGCGCCTTGAGCCCGGGACGGCCCTGCCAGCCCCCATCGACCAGCAGGGTCCAGGTGGCCGGCGTCGCCTGCAACACCGTGGCGCCCGCCGACTCCAGAGCCGCGGCCAGCAGCCGCGCGTCGCCGGCCGTCTCGCGGCGCACCAGCTCGATCCGCGCTCCGATCGTCAGCGGCAGGAGCAGCTCGGTGACCGCGATGTCGAACGAGAGCGTGGTGAGGGCCACCACCACGTCGCCGGCGGAAAACCCCGCCCGTGCCGCCAAGGTGGTCAGAAAGTTCATCACGCCGCGGTGGCTCACCGCGACCCCCTTGGACCGGCCGGTCGAGCCCGAGGTGAAGAGGACGTACGCCAGGTTTTCGGGGTGCACCCGCGGCAACGGCACGCGCCCGTCCCCGGCCGTCTCGCCGTCGAGGAGAACGAGAGGCACCCCGTGGTGTGGCAAGGTCCCGAGCAGAGCGTTCTCGGTGACCAGGACGCGGAGGCCGGAGTCGGCCAGGATGGCCCCCAGACGCTCCCGCGGATGGGTCGGATCGAGCGGCACGTAAGCGCCGCCGGCCTGGAGAATCCCGAGCACTCCCACCAGCAGGGCGGGCGAGCGGTCGGCACAGAGGCCGACCGGCACGTCCGGCCCGACGCCCAGACGGACCAGCCGGCGGGCGAGCCGCCCGGCGCGCTCCACGAGCTCCTGGTAGAAGAGAGGCTCGCCGCCGAAGGACAGGGCGACGGCCTCCGGTGTCCGGGCCGCCTGCGCCGCGATCCGCTCATGGACGCAGAGGTCGGCCGGGAACGGCTCGGCCGTGTCGTTCCAGCCGGTCACGAGCTGCTCCACCTCCGCCGGCGACAGGAGCGGCAGGTCCCCGACCGGGCAACCGGGGTCCGCCACGGCTGCTGCGAGGAGCGCTGCAAAGCGGGCTCCCAGCCGCTCCACCGTGCCCGCGTCGAACAGATCCCTATTGTGCTCCAGCCCGCCCGTGATCTCCGCGCCGGTCTCCACGAGATACAGCGAGAGATCGAACTTCGCCACCGCGGCCCCGGTCTCCACCGGGGCCAGGGTGAGACCGGGGAGCCGCAGCTCCCCGGCGGGCGCATTCTGCAGCGAGAACAGGACCTGGAACAGCGGCGAGCGCGAGAGGTCCCGCTCCGGGGCGAGCTCCTCGACGAGGCGCTCGAAGGGGAGATCCTGGTGGGCAAAAGCCGTGAGGGCTCCGGCGCGCACCCTCCCCAGGACCTCCAGGAACGCCGGCGCCGTCCCACTGTCCCCTGCGCTCAGCTCGATGCGCAGGACGAGGGTGTTGACGAAGAACCCGACCAGGTCCTCGATCTCGCGCCGGTTGCGGCCGGCGATCGGCGTCCCCACCAGCAGGTCCTCCTGCCCGGCGTGGCGGCCGAGCAGAACCGCCCAGGCGGCGAGCAGGGTCATGAAGAGGGTCGCGCTCTCCCGGCGGCCGAGGCCGCGAGCCGCCTGCGCAAGAGCGGGCGGCAGGACCAGGGGCTGCACGGCACCCCGGAAGGTCTGCACCGGGGGGCGCGGCCGATCCGCCGGCAGCTCCAGCACGCGGGGGGCTCCGGCGAGGCGGCCTCGCCAAAAGGCGATCTGTTCCTCCAGGACCTCGCCTTGCAGCCAACTGCGCTGCCAGGCGGCGAAGTCGGCGTACTGCACGGGCAGCTCGGGCAGCGGGGACGGCTCCCCCTGGACGAACGCCGCATAGAGCGCCCCGATCTCGCGCACCAGCACGCCCATGGACCAGCCGTCGGCGACACTGTGGTGGACGGCCGCGAGCAGCAGGTGCTCCTGCTCGCCGAGCCGCAGCAGGCCGAGGCGCAGCAGAGGACCGCGCGCCAGATCGAAGGGAGACCGTGCCCAGAGGGTCGCCAGGTCCAGCGCGACCGCCTCGCGCCCGGCCGTACCGAGACCGCCGAGGTCGACGAGGGAGAGGGAGGCGTCTCCGGCGGCGGCGATCACCTGGGCCGGGAACCCGCCGGACGACGGGAACGTGGTGCGCAGTGCTTCATGCCGCCGGACGATCTCGCCCAGGGCACGGCCGAGCGAGCGGACGTCCAGGTGGCCGTGCAGCCGCAGGGCGCGGGTGATGTTGTAGAACGGGCTCCCCGGCTCGAGACGGTCGAGGAACCACAGGCGCTGCTGCGCGAACGAAAGCGGCAGATCGCCCCCGCGCGGCACACGCTCGATCGGCGGCGCCACCGCCCGGCCCGGCCGGCCGGCCGCCGCGATGCGTTCCGCAAGGCCGGCCACCGTCGGTGTGGAGAACAGCACCGGGAGGGGGATCTCCACATGGAAGGCGTCGCGCACCCGCGAGATGAGCTGCATCGCCAGCAACGAATGCCCGCCGAGCTCGAAGAAGCTGTCGCGGCGGCCGATCCGCCGCGCCGTGCCGAGCAGATCGCTCCAGATCCCGAGCAGGATCTCCTCGGCCGGGTCCGGTGGCGCGCCTCCCGCGGCCGGAGAGGTGGGAGGCGGCTCCGGCGCCGGCAGGGCGCGGCGGTCCAGCTTGCCGTTGGAGGTCAACGGGAGGGCCTTGAGCACGACGAGAGCCGCGGGGACCATGTGCTCCGGAAGCCGCTGCCGCAGCCAGGAGCGCAGCTCGTCCGGCGCGATCTGCCCGCCGCGGGCCGGCACCACATAGGCGACCAGACGCCTGCCCTCTCCCCCGTCCTCGCGCGCCAGCACCACGGCTTCCCGCACCGCCGGGTGGCCGCGCAGCAGGGCCGCGACCTCGCCGGGCTCGACCCGGAAGCCGCGGATCTTCACCTGGTCGTCGCTGCGGCCGAGGAACTCGAGGAGGCCGCTCGGCAGATGGCGCGCCAGATCGCCGCTTCGGTAGACCCGCCGGCCGGGGCTCGCGGCGAAGGGATCGGGCACGAACCGCTCCGCGGTCAGGGCGGGGTGGCCCACATAGCCGCGCGCCACGCCCTCGCCGCCGATGAGCACCTCACCCGGCACCCAACCCGGTACCGCCTGCAACCGGGCGTCCACGACATACACCCGGCTGTTGGGGAGGGGCCGCCCGAGCGGCAGGGTCGCGGCGTCGGGATCGCGCCAGCCGTGCGGCACGGCACAGGTCAGCGCGCCCACCGTGGTTTCGGTCGGGCCGTAGTGGTTCAGCACCCGGCACCCGGGCGCCAGCTCCTGGACGCGGGCCAGGAAGGCCCAGTCGGTCGCCTCTCCACCGAGCACCAGGCACCTGCGCGGCAGCACGCGCTCGGGCCGCGGGCCGTCGAGGAGGGCGCGCAGGTGCGAGGGGACGATCTTCAGGCAGTCGATCGCGTGGCGTCCGGCGTAGTCCGCCAGCGCCGCCGTGTCGGAGGCATGCTCCTGCGTCAGGACGTGCAGGCAGCCGCCGCCGGCGAGCGCGGGAAAGAGAACGGTGTTGCCGAGGTCCGCAGCGAAGGTCGAGATCAGCGCGTACCCGGCGCCCGCGGGCAGGTCGAGCCGGTGCGCCACCGCCTGGGTGTAGCTCGCCAATTGGCCCCGCGAGATCGCGACGCCCTTCGGCCGGCCGGTCGAGCCGGAGGTGTAGATCACATAGGCCAGGTTGTCCGCATCCGCGGCGGGTGGCGGGGCCACGGGGCTCTCCGCGGCGAGCGCCGCCCCGGCCGCACCGAGGTCGAGGCGGATCGCCGGCACCGCCGGGAGCAGGAGAGAGGTCGGCCCGTGCACCACCAGCACCCGGGCTCCGGCATCGGCGAGCATCAGCTCCAGCCGCTCCTGGGGCAGACCCGGATCGAGCGGCACGTAGGCGCCGCCGGCCTTGAGCACCGCCAGCAGGGAGACGATCATCTCGACCGAGCGGTCGAGGCAGAGAGCGACGCAGACCTCGGGGCCGACGCCGAGGCGCCGCAGATGATGGGCCAGGCGGTTGGCCTGGTCCGCCAGCTCGCGCCAGGTCAGGCTCTGCGCGCCCGCGACCACGGCGAGAGCCTCAGGGCGCGCCTCCGCCTGCCGATCGAAGAGGCCGCAGAGATCCGGAGCGGCCGGCAGCGGAGGCTCCGGCCGATTGAGCTCCACCAGGCGGCGGGCTCTCTCCCCGGGACCCAGGATCTCGAAGTCTCCAACGGCGCCCTCCGGGGAGGCGAGAACGCCGGCCAGGAGGGCGGAGAGACCCTCGGCCAGACGGCGGACGTCTTCCTCCTGAAAGCGCGCGGCATCGAAGCCGATCTCCGCGGTGGTGGCCTCGTCCCCGGCCGAGCACAGCAACTTGAGGCCGAAGCGCTCGCTGGTCGACTCGGCGTGGCCGAGGGAGAGCGTCACGCCCGGCGCCGCAACCGGCTCCGGAAGCTCCGCGAGCTCGAAAGCGACTTCCGGACAGGGCACCCCGGTGGCGGTGCGCGATCCGCCCTCCCAATCCTCCCAGGAGAAGAACTGCTGTCGCTGCACCGCCTCGCCCACCTCACCGGCGACGTCCCGCAGCAGCGAGGTGAACGGCCGGTGCGGCGCCACGGTGAAGGAGAGCGGGAGGCAGCGCGCGAACAGCCCCACGGCCTCCACCAGCTCGCTGAAGTTGCGGCCATCGGCCAGCAGACCGACCTCCTGCTCCGCGCGGCCGGTCAGCCGGGCCAGGAGGAGAGCCCAGGCGGCCAGCAGAAGGCTCCGCAGATCGGTCTGCTCCCGCCCGGCGAGCGCGCGCAGCTCTCCCCAGGCAGCCGGTGGGAGCGCCACCGCCACGGAGCGCGGCTGGAACGGCGCAGCGTTCGCACCGTCCGCACGGCTCGCCGCGCGCAGCGGCAGCTCCGGAGGCGGCGGTGCGGTGGTCCCGCGCCGGCGCCAGTGCTCCCGGCCCGGCCGGGTGTCCGCCGCGCTCAGCAGCTCGTTCTGCCACTCCGACAGATCGATGTACTGGGCGGGCTCACCGGCGCTCGCGCCGCCGGCGGCGAGCGCCGTCCAGGACCGGGCGATCTCCCGGACCAGGGCGATGAGCCCGCGGCGGTCGGCGCACAGGGCCGGGACTTCCAGAAGCAGGGCGTGCTCTCGCGGTGCCAGCGCCACGAGAGCGGCGCGCCACAAAGGCCCGCGTGCCAGATCCATCGGCTCCGCGGCGAGGCGGGCGCGGAGCCGGCCGAGGCGCTCGGCCCGCTCCTCCGGGGGGAGATCGACGAAGCTGTCCTCCCGCAGGTCCCACCCGGGCTCCCCGACCACCTGCAGCGGCAGGCTCAGGCCGGGAGGGCGGTGGAACACCGTGCGCAGCACCTCGTGGCGCTGCGCCAGGTCCGCCAGGGCCGCCTTCAGAGTTTCCGGCTCGAGGTCGCCCCGCAGGAAGACCGTGCACCGGCTGCGGAAGGCGGCCTCGCCTTCCTGCGCCAGAAGCCAGAGGTGCTTCTGCTGTGGAGAGAGAGCAAAGCCCGTGATCGCCGCGTCCATGCTGCTGCTCCTGCCCCCTTCCGCTAAGCGGCGGAAGACTCGTCGCTCATCCCCACGAGGATCTTGCGTTCTCCCTCGAAGGGAGCGCGTCCATGCGCCGTCAACATGTTGTCGAGCAAAAGCACGTCCCCTTCCTGCCAGGGGAACGCCACCGTCTCCTCCTGGTACGCCCGGCGGATCTCCGCCAGAGCCGCCGGGTCGATCGGCGAGCCGTCGCCGAAGCACGCATTGCGCGGCAGGTTCTCCTCGCCGAACGAACGCAGGAGAGACTCGCGCAGAGCCGGCTCGAGGCTCGAAAAGTGGAAGAGATGCGCCTGATTGAACCAGACCGGCGCGCCGGTCCGGGGATGCACGGCGACCGCCTGGCAGAGCTGCTTCGTGCGCAGGCCTCCGTCGTCCTTCCATTCCAGCTCGATGCCATGCTCCCGGCAGAAACGCTCGACGTCCTCGCGGCTCTCGGTCTGGAAGACGGTCTGCCAGGGCAGATCGAGGCCCTGGCCATAGTTGCGCACGTACAGAACCTGCCGGGCGGCGAATTCTTCGCGGATCTCGCGGGGAATCCGTTCATGGACGCGGCGGCTGTCGGCGATCGGCGTCTCGCCGCCCCGCTCGGCGTTCTTCACACAGAAAAAAGTGATCCGCAGCGGCCAGCTCCTGGAATACGCCATCTCATTGTGCAGCGGAATGTGCTGTTGCGCCGGGTACTCGGTGGATGTATAGATCTTTCCTTGCACCTGCGTGCGCGGAGTCGAGCGGTAGGAATATTCCAGCAGGCCGGTGCGCGACGTGGCCTGATTGAGCTCCTGGAAACGATCGATCCCGCCCAGGTTGAAACCGCGGAACAGGATGCCCCCACGCTCGTCCAGATACGCCTCGATCTGGTCGAGATGGTTCTTCGCCCAGCCGACGAGATCGACGTCCTCCAGCGCAGGCTCGATGAGGAGGGGAAGCGAGCTGCCGGGGAGCAGGGAGCTGCTGTTCACCAGGCTTTCCTGCGACACGACGACGGCGCGGCGCGCCGGCCGGCCCAGGCTCCCCAGGCTGGGAAGGTCACCAGCTGCCCGCTCTGACATCTTCGACTCCTTTGGTGGAGGTGGCATGGATGGTTTCGGCGGCTCGTCGCCGGGTCCGGCCCAGGTGGCGCAGCGCCGCCTGTTCCAGCTCCGCGGTTTCCCGATGGCGCCGGCGGCGTCCCGTCTCGGCGAGCACCGCCCGCAGCTCGTCCAGGGTGGCCTCGGGATGTCCGGCGATGCTCTGCAGGAGCGCCGCGAGCTGGTCCGCCATGCACGCGACGGTCCCCGGCTCGAACAGGTCGGCGTTGTACGCGAGCGCTCCGGTGATCCCCTCGGGGGATTCGCGCAGAGCCAGGTACAGGTCGTAGCGGAGGATCTGATACCCGGTGTCGAGCTGCTCGAGGACGAGCCCCGCCAGCTCGCGCGGCCCTTGGCGGCTCTGCAGCTCGAGCTTGACCTGGAACAGCAGGTGGCGCCCCGGCTCGCGCGGCGGAGCGAGCTCTTCGACCAGGCGGTCGAACGGGAGGAGCTCGTGGGCATAGGCGTCCAGCGCCGTCCGCCGTACCCGCGCCAGCAGCTCGCGAAACGTCGGGTTGCCCGCAAGATCGGTGCGCAGGACGATCTGGTTGATGAAGCACCCGATCAAGCCTTCGGTCTCCAGCGGGGTGCGATTCGCTGCATTGGCGCCCACCAGGATGTCGTCCCGGCCGGCCAGGTGTCCCAGGAGGACGTTGAAGGCGGCGAGCAGCGTCATGAAGAGCGTCGCACCTTCGCCCCGGGAGAGCGCCCGCAGCGCCTGCGCCAGCTCCTGCGAGAGCGCCAGCGGGTGGCGCGCCGCCTGCGGCACACCTGCGGTGGGCCGCGGGTGGTCCATCGGCAGCTCGAGCACCAGAGGGGCTCCCGCGAGCTGGCGCCGCCAGAAGGCCAGGAGCTTCTCTTCGGCATCCCCCCGCAGCCGGCGCTGCTGCCAGCGGGCATAGTCCGTGTACTGGAGGGCGGGCTCGGGCAGCGGCGAAGGAGCGCCCGCCGCCAAGGCTTCGTAGAGCGCGGCCAGCTCGCGCACCAGAAGATCGATCGACCAGGCGTCGCTCACCATGTGGTGCAGCGTCAACAGCAGGACCCGTTCGTTCTCTCCCGTGCGCAGGAGCGCGGCGCGCAGCGGCCGGTCGCACGACAGGTCGAACGGCCGCGACCCCTCCTCGCGGGCGAGGGTCACGGCACAGGCGTCGCGCACCGCCACCGCCAGGGCGCAGAGATCGATGCGTGGCAGCGGCAGCGGTGCCGGGGGAGCGATCCGCTGCACCGGCTGCCGCCCCACGACCCGGAAGGTCGCGCGCAGCACCTCGTGCCGGCGCACGATTTCGGAGAGGCTCTTCTCCAGGGCGACCTCGTCCAGCCTCCCCCGGATGCGCACGGCGGCGGGGATGTTGAAGAAGCTGCCGGCGACCAGCCGGTCGACGAACCAGATGCGTTGCTGGGCGGACGACAGCGGCTGGTCGCCCAGGCGCGCCGCCGGCTCGGCCGGCTCGATGGCGGGCAGCTGCAGCACCTCCCCGCCGTCCGCCCCCTGCGCCACCTGCAGAGCGAGCTTGGCGACGGTCGGGTGATCGAACAGGGTCCGCAGGGAGAGCTCCACGCCGAACACCTTGCGGACGCGCGATGCCATCTGGGTGAGCAGCAGCGAATGGCCCCCCAGCTCGAAGAAGTTGTCGTGAATGCCGATGCGGTCGAGCCGGAGCAGCTCGGCCCAGATTTCAGCCAGGACTTCCTCGGCGAGGCTGCGCGGCGCGCCGTCGCCGCCGGTCGGCTCCATGGCCGCAGGAGGCGGTGGCAGGGCGCGGCGATCCAGCTTGCCGTTGGCGGTGCGGGGGAGAGACTCCAAGGGGACGAAGACCGCCGGGATCATGGGCTCGGGGAGGTGCGCGGCGAGGAAGATGCGCAGCTCGCTGCGGGCCGGGACGCCGGCCCCTTCCGCGGTGACATAGGCGATCAGCCGCTTCTCGCCGCCTCCGTCCTCCCGTGCCACCACCACGGCGTCGCGGATCGCCGGGTGACGGCGGAGGGCCGCCTCGATCTCGCCGGGCTCGATGCGGAAGCCGTGGATCTTCACTTGATGGTCGACGCGGCCGAGGACCTCCAGGCCCGCGGCGCCGAGCCGGCGCACCAGGTCGCCGGTGCGATACCGGCGCGCTCCCGGCGCACCGGCGAACGGATCGGGCAGGAACCGCTCGGCGGTGAGATCCGGGCGGCCGACGTAGCCGCGGGCGACCCCGGAGCCGCCGATGTAGAGCTCGCCCGCCGCCCAGGCCGGCACGAGGGTGAGGCGGGGATCGAGCACGGCCACCGCCGATCCTGCCAGCGGCCGTGCCAGCGGCATCCCCCTCCCCGGCCAGGCCGCCAGGTCCGGGCCCATCTCATAGATCATCGCGCCGACCGTCGTCTCCGTCGGGCCGTAGTGGTTGAACGTCCGGCACTGCGGTGCGAGCCGGCGCACCCGGTCGAGCAACGTCCGGGCGGCCGTCTCTCCGCCCAGAATGAGGCCGCGGCGCGGCAGGATCGACTCGCGCCGTTCGGCCTCCAGCAAGGCCGCCAGGTGCCCGGGTACGATCTTCAGGAAGTCGATGCGGTGGCGCGTGCCATAGTCGGCCAGGGCGTCGCCGTCCGCGACCCGCTCGTCGGCGAGGAGATGGAGGACGCCGCCGCCGCAGAGAGCCGGGAACAGACAGGTGTGCCCGAGATCGGCGGCGAAGGTGGAGACCAGCGCAAACGCGTCGCCCGGCGCGGTATCCAGGACCTGCAAGATGCCCTGGAGATAGCTCAGGAGCTGGCGATGCTCGACGCCGACGCCTTTGGGCCGCCCGGTCGATCCCGAGGTGAAGATGACATAGGCCAGGTTGGCGCCGCACGCCGCCGGCCGCGGGTTGTCCCGGCTCTCGCTTGCGATGCGATCCGCCTCGACATCCACCAGGATCCGCCGGGCCGGCCCCTGCGGCAGGCGCACCGCGGTGCGCCGGTCGGCGAGGAGCACGCGCGCTGCGCAGTCCTCCAGCAGGGTGGCCAGCCGCTCGGAGGGCAGGCTCGGATCGAGAGGCACATAGGCGCCGCCGGCCTTGAGGATGCCCAGGAGGCAGACGACGACGGGGGGGGACCGCGGGAGGCAGATCGCCACCGGGACGTCCGGCCCGACCCCTTCCCTTCGCAGGCGATGCGCGAGCTGGTTGGCCCGGCTGTTGAGCTCGGCCCAGGACAGCACCCGGTCCTCGAAAACGAGCGCCGGCTCGGCGGATCGCTCGGCCACCCACCGCTCGAACAGGAGATGGACCGGGGCCTCGTCTCCCGATGGAAATGGCAGCGGCACGGCATGCCTGGCGAGGTGTTCCCGCTCGTCGGCCCCCAGCAGATCGACGTCGCCCAGCGGGCGCCGGGGATCGGCCGCGAGGCTCGCCAGCTCCGCCTGCAGGCTGTCGCGGAGACGCTCCACGTCCTCGCGCCGGAAGAGGTCGGGGTCGTAGTGGAGCTCCAGCGCCAGGCCGTCGCGCCGGCGGACGCCGACGAGCTTCACCTCGAAGCGATGGGTACAGGTGTACTGATCGGCGACGGTGAGCTCGAGAGGGCCGGCCCGATGCACCGCCGAACGGTCTTCGAAGGCGAAGCAGACGGGGAAGAAGGCCGCGGGGCCGGCGAGCTCTCCCCAGCCGAAGAACGGCTGCCAGCGGGCGGCCGTGGCGAGCTCTTTCTCCACCCGTCCGGCGAGAGCGGCGAAAGGCTCCTCGGCGTCGAGCTCCAGGCGCACGGGCAGGAAGGTCTCGTACAGTCCCAGCGCGTCGCTCAGCTCCTGGAAGTTGCGCCCGGCGGCGGCCACACCCAGGAGCACCGCGCCGCCGAGCAGCTTGCCGGCCAGGGCGGCCCAGGCCGCGGCGAGCACCGCCCGGATCGAGGCATCCATGGCCTCCAGGGACGAGAGGACCCTGGGCGCGCAGGGAACGTCGAGGATCTCCGGCCGCAGCTCGCCGCGGGCCTCGGGGGCCGCGGCCAACGGAAGGCGGGCCTCGCCGAGACGGCGCAGGTCGTGACGGTCCCAGTGCTCGCGGCCGATCTCGGCGTCCCCGGAGCTCAGCAGAGCCCGCTGCCACTCTGCGAAGTCGACGTACTGGAGAGTCTCCCCGGCGTCGGCCGTGCGCCCTTCTGCGCGGGCCGCGTACGAGCCGGCGATCTCGCGAACCAGGTTGCCCAGGGTGACCGCGTCGGCGCAGAGCGCCGGCAGATCGAGGATCAAGAGATGCCTCCCCGGCATGGGCTGTGCGAGGGAGGCGGCCGGCGGCGGATCGCGGAGCAGCCGCTCTGCGCGGCGGCGTGCGGCGAGGAGAGACCGGACGTCTTCCCCGGCCGCGCCTTCGACTCTGGAGAGCGGCGGCCCCGCCGGCTCGCCGATGACCTGGAACGGCTCCGCCAGCTCTTCCGCGTGCTCGAACCGGGTGCGCAGGATCTCGTGGCGGGCGACCACCTCGGCGAGCGCCTCCTCCAGGAGCCCGGGGGCGACCGGACCATCGAGCCAGACCGCGCACTGGCAGCGGAACGCGCCGCCACCGGTCTGTTGCAACGTCCACACAGCCCGCTGCTGCGCAGAGAGGGGAAATCCTTCGAGGACGTCTTCACCCATCCGCCGTCTACCGCCTTTCCTCGTCCAGGGGCTCCGATCCCTCGCCCGGGCTCCTCCGGACCACCGTCGGGGTGCGCGCTCCGGTCCTCCCCTTGAGGCCGCGAAGATCCTGGGAGATCGCGCGCTCGAGCTCGTCTTCCCGCTGCTCCCGCGACCGCCGCGCGAGCTCGGCGAGCTCGCTCTCGATGCGGTCGAGGCGCACGTCCGGATCGCGCGCCACCAGCTCGAGGAGCGCCTTCAGGTCGCGCGCCATCCGCTCCACCACCGCGGGCCGGAACAGAGCGGTCTTGTACTCGAAGAACCCCCGGATTCCCTCCGGCGTTTCCGTCAGGTCGAGCTTCAGGTCGTGCCGCGCCTCCCCCTCCCACAGCTCGAGCGGCCGCAGCGTCAAGTCGGGCAGATCCAGCGCCACCCGCGGAGTGTTTTGGAGGGCGAACCAGACCTGGAACAGAGGCGACCGGTTCGGGTCGCGCTCCAGCCGCAGGGATTCGACCAGCGTGACGAAGGGCAGGTCCTGGTGCGCGTAGGCACCCAGCGCGGCCTCCCGGACGCGGGCGATCACCTCCCGGAAGGTCGGCTGGCCCGCCAGGTCGGCCCGCAGGACCAGCGTGTTCGTGAAGAGGCCGATCAAGTCTTCGGTCTCGATGAGATGGCGGTTGGCGATCGGTGTGCCGACCAGGATGTCGTCCTGCTGCGCATGGCAGCGCAACAAGACCATGTAACCGGCCAGCAGGGTCATGAACAGGGTGGCATCCGCGCTCCGGCTCAGGCCGGCCAGCTCCGCCGAGACCTCGCGCGAGAGCTCCACGATGAGGAAGGAGCTGCGCGTGTCGACCACGTCGTGGCGCGGCCGTTCGGTGGGCAGGCGCAGCGCGTCGCGGGCTCCCCCCAGCCGCTCCCGCCAGTAGGCGAGCTGCTGCTCCAGGATCTCGCCGGACAGCCAGCGCCGCTGCCAGTGGGCGAAATCCGCGTACTGGATCGACAGGTCGGGCAGCGCCGCCGCGCGCCGTTCACAGCGTGCGGCGTAGATCTCGCCGATCTCGCGCGTGAGGACTCCCAGCGACCAGCCGTCGCCGGCGATGTGGTGCAGGGCGGCGAGCACGGCGTGCTCCGCCGCTGCGAGGCGCACCAGGAGCACCCGCAGCAGCGGCCCGGTTGCCAGATCGAAGGGACGCCTCCTCTCCTCCCTCGCCAGGCGCCTCAGCTCGGCCTCGCGCCGCTCCTTCGCGAGCGCGCCGAGATCGACCTGGGGCAGCGCGACCGTAACCCGGGCCGCGATGCGCAGCTCCGGTGCACCGTCGACGTCGGCGAACGTCGTGCGCAGCACCTCGTGGCGCCGGACGATCTCGTCCAGCGTCCAGGCGAGGACCGCCGGGTCGAGCCGCCCGGCGAGATGGAAGGGGAGAAAGATCGTGTAGGCGCTGCCTTCCGGATCCATCCGCTGGAGGAACCAGAACTGTTGCTGGGAGTACGAGAGCGGCAGCGGCAGATCGCGCGGCACCGCCTCCAAGGGCGGCACCTCCTGCACCGTGGAGCGCGAGAGGCCGGTTGCGATCGCGCGCGCCAGGCCCGCCAGGGTCGGCGTCTCGAAAATACGCCGCAGCGGCAGCTCCACGCCCAGCACCTCGCGCACCCGGGTGACCACCTGGGTGGCCAGCAGGGAGTGCCCCCCCAGCGCGAAGAAGTCGTCGGTCGCCCCGATCCGGTCGAGCCCCAGCACCTCGGCCCAGATGGCGGCCAGCGTTTCCTCGATCGGATCGGACGGTGCGACATACCCCGGGTCCTCGGCCTTTCGCCCCGGCGCCGGCAGGGCTCGGCGGTCCAGCTTGCCGTTGGCGGAGAGCGGCAGCGCCTCCAGGAAGACCCAGGCCGAGGGGACCATGAAGTCGGGGAGGCGCTCCCGGAGCCCTTCGCGGAGGGAGGATTCCGCCGTGCCGGCCGCATCGGCCCGGTGCAGGACCACGTAGGCGACCAGGCGGGTCTCTCCTTCGTCGCGGCGCGCCAGGACGGCGCACTCCCGGATCGCGGGATGGCCGGCGAGCGCCGCCTCGACCTCTCCCGGCTCGATGCGGAAGCCGCGGATCTTCACCTGGTCGTCGAGCCGTCCCAGGCATTCGACGGCTCCGTCGGGCCGGCGCCGCGCCAGGTCGCCGGTGCGGTACAGCCGTGCGCCCGGGTCCCAGGGGTGGGGCACGAAGCGTTCGGCGGTGAGCTCGGGCCGCTTCCAGTAGCCGCGGGCCAGGCCGTCGCCTCCGATGCACAGCTCGCCCGTCGAGCCCGGCGGCACGAGGCCCAGCCAACGGTCCAGCACCCAGGCCGTGGTGTTGGCCAGCGGCAGGCCGATGGGGATGCCGGCGGCTGCGGCGGGGACGTCGGTGATGGGGTGCCAGGTCGCGAACGTCGTGCTCTCGGTGGGGCCATAGCCGTTGAGCAGGCGTCCCGGCGGCCGGTGGGCGAGGACCCTCTGTGCCGCCGCGGGATCGACGGCCTCGCCGCCGACCAGAAGCTCGCTCATGTGCTGGAAGGCGTCGGGCACTTCCCGGGCCATCCGGGTGAACAGCGAGGAGGTCAGGAACATGGAGGTGACCCGCTGCTCCTGCAGCGCGGTGGCGAAGGCGCGCGGGTCCAGCACGGTCTCGCGCGGGATGACGACCACGGTTCCTCCGGTGAGCAGGGCGCCCCAGACCTCCCAGGTCGCCGCGTCGAAGCCGATGTTCGCCACGTGCCCGAGGCGCGCGCCCGGTCCCAGGTGCACGTAATTGGTCTCGCGCACCAGGCGGACGATGGCGCGGTGGGTCACCGCCACCCCCTTGGGCCGGCCGGTGGAGCCGGAGGTGTAGATGACATAGGCGAGGGCGTCGCCCCCGGCTCCGCGGGTGCCCGGCCCGTCCTCGCCGGCCGGCTCCGCGAGCCCCTCCGCCACCGGCTCCAGATGCGGCCGGGGCTGGAGGGTCTCCATCTTCTCCTTGGTGGCTGCGTGGACGAGGACGATGCGCACCCCGGTGTCCTCGCACAGGAAGGCCAGGCGCTCGGCGGGATAGCCGGCATCGAGCGGTACGTAGAGCCCGCCGGCCTTGAGGATGGCCAGCAGTCCCAGGACGAGCTCGGGCGAGCGCTCCATCGCGATGCCGACCGGCGTCTCTGCCGCCTCCCCGCCGACGCCGAGCGCGGCGAGGCGCCGCGCCAGACGGTTCGCCGCGGCGTCGAGCCGGCGGTAGGTCCAGACCTCTTCCCCGGCCACGATCGCCGGAGCCTCGGGCCTCTCGCGCGCCACCTGGGCGAACAGCTCGGGCAGCCCGGCTTCGCGCGGATAGGGGCGTGCACAGTCGTTCCATCCCGCCACCAGCTGCTCGCGCTCTCCCGGGAGCAGCAGGCCCAGATCCTCGACTCCCCGATCCGGTTCGGCGAGAGCGTTCTCCAGCAGACCGGACAGGCGGTTGAGCAGGCGCTCGGCCGTCGTGCGGTCGAACAGCTCGGCGTCGTACTCCACGTAGCCTTCAAAGCCCTCGGGGCCGCCGGCCAGCACCAGGGTGAGGTCGAACCGCGCCAGGCCGTTCTCGATGAGGAACGGTTGCAGCGTCAGGCCGGGCAGCTCCAGGGCCGCGGCCGGAGCGTTTTGCAGCACGAACATCGTCTGGACGAGCGGCGGGTGGCCTCCCGCGCGGTCGGTGACCAGCTCCTCGACCAGGCGCTCGAAGGGCAGGTCCTGGTGGGTGTAGGCGCCGAGCGCCGCTTCGCGCACCCGGCCGAGCAGCTCCCGGAAGCTCGGCGGCGGCGTGCCGCGCAGCAGCACCCGCAGCACCAGGGTGTTGACGAAAAATCCGATCAGGTCCTCGATTTCCCGCCGGTTGCGGTTGGCGATCGGGCTGCCGACCAGCACGTCCTCCTGGTCGGCCAGGCGGCCCAGGAGGACGCCGAAAGCGGCCAGCAGGGCCATGAACGGCGTCACGCCCTCGCGCCGCGAAAACACCTCCAGGTCCCGCGACAGCGCCGTGGGCAGGCGGGCGGGCAGCGCTCCGCCGCGATGGCTGGGCGCGGCCGGCCGCGGCCGATCCGTCGGCAGCTCCAGCAACAGGGGCGCTTCGGCCAGCGCGCCTCGCCAGTAGGCGAGCTGCACCGCGAGCACCTCGCCCTGCAGCCATTCGCGCTGCCGGACGGCGAAGTCGGCGTACTGGATCGGCAGCTCGGGCAGGGGCGAGACGTCGCCGCGCGAGAACGCTTCGTAGAGCTGGACGACCTCGCGCTGGAGGACGCCCATCGACCAGCCGTCCGAGACGATGTGGTGCATCACCGAGATCATCGCGTGCTCGCGCTCGTCGAGGCGCAGCAGGATGCAGCGCAGCAGCGGGCCGCGCTCCAGGTCGAAGGGGCGCAGCAGCTCGGCCAGGCCCAGGCGCTGGACCTCGGCTTCGGCGGCGGCCTCCGGCAGACCTTCGAGCGAGAGGAGCGGCAACGGCACCGGCTGGTTCTCCAGGACGCGCGACACCGGGCCGTGGGGGGAGCCGTGGAAGGTCATCCGCAGCGCCTCGTGGCGCCGCACGACCTCCTCCAGGGTGCGGCGCAGGCAGGCGGGATCGAGGGCGCCGGTCAGCCGCATCGTCCACGGCATGTTGTGGACCAGGATGTCCGGCTCGAGCTGCTCGACGAACCAGAGCCGCTGCTGCGCGAAGGAGAGCGGCAGCTCGTCGCCGGGCGAGCGCGGCACCGGCAGGATGGGGGGGATCTCGCCCAGGAGGGCGCGTCCCTGCATCAGGAGGTGGATCTCTGCGGCGAGCTGCGCGATCGTCGGACGCGCGAAGAGATCGTGGACCGGCAGCTCGACGCCGAAGGTCTCGCGCACCCGCGAGACCACCTGGGTGGCGAGCAGGGAGTGCCCGCCGAGGGCGAAGAAGTCGTCCGTCACGCCGACCCGGTCACGCCCCAGCACCTCCTCCCAGATCCCGGCGAGCAGGCCCTCGACCGGATCGCGCGGTGCCACGAAACCGTCGTCCCGGCCCGTCGGCGCCGTCCCCTCGGGCGCCGGCAGGGCCGCGCGGTCGACCTTGCCGTTGGGATTGAGCGGCAGGGCGTCGAGGAACAGGAAGACCGCGGGCATCATGTAGTCGGGCAGGGTCTGCTGGAGGACGTCGCGCACCGCGGCCTCGCGCAGGCCCGACCCCGGCTCCGCCACGAGGTAGGCGACGAGCCGCAGCTCCCCTCCCGCGGGATCTCCGCCGGCCCGCCTTGCGAGCACCGCGCATTCCCGCACGCCGGGACAGGCGGCGAGCACCGCCTCCACCTCGCCCGGCTCGATCCGGAAGCCGCGGATCTTGACCTGCGTGTCGAGCCGTCCGAGGAAGTCGAGCCTCCCGTCCGGGCGCCAACGCACCAGGTCGCCGGTTCGATACAGGCGCCCGCCCGGCTCTGCGCCCCAGCCGTCGGGGACGAACTTCTCCGCGGTCAGATCCGGGCGGTTGAGGTAGCCGCGTGCGAGGCCCCCTCCGCCCAGCCACAGCTCCCCGGTCTGGCCGAGGGCCGCGAGCGCTCCGGCGGCATCCACCACATAGGCGGTGGTGTTCGCCAGCGGGCGGCCGAGCGGCACGGTGAGCGCTCCGGCGGGGACGTCGCGAATCTCCCCCCACACGGCGAACGTGGTGCTCTCGGTCGGGCCATAGACCTGGAGCAGCCGTTCCGGAGGGCCTTCCGACAACGCCCGTGCCATCAAGGCCGGATCCAGCGCCTCGCCACCCACCATCAGGTGGGCGAGGGGGTAGAAGGCGGTGGGCTCGTCGCGCACCACCTGGTTGAACAGGGCGGTGGTGAGAAACATCGTCGTCACCCTCTCCCTGCGCAGGTGCTCCGCGAGGCGTCCCGGCGACAGGGCCACCTCGCGGTCGATGATCACGACCGCGCCGCCATTGGCCAGGGCCCCCCAGATCTCGAACGTCGTGGCATCGAAGCTGACGTTCGAGGCGTGGGCCACCCGGTCGGCCGGACCCAGCCGGACGTAGTCGGTTCCCCGGACCAGCCGCACCACCGCCTGCTGCGGCACGGCGACCCCCTTCGGGCGCCCTGTCGAGCCCGAGGTGTAGGTCAGATAGGCGAGATGCCCGCCGCCCCCGGCGGCGGGCAGAGCCGCGGCGGAGCAGGCGGCGATCGCGCCGCGGTCGTGCTCGACGCAGACCAGCCGCCGGGGCGGCTCCTGGGTGAGCTCGGCCAGCCGTTGCCGCGTCCGGCCGTGGACCAGCACCACCGCCACGCCGGCGTCGTCCAGCATGAAGCGCAGGCGCTCGTCCGGATAGCCCGCGTCGAGCGGCACGTAGGCGCCGCCCGCCTTGATCACGGCGAGGAGGGCCAGCACCAGCTCCGGCGAACGCTCCATCGCCACCCCCACCCTGACCTCGCTCTCCACGCCGAGCGAGCGCAGGTGCCGGGCCAGGCGGTTGGCCTCCTCTTCCAGCCGGCCATAGCTCCAGGTCTCTTCGGCAGCCACCACGGCCGGCGCCGCCGGCTGCGCCCGCGCGTGCTCGGCGAACAGCTCGGCCAACGCCGCCTCGCGCGGCCAGGTGCTCGCGCTGTCGTTCCACTCGCGGACGAGCTGCGCGCGCTCGCCCTCCAGGAGCAGGGGGAGCTCTGCGCTGCGCCGATCCGGCGCGGCCAGGGCGCTTCGCAACAGGCCCTCCAGGCGATCCAGGAGGCGCTCGGCGGTCGTGCGGTCGAACAGAGCGGCGTCGTACTCCAGCCAGCAGGCCAGGCCCGCGGCGGTCTCGGCGAGCTGCAGGGTGAGGTCGAACTTCGCCACCCCGCCCTCCGGCGCCAGGGGGCTCACCGCGAGCCCCGGCAGCTCGAGCGGTGCCAGCGGCGCGTTTTGCAGACCGAGCATCACCTGGAAGAGGGGCGGTGGGCCGCCCTGGCGATCCGCCCGGTCGGCGGCCAGCTCCTCGACCAGGCGCTCGAAGGGCAGGTCCTGGTGGGTGTAGGCGCCGAGCGCGACCCGGCGCACCCGCGCCAGCAGCTCCCGGAAGCTCGGCGGCGGCGCGCCCTGCAGCCGGACCCGCAGCACCAGGGTGTTGACGAAGAACCCGATCAGGTCCTCGATCTCCCGGCGGTTGCGGTTGGCGACCGGGCTGCCCACCAGCACGTCTTGCTGATCGGCCAGGCGGCCGAGGAGGACGCCGAAGGCGGCCAGCAGGGTCATGAACAGCGTCACGCCCTCGCGTTGCGAAAACGCCGCCAGCTCCCGCGACAGGTCCGGGGCGAGCCTCCGCGACAGCATCCCGGCGGGGTGGGTCGGAGCCGCCGGCCGCGGACGATCGGCCGGCAGCTCGAGGACCTGCGGTGCTCCCGCGAGCTCGTCGCGCCACCAGGCGAGCTGCTCGGCGAGCACCTCGCCTTGCAGCCATTCGCGCTGCCACGCGGCGAAGTCCGCGTACTGGATCGGCAGCTCCGGCAGCGGCGAGGGCGCTCCGGCCGACAGCGCCCGGTAGAGGGCTCCGACCTCGCGCAGCAGCACCCCCATCGACCAGCCGTCCGACACGATGTGGTGCATCACGGTGATCAGCACGTGCTCGTGCGCCGCCCGGCGCAGCAGGGTGGCGCGCAGCAGCGGGCCGTGCGCCAGGTCGAAGGCATGCAGGGCCTCGCCGGCCACCAGGCGCCGGATCTCGCTGGTGGCCGCACCCTCCGGCAGGCCTTCCAGCGAGACGACCGGCAGCGGCACCGGCCGGCTCGCCTGCACCCGGGACACCGGCCCGCGCGCCGAGCGCGCGAACGTCGTCCGCAACGCTTCGTGCCGCCGGACGACCTCGGTCAGGATGCCGGCGAGCCGTCCTGCGTCGAGCGCTCCGCCGAGCCGCGCCGCCCAGGGGATGTTGTAGGCCGGATGGCCCGGTTCGAGCTGATCGACGAACCACAGCCGCTGCTGTGCAAAGGAGAGCGGCAGCTCGTCGGAGGCCTTGCGCGGCAGCGGCAGGACCGGCGGCGCCACCGCCGATCCCGCCTGCCGGGCGGAGCGCACCGCCCGGGCCAGATCGGCGACGGTCGGCCCGGCGAACAGGTCGGCCAGCCGCAGCTCTGCGCCGAGCCTCTCGCGGATGCGCGAGAGGAGCTGCGTCGCGAGCAGCGAATGCCCGCCCAGGGTGAAGAAGCTGTCTTCCGTGCCCACCCGCTCGCGGTCGAGGAGGCCGGCGAAGAGGCCGGCCAGGAGCTCTTCGACCGCGTCGGCCGGCGCCGTATAGCTTTCTTCGGCCGACTCCGCGGGGTCCGGCAGTCGGCCGCGGTCGAGCTTGCCGTTGGCCGTCACCGGCAGCTCGGCGAGCGCCACGAAGGCGGCGGGCACCATGTAGGCGGGGAGCCGGCCGCGCAGCCAGTCGCGCAGCTCTTCGGCCGGCGGAGCCGCCTGCCGTGGCACCACCCAGGCCACCAGCATCTGGTCCCCCGGCCGCTCCTCGCGCACCCCCACCACCGCCTCGCGCAGCGCGGGATGGCGCAGCAGGGCCACCTCGATCTCCCCCGGCTCGATGCGGTATCCCCGCACCTTGACCCGCTGATCGGCGCGGCCCAGGAATTCGAGGTTGCCGTCCCACCACGCCCGCGCCCGGTCGCCGGTGCGGTAGAGCCGGGCGCCGCGGCGCTCCACAGGCGGGGCGAAGGGGTCCGGCACGAAGCACGCCGCGGTCAGATCCGGCTGTCCGGCGTAGCCGGTGCACAGGCACGACCCGCCGATGTAGAGGTCGCCGGGGACGCCGATCGGACAGGGCTGCATCGTGGCGTCCAGCACGTGGTAGCGCGCGCCGGTGATCGGCCGGCCGTAGGGGATGCTCGGCCAGCGCGGATCGACCGTGCCGACGGGATACCAGTTGGACCACACGGCGGCCTCGGTGGCGCCGCCCAGGGCGACGACCCGGGCCCCCGGGAACGCCGCGCGCACCTGGTCCGGGAGTCGCACCGGGATCCAGTCGCCCGACAGCAGGACGAGCCGCAGGGGGCGCCCGGCTCCCACGGCGGCCGGCGGCAGCAGCGGAGCGAGCTGCTGGAGAGCCGCCGGCGCCGAGTCCCAGAGGGTGACCGGCGTCTCGGTCAGCAGGCGCACCAGGTGCTCCGCATCGCCCAGCGCGGCCTCCGGTGCGACCTGCACGGTGCCGCCCGCCGCCAGGGTTCCGAAGACGTCGTAGACCGAGAGGTCGAAGCTCAGCGGGGTGATGAACAGCAGGCGGTCGAGCGGCCCGACGCCGAAGGTCTCGTTGACCCAGCGGATCAAGCCGGCGGCCGGCCGGTGCTGCACCGCGATCCCCTTGGGTGCGCCGGTGGAGCCCGAGGTGTGGATGACGTAGGCGATCTCCTCGGGCGAGCGGGCGCCGGAGGGGCGCACGGCGGCCTGCTGCTCGACATGCCAGCCCGTCCACAGCCGCTTGTTGCGCGGGCGTGGCTCCGCGGTGCCGGCCGGCGCGTGGAGGAGCACGTCATAGCGGTAGCCCAGCTCGTTGGCGAAGCCTTCGCGGCGGTGCAGGACCTCGACCCGGCCGGTTCCCGGCAGGTCGCGGAACACGTCCTCGTCGAGCCAGAGCTCCCGGGCTCCCCGTCGCGCCGGGGCACCCGCCGCCGCCAGCTCTTCGCGCAGGGTGGCCTCCCGGCGCGCATCCGGCACGTCGGCCAGCAGCAGGGCTCCGCCGGGAGCGAGCAGCGGCAGCGCCGCGGCGACCACCTTCTCCAGGTAGCGCGGGCCGGGGAAGAACTGCACCGTGCTGGCCATCACGATCAGATCGAACGAGCCCGGGGCGAAACGGCCGCCGATCTCATGGGCGAAGCCCTCGACGAGCTCGACGTTGCCGATCCCTTCGGCGCGGGCGTGCTCGCGGTTGCGCTCCTGGGTGAGCGGCGAGGGGTCGAGGCCGACGCAGCGCTCCACCCGCCGGGCGATCTCCCAGAGGATCAGCCCGGCGCCGCAGCCCACCTCCAGCACGCGGCCGGCCGGCCGCAGCCAGGGCTCGGCCAGCGCCAGGACCCGGTCCCGGTACTCGTCCACCTCGGCCTCGCCGAGCGGCAGGCCGGTGAAGCTGCTGACGAAGCCCCCGGCCGTCACCCGGCCGGTGGCCCGTGCGGCGACCACGTCCCAGAGCGAGCGCACGCCGGCCTCGTCCACCGCCTCGGTCTCCACCTCGGGCGCCTCCACGTCCAGGCAGACCAGGTCGCCGAGGCGGGGCAGCCGCCGGCAGAGGGCCTCGGCGGCCGGCAGGGTGGTGCGGCCGACCAGCGCGACGGTGGCCCCGGTGGCCCCCAGGATCGTTTCCACGCGCTCCGCCGGCCAGGCCGGATCGAGCGGCACGTAGGTCCCGCCCGCCTTGAGGATCCCCAGCAGGGCCGCGAGGACGTGGTGCGAGCGCTCCATCCAGACCCCCACCGCACCCGGCCGGCGGCCCGGCTCCGCCAGGCGGGCGAGCAGTCCGGCCACCCGGTTCGCCCGGGCCTCCAGCTCGCCGTAGCTCTGCTCGATCCCCTCCCACACCACCGCCGTCGCGGCGGGCCGCGCCTCGGCCTGGGCCTCGAAGAGCTGGTGCAGCAGGGCCTCGGGCGCCGGGGCCGCCGTGTCGTTCCATTCGTACACGGCCTGCTGGCGCTCCTCCGCGGTCAGGTAGGCGAGGTCGGCGAGCGGCTGCCCGGGCCAGGCCGTCAGCTCGTCCAGGCAGCGGACGAGGTGTCCGGCCAGGCGGATCGCCGTCGTGCGGTCGTAGAGGTCGGTGGCGTACTGCAGCCATCCGGAGAGGCCGCCTTCCCGGTTCTCGGCGAGGACGAACGCGAGGTCGAACTTCGCCACCTGCGAGGGTGGGTCCTGCGGCACCATGCGCAGGCCGTCGAGATCCATCTCCGGCAGCCCGACGTTGTGGAACGACAGCGCCACCTGCGCCAGCGGCGGGCGCGACAGGTCGCGCTCCGGTTGCAGCTCGTCGACCAGGCGCTCGAACGGCAGGTCCTGATGGGCGTAGGCGCCGAGGCTCACCTCGCGCACCTGCTCGAGCAGGTCCAGGAAGGTGGCGGCGCGCCGTGCATCCACCCGCAGCACCAGGGTGTTGACGAAGCAGCCGATCAGGTTTTCGAGCTCCAGGCGCCGGCGCGCGGCGATGGGCGCCGCGAGGTCGAGGGCGGGCTCGCCGGAGAGCCGGGAGAGGAGCGCGAAGAGGGCCGCCGCCGCGACCATGAACGAGGTCGCCCCCTCGCGCCGGCCGAGCGCCTGGATGCGGCGCGCCAGCTCGCGGTCGATGGCGAAGCGGTGCTCGCCGCCATGCAGGCTCTGCTGCGCCGGGCGCGGCCGGTCGGTCGGCAGCTCGATGGCTCCGGTCGCGCCGGCCAGCTGCTCGCGCCAGTACGCGAGCTGGCTCTCCAGCCCGTCGCCGTCGAGCCACCGCCGTTGCCAGGCGGCGAAGTCGGCGTACTGGACCGGCAGCTCGGGAAGGGGCGAGGCGGCGCCGCGGCCCCAGGCGTGGTAGAGAGCCTGGATCTCGCGGATCAGCACGACCAGCGACCAGGCGTCGGCGGCGATGTGGTGCACGGTCGCCAGCAGGAGGTGGTCCGCGCCGCCCAGCCGCAGCAGGGTCAGCCGCAGCAGCGGGCCGGTCTGGAGGTCGAACGGCAGCAGGGACTCCGCGGCCGCCAGGTGGCGCGCCGCGGCCTCCCGGCGCCCGGGCTCCAGCCCGGCCAGGTCCACGACCGGCAGCGCCGGCCGCGCCGCGGGTGCGATGACCTGCACGGGCCGGCCGTGCACGGCGCCGAAGGTGGTGCGCAGCACCTCGTGGCGCCGGGCGACCTCGGCGAAGGCCTGTTCCAGCCGCGCCACCGCGAGCGGCCCGCCGAGCCGCATGGCCGCCGCGATGTTGTAGCGCGGGCTCCCCGGCTCGAGCTGGTCGATGAACCAGAAGCGTTCCTGGGCGAACGACAGGGGGAGGTCTCCCGCGCGGGGCACCGGCAGGAGCGGGGCCGCGGGCCGTCCGCCGCCGAGCGCGGCCTCGACCGCCGCGGCCAGGGCACCGGCCGTCCGCAGCTCGAGCACGCTGCGCAGGGGCAGCTCCACCCCGAGCACGCTGCGCAGGCGCGACACCACCCGGGTGGCGAGCAGCGAATGGCCTCCGAGGGCGAAGAAGTCGTCGTCGCGCCCCACCCGCTCGCGCCCCAGCACCTCGGCCCAGATCCCGGCCACCAGCTCCGCCGCCGGTTCGGCGGCGGGAGGTGCGGAGGCGTCCTCCGGCCTCTCCACCTCCGCCGGCGCGGGGAGGGCGTTGCGGTCGATCTTGCCGCTCGGCGAAAGGGGCAGGGCGGAGAGGGGGACGAGCACCGCCGGCACCATGTACGGCGGCAGCCGGTCGGCGAGGAAGCCGTGCAGCGCGCCCGTCTCGGCAGGCTGCGACCGGAACACCACGTAGCCCACCAGCCGCGCGCCGAGCGCCCCGTCCTCGCGCGCCACCACCACGCACTCGCGCACCGCGGGATGCTCCGCGAGCACCGCCTCGATCTCCCCGAGCTCGACGCGGAAGCCGCGCAGCTTCACCTGGTGGTCGCTGCGCCCCAGGAACTCGAACGTTCCGGCGGCCTGGCGGCGCGCCAGGTCCCCGGTGCGGTAGAGCCGCGATCCCCCTGTGCCGGTGGCATCTCCGAACGGGTCGGGCACGAAGCGCTCGGCGGTCAGATCCGGCCGGCCGTGATAGCCGCGCGCCAGCCCCTCGCCGCCGATCGCCAGCTCTCCCACCACCTCCAGGGGCGCTGCGCCGCCCTGGTGCGACAGCAGGTGCAGACTGGTGTTGGCCAGCGGCCGACCCACCGGCACCGCGCCCGCTCCCGCCGCGACCGGCAGCAGCGCCGACCACACGGTGGTCTCGGTGGGACCGTACAGGTTCCACAGCTCACCCACCCGGGGGAGCAGCTTGTCGGCGAGGGCGCGCGGCAGGGCCTCGCCGCCGCACAGCGCCTTGAGGCCGGGCCGCCCCCGCCATCCCCCTTCCACCAGCAGGCTCCAGGTCGCCGGGGTCGCCTGCATGCAGGTCGCCCCGGAGCTCTCCAGGGCCGCGGCGAGCAGCGCCGCATCCCCCGCCGTCTCGCGGTCGGCCAGCTCGACGCAGGCGCCCACCGCCAGCGGCAGGAACAGCTCGGTGACCGCGATGTCGAACGACAGGGTGGTCACCGCCAGCAGCACGTCGCCGGCGCCGAGCCCCGGCCGCTCCGCCATCGACGCCAGGTAGTTGACCACCCCGCGGTGGCACAGCTCGACGCCCTTGGGGCGGCCCGTCGAGCCGGAGGTGTAGATCACGTAGGCGAGGTTCCCGGGCGTGGCCGGCACCGGCACCGCGCCCCCCGCCGTCTCGTCCTCTCCCTCCTCGTCGAGCAGCACGACCTGCGCCGTGTGCGGCGGCAGGAGGCCGAGCAGCGGCCGCTCGGTCAGCACCACCCGCGCCCGCGAGTCGGCGAGGATCCACCCCAGGCGCTCGCGCGGGTGGGTGGGATCGAGCGGCACGTAGGCCCCACCCGCCGCGAGCACTCCGAGGAGCGCCACCGGCAGCGCCGGCGTGCGCTCGACACAGACGCCCACCGGCACCTCCGGCCCGACGCCCAGCCGCGCCAGGCGCCGGGCGAGACGGCGGGAGAGCGCGTCCAGCTCGGCGTAGCGCAGCACGCGCCCGGCGCCGCGCACCGCAACCGCGTCCGGCGTCCGCGCCGCCTGCGCCGCCACCAGCTCGTGCAGGCAGAGGTCGGCGGGGAAGCCCGCCGCCGTGTCGTTGTGCTCCACCACCACCTGCTGGCGCTCGCCGGGGAGGAGCAGGGGCACCTCGCCCAGCCGCGCCTGCGGCGGCGCCGCGGCCACGTCGCGCAGCACGGCGGCCAGGCGCCCGGCCAGGCGCTCCACCGCGGAGCCGCCGAGGCGCCGGGCGTCGTAGAGGAGATCCAGCTGCAGCTCGGCGCCCGGGACGACCACCACGTGGAGGGGGTACCCGGTCAGCTCGTTGGTGCGCAGCAAGGAGACCCCGAGATCCGGCAGCCGTGTGGTGAGGTCTCCGTCCACCAGGTGGTTTTCGATGACCAGGATGTTGTCGAACAGCGGCGTGCCCGCCGGCAGAGAGCTCCAGGCCTGGATCTCGGCGAGCGGCGCGGACTCGTGGCGGCGCGCCTCGCTCTGCGCCTCCTGGAGCGCGGCCAGCCAGGGGAGCAGGCGCTCCGCGGGGTCCACCGCCACCCGCACCGGCAGGGTGTTGATGAACAGGCCGACCATCGACTCGACGCCGGGGAGCTCCAGGGGCCGGCCCTCCACCGTGCCGCCGAAGACCACCTCGGCGGCGCCGGTCTCCTGCGCCACGAGGAGCGCCCAGACGCCGTAGATCACGGTGGCGGGCGTCAGGCGGTGCCGCCGCGCCAGCTCGCGCAGCGCCGCCGTCTCCTCTGCCGCCAGGCAGGTGCTGCGCCGGCGCGCCGTGCGGAAGCTCGCGGGACGATGCCCGTCGCCGGCGCCCGCCAGCAGGGTCGGCGCGGAGAATCCCGCCAGGCGGCCGCGCCAGAAGGTCTCGGCCGCCGCGGGCTCCCGGCGCTGCAACCAGGCGATGTACTCCTCGAACGGGCGCGGCGGGGCGAGCACCGGCTCGCGGCCGGCCGCGAAGGCCGCATAGCTGTCGAACAGCTCGCGCAACAGCAGGGTCCGCGACCAGCCGTCGGCCAGGATGTGGTGCATGGTCCAGACGAGCACCCACCCGCCCTCGTCCGGCTCGATCAGCGTCAGGCGCAGCAGCGGCGGCTCGTCGAGGGCGAACCCCTGCTCGCGGTCGGCGTCGAGGAAGGCCTGGAGCCGCTCCTCGTCCCCCGCCGCCCCCGGCGGCCGAGGATCGAGATCGCGCCACGACACGTGCCGCAGCGGCAGGTCCACCTCGCGATAGACGAGCTGCAGCGGCTTCTCCCCTTCCCAGTAGAAGCCGGTGCGCAGGATGTCATGGCGGGCGACGACGAGCCGCCAAGCCCGCTCGAACGCCGCCGGGTCGAGCCGGCTCGACAGGCGCAGGGCGACCTGGACGACGTAGACACCCGAGTCCGGCGCGACCAGGCTGGCGACCAGCATCGCCTGCTGCATGGGGGAGAGCTCGTAGATCCGTTCGACGTCGTGGCTGATCACTGCTTCTGCTCCTCCTGTTCGTGACGAAGTGTCCGCTTGCCGCCGATCCGGGACATCAGCCGGTCGAGCTCCTTCTGGCTGAGGCGTGCCGCGGGGAAGTCCGTGGGCGTGAACGACGTGGTTCCCGCGCCACGGCTGTGCGCGACGAGCGACCGCAGGGCAGCGAGGCAGCGGTCGATCAGGCCCTGGATGGTGTGGGGGTGGTGGAGGTTGGCGCTGTAGGTCCAGCTCCAGCGCAGGCGGCCGGCGGCGAGGCCGGCTTCGATCTCCAGCAGCCAGGGGCGTTCCCGCCACGGGCCGTGCGGCCCGCCGGCCTGCTCCGGGGCCGCCGTCAGGAAGGAGGTCTCCACCGGCCCGGGGGCGAAAGGCCGCAGGTCGCGGAAGGCCACCGGCGCCGCCGGGCCGCCGGGCGCACCCCGGAAGGCGCCGTGGCCGGTGCCGTTCCACGCAGCGGCGCGGAGCTGCTCCTTGACCGATTTGAGAAGATTCCCCGGATCGCCCTCCCGGCGGTCGAGCTCCAGCGCCACCTGGCAGAGCGGAGCGAGGCGCCCCACGGTCCTGGCGCCGTCGCCCTCCCGCACCGAGGCCTCCACATCCACCAGGAGGCGCGGCTCCCCGATCCAGCCGGCGAAGGCCTGGACGATGGCGCAGAGCAGGGCTTCTTCGAGCCGGTTGTTGTAGAGCGCCGGCACGTCCACGAGGAGGGCCCGGGTCTCCTCCTCACCCAGCTCCGCGGTGAGGACGCGCGCCGTGTCCACCGTGTTGGCCGCCCCCTCGCGCGCTTCCGGATGGTCGACCGGCAGCAGGCCGGCGGCGCGGATCGGCCGGCGCCGCGGCCCGTCCCGGTCCTCGGTGGCGGCGGCGGGCGCCTCCCGGGCCAGCCGCTCGGACCACCACCGGAGCGCGGCGGGATCGGCAGGGATCTCCGCGATCTCGCCGCCCGCCGCGGCGGTGCGGCAGGCCGCGTCGAGGTCGGCCAGCAGGATGTGCCAGGAGGCGGTGTCCGCGATCAGGTCGTGGAGGACCAGGAACAGCCGTTGCCCCCCTTCGCCCAGCTCACAGAACACGGCGCGCAGCAGCGGCCCTCTCTCGAGGTCGAGGCTGCCCGCGAGCCGGGCGCCGGCCGCCGCGAGGGCGCCTGTGGCCGCGGCGGCCGGCAGCGCCGACAGGTCGAGGATCTCGAGCGAAGGGACGAGCCAGGGGGCCAGCTCCTGGCGCCACTCTCCCTGCTCGCTGCGCAGGAAGTGGACCTGGAGGGCGGCGTGCCGCGCGACCACGGCGCCGAGCGCCCGGGCCATCACCCCGGGTGTGCACGCCTCGCGCAGAGCGAGGAGCAAGGAACGGGTGGAGGAGCGATGGGGTTCCGCGAGCCCTTGCGCCACGAACAGGCGCTGGGCGGGCGTCAAGGGGATCTCCGCCTCGGCCGCCGCCCCCCGGTCGCCCTCGTTCCGGGCGGCGGCGGCCAGCTCGCCCAGCGTCTGGTGCTGGAAACAGTCGCGCAGCGTCAGCGTGAGCCCCGCCTCGCGCGCCCGGAAGACGACCTTGGCGGCGCTGATCGAGTCACCGCCCAGCTCGAAGAAGTTGTCGTCCAGGAACGGCGCCACGCCCAGCGCCTGCTCCCACACCGCGGCGAGGGCGATCTCGGCCGGCGTGCGCGGCTTCGCGCCGGACCCGCCGGACGGCCCCGCGGGGCGCCGGCCGGGTGCTGGCAGGGCTTTGCGGTCCACCTTGCCGGAGGGCGACAGCGGCAGGGCCGCGAGCGGCACGAACACCGCCGGGACCATGTACGGCGGGAGCTTCGCGGACAGGAAGGAGCGCAGCGCGCCCGCCTCGACCGGCTCGCCCCGGAACACGGCGTAGCCCACCAGCACCTTGTCGCTCGCGCCCATCTCGCGGGCGACCACGACGCACTCGCACACCGCCGGATGGCTCGCCAGCACCGCCTCGATCTCCCCCAGCTCGATGCGGAAGCCGCGCACCTTCACCTGGTGATCGATCCGGCCCAGGAAATCGACGTTCCCGTCCGGCAGCCGGCGGGTGAGGTCGCCCGTGCGGTACAGGCGGCTCCCCGGCTCCTCCGCGAACGGATCGGGGACGAACGCCGCGGCGGTCAGCTCCGGCCGCCCCAGGTAGCCGCGGGCCAGCCCCACCCCGCCGAGCAGCAGCTCGCCGGCCACGCCGAGCGGCTGCGGGTAGAGGTCCCGGTCCATCACGTGGAGCCGCAGGTTCGCGATCGGCCGGCCGATCGGCACGACCGCGCGCGGGGTCTCGGGCACGCAGGGCCAGAAGCTCACGTCGACCGAGGCCTCGGTCGGTCCGTACAGGTTGTGCAGCCCGGCGTGGGGCAGCCGGGCGAAGAAGCGCCGCACCAGCTCCGGCGGCAGCGCTTCGCCGCTCGCCAGGACCCGGCGGATCGAGCCGAGGTCGGCGAGCCCCGGCGCCTCCTCCAGGAAGGCCTGGAGCATGGACGGTACGAAGTGCAGGGTGGTGATCCCTTCGCGGGCGATGAGCTCTGCGAGATACGCCGGGTCCTTGTGCCCCTCGGGCCGCGCGAAGACCAGGCGCGCACCCGTGATCAGCGGCCAGAAGAATTCCCAGACCGACACGTCGAAACCGAACGGCGTCTTCTGGAGGACCCGGTCCTCCGGCGTCAGCCCGTAGGCTTCCTGCATCCAGAGGAGACGGTTGACGATCCCCTTGTGCGGGATCATCACGCCCTTGGGTGTGCCGGTGGAGCCGGAGGTGTAGATGACGTAGGCGAGGTGGTCTTCCCCCACCCGGCGGATCGCGCCGCCGGCATCCGCCTCGTCCATCCGTACGGCGTGGGTGGAGCCGAGCACCACCGCGATCCCGGCGCTTTCCACCACCGTCCGCAGCCGCTCGGCCGGCAGGGTCGGATCGAGCGGCACGTACGCGGCGCCCGCCTCCAGGATGCCGAGGAGCCCGACGATCATCTCCAGGGAGCGTTCCAGGAGCACGCCCACCCGCGCGTCCGGCGCGACGCCTGAGCCTTGGAGCCGGCGGGCCAGGGCGCGCGAGCGCTGCAGGAGCCCGGCGTAGGTCAGCACGTCCCCCTCGCAGCTCGCCGCCACCGCGCCGGGCGTGCGCGCCGCCTGGGCGGCGATCAGCTCGTGCAGGCAGATTCCCGTGGGATAGGCCACCCTCGTGTCGTTGTGCTCGGCGAGGAGCTGGTGGCGCTCCTGCGGGCCCAGGAGCGGCAGGGTGGAGAGCGCGCGCTCCGGTGCTGCGACGGCTCCCGCGAGGAGCGTGCGGTACCAGCCGAGCAGCCGGTCGCCGGTCGTCCCGTCGAACAGATCGGTGCTCAGCTCCAGATGGCCGTCGATCCCGCCGTCCCACTCGCGCAGGTTGAAGGTGAGATCGAAGGTGGAGGTCCGCCCCTCCGGGCTCTCCATGCGCAGCGTGAGCCCGGGCAGGGCCAGCTCGCCGACCAGCGCGCCGGTCCCATGGAAGGCGAAGACGACCTGGAACAGCGGGTTGCGCCCGAGGTCCCGGTTCGGGCGCAGGTCCTCGACCACGCGGTCGAAGGGGAGCGCCTGGTGGTCGAACGCCTCCAGCACCGTCTGCTGCATCCGGCCGACCAGCGCGGCGAAGGACGGATCTCCCGCCAGGTCGCCGCGCAGCACGACGGTGTTGACGAAGAGGCCGATCATGCCTTCGAGCTCGCGGTGGGTGCGGCCGGTGACCGGGGTGCCGATCAGGACGTCGCTCTGGCCGGTGATGCGGTGGAGAAGCGCATGGAGGGCCGCGAGGAGCACGGTGAACCGGGTGGTCCCGGCGCCGCGGGAGGCCGCGGCCAGAGCCGCGGTGAGGTCCGGGGAGAGCGCGGCGAGCGGGCGGGTGGCGCCGCGGAAGCGCTGCACCGGCGGACGCGGATGGTCGAGCGGGAGGTCGAGCCCCTCGGGCGCTCCCGCGAGCCGGCGGCGCCAGTACTCCAGGTCGGCCGCAAAGCTGCGGGCGAGCTCGCGGTGCTGCCAGGCGGCGAAGTCGGCGTAGTGCACGGGCAGGGGCGGGAGAGGCGAGGGCCTCGCCGCGGCGAACGCCGTGTAGAGCGCGCCCAGCTCGCGCAGGAGCACTCCCTGCGACACGCCGTCGAACACGATGTGGTGCACGGTCAGCAGGAGGAGGTGCTCCTCGGGCGCCGGCGCGAGCAGGAGGCCGCGCAGCAGCGGCCCCCGGGCGAGGTTGAAGCGATGCTCCGCCTCGCCCACGGCGAGCCGGCGCTCTTCGGCTGCCCGCCGGCCCGGCGGGAGCGCCGCGAGGTCGATGCACGGCAGGTCGATCCGGAGGTGCGGAAGGATCACCTGGACCGGGTCACCGGCGTCGTTGCGGAACACGGTGCGCAGAACCTCGTGGCGTGCCACGATCTCGCGCAAGGAGCGCAGGAGGGCGCCACGGTCGAGGCGCCCCGTGAGCCGCGCCTGGGCCCGCAGGTTGTAGGCCGCCCCGGCCGGATCGAGCTGGTCGAGCACCCAGAGCTGCCGTTGCAGGAAGGCGAGGGGCACCGGCCCCTCGTCCGGGCGGCGGCGGACGGTCTGCGGCGCCGCATCGGCCCGGGTCGCCAGGGCCTCCTGCACCGCCGCGCGCAACCCGGCAGGCGTCGGCTGCTCGAACAGGGCGCGCACCGGCAGATCGACCCCGAAGGCCTCGCGCAGGCGCGCCATCACCCGCAGGGCGACCAGCGAGTCGCCGCCCAGCTCGAAGAAGTGGGCGTTCGGGCCGATCCGCGCCACGCCCAGCACCTCGCGCCAGATCGCGGTGATCTGCGCGGTGAGGGGATCGGACGGATCGGACGGATCCGACCGGTCGGACGGATCGCCCGGCAGCTCGGTTTCGGCTTCCTCGACGAACTGCAAGGGCACGGCCCCCGCTCCGCGCGCGGCCGGCTCGATCCAGTAGCGGCGGCGCTCGAACGGGTAGGTGGGCAGCGGCACCCGGCGCCGTTTCTCGCCGCCGTGGACGGCCGGCCAGTCCACGGGAAGACCGGCGGCCCACAGGCGGCCGAGCGCGCTCAGCAGAGTCGGGTCCTCCCCCAGGGAGGGCACCAGCGCACGATCGGGCTCGCCGCGGCGCTCCGCCTCCCGGCGGGCGAGGCGGGTCAGGGCGCGCCCCGGCCCCACTTCGAGCAGGATGCGCCCCGGCTCGGCGAGGAGAATTTCCAGACCGTCCGCGAAGCGCACCGTCTGGCGCAGGTG
>DIHE01000203.1:21603-37675 GCA_002420005.1 Holophagales bacterium UBA5704 | reverse complement strand
GGAGAGCGGGGGGAGAGGGGGCCAGGGGGTGAGGCCCATGGCCGCGGCGGCCACCGGGTCCTCCCCGGCCCCCGCCCTGCCCCTCCTGCAGAGGGCGCCCCCCGAAGCCGCCGGGCAGGCCCTGCCGCTCGCCCGCACCGTCCAACCCGCTCCGGCCGAGTCCGGCTCGGGCGCGGCCGGCGACGTCCGGCGCCAGGTGGCGGCCGGCGAAACCGTGATGGCCTCTCCGGCCTTTCCGGCGGTGAGCCCTCCTCCGGCTACTGGAGCCTCCGTTCCCGCAGCGGCCGGCGGCTCGGCAACGATGGCCGCGGGACTTTCGGTCGATGACGTCGTGGAACAGGTGATGCGGCGGCTTTCCCGGTCGTTGACCGTGGAGAACGAGCGCCTTGGAGGACGGCGATGGCCCTAGAAAAGCTCAAGATCTTCGTCGAGACCCGGCCGGGAAAATACGACCGCGAGGTCTCCGTACTGTTCAATCCGGCCCAGTTCGTTCTCGACAAAAACGCCTATTGGGCCGCGTTGCCCACCGCGGAGCGCGACGCGGCGGAGTCGCAGTTCACCTACTCCGACCCCTACACGCTCACTCTCGACCTGTTTTTCGACAGCTATGAGAAGCGGCAGGACGTGCGCAACCAGACGCGGGAGGTGGCGGCGCTGATCACCGTGGAAGGTGAGCTGCACCGGCCGCCGCGGTGCCTGCTCGCCTGGGGCACCAACGATTTCGGGGGTATCCAGTGGGTGCTGGAGAGCCTCAACCAGCGCTTCACCCTGTTCCTGCCGAACGGCACGCCGGTGCGCGCCACCCTGGGCTGCACGTTCAAGCAGTGGCGGTCGGCGGAGGAAGAGGCGCGCGAGGTGAAGAAGAGCTCGCCGGACGTGGCCAAGACCCGCATCGTGCAGCGCGGCGAAACCCTTTCGAGCATCGCCGCCGAGGAATACAACGATCCCGCTCTCTGGCGGCCGATCGCCGAGCTCAACGGCATCCACAATCCGCGCCGGGTGGCCCCCGGCCAGGTGCTGGCCATCCCGCCCCTGCAGCCGGGGCGCGTCTAGGAGGCGGAGCAGGTCATGCCGGCGCAACCTTCTGAACAGCTCGCTCCCGAATTCCGCCTGCGGGTGGACGGGACCGACCTGCCGGCCACCGCCGCGGCGGACGTGCTGGAGGTGGCGGTCCTCCTGGACGTCTCCGCTCCCAGCATGTTCGCGGTGCGGCTGATCAATTGGGACATGGAGAAGCTCCAGGTCTCCTGGGCCGACGACAAGCTCTTCGCGGTCGGGGCCGAGGTGGAGATCCTGATGGGTTACGCGGGCCGGCTCGCGACGGTGATGGTGGGGGAGATCACCGGCCTGGAGCCCGAGTTTCGCGCCTCCGAGGTGCCGGTGGTCACGGTGCGCGGTTACGACCGCCGCCACCGCTTGATGCGCGGCCAGAAAACCCGTTCCTTCACCCAGGCCAAGGACAGCGACATCGCCGCCCGGATCGCCCAGGAGGCGGGGTTGACCGCGGAGGTGGAGGACACGCAGACCACCCTCGAATACGTGCTGCAGCACAATCAGACCGATCTCGAGTTCCTGACCGGGCGCGCCCGGCGGCTCGGCTATGAGGTGTCGGTCGACAAGAAAACCCTGTACTTCCGGCCACATGCCAACGACAAGGCCGAGGTGCTGACGCTGAGCCGCCAGAGCGATCTGCTGGAGCTCTGCCCGCGCCTGTCCACCGTCGGGCTGGCCGGCGGCGTCGAGGTGCGCGGGTGGAGCGCGAAGGACAAGGAAGGCCTGCTCGGGCAGTCCGCGGCGGGCGACGAAGGCACGACCATGGGAGGCAAGAACGGCGGCCTGGCGGTCGCGGACGAGGCCTTCGGTGCCGCGGTCGCCGTCTCGGTCGACCGGCCGGTTCTCGGCGCGGGCGAAGCCGGCGAGATGGCGGCCGGGCGCCTCAAGGAAATGGCGCTGTTCTACGTCACCGGCGAGGGCGTCGCGGTGGGAAACACCGGCATCCAGGCGGGCACCGTGGTGAAGATCGAAGGCTGCGGCGTGCGCTTCAGCGGCCTGTATTACCTCCCGTCGGTCACCCATACCTGGACGTCCAGGAAGGGCTACCGCACCGGCTTCACTCTGCGGAGGAACGCCACATGATCGAGCTGGGCCTGCTGGCACCCCGGGCGTTCGCCGAGCCCGGCCGGATCTTCGGCGTGGTCACCGGCGTGGTCACCAACAACCAGGACCCGGACGGCCTCGGCCGCGTCAAGGTCCGCTTTCCGTGGTTGTCGGAGGATCACGAGAGCCACTGGGCCCGCATCGCGGCGCCGATGGCCGGCGACGGCCGCGGGTTCTACACCCTGCCCGAGGTGGACGACGAGGTGCTGGTCGCCTTCGACCATGGCCGGGTGGATCATCCGTTCATCCTCGGTGCGCTGTGGAACGGCAAGGACAAGCCGCCGGCCGACAACGGCGACGGCGGGAACAACGTACGGGTCTTCCAGTCCCGCAGCGGCCACGTCATCCGGCTCGACGACACCGACGGCGGCGAGAAGATCGAGATCATCGACGCCAAGGGAAAAGAGAGCCTGGTCTTCGACACCGCGGCGAACACGATCACCCTGACCGCGGACAAGGACGTGGTGATCGAATCGAAATCCGGCAAGGTGAAGATCACCGGCAAGCAAGGCGTCGAAATCACCACCGACGGCACCGGCAAGCTGGAGGCGAAGCAGGGGCTGGACCTCAAGTCCTCGGGCGGCCAGGTCAACGTCCAGGGCACGGTGATCAATCTGAACTGAAGGATCAGGACGATGGGACAACCGGCCGCCAAGCAGGGAGACCAGATCGTGGGGACGGACACGCACATCGTGCTGGTGCCGTCGCCGGGAGGCCCGGTGCCGACGCCGTTGCCGCATCCGTTCGCCGGCATCCTGAACGGTGGATTGTCGAGCAATGTGAAAGTCATGGGCCGCCCTGCGGCGACGGTTGGAAGCACCGCGGACAATCAACCGGCCCATCTGCCCACGCCGCCGGGGACTGCTTTCCAGAAACCCCCGGCGAACCGCGGAACGATCAAGTTGGGCAGCGCGACGGTGAAGATCAACGGCAAGGCCGCGGCGCGCCATGGCGACGTGGCCGAGACCTGTAACGATCCGGCGAATCTTCCGGTGGGCACCGTGATTGCGGTCGGTACGGTGAGGGTCGGCTGAGGTTGGAGCGTTAGAAGAGGGGTATGGAGATGAGCGCGAGTTTTCTCGGAGTCGGTTGGAAGTTCCCGGTGGCGCCGGACGACGGGCAGATCGCCCTGGCCGCGGCGGAGGAGAGCATCCGAGAGTCCATCTGGATCATCCTCGCCACCGCCCGCGGCGAGCGCCGGATGCGGCCGGACTTCGGCTGTGGCATCCACGACCTGGTCTTCGCCGTGCACAGCGGCGAGACCGCCGGCCGCGTCGCCGCCGAGGTGCGCCAGGCGCTGATCCTCTGGGAGCCGCGGATCGACGTGACCCAGGTCGCCGTGCGCCAGGACGAGAGCGAGCCGACGCGCTTGCTGATTCAGATCGAATACCGGGTGCGCGCCACCAACAACCGTTTCAACCTCGTGTACCCCTTTTATCTGGAGTGATGACGATGCCGCGCACCGAGGCACCTTTGATCGATGGGCGGACGTACGACGATCTCGTCGCCGAGGTCGAGACGCTGCTCCAGTCCTACACCTCCGGCACCGTGGCGCCGGAGGCCGACCGGTTGGCGGGCACGCTGCTCGACCAGCCGGTGACGATTGCGGCGACCGGCGAGACCTTTCCGGCCGGCACCCGGGTGAGCCGCGAGCTGGCCGAGCGGCTCGCCGGCGTCTCCGGGCTCGGGCTCGTCCGCGTCCAGGGCTGGCGGCCCACTCCCGGTGCGCCGGATGCCGGCCAGGCCCTCACCCGCATCTTCGGCCGCATGGCGGAGCTGGTCGTCACCCGCCTGAACCGGCTGCCGGATCGCAATTTTCTCGCCTTTCTCGATTTGATCGGCACGCGGCTCAATCCGCCCCAGCCGGCTCGGGTGCCGCTCACCTTCCTGCTCGCCGCGGGCAGTCCGGTGGACGCGCTTGTCCCGGCGGGCACCCAGGCCGTGGCCACGGCGCTCGAAGGCGATGCGGAGCCGCCGCTGTTCGAGACCGAGCGCGACCTGGTGGTCACGCGGTCACGGCTCGTCGCGGTCTGTACCCGCGAGCCGGGGCGCGACCTGTGGGCGGACCATACCGGTGCCACTTCCTTTGAGCCCTTTCGCGGCGACCGGCCGATCGAGCACCGGCTGCATTTGAGCCATCCTCTGCTCGGCCTGCCGGAGGCGAAGACCGTCGAGCTGCGGATCAGCCCCGCGGCGGCGAGCCATCCCTGGCCTTCCGCGGTGGAGTGGAGCGTCGGACGCGGCGCAGCCCGCCGGGTTCTCGCGCCGGTGGTGAGCCTGGTGGCCGGTCCCCCCGCGGTCTGGTCGGTGCGGTTCGACAACCTTTCCGGCCTTCCGGCCGAGACCGTGGCGGGATCGGGCGGGCATTGGCTTGCCGGCACACTTCAGCTGAGCCTCCCGGCCGGGGGGAGCTGGCCGCTGCCGCAGATCGAGTCGCTCCAGGTCTCCGTCCGTATCGACCGCACGGGCGCCACCCAGGGCCTGGTGCCCGAGCGGGGCTTCACCAACCAGTCCGCGGCGGACCTGAGCAAGGACGTGTTGCCGTTCGGGGACAAGCCGAAAGTCGGCGACGTGCTCTACCTGGCCTGCGAGGAGGCGCTCGCCAAGGCGGGTGCCGCGGTCGATCTGACGGTGGCACCGACCAATCCGTCGGACACCGCCGCCACGCCGCCGCCCGCCGCCAGCTCGAACGCCCTGCTCACCTGGGAGTTCTGGAACGGCTCCGGGTGGGAGCTGCTCGGCCGCTCCGGCCCGGGTGCGGTGGCGGCGGACACCGCGGGGAATGCGACGTATGCCTTCAGCGACACCACGAACGGATTTCTCGCCGCAGGGACCGTGCATTTCAATGTGCCGGCGGCCCTCGCGGCGGTGGCGGTCGAGGGCGAGCTGCGGCGCTGGATCCGGGTGCGCATCGCCCGCGGCGATTACGGTGTCGAAGCGCGGTACGTGCGCGCGCTGGACGGCAACGGCAATCCGCGCAACGACATCAACGGGTTGCCGCTCTACCAGCTCACCCCGGCCACCTTCCGGCCGCCGTCGCTGCGCACGTTGCGCCTCGGCTATCTCCTGGCACCGGGATTCCAGACCTTGCCGCAGGTGCTGGCCGAGAACGACTTCTCCTTCGCCGATGTGACGGCGGCCGCCGCTCCCGGAGGTGGCTCCTTCACCCCCTTCGTCCCGGCGGCGGTGTCCGGCCCGACCCTCTACCTGGGCTTCGAGCGGCCGGGCGAGGCGATGGGCTTTGCCAACCGTGCGGCCTCGCTGTTCTTCCAGGCCTCCGAGGCCTTGTACGACCCGGCCCTCTCGCAAGGCGAGGTGACCGAGGAGGCATCGGTCGTCTGGGAGCACTGGAACGGCGCGGATTGGGAGCGCCTCGGGGCGCGCGACGAGACGCGCGGTTTCACCCGCCATGGGCTGGTGACCTTCATCGGCCCGGCCCGTTTTCCGGCCTCGACCGAGCTCGGCCGCACCGCCTTCTGGCTGCGCGCCCGGTGGGACCGTGGGGAGTACGCGGTGGAGCCCCGGCTCGACCGCATCCTCACCAACACCACCTGGGCCGTCCATGCCCAGACCCTTCTCGGCGAGGTCCTGGGCTCCAGCCGCGGCGAGCGCGGCCAGGTCTTCCGCACCCGGCGCGCGCCGGTGCTCGACGGCCCGCAGCTGGAGGTGATCGAGCCGGAGATCCCGTCCGCCGCCGACCGTGCGGAGCTGGAGGCGGAGGAGGGGACGGATGCGGTGGCGGTGGTCCGCGATGCCTCCGGCCGTACCCGGGAGGTGCGGGTGCGCTGGCATGAGGTGCCTGATTTCTACGGCTCCGGCCCGCGCAGCCGCCACTACGTGGTGGTGCATGCCACCGGGGAGATCCGTTTCGGCGATGGACGCCGGGGCCTGATTCCGCCGCCGGGCCGCAACAACGTCCGGATGGTGCGCTACCAGGCGGGTGGCGGGCTCGCCGGCAACCGTCCGGCGGGGAGCATCGGGCAGCTCAAGGGGACCGTGCCCTACGTCGATGGCGTGGTGCAACAGGTGGCGGCGCAAGGCGGCGCGGCGGAGGAGTCGCTCGAAGCCGTCCGCGTCCGCGGACCCAAGGCGCTGCGCCACCGCGACCGGGCGACCGCCGCCGTCGATTTCGAGGATCTGGCGTTTCAAGCCTCCTCGCAGGTGGCGCGTGCCCGGGCCCTGCCCGCCCGGCGGGGACCCGAGGGCGGGCAGGTGGGGCTGATCATCGTCCCGGCGAGCCCCGCCGCCCGGCCGACTCCCGACCTGGAGCTGCTCGCGCGCGTCCGCTCCTACGTCGAGGCGCGGCTCAGCCCGGTGGTCGACTTCTGGGTCGTCGGACCCGACTGGTTGCAGCTCGACGTGCACGCCGAGGTCGTCCCGCGCGAGCTGGAGACCGCGGCCGGCGTGCAGACGACGGTGCTCGAACGGCTGCGCGCCTTCCTGCATCCGCTGACCGGAGGACCGGACGGAGAGGGCTGGGACTTCGGGCGCAAACCCCACCGTTCCGACCTGTATGCCTTGATTGAGGACACGCCGGGTGTCGACCACGTCCGCCGGCTGGAGCTCCGCGAAACACCGCGCGAAGGCGGTGCCCGGGCCGGGCGGTTCCTCGTCTTCTCCGGCGACCATGAGATCACCTTGAGCGGCAATACCGACGAAGCCGCTGCGTCCGGGAGCCCGTCATGAGCATTCCCCAGCCGACCCTCGACGACCGGAGCTATGCCGACCTCGTCGACGAAGCGCGGGCGTTGATTCCCAGCCTGGCGCCGCAGTGGACGAACCACAACCCGTCCGACCCCGGCATCACCCTGGTCGAGCTGTTCGCCTGGCTGACCGAGATGTTGATCTACCGGGTGAACCGGCTGCCCGAGGACCACACCCGCGCCTTCCTGCGTCTGCTCAACGGGCCGCAGTGGACCCCGGGGCCGGACCTCGACGAGGACGTCCGCCTCGCCGTGCTCGACCTGCGCAAGCGCCACCGGGCGGTGACCGCGGAGGACTACGAGGTCCTGGCCCGTGAGGCCGATCCGGGAGTGGCGCGGGCGCGCTGTGTGCCGCGCCGTGACCTGGCGGCGCGCCAGGAGGCCGACCGGATGGTGCCCAAGGAGGGATATCTCAGCCTCATCGTGGTCCCGGGCCGGCCCGCCGCCGTCGACCCCCTGTCGAGGCCCGGCGCACCGCTCCCGTCGGCCGATCTGCTCCAGGCGGTGGGCGCCGACCTGGAGCCGCGGCGGCTGGTCACCGTACGGCAGGTGATCGTGCCGCCCCTCTACGTGCCCATCCAGGCCGAGATCGTCGTGGCCACCCGGTCCGATGTGGCGGCCGGACCCCTGCGGGCCCGGGTCGTGGAAGCGTTGGAACGGTTCCTCGATCCGGTCTCCGGAGGTCCGGAAGGGGAGGGATGGCCATTCGGACGGGACGTGTACTGCTCGGAGCTCTACCGCCTGCTCGAGAAGGAGGTCCCCGGGGTCGACTACGTCCCGGCCCTGAGCCTCACGAGCACCGTCCCGGCGGGTGCTCCGCGAGCCCTCGCGGGGGAGGAGCTGTGGCACGAGGAGGGAGACCCGATCGGCATCGCGCTCCAGGCGCATCACCTGCCCTGGGCGCAGATCGACCCCGCCCGCATCGCCATCGGCTCCTCGTTCCTGCCGATCCGCATCCACGTCGAAGCGGTGGCGGCGGAAGAGGTCGATCTCGCCGTGGCGCGGCGCGCGGTCAAGACCGCGGTCCAGCTCCTTTTCCATCCGCTCCACGGCGGCCCGGGAGGAGGGAGCGCCTGGCAGGTCGGCGCCTCCGATGTCGCCGCGGCGGTGGCCGGCCGGAGCGAGATCGAGGTGGTCGGGAATGTCGCGATCGACGCGGACCCCGGCCGGCTTTTCACAGAAAACGGCGCCACCGGTGTGCGCTTCGTGGCCGGTGAAATGGCGGACGTGACCGTCACGGTCGACGTCTAGAGGGCGACCCATGATCGACGAGACCACCCTGAGCGGCTATCTGGACGACCTGCCGGCGATCTACCGCCAGGAGACCACCGGCGGGCGTCCGGACTTCTTCGGCCGCTTCCTGCTCGGTTTCGAGCACGTGCTGACCGGCGTCGGAGATCCCTCCCGCCCGGGCCTGGAGGAGATCCTCGACGGCATCGTCGCCGACGACGGGAGCACCGTGCTGGCCGGAACCCATCGCTATTTCACTCCGGGACCCGGGGAGTCGGCCTCCCTGCGGACTCCGGCCGCTTTTCTCGAGTGGCTGTCCGGCTGGGTGGCGTTGACGCTGCGTGAAGACTGGCAGGAAGAAGAACGGCGGCGCATCCTGGCCGAGATCGTCCCTTCCTACCGCAAGCGCGGAACTCCCGAGGGCTTGAAGCAGGTCCTCGCCGCCTTCGCGGGCGTGCGCCCCGAGGCGATCACCATCGCCGAGTTTCAACAACCCTTCCAGCTCGGCGTCACCTCGACGGTCGGCGAGGACACCGTGCTCGGGGGAGGGCCGCCGCACTACTTCATGGTCCAGGCGCTGATTCCCGGCGCCGCGGACCTGGCGCGCAAGCGGGCCGTGCTGCGGGCGATCATCGACATGGAAAAACCGGCACATACCTTTTATGACCTGCGGATCCAGACCCCGACGATGCAGGTCGGCATCACCTCCACCGTCGGGGAAGACACCGTCCTCGGTGCTCCGCTGCAGAACCCGTAGGGCGCGGACGAGGATCCGATCAAGGAGATCGACATGTCAGACAAGCGACTCAGGTATTACAACGGCCAGTTCCTGCAACAGCAGGATTTCACCGCCGAGCAGGACTACCAGCTCGACCGGCACCGGCGGCACAACCGGCAGCTCCACACCTACGGTATCGCCGAGGGTCTCACCGTCACCGCGGGTGTAGGAGCGACCTCCGCGGTCGTCTCCCCGGGCACGGCGATCGACGGCGAAGGCCGGACCATCGTCCTCACCGAGAGCCGCAACGTGCCGTTCAACGGCCTCACCGGCTCGGTGCTGGTGGTGATCTCCTACAACCAGCAGACCTCCGATCCGGCCACCGTCGGCGACGAAGGGGACACCCGCTGGTGGGAGCGGCCCGATGTCGCGGTGATCGCAGAGGCCGGCGCCCCGGCGGCCGATGTCCGCCTCCGCCTCGCCCGTCTGCAGATCGCCGGCAACAACACGGTGACGACGCACGACACCACCGTCCGCACCTCCGCGGGCGTGCGTCTGGGCACGGAGGTGGCCATCGAGCGCATCCGCCTCTCGCGCCAAGGCGTGGCTCAGCCCCAATGGCCCGTCCTCAGCTCGGGAGCCGCCGGACAGGCGGACCTGACGGGAAACCTTGCCGTGGCGGGAAACATCGCCGTCACCGGCACCGTGGACGGGCGGGACGTCTCGGTCGACGGTGCGCGGATCGACAGCCTCTCGGCTTCGACGATCCAGGGCGTCTCGAACATCGGCGGCAACATCAACCTGGTCGGCCAGAACGGTCTCACCATCGTCGGCAACGACGCAGCCAATACGATCACCTTCGGAACCGGCTCGCCGACCTCGATCGACGGCGTCTCGAACCCGGGCGGCAACATCGACTTCGTGGGGCAGGGCGGGATCTCGATCACGCCGGACAACACCGGCAAGCTGATCGCTTTCAACACCAGCCCGGCGGCGATCGGAGCGGTGCCGATCGGCGATTACCAGCTCAGAAATCAGTTCACCGGCAATTGGTCGCTCTTTACCAATGATGCCGACGGGGCGGTCAGGACCGTCGATCTGGGCTTCCAACCAAGGCTCGTCTGGGTGCATGGGTTCAGCAACTGCTACTTTTCGGCCAGCGGAGGATGGTCTTTCGGCGGAGTGACTAATGGATCTGCGCGTCTGATCGGTGCGCCAAGCAACATCGCGCAACACTGCACGGGTACCGAAATCTACCGCACCAACGCGATCCCCTATGTCATACCTTACTCTGCCGGCAGCGCCACCGAAGTGGCGCGCGCGTATTTCTATGAGTATACCGGAACGGTCTACAACGTGGTGTCTCTCAGTATCCGAATCAGCTCGTTTACCGCCACGTCGCTGACCTTCACCTTCAACAAGTCGGGTACGCCTCCCGGCTCCTTTTCTTTCTACATCTATTTCCACATTTTCGGTTCTTGATTCTGGAAGGAGACAGCACATGTGGGTCATCTTTCGAAAGTCTGACAAGAAGGTGCTCAGCACCAGTCCCGGTCCCCGCGGCGCGGGCAAGAAGAACGGCGTACTGGAGGAGGTGGTTCGCGGGCTGGAGGGAGCCCCGGCGGTGGCTGACGTCGATGCCATCGAGGTCGAAGATGAGCGTGCCGTTCTCGCGTTGAGTGAAGGTCTCGCCCTGGGGAGAGTGACCGTGGAGCCCACCAAAGAGGGTGGTCTGACCCTGGTCGATGCTGCGCCGGAGCTCACCATCGTTCTGGTGACGACGGACGCTCAGCAGTTCCATCCCGTGGACAACGTGCCGCTGATCGCCGGCAACGGCACGGCGTTTCTGACGGTGACCCTCCAGAAGGTCAAACAGGACGGGGGAACACCCCTGACCCGGGTGACCAAGGACAACGAGGTCATCTGGCTTCGCACGGATCATGGCACCCTGCGCGAGGACAAGGACGGAAATCCGCAGGAGATCCGCTCGGTGAAGCTGGCCAGCGGCACGGCGAAGTTCCGGATCTACTCGGAGAACGCCAAGCGGCTCGCGACCGTCCAGATGCTCTCGACCAACCCGGCCTTGCGGCTCGGCGGCGTTCGCGTCGAGTTCATCTGAGGGGAGGCGGTAGCCCCCTACCGCACCCGCCGCCGCCGGTTGCGGATGTAGTCGGCGAGGATGAACTCGCCCAGGTTGTAGGGGCTCGCGAAGTAGGCGCGTCCGCGGTTGATCTGGGTGAGCTTCTCGACGAACTGGGTGAGCATGGGGTCGGTCGCCAGCATGAAGGTGGTGATCACGACCTTCTGCCGCCGGCAGAGGTCCGCCTCCTCCAGGGTGAGATTGACGATCCGCATGTCGAGGCCGAACGGGTTCTTGTAGACCTGCCCGCCTTCGGTGATCGCCGAGGGCTTGCCGTCGGTGATCAGGAAGATCTGCTTGTTCGGCTGCTTCTGGCGCGCCAGCAGGCTCCGCGCGAGCTGCAGGCCCTCGCGCGTGTTGGTGTGGTAGGGGCCGGCCTGCACGTAGGGGATCTCGGCGAGCATCACCTGCTCGGCGCGGTCGCCGAACAGGATCACGCTCAGGTGATCCTTCGGGAATTTGGTGGTGATCAGCTCGGTCAAGGCGAGGGCGACCGTCTTCGCCGGAGTGATGCGGTCCTCCCCGTAGAGGATCATCGAGTGGCTGATGTCGATCGCCACCACCGTGGCGCAGGTGGTCAGGTGCTCCGTCTCGAAGACCTCCAGATCCTCCTCGGCCAGCGCGAACTCGCCGTCGGTGCGCCGCATGGCGTTCTGGAGCGAGCGCGCGGAGTCGAGGAGGTGGATGTCGTCCCCGAATTTGTATTGCCGCGTCTCGGGAAGCCGCTCGACCCCTTCGCCCGCGGCGCGGATGGGGTGATAGCCGGTGCCGGCGCGCTCGAGGCCCTGGAAGATCTCCTCGAAGGCACCGCGGCGGATGCGCCGCTCGCCGCCGGTGGTGAGCTGCATGCCGCCTTCACCGTCAGGCCGCACCAGCTGCTGTTCCTCCAGCGCGGCGAAGAACGCTTCGAGATCGATGTCCTGGGGGATGTGCCCCTGCTGTTGCAGATAGCGCATCCACTCCATGGCCTCGTCCACGTCGCCGGCCGTCGCCAGCACGAGCTGGTTGAACAGGCGCAGCAGATCGAGCCCGGCGAGGAGCGCCCGGATCAGCTCGGGATCGAGATAGAGGTACTGGTGGCGCATGGCGCGGTCCTCCCTTCCCTCTAGTTGACGTCGCCGCGATCCCGGCCGCCGCGGCCGGGGCCGCGGTTTGGCTTCAAGAGCTGGAACTTCACCATCTCCTTGTAGCTGACCCGGCTGTCCAGGTCGGCGCGCGCGAGCTTCAGGTGCTGGTGGAGCCCTTCGAGCACCATCTCCGCGGCGAGCGCCTGGGCTTCGCGGCCCTTGGCGAAGCGCGCCGCCAGAGCCTTCAGGCCGGGGACCTTGTAGAGCTCCTCCTCAAAGCCGGCGAACGGCTGCTCGTCGGAGACCGTGATCGTGTTCCCCTCGGCGAACCAGCGGACGATGGGGGTGTACGGGCCGGTGTCTTCCGCGCCGGCGGCGCTCTCCTTGGTGATCTCGGGGAAGCGGGCGTCGAACACCTTCTTGAGGGCCTGGCCGAGCAGACGCCGCGCCACCACCTCGGCTCCCTGCTGCTCGCCTTCGTAGACCATCTCCACCTTGCCGGTGATCGCGGGCAGGAGCATCTGGAGGTCGCAGAGGCGGGGGTAGACCGGGGAGTCGCCGGTCGCCAGCGCCCGGCGTTCGAGGTTCGAGACCAGCAGCTCCATGGCGCTGATCGCGACGCGGGCGCTGACACCGGAGGACTGGTCCACCAGATCGCTCTCGCGGGCGGCGAGCGAGATCTCCTCGATGAGAAGGCGGATGTCGTCCGGGATGACCACCTCCGGCGTATCGCGATCCGTCCAGGCCTCCTGGCGGGTGATGTCGGCCGCGATGCGGGCCTCCGGCGGGTAGTGGGTGAGGATCTGCGACGAGATGCGGTCCTTGAGCGGCGTGATGATGCTGCCGCGGTTCGTGTAGTCCTCCGGGTTGGCGGAGAAGCACATCAGGATGTCGAGCGGGATGCGCACGGGAAAGCCGCGAATCTGCAAGTCGCGCTCTTCCAGGATGTTGAACAGGCCCACCTGGATGCGCGGCGCGAGGTCGGGGAGCTCGTTGATCGCGAAGATGCCGCGGTTGGTCCGCGGGATGATGCCGAAGTGGATGACCTCGGGATCGGCGAACGTCAGCTTGCGCGTCGCCGCCTTGATCGGGTCGATGTCGCCCAAGAGGTCGGCGATCGAGACGTCCGGCGTCGCGAGCTTCTCGTTGTAGCGCTGCTCCGCCATCAGCCACTCGACCGGGGCGTCGTCTCCCGCTTCGGCGACCAGGCGTTGGCCGGGGACGGAGATCGGGGCGAGCGGGTCGTCGTTGAGCTCCGAGCCGGCGAGCACCGGCACCTCCGGGTCGAGCAGCGTGGTCAAGGCACGCAGGAGGCGCGTCTTGGCTTGGCCGCGCAGGCCGAGGAGGATGAAGTCGTGGCCGGCGAGGAGGGCATTGGTCACCGCGGGGATGACCGTGCGGTCATAGCCCAGGATGCCGGGGAAGAGCGGGCCGCCGTTCTTCAGACGTTGCCGCAGGTTGTGGCGGATCTCGAGCTTGATCGAACGCGGCCGGTAGCCGCTCGCCTTCAAGGCGCCGAGGGTCTTGATGTGCTGGGACTTGGACATCAGCCGTGGTGCTCCTGGAGCCAGCGCTCGGCGTCGATCGCCGCGCGGCAGCCGGTGCCGGCGGCGGTCACCGCCTGCCGGTAGATGTGATCCGCGGCATCACCGCAGGCGAAGACGCCGGCCACGTTGGTCTGCGTCCCCGGTTCCTGAACCTGGATGTAGCCCACCTCGTTCATCTCGATCTGGCCCTGGAACAGGGCGGTGTTCGGCGTGTGGCCGATGGCGAAGAAGACGCCCTGTGTGGCGAAGGTGGAGTCCTCGCCGGTCTGCAGGTTGTGCAGCTGGACGGCGGTGATCCCCCCTTCGCGGGTGCCGACGATCTCGGTGACGACCGAGTCCCAGATCCAGGCGATCTTGGGATTGGCGAACGCACGCTCCTGCATGATGCGGGAGGCGCGCAGCTCGCGGCGGCGGTGGATGATCGTGACCTTGCTGGCGAACTTGGTGAGGTAGGTGGCCTCTTCCATCGCCGAGTCGCCGCCGCCGATGACCACGATCTCCTTGTCGCGGAAGAAGAAGCCGTCGCAGGTGGCGCAGGCGGAGACGCCGTAGCCCATGAGATGCGTCTCGCCGGGGATACCGCCGAGCTTGGCGGTGGCGCCGGTGGCGAGGATCAGGGCGTCCGCGCGGTAGGTGTCCTCATCGGTGCGGATGGTGAACGGCCTCTGCGACAGGTCGACCTCGACCGCCGCCTCGAACTTGACCTTGGCGCCGAACCGCTTGACCTGCTCGCGCATGCGGTCCATCAGCTCCGGCCCGAGGATGCCCTCGGGGAAGCCGGGGAAGTTCTCCACCTCGGTGGTGATGGTGAGCTGGCCGCCCGGCTGGTTCCCTTCGAGGACCAGGGGAGCCAGATCGGCGCGCGCGGTGTAGAGAGCTGCGGTGAGCCCGGCCGGGCCGGAGCCCAGGATGATCACCTTGTGATGGTTGGCGGGCGGCGCGGCGGACGGCGAAGTCTCCGGTGCGGAGATGGACATGCGAGGTTCTCCCTGACGGCTGCGAAACCCGGCGGCCCGTCACGGGAGCCGGGAAGGGGGCCAGTATATCCCTGCGGGCAAGGCACCCCGCGGTGTTCAACTCCGGAGGGTGCTTCAGTTGTTCCCGGAAGGCTGCCCTCAGGTCCTGACCGATCGGGCGGTCGAAACGCGCATGGCCTCAGTGAAGGGGCGCTCCTGCCCCGCCTCTCTGAGGAGACCGACCATGAAGAGCTGGATGTCCAACCGCCTCGTCCGCCTGGGAATCGCCGGAGCCTTGTTCGCGACCGCCTATCTGATGCCGACTCCGCAGGCGGCGGCGTGCGTGGATGACCCCATCTGCTGGGACAACTGCTATATCAGCTGCGCCATCTATATCGAGGTTCCTGCCCCTGCACATGACAATTGCATGCAGGCCTGCGGAATCTCCTGCAACGGGTGCCCGAACGGGTACTAGGCAAAGAATCAGGGCATCGAGATCCCCTTCGGTCGAGAGCCGGCCGGAGGGGATCTGCTCAGGCTGATTCCCTCTTCAGGCCAGAACCGCCTCGACCGCGATCTCGAAGTCGGGAAACGCCTGCGGCGCGATCCGGTCCCCCGCGTGGGAAGGCGTGTCTTGGACCTCTTCCTCCTCTGCGTGTAGGATGAGCCGAACGCCAGGGGGGCCGCAAGGCTGAGATCCTCCGGGACCACCCTCAACCACCTGATCTGGGTCATGCCAGCGAAGGGAGGCATCGTGCTTCACGAGCCCAAGTCGACCGCCACGACCGTCCTGTCCACCGAGCCGTTCCCCGCGTCCCGCAAGGTCTACGTCGAGGGCTCCCGCCCGGGTGTCCGCGTGCCGATGCGGGAGATCCGGGTGGCGCCGACCCGCACCCATGCCGGGCTGGTGGTCGAGAACCCGCCGGTGACCGTCTACGACACCTCCGGCCCCTATACCGATCCGGCGGCCGTGATCGACCTGCACAAGGGCCTCCCGCCGCTGCGCCGGGAGTGGATCCTCGGGCGGGGAAACGTCGAGGAGCTGCCGGCCGTGTCCTCCGAGTTCGGGCGGCGCCGGGCCTCCGATCCCCAGCTCGCCGCCATCCGGTTCGCCGAACCGCGCAAGCCGCTGTGCGCCCGGCCGGGGGCGAACGTCACCCAGATGCACCAGGCCCGCAAGGGCATCGTCACCCCGGAGATGGAGTTCATCGCGATCCGCGAGAACCAGCGGCGGGAGGAGGCGCGAGAGCTGATGGCCGGGGCGGGGGGAAAAGCCTGGGGAGGCGGGGTCGCGCAGCACCCGGGGATGTCGTGGGGCGCGGCGATTCCCTCGGTGATCACGCCGGAGTTCGTGCGCGACGAGGTGGCCCGCGGCCGCGCGATCATCCCGTCGAACGTCAACCATCCGGAGAGCGAGCCGATGATCATCGGCCGCAACTTCCTGGTGAAGATCAACGCCAACATCGGCAACTCGGCGGTCACCTCCTCGATCGAGGAGGAGGTGGAGAAGCTCCTGTGGTCCATCCGCTGGGGCGCCGACACGGTGATGGACCT
>DIHE01000203.1:0-21411 GCA_002420005.1 Holophagales bacterium UBA5704 | reverse complement strand
ATCGGCACCGTGCCCATCTACCAGGCGCTGGAGAAGGTGGGCGGGAAGGCCGAGGACCTCACCTGGGAGATCTTCCGCGACACGCTGATCGAGCAGGCGGAGCAGGGGGTGGACTACTTCACCATCCACGCCGGCGTGCGGCTCGCCCATGTGCCGCTCACCGCGCACCGGATGACCGGCATCGTCTCGCGCGGCGGCTCGATCCACGCCAAGTGGTGCCTGGCGCACCACCGCGAGAGCTTCGCCTACGAGCACTTCGAGGAAATCTGCGAGATCATGAAAGCCTACGACGTGGCCTTCAGCCTGGGCGACGGTCTGCGCCCCGGTGCGATCGCCGACGCCAACGACGCCGCGCAGTTCGCTGAGCTGGACACCCTGGGCGAGCTGACCCAGGTCGCCTGGAAGCACGACGTGCAGGTGATGATCGAAGGGCCGGGGCATATCCCGATGCACCTGATCCACGAGAACATGACGCGCCAGCTCGCCTCCTGCGGCGAGGCGCCGTTCTACACCCTGGGACCGCTGACCACCGACGTCGCGCCCGGTTACGACCACATCACCTCGGCGATCGGCGCCGCGATGATCGGCTGGTACGGCTGCGCCATGCTCTGTTACGTAACCCCCAAGGAGCACCTCGGGCTGCCGAACCGCGACGACGTGAAGGAGGGCGTGATCGCCTACAAGATCGCCGCCCACGCCGCCGACCTGGCCAAGGGGCACCCCGGTGCGCAGATCCGTGACAACGCGCTCTCCAAGGCCCGGTTCGAGTTCCGCTGGGAGGACCAGTTCAACCTCTCCCTGGACCCGGACACCGCCCGCGACTACCACGACGAGACCTTGCCGCAGGAAGGCGCCAAGGTGGCCCACTTCTGCTCCATGTGCGGTCCCCACTTCTGCTCGATGAAGATCACCGAAGAGGTCCGCGAGTACGCCGCAAAGCAGGGGATGGAAGAAGCCGCGGCGCTGGCGGCCGGGATGCAGGAAAAGGCGGAGGAGTTCGTGAAGGGCGGGGCGGAGATCTACGTGTAGGGAAGCTGCGAACCTCACTCCTCGCGTGCCGCGATCTCCTTGACCCTCTGCCAGCGTCGGAGCTGTTCCGGTGCGTACTCCGCGAGATACTGATCCAGCTCTTCGAGGTCGACTTCGCCACGCTTGAGAAGCTCGACCAGATCGGCGGTGTCCTTTTGTCTCCCTGCCTTGAGCTTCATGTACACCAGGGCAGGGAGCGGCACAATCGGCACGCCCTCGCTTCGAGGTGATTCTTCCACCGCAGGGCGCAATTGGCGGAGCTCGCCTTTCGACTCATCGATCGAAACGAAATCGATGCGGACGCTTCCGATGGCGATCAGGGGAAGCTTCAAGGTCACGAAGCCGCCCCCATGTTTTTCGAACGCCTCGTCGCCGACCAAGAAATCCACGTCGTCTGTCGTTCGCGGATAGCCGTGGGCGCATACTGCGAGCCCTCCCGCGAGGGCATGCGGAATGCCGGCTTCAAACAGCTTCCGGGAGGCCCGATGCGCCGCGTCGATGATTTCTGGGGCCACGACGCCGCGGGTGAGCTTCAGGTTGGGAAGCTCGCCGTATTCGAAGACAGCGCCTGCTCCCGCGCAGTCATAGAGGAGCTCGGAATCGCGCAGGACCGAGATCGAGTCGAAAGCTCTCGCGGTCTGGTTTTGCCTGAGCCATTCGGTCAGCTTGGTTTTCAAGAGAGGCGCCAATACACCGAGATCAATGAGTGGGAGGTGGCTGTTGTCGTAGATCAGAAGCTCGTACCGATCGGCCGGGGCGTAATGGCCCCGGTTCAGCGCCTCGGTCTTGTTGGTAAGTGACTCAAGGATCAGCCTGGTCAGCTCCAACTCGGGTTCGTTCCCTGCGAAGGGCCGCCCGCGAAGCTTTTCGCCAGGCAGGCGAACTTCCCCATCCTCCATGAAAGACCCGGGAGGGCTCTTCTCGAGCTGGGTCGCGGCGCGCTGCACATGCTCGGTTCCTGCTTCTGTGATCTCGATTCCGGCCACCGCCCCATCGGGAAGATGCAGGAGGAAGTCGGGCGATTCCCACTTCTTGATTTTGAGGGGAAACTTCAACAGCGAGACCTGACCGCCCAGGGTCTCGGCAGAGGACCGGGCCAACGCCGTCAGGTAACGCACGACGCAGTACCTCTCGCGGTGATGCGCCCGCCGCCCTTCCGTTCTGCGAGGAACGGAGGCATCGATGCCTCCGAGCTGCCGAATCAAATCGTCGGTGCTGGCGAACGAGAGCTCGTCCCCTTGGTCGGTGAAGACCTCCTTGATCGGCATTCCTCACTCCTTTCTGGATGCGAAACCCCCGCTGGAGGCGGGGCACGGGCCTGGGCGAGACATACTTGCCAGAGGTATCCTAACCGAGGATGGCCATCCAGAGCTCGGGGCGGGTTGACCCCCTGCGCCTACAACCGAACCACCCGCAACCGCCTGCCTTCTCGCTCGACTTCGCTCTGGGAGATCCTTTCTTCCAGGGGCGGAGCCTTCCCGCGCTGGTCGAAGAGCAACAGGGTACCGGTGGGGAGGTCCAGACGGTCGAGGTAGGCGGTGAGCTGGGTGAGGCCCTTGTCGAGGGGATCGCTCTGGCCGTCGCGCCAGACTTTGAGCTCCAGGGCGAAGCGCTCGATCCCGCCCTGGGGGAGGGGCCAACGGACCAGCAGGTCGATCCGACCGGCCCCGGCGGAGTATTCCCGGTCGATGAAGCCACCGCCGTTCACCACCCTTTGCAGCCAGGCCATGAAGATGAGCTGCGCCGCCGCCTCGTGGTAGGGCTGGCGGCCGAGGAAGGCGTCGGCGTGCTCTCGCCAGAAGGCGACAAAGCCTTCGAGGAGAAGGTCGATCCGCAGGTGCCCGTCCGGGCTGAAGTAGCGCGGCCGGTCCACGGGCAGGAAGTGCTCGGTCACCGAGGTCAAGGCGCGTGGGATCACCTCCCGGTAGATCGGATTGGCGATTCCCAGACCCGTCGGGCCGACGGTGATGAGGCCCAGGTCCTTGACGTAGTCGATGTCGTCTTCGGGGAGCGCCTGATCGGGAAACTCGCCGGCCAGGATCGGCTCGATCACGCGGCGCACCCGGGGATCGCGCAGGCGTTCGGTCAGCGAGTCCAGATGGGTGTCCCGGCGCAGGATGAGCGCCTCCTTGGCTGCTTCGACGTGGCGCGGTGTCACGGTCGTTGACCGGTCGGTGGCTTGCAGCACCTGGCGAGCCAGGGCGTTGACCAGCCACGGCTGCCCGCCGGTCAGCTCCCAGGCCCGCTGGACGGCCTCTTGCTGGAAGGCCTGGCCGGTCTCTGCGGTGTGTTGGTCAAAGAGTTCTCCGACCTCGGCGGCGGCGAAGTTTTCCAGCGTCAGGGACTCGACCTTGATGTTGAAAGGCGAGGCGGTCCCGAGGACCGGTGCAGGCTCGGCCTCCTGAGCTTCGCCTTCTTGGACGGGATCGTACAGCCGGTAGTCCCGCACGTCGCGCAGGCCGATCAAGGCCACGGCATGGGGAAAGTGCTCGGCCCGCGTCCTGTAGCCGGAGCGGAGCTGGTGCAGCACCGACAGCAGGGTCTTGCCGGAAAGGGAGTCGATCTCATCCAGGAAGAGCACGACGGGCCGCGGGCAGCGCTCGGCCCAGTCGGTGAGGTACTCCTTGAGGCGGCCTTCAGGCGCCACGGCGCCGAAGCGCGATGGCGGTGCGGGGCGAAGCCCTTCTGCCAGCTGCTGGCGGGCATCCTGGTCGATGGCGAGAAGCACGGCATCCACGCCCCGGGCGACGTCGTCGCCTGCCGTGCGGCCCGTTTCGCAACTGGTGAGCACGGCCGCGTAGGTCCCTTGTGCCGTCAGGTTCTTGGCCAGGGCCTGGAAGCTTGTCGTCTTGCCCGACTGCCGCGGCGCATGGACGACGAAGTAGGCCTTCTCTTCGAGAAGCGGCGCAATGCCCTTGAGCCGCCGCTCGGGAGGCAGCAGGTAGTGGTCTTCCGCACGGCACGGGCCGGCGGTGTTGAAGAAGCGCGCCACGGGTTCATTCTATCCCGTCCACCTTCGCTCCAGCTCATGACAGAATGGCGGCGTCTCGGGGTGGTCGAACTTCTTGAGCGGATCATGAAACTTCGAGCGGGAAGCCGATCCTGCCGCGGCTGTCCTCTTGGGCGAGGGTTGACGGCACTTGTTTCTGTGAGAGACTGGTCTCTTACACCCGGCCCGGAGCTTGTGATTCGAAAGCTGATTTCTTGTTCCCTGCGAGGGGCTCTCCTCGGAGCCTTCGCGCTGGCCGCGCCCGCCGCGGCGCTCGACCCTGCTCGCCCGATGCAGGAGTATGGCTTTCAGATCTGGGGATCGCGGGACGGATTGTCGCAGAACACGGTCAATGCGATGGGGCAGTCGCGGGATGGCTATTTGTGGATCGCCACCCGCACCGGCCTGGTCCGGTTCGACGGCGCCCGATTCGTCCTCTACAACGCGAGCGAGGCGGTGGAGGAGCTCGTCTCCGATCCGAGCGGCCGTGTCTGGGCCGGCTTCACCGGAGGCGAGCTGCTCTCCCTGGAGGTCTCGGGAGGACAGCAGCCGGTCTCCTGGAGCCGGCGTCCGGGGGACCGGGTGCATGCGTTGTTCGCCGAGCCGGGGGGCGTTCTCTGGGCAGGGACCTCGCGAGGGCTCGCCCGGCAGATCGGCCGCCGCCTGGAGCCGGTCGTCCTGCCGGAGCTGCCCGGGTCGGTGGTGGTCACCGCCCTGGTCCGGGAGACGGGCGGCCCCCTCTGGATCGGCACCGCCGGCCGCGGTCTCTTGCGCAGCACGCCGACGGGCGGCCGGCTTTTCACCGTGCGCGACGGTCTGCCGGATGACCGGATCGGTGCGCTGGCCGCCGGGCCGGGAGGCGAGCTGTGGGTGGGAACACCGCGCGGTCTGGCCCGGCTCCGGGAAGGGAGATGGACGCGCTTCACCACGGCAGACGGGCTGCCGAGCGACGTGATCCATGCCCTCCTGCGGGACCGCGACGGCAACCTGTGGGTGGGCACCCGCCGCGGGCTCGCCCGCTTCCGTGGCGCCGGCTTCGAAAGCCTCCCCCAGCACGCCGGCACCCCGTCGTCGGGCGTCCTGTCGCTCTTCGAGGATTCCGAGGGGGGACTGTGGATGGGGACCGACGCCCATGGCATCGCCCGGCTGCGCGACCTGGCGTTCTCCTCGTTCACCCTGGGGGGCGAGCTGGCCCGCGTGTGGTCCGCCCACCGCGACCGGGCCGGGGCCTTGTGGCTCGGCAGCAACGACCTCGGCGCCCTCCGGCTCCAGGGGGACCGGGTCGACCGTTTCGGCCCGGCCCAGGGCCTGCCGCACGAGCGGGTGCGGGCGATCCTCCAAGACCGCCATGGCGCTTTCTGGTTCGGTACCGCGGGAGGGCTGGGCCGATGGCGCGACGGGAGCCTCCAAGTCTGGCGGCGCGCCGAGGGCCTGCCGGACGAGTACGTCCGGGTGGTCTATGAAGACCGCGACGGCAGCCTCTGGGTCGGGACCGACGGCGGGCTCGCCCGCTGGGACGGCACCCGCCTGCAGCCGGTGGGGCTCGCCGCCGGTCTTCCTGTGGAGCGCGTCACCCTGGTGGCGCGCGACCGCCGCGGCACGCTCTGGATCGGCCTCTCCTCGGGCCTCTACCGCGCGGCCGGCGGCGGACGGTTTGAGCGTTTTCCGGACAGCCCGCCGACCCCCATCCTCGCCTTGCACGAAGACCGTTCGGGCACGCTCTGGTTCGGCACCCTGCGCGGCGGCCTGCTGCGCCTGCGCGCCGGCCGGCTGACCGCGTTCCGGCAAAAGGACGGCCTGTTCGAGGACACCGCCTATCAGGTCTTCGAAGACCGCCTGGAACGCCTCTGGATGAGCTCCAACAAGGGGATTCACCGGGTGCGCAAGGCGGACCTCGAGGCGTTTTCCGAGGGGCGGCTCGAGTTCATCCCCAGCGCCTGGTTCGACGACACGGATGGGATGAAGAGCGCCGAGTGCAACGGCGGCAACCAGCCCTCCGCCCTCGCCTGGCCGGACGGCAGGATCTGGTTTCCCACCTTCCAGGGCTTCGCGGTGCTCCATCCCGAGCGGACGCCCGCCAATCTCCGCCCGCCGCCGGTCGTGGTGGAAGAGGTGGTGGCGGACGGGGTGTCCTCTGTCCCGCGGCCCGGCGAGACCCTGCGGTTGCGCCCCGGCGTGGAAAGAGTCGAGTTCCGCTATACCGCGACCAGCCTGATCGTCCCGGAGAAGGTGCGATTCCGCCTCCGCCTCAACGGTTTCGACCGCGAGTGGGAGGAAGGATCGCCCCAACGCACGATCGTCTATACCAGCCTGCCCGCGGGGAGCTACACGTTGCAGGTTCTCGCCGGGAACAACGACGGGGTGTGGAACCTGACCGGCGCCGAGGCGCGGATCGAGGTCCGGCCTTTCCTCTGGGAGACCACCTGGTTTCGCGCCGGCGCCGCGCTGTCTCTGTTCCTCGGAGGCGGTGCCGTGATGCGGCTGCGGTTGCGTTCGGTCAAGCGGCGGGAACGCGAGCTGGCCCATCTGGTGGCCGAGCGCACGCGCGACCTGGAGCGCGAGAAGGCGCGGGCGGAGGAAGCGAGCCGGGCGAAGGGGGAGTTTCTGGCCAACATGAGCCATGAGATCCGCACCCCGATGAACGCCGTGCTCGGCATGACCAGCCTTCTCCTCGGCCTGCCGCTGCCGCGCGAGCAGCGCGAGTACGTGGAGACGATCCGCCACAGCGGCGAGGCGCTCCTGACGGTGATCAACGACGTTCTCGACTTCTCCAAGGTGGAGGCAGGGGTTCTGGATATCGAGCTCGCCCCCGTCGTCCTCGGCCGGAGTCTCGACGAGGCGCTGGCCATCGTGGCTCCGAAGGCGGCGGCGAAAGGGCTGCTTCTGGCCTCCGAAGTCGCTGCGGACGTGCCGGCGGTCATCGAGACCGACGGCGCCCGGCTGCGCCAGATCCTCGTCAATCTGCTCGACAATGCGATCAAGTTCACGGCTCGGGGCGAGGTGCGTCTCCTGGTGGCGGCCGGCACCCGGGAGGGCTCGATGCTGGAGCTGCGCTTCCGTGTGCGCGACACCGGCATCGGGATCGCCCCCGACCGCCTCGAGCACCTCTTCCAGCCCTTCACCCAGGCGGACACCTCGACGACGCGCATGTACGGTGGCACCGGTCTGGGCCTCGCGATCAGCCGGCGGCTGGCGGAGCGGCTCGGAGGATGGATGTGGGCGCAGAGCGAGCCGGGCAAGGGATCGTCCTTCTGCTGGACGATCCGTTGCCGGGAAGCGGAGGCCTCCCCGCCGCGCCTGTCGATGCTCGGCGACGAGGGGGCCGAGGGCCCACGGCTCGCCGAGCGGCTGCCGCTGCGCATCCTGGTCGCAGAGGACAATGCGATCAACCAGCGGGTGGCCGTGCTCCTCCTGGAGCGCCTCGGGTATTCGGCCGACGTGGCGGCGGACGGGTACGAGGCGTTCGAAGCGGTCCGGCGGCACCCGTATGACCTCGTCCTCATGGACGTTCAGATGCCGGGCATGGACGGTCTGGAGACCACCCGGCGCATCCGTACCGAGCTTCCGGCGGCGTGGCAGCCGCGCATCGTCGCGGTGACCGCCAGCGCCCTCACCGCTCATCGCGAAGCCTGCCGCGCCGCCGGGATGGACGGATTCCTGAGCAAGCCGATCCTGTTTTCCAGCCTGCGCTGTGCTCTGGAAGGGACGGTTACCCCGCAGGAGCCGGTGGAACCAGCACCGAAGGAGGCGGCCACCGCCGAAGGAGTGTTCGATCCCTCCCGGCTGGCCGAGCTCCGGCGTCTGGAGGAGCTGGCGGGGAAATCGATGGTACGCCCGATGGTCGATCGGTTCCTGGAGGAGGGGCCGCGGCAGATCGAGCGCATGCGCGAAGCGCTCGCCGCCGGGGACTTCTCGCGTCTGGCCTTCGTGGCGCACTCGCTCAAGGGAAGCGGCGCCCAACTCGGTGCCCTGGGTGTGGCGTCGGCCAGCGCCGAGCTGGAGAGCCTCGGGCGCCTGGAGGCCGCCGAGGGGGTGGAACCCCTGCTTGCGGAGTTGGAGCGCGAGCTCCTGCGGGTCGCTCCACATCTCCGGGAGCAACTTCAGGCCGTCTCGTGACAGAATGAAAGGGCCGTTTGTTGTCCGGCCTTTCCTGATGTTTCTGATGAACCGGGTCTTTTGCGGAGGTCTTCTCCTCGGTGTCCTTTGTCCGGCTGTGCCGGCGGCGGGACTCGACCCTGCGCGTCCGGTCGCCGAGTACGGCTTCCAGAGCTGGGGCTCGCGCGAGGGGCTGCCGCAGAACACGATCAACGCCATCGCCCAGACCCCCGAAGGCTACCTGTGGCTCGCCACGCGCAGCGGCTTGGTCCGCTTCGACGGCGCCCGTTTCCTCCTGATCGAGCAAGGGCTCGCCCAGGCTCTCCGGGTCGATGACCGTCTGTGGGCCGGCTTCGCCGATGGCCGGATCTGGCGATCCGGCACCAGCTTGTCCCAGGAGGCCACCGGCCTCCCGGCCGGCGCGGCGGTGCAGGCCCTTTTCACCGCACCGGATGGCGGCGTCTGGATCGGTACCTCGGCCGGGCTGTTCCTGGTGCAGCCGGATCGCCCGGCGGCGGAGGTGTTCCTCGCCGGCGGCCAGTCCTTCGGCGCGGTCACCGCGATCACCCGGACGCCCGAGGGAACGCTCTGGGTCGGCACCACAGATCATGGTCTGTTCCGCCGGCGCGGGAGCGTGACGACCCGGCTCACGGTGCGCGACGGCCTGCCGGACGACCGCATCCACACCGTGGCAACCGGACCCGGGGGCACCCTCTGGGTGGGGACCGGGAGGGGGCTCGGCCGTTTCCAGGGAGGCGCCTGGACGACCTTCACCACCCGGGACGGCCTGCCGAGCGACGTGGTCCAGGCGGTTCTGGTGGATCGCGACGGGCTCGTCTGGGTGGGCACGCGGCGCGGCCTTTGCCGTCTGCGCAACGGTCTGTGGGAGGTGCCACCGGCGCGCGACGGCCTCTCTCCGTCCGGCGTTCTGTCACTGTTCGAGGATGCCGAGGGAGCGCTCTGGGTGGGGACCGACACCGGCGGCCTGCGCCGGTTGCGCGACGTGGCGTTCTCCACCTTGACGCTGGGCGGCGAGCTGGGAAATCTCTGGAGCGTCTATGAGGACCGCCGGGGAATCCTCTGGTTCGGTTCCTCCGACCGCGGCCTCGTCCGGCTGGAGGGGGGACGGGTCACCCGGTTCACCACTGCGGAGGGGCTCCCGAGCGACGAGGTCCGCCCGATCCTCGAAGACCGCCGCGGGGATCTCTGGATCGGCACCGGCGCCGGCCTCAGCCGCCTGCGCGAGGGGCGGATCGAGACCTTCACCCGGGAAGACGGCCTGCCGGACAACTACATGCGGGTGATCTACGAGGACCGCGACGGCAGCCTCTGGATCGGGACCGGCGCCGGTCTGGCCCACGGGGTCCAGGGACGCTTCCGCGCCATCGAGCCGGCGCAGGGGCTGCCGCGGTTACGGATCAATGCCGTCTTGCGCGGCCGCCGCGGCACTCTGTGGATCGGCACCCAGGCCGGTCTCTATCGCAGTGTGGCGGGGGGGTTCGAGCGCTTGCCGGAGGTGTCCGAGAAAGTCTCCATCCTGGCGCTCCATGAGGAAGATGACGGCACTTTGTGGCTCGGCACCGACCGCGCCGGCCTGCACCGCCTGCGCGACGGGCGGCTCACCGTCTTCCGCCAGAAGGACGGCTTGTTCGAGGATCAGGCCTACCAGATCTTCGACGACGGGCGGGGCCATTTCTGGATGAGCTGCAACCGAGGCATCTACCGCGCACGCAAGGCCGATCTGGAGGCCTTCGCCCGCGGCGAGAGCACCCTCATCCCTGCGGCGGCTTTCGACGACACCGACGGCTTGAAGAGCGCCGAATGCAACGGCGGCAATCAGCCGGGAGCTCTCATCTCCCGCGACGGCCGCTTCTGGTTCCCTACCTTCCAAGGGGTGGCGGTCACCGATCCGGCGCGCGTCCGGATCAACCACCGCCTGCCGCCGGTGGTGATCGAGGAGATCACGGCGGACGGCAAGACCGGAGTGCAGCGGCCGGACGCCTCCCTCCTCTTCGAGCCGGGCGTGCAGAGGATCGAGCTGCGCTACACCGCGCTCAGCCTGCTCGCCCCCGAGAAGCTGCGGTTCCGCTATCGGCTCGACGGGTATGACAAGGGTTGGAACGACGCCGGAATGGATCGGACGGCGGTCTACACCAGCCTGCCGCCGGGCACCTACACCCTCCGGGTCGTCGCCGGTACCGGCGACGGAGTGTGGAACGGCCAGGGGGCGTCGCTGCGTTTCGAGATCCCCCGCCGCTTCTGGGAGACTCCGTGGTTCCTGGCCGGCTGCGGCCTGCTGATCTTCAGTGCCGTGTTTTTGATTCTGCGGTTGCGCCTGCGCAGTGTGGAGCGGCGCGAGCGGGAGCTCGCCGCGCTCGTCGCGGAGCGCACCCGCGCCTTGCAGCACGAAAAGGCGCGCGCCGAAGCGGCGAGCCGGGCGAAAGGGGAGTTTCTGGCCAACATGAGCCACGAGATCCGCACCCCGATGAACGCCGTGCTCGGCATGACCAGCTTGCTGCTCGGCATGCCTCTGCCCCGCGAGCAGCGCGAGCACGTCGAGACGATCCGGCACAGCGGTGAGGCCCTCCTCTCGGTGATCAACGACGTCCTCGATTTCTCCAAGGTGGAGGCGGGAGCCCTGGAGGTCGAGCTCGCTCCCTTCGAGCTGCGCGCCTGCCTCGACGAGGCGATGGCCATCGTGGTGCCCAAGGCGGCCGGCAAAGGGCTCGTCCTCTCCTGCCGGGTGGACGACGCCGTTCCTGCCGCTCTCGAGAGCGATGCCGCCCGCCTGCGGCAGGTGCTGGTCAATCTTCTCGACAATGCGATCAAGTTCACGCCGCGCGGCGAGGTGAAGCTCAACGTCTCCGTCCTTTCCCGCGCCGGGGCGGAGGTCGAGATCTGTTGCGCGGTCTCCGACACCGGCGTCGGGATCGCCCCGGAGCGCATCGAGCGCCTGTTTCAGCCGTTCACCCAGGCCGATTCGTCGACCACCCGGCTCTATGGCGGGACGGGGCTGGGCCTCGCGATCAGCCGCCGGCTCGCCGAGAAGCTGGGGGGCCGTCTGTGGGCCGTGAGCGAGCCCGGCAAAGGCTCGACGTTCTATTGCACCCTCCGCTGCCGGGAGGCGGACATGCCGGCTCAGCGCGTCTCGTCGTTCGCCGACGAGGATTCCGGGTCCTCGCTCGCCGAGCGGTTGCCGCTGCGCATCCTGGTGGCCGAGGATCACTTCGTGAACCAGCGCGTCGCCCTGTTGATGCTCGAACGCCTCGGCTACGTGGCCGACGTGGCGGCGGACGGTTTCGAGGTGCTCGATGCGCTGCGGCGCCAGCGGTACGATCTGATCCTGATGGACGTCCAGATGCCGGGCCTCGACGGGCTGGAGGCCACCCGCCGCATCCGCAGCGAGGCGCCGCGTGAGCTCCAGCCGCGCATTTTGGCGATGACCGCCAACGCCCTGCGCGAGCACCGCGAGGCCTGTCTCGCCGCCGGGATGGACGACTACCTGAGCAAGCCGATCCTGCTTCCCGACCTGCGGGCCGCCCTGGTGCGCATGGCGGCCGGGGCCGCCCGGCCGGCCCGTGGGGAATCCGGGGAGCGGCGCATCGTCCTGGGGGACTTCGATCCGGCCCCCCTGGAGGAGATCCGCAAGCTCGAAGCCCTTTCCGGCCAGCCGATGGTCCGCGGGTTGGTCGACCGCTATCTCGGCGAGGCCCCGCGGACGATCGGCCAGATCGGCTCTGCGATCGAAACCGGAGATCTCGCCCGCTGCGCCTTCCTGGCCCACTCTTTCAAAGGAAGCAGTGCCCAGCTCGGAGCCCGCCGCATCTCAGCCCTGTGCGGCGAGCTCGAGGAAGCCGCCCGCAACGGAGAAGCCGAAGGCGCGCTCAACCGCCTGGCCGCCTTGGAGACCGAGCTGGCTCTGGTGAGACCTCGGCTGGAAGAGGCCGTGCCGGGGCGGCAAGAAGGCGGGGCCGTCAGCCACCCAGCTGCGCCAGCGCAGCCCGGGCCTCCTCGGCCTGTTTCCGGTTCTTGACCTCGGTCCACAGGGCCAGGGCTTTCTGGTACTCGGGCCGGGCGGCGGCGGGGTTTCCCTGCCGGGCGGCGACTTGCGCGAGGCCGAAGCGGGCGCCGGCTTCGAGGTCCCGGTCTTTGAGGGCGCGCGCCTGCTCGAGGCACTGTCCGAAGCCGGCCTGCGCTTCGCCGAGGCGGCCCTCGGTCAGCTCCAGATTCGCCACGGCGAGGGTCACCACGGCCTCATAGTCTTTCTCTCCGGAGCGCCGAAAGGCATCCAGGGCGTTCCGGTAGTGCCGGCGGGCCTCGGCGGCCTGGCCGGCTTTGGTCTCCAGCTCACCCCACACCAGCTCGGCCTGGGAGAGCCCTTGGGCATCCCCGCTTTGCCGGCTGAGCCCGAGCGCTTCCTCCAGCGCGGCGCGGCCGGCGGCGAAACGGCCTTCCCGGCTCTCGATGCGGGCGATGCCGCGCAGGGCCTGGGCGGTCCCGAAGGCATCGCCCAGGCGGCGGCTGATCTGGATGGCCTCTTCGAGGCAGGGCCGGGCGCGCCGGGTGTCTCCCTTGGTATAGAAGACGTTGCCCAGGTTGGCGAGGGTCAGCGCGGTCCCCTGGTGGTCCTCGATCTCGCGCTTGATCGCGAGGGAGCGTTCCAGGAGCTCGGCGGTCTTGTCCATGTCGACGTCCGCGAGGAGGGCGGCGAAGTTGTTGAGCGCCTTCGCCTCACGGGTCCGGTCTCCGATTTCCCGGAAAATTGCGATCGCTTCTTCATGGATTCGGCTCGATTCCGCCAGCTTCCCCAGAGACTGGTACACGGTCGCCTCCGCGGCGCGCGCGCTGGCGGCGGCGCTGCGGTCACCCACCCGGCGGTAGATGGCGGTCGCCGCCTGAAAGTCGGCCACCGCGGCGTCGTTCTGGCCCAGGCGTCGGAGCGCCCAGCCGCGGGCGACCTGCCCGCTGGCCACGAGCAGGGTGGCGTCGCGGGCCTTGGCCTTCTCGATCGCCTTCTGGGCGGCGTCGCGGCACCGCACGAAGTCGCCCACTCCCCAGGCGGCGTCGGACTCGGCGAGGTCGATGCGCGGGTCGTCCCCGTCCGGCGCCGGGAGCTGGCGCAGGGCCTCGACGGTGGGGAAGGAGGCTTCGGGGGCGCCGGAGCGTCGCTGGGCCGCGGCCAGGTTGAGGCCGTAGTCCAGGTTGTCGGGGAACAGCCGCCAGAGCTCGCCGTACAGCCGGGCGGCTTCGGTCATCTCGAAGCGGGTGTCCTGGGCGCGGGCGGCGAGCCCCAGGCGGACCTCCTCGGAAAGCCCGTCGGAGAGCGCGAGCGCCCGCGCGGCGGCCTCGGCCGCCCGGGCGTCGAAGCCGAGCCGGGTCCAGGCGACCGAGAGCGCGTCGTAGACGAACGGATTCTCGGGATCGGTGCTCTGCGCTTTCTGGAGCAGGGGGATGGCGGCCGTGGCGTCGCGGACTCGCAGATGGCTCATCGCCTCGGACCACAGGCGCAAGGACTCGCCGTTGGCGGCGAGCGCTTCGGCCTCGGCCGAGGCGCCGTCGGCGGTCTTGCCGAGGCGGCCGAGGCTTCCCAGAAGCCCGCGCGCCGCCGCGGTCGCCAGCTCGAGAAGCTCCGCGCGGGTACCGGTCTGCCGCGCCCAGGCGATCGTCTCGCCGCTGCGGACGTCTTGTACCAGCACCTGGATGCGGACCTTGGGACCGCCCTCGGCCGGGCTCACCAGGTAGGAGCCGGTGACCACCAGGCTGGTTCCCAGGTTGCGCCCGACCCGCTTGAGGCTCGCCGGCGCGAGGGTGTCTCCGCGCAGTCCGAGCTCGTTCTGCATGCGCACCACGTTGTCCGCCGGAATGAGGCGCAGTCTCCCCGGTGCCGCCAGCTCGAAGCCGAGAATCTCACCCAGAGCCGCCGAGATCCAGGCGTCCTCCGGATGTGCCGAGAGGTTGCGGAAGCCCAGGATCGCCACCGCCGGCCGGGACGTCGCGCTGGCGGCGGGTACCGCGACAGGGACCGCGACGGCCCCCTTCACCGGCGCTGCGCCACGCGGCAACGAGCCTTCGAGGAGGGACACGACGGCGAGCCCCACCACCAAGGAGGTCAGCAGGTGGAGGGCGGAGCGCGGCTTGCGGGCCGGGTTGGCCCGGCCCGCCGCTTTCTCGATCTTGGCGAGGACTGCATCCATGGCCATCGGCCGCGTCGACAGCTCCTCTTTGCGCGGTGGGGTGAGCAGAACGAGCGGGATGGGCTCCGGTGGGTCGGGGGCGCGCCGCGGGGCTTCTGCCGCCACCGGCTCGACCGGCTCCACCGGCGCGATGAAGCGGTAGCCGCGGCGGTGCACGGTCTCGATGATCCGCGGGTGGCCCGGATCGTCGCCCAGCGCCTGGCGGACCTCGCTGATCGCCTGCTTGACCGAGGCGGGGGAGAGGTGCTCGACCCCCCAGACCTGATCCAGCAGCTCCTCCTGCGACAGGATCCGGGGCGCGCTCTGGACCAGGACCTCCAGCATGCGGAAAGCCTGGGGCCGCAGGCGGACCTCTCCCTCCGGCCCGGTCAGCCGGCTCGCTTCCAGATCCAGTGTGAACTCGCCGAACCGCACGCTCATCGTCCCCGATCTCTCCCCGTCAAACCGCGGTTTGACCGTTTCTTGACGTTTCCAGGACGCCTTTGACCGCCCCGCCGGCCGATGCTGACGGTCGAAGCGAGGGCCGCCGCCCTCCCCGACGCGAACGACCGAACCCAGCGAACCGACCGAAAGGAGATCTCATGATCCGCCGCACGCTCCTCACCTTCATCCTCTGCGCCCTGGCCTTCTCCGCCATCGCCTCCGCGCAGCCCCCCGCGTTCACCGACCTCTTGCACCACGAGCGCACGTTCCTCGGTCGCGAGGTCCGACAGAGCGCCGCCACTCTCTATCTCCCGATGCCGGCCAACGGCTGGGCCTCGCCGGCCGACTTCCAGGCGGCGCAGGTTCAGGCTGCGCTCGACTGGTGCGCCGCCCATGGCTACCTCTTCGATGACCCGGGCATCGACGTCGACTTCGTCTCGGATGGCAACGGCAACTCCCTCGTCATCAACGGACCCGGCATCCACGTCGTCATCAACCTGCCCTGCGGCCCCTTCATCCCCGTGCAGCGGGAGCAGCTCCTGGTGGTGACCATCATCCGCCAGATCCCCCAGGTCTCGAACGGCTTCTGATCCCAAGGATAGAACAACACAACACCGCAAACTCTGCGGAAAGGAGAACGTCATGTCCCGTACGACCCGTACCCTGTTCTGTGCCCTCTGCCTCCTCGCCTTCGGCTTCGCCTCCGTCCCCTCCTTCGCCCAGCCGCCGGCCGGCATCGTCATCCCGGCGATCAAGTTCGTCCGGACGGTGAGCGTGGTGGGCGCCGGGGAGACCCTGGCCGAGGCCGAGGCCAACGCTCTGGCCGAGCTGGAGGATCGCTACCGCGTCCTCAGCTATACCACCAGCAACCCGCTCTGCACCGAGATCGTGCTCGACCCGATCGGCGACCCGACCGGGACGGTCACGTTCTGCTCGATCGAGGTCGAGGCCAAGGTCATCCTCAAGGTGCTCTGGACCCGCCCGTAACTCCTCCGAGGGGGGAGGGGCCTCCGGTAGAATGGCGCCCATGCGCACGTTCCGCCCGCTCCTCCCTCTTCTCCTTCTCTCCCTTCTGCCCGCCCTCGCCACCGCCCAGGCCGACCCGACCTGGCGCTCCTGGAACCAGCCTGTCGAGCCTTTCCGCATCGCCGAGAACCTCTACTACGTCGGCGCGACCGACATCACGTCCTTCCTCATCACCACCCCCCAGGGGCACATCCTCCTGGACGGCGGCTTCGAGGAGACAGTGCCGCTGATCCGCGAAAGCGTGAAAAAGCTCGGCTTCCGTCTGGAGGACGTGAAGATCCTGATCAACAACCACGCCCATCAGGATCATGCCGCGGGGCTCGCCGCCCTGAAGGAGCTGACCGGCGCCCGCCTGCTCGTCAGCGCGGAGGATGCCGCCCTGCTCGCGGTCGGCGGGAAGGGGGATTTCGCCTTCGGTGATTCTCTTCTCTTTCCTCCGGTGCAGGCCGACCAGACGGTGAAGGACGGGGAGACGGTCTCACTCGGCGGGGTCACCCTGACCGCGCACGTCACGCCGGGCCACACCAAGGGAGCCACCACCTGGACGATGCAGGTGAAGGACGGCGGCAAGACGCTCGACGTCGTCTTCGCAGCCAGCGTGTCGGTGAATCCCGGGGTCACACTGGCGGTCAATCCCGGGTATCCGGCGATCGCCGCGGACTACCGGCGCTCCTTCGAGGTGCTCAAGGTATTGCCGTGCGACGTCTTCCTCTCCTCGCACGGATCGTTCTTCGATCTCACCGAGAAGGCCGCCGCGGTGCGCCAGGGGAAGAGCCCGAACCCGTTCGTCGATCCCCGGGGGTACCACGCCTACCTGGCCGCGATGGAGGAGAGGTTCCAGAAGCAGCTCACCGCGGAGGGGCAAGCGAAGAAGTGAAGAGGCATTGCCGTGCCGCGTCAAGAATCTATGCCGCGGTTTGACGTAAGGCCCCCGCCTGTGGCACCCTAGCGGCAGGAGGGCGATCGCCCATGGCTCCCAGGACCGAGATTCTTCTGGAAACACCCCCTGCCGCAGTGATGCCGGAACCGTTGAGCTCCCGGGTTGCACCCGGGCGTCTGGCGCGCCTCGCTGCGCTGGTGACCCCCGTGGCGTCGCGGGAGGATGCGGAGGTCCGCTCGCCGCTCGACGGCCGGTTCGTCGGCGCGGTGCCGCGTTCCACCCCGGAAGACGTGCTCGCGGCGGTGGGGAAGGCACGCAAGGCGCAGGAGGAGTGGCTCCACCAGACGTTTGCGGAGCGCGCGGCGGTGCTCATCCGCTTCCACGACCTTCTCATCGAACGCCAGGACGAGGTGCTCGACCTGATCCAGATCGAGGCCGGCAAGGCGCGCAAGCATGCCTTCGAAGAGGTCGCCGATACGGCGATCGTCGCCCGCTATTACGCCGTCCATGCCGAGGAGCACCTGGGACCGAAGAAGCGGCAGGGTGCCCTCCCCGGGCTCACGGTGGCCTGGGAGCATCACCACCCGGTGGGTGTGGTGGGGATCATCGCGCCCTGGAATTATCCGCTCTCGATGGCGGTGACCGACGCGATCCCGGCGCTCATGGCCGGCAACGGGGTCGTCCTGAAGCCGGACCAGAAGACGCCGTTCACCGCCCTCTGGGCCGTCGAGCTGCTGCGTGAAGCCGGGCTGCCGGCCGCGCTGTTCCAGGTGGTGACCGGCGAGGGGGCGCGCCTGGGGACTCCGCTGATCGAGAGCTGCGACGCCATTCAATTCACCGGCAGCACGGCCACCGGCCGCAAGGTGGGGCGGCAGGCGGGCGAGCGGCTCATCCATTGCTCACTGGAGCTGGGTGGCAAGAACGCGATGATCGTGCTCGCCGATGCGGACCTGGAGGCGGCGGTGGCCGGCGCGATCCGCGGCTGCTTCAGCAGTGCCGGCCAGCTCTGTATCTCGATCGAGCGCCTGTACGTTCACGAGGCCGTCTATCACCGCTTCGTCGACCGCTTCGTCCGGGAGACCCGGGCCTTGCGGCTGGGGCGGGGCCTCGACTGGGACGCCGACATGGGGAGCCTGATCTCTTCCGAGCACCTCGCCAAGGTCGCCGCACACGTCGAGGACGCGGTGGCGAAGGGGGCCACGGTGCTCGCCGGAGGCAAGGCGCGTCCGGATCTGGGACCCTGCTTTTACGAGCCGACCGTGCTGGCGGACGTGACCGCCGCGATGACCCTCTACGCCGAGGAGACGTTCGGCCCCGTGGTGGCGCTCTCTCGGTTCGACTCGATCCACGAAGCCGTCGAGCGGGCGAACGACTCCGTCTATGGCCTCAATGCCAGCATCTGGACCGAGGACGTGGAGCTGGGGCACCGCGTCGCCACCCGCCTGCAGTGCGGCACGGTCAACGTCAACGAGGCGTACGCCGCGGCCTGGGCCTCGGTCGATGCGCCGATGGGTGGATTCAAAGACTCCGGCCTCGGCCGCCGTCATGGCGCCGAAGGCATCCTCAAATACACCGAGCCGCAGACCATCGCGATCCAGCGCGGGCTGCCGCTCGCCGCTCCGGCGGGCATGACCGACGAGGCGTTCAGCCGCACGATGAGTGCCACGCTCAAGGCCTTGCGCCGGATTCCCGGGCTGCGCTGACAACCCGGAAGGGAGAACGCCATGGCGACGCATTTCTTCACCGGATTCCCCGGATTCCTCGGCTCGGAGCTGGTCCCCCGCATGCTCGCCCGGGCGAGCGATGAGCAGGTCGTCTGCCTCATCCAGGCGAAATTCGCGGACCTCGCCGCCCGGCGCGTGCGGGAGATCGAGGCGCGCGAGCCGTCCTGTGCCGGCCGCATCCGTCTCGTCGAAGGGGACATCACGGTGCCCGGCCTCGGGCTCGCGGATCTCGCCGGTCTCCAGAAGGAGGTCACCGAGGTCTGGCATCTCGCCGCGGTCTACGATTTGAGCGTCCGCCGGTCGGTGGCGATGAAGGTCAACGTGGAAGGGACGAAAAACGTCCTCGACTTCGCCGAAGGCTGCGCGGCCCTGCGCCGCTTCCAGTACGTGAGCACCTGTTACGTCAGCGGCAAGTTCGCGGGCATCTACCGCGAGGCGGATCTGGGCAAGGGGCAGGTGTTCAACAATTATTACGAGGAGACGAAGTTCCTCGCCGAGGTGGAGGTGCGGGAGCGGATGAAGCGGGGATTCCCCGCGACGGTCTACCGGCCCGCCGTGGTGGTGGGGGACAGCCGCACCGGGGACACGCAGAAGTACGACGGCCCGTATTACGTGATGCGCTGGCTGCTCAAGCAGCCCGGCGTCGCCCTCCTGCCGGTGGTGGGGGACACCCACCGCAGCCGCATCAACCTGGTGCCGCGCGACTTCGTGACCGCCGCGATCACCTATCTGTCGGCGCAGGACAAATCCCTGGGGAAGACCTATCAGCTCGCCGATCCCGAGCCGCTGACGATCGACGAGGTGCTGACCGCGGTGGCCAAGGCGACCGGGCGGATCACGGTTCGGGTTCCCTTGCCGGTCTCGGTGGCCAAGGCGGCGATCGACTGGGTGCCCGGGGTCTACAAGCTGATGCAGATCCCGTCCTCGACGATCGACTACTTCATCCATCCCACCTACTACGACTGCGCCAACACCCGCGCGGATCTCGCCGGCACCGGCATCGAGGTGCCGCCGCTGCGCAGCTACCTGCCGACGCTGGTGTCCTTCATGCGGGTGCACCCCGAGCTCAGCTCGGAGGCCATGGTGTAGGGGGCCGGGGGGTCACGCCCCCCGGTGCCACCGCCGCCGCACGGTCAACGCCAGCTCCCGGAACGCGGTCTCCCGAATGGTCCGCGCGCGGATGGATTCCTGGACGATCGTCCAGGCGCGCAGGACGTCGACCGGCACCCGCCAGCGTTCGATCAGCGGCAAAATCTGCCGCATGGCTTCGTCGGCTTCTTCATAGCACCCCAGGCGGACCAAGGTCTCGGCCCATTCCAGGGTGGAGAGCGTGAGGTCGAACGGCATCGCATGCTCGGCGTGGTGGCGCACGAGCTGCCGCAGCATGGTCTCGGCCTCCTGCAGATGGCCCTCCCGGCGGCTGATCAGGGCGTCGAGCAGGAGCAGGCGTCCCTGGGTGCCGGGGTCGGGGAAGGAGGCGTAGAGGTAGCGGTAGGTGTCCAGAATCGACCGCGCCTCGTCCGTTTCCCCCAGCTCGTTGGCACAGCCGGCCAGGAGGTGGATGCCGCCCAGCTCGAGGTAGCGGTCCTCGATCTTGCCCTGCCGCAGGAGGAGCAATCCCTTCTCGGCGAGCTGGAAGCCGCGCGCCGGGTCGATCCAGGAGATGTTTCCGGCTTGCTGGATGCGGAGGCGCCCTTCCAGGTGGCGGTCGCGAATGGCGCGGGCGAGCACTGCGGCGCTTTCCAGGAGGTCCGCCGCCGCTTCGAGCTGGCCGAGGTCGGTCAGCAGGGAAGCCTTCATCGAGAGGACGTTGGCCCTCTCATAGGGTTCTCCGGACCCCAGCTCGACGGCGTCGTCCGCTTCCTGGAGCGCCTCCTCGGCTCCCTCGAAATCGCCGGACAGCCGTTTGAGGTTGCCGATGGCCGCCCAGGCGCCGGCCCGCAGGTCCTGAATGCGTTCCTCGCCATACTCTTCGGAAGGGAGAAGCTCGGCGACCGCCAGGGCCGCGCCGGCCAGGTCGAGGCTTTCGAGCGGGTTCCGCTCCCGCCGCCCGGCCTCCTGGAGCAGGAGGTCGAACACACCCCAGGTGTGCAGGGCCGGCTGATCGCGGATCGCCTGCAGCCGGGGGCCGGGCGCGAGCCGGGCCAGATGGTGCTCCCAGAGCTCCCGGGCCGACCGGGACTCGACCGCGACGTCGTTCCACGCCAGCACGGCGGAGAGCCCGAGCCGGCGCAGCACGCCGGAGTAGTCGGGCGCCCCCTGCCGCGGCGGGCACAGAGTCGCCCGGGCGAGGGCCAGGCAGGGAGGGCAGGCGGTCAACAGATGGCGCACGACGGCCTTCCGGGGGCCGGCCGGCAGCCGGTTGTCGGCCAATTGGCGGAGCTCTTCCTCAGTGACGTGCACGAGTCTCTCCTGGTGAAAAAGTACCTGCAATGCCCCTGAGAATACCGGAAGGAGCGGGCCGGGGGAAGCCCTCCGGCCCGTCGCGAGGAGGCCTACCCGTTGGGGTCCCAGATGCCCCGGCCGTCGTTCTCGGTGCCGGCCGGCGGGGTCGCATTGAGGCCGTTGGGGTCCCACATGCTCCGGCCGTCGGAGGTGGCGTCGAGCCAGGCGGCGAAGGGTGCCGCGAGTCTCTCCCAGATCTGCACCAGGAAAGACGGCGCCAGCTCCTGGGGAGCCGGGAGCGCGGCGGCCGGCAAGGCCAGGGCGGTGAGCAGGAGGGCGATGGTGAGCGTGCGCAGGCGACGGGTGGTCATGGAGGTTTCCCCTCGGAGAGATGAAGGCTGCGCGGCCTCATGCCGCGTGCCGAGGTGTCTCTCTGCTATGAGGGTGTCTGAAATCGGGCCAAAGGGGCACCCCTTGTGTGCACGGAGTCCACTTTCTTCCGGGCGGGCCGGAAAATCTCCGTCCCGGTCACTCCTCACCCCCCGTCCCCCTATGCGTTAACTTCTCGCCGGCTGCACTCCGGGCGCCGCCCGCCACCAGGGGTTCAAACCCCTGGCGAGACGGCGCCGGCCACCGCGTTCTGCGGCCACCCCCCAGAGTCGGACG
>DIHE01000156.1:127157-137367 GCA_002420005.1 Holophagales bacterium UBA5704 | reverse complement strand
ACCTGCAGCTCGTGCTCCCCGGGGCCGAGGGTGACCAGGCGGGTGCGCAGCAGAGGCCCGTGCTCCAGATCGAAGGGCGCGCGCGCCATCTCCCCCGCATCCGAAACGTCCACCCGCTCCAGAGGAACCACCACCTCCGCCGCCGGCAGGACGACCTGCACCGGAACGTCCCCCTCCACCCGGAACACCGTCCGCAAAGCCGCCTGACGCCGCACGATCTCGGCGAGAGCCCGTTCCAGTACCTCCCCGTCAAGGGAGCCCGTCAGCCGCACCGCAATGCCCAGGTTGTACGCCGGATTCCCCGGCTCCAAGCGATCCAGGAACCACAACCGCCGCTGAGGAGATGTCAGCGGACCAGGTCCCCCCTCTCCCGGGCGGGAGTGAGTGCCTGTGGGAGAGGAGGCCAGGGGGTGAGGGTCCCGGCGAAGCCGGCCCGCCAAGGCCGCCGCCATCTCCGCCAGCACCGGCGCCGCGAACAGATCCTCCAGCGCCACCTCGAACCCGCCCTCCTGCAACCGCGCCAGCAGCTGGGTGCCGCGCAGCGAATCGCCGCCCAGGGCGAAGAAGTGGTCCTCCGCCCCCACCGTCTCCGGCGCGAGCCCGAGCACCTCCTCCCACAGAGCGGCCAGCGACGCCTCGGCCGGGGTTCTCGGAGCGACTCTCTCGCGCGCCGTGTCGCCCTCACCGTCGCGCCACACCCCGAGCGGCACCAGGCCGCCGGAGAGGAAGAGCTGCCGGCACTCGCGGCGCTGCACCTTGCCGCTCGTCGTCTTCGGCACCCCGCCCGGCTTGACCAGCACCAGATGCGCCACCAGGACCTCGTGCTCCTCGGCGACCGCCCGGCGGATCGCCGCCGCCACCTCGCCGAGATCGACGCCGCGAAACGCCACCTCCTGCACGAGGGCCAGCTGTTCCCCCGCCTCGTCCCGCTCTTCGACGGCGAACGCCGCACCGCCGTCCGGCCGCGCCGCCGGATGGCTCTGCGCCGCCGTCCACTCCACATCCTGCGGATAGAGGTTGCGCCCGCGCAGGACGATCAAGTCCTTGATGCGGCCGGTGATGAACAGCTCGCCTCCCGCGAGGAGCCCGAGGTCGCCGGTGCGCAGGTAGGGTCCCCGGCCGTCGTCCGTCCGGGCGCCGAACGTCTCGGCCGTGGCCTCGGGCCGGTTCCAGTACCCGAGCGCCACCGTGTCTCCGCCCACCCAGACCTCGCCTTCTCCCTCCACGGGCTGCCGGGACACCGGATCGACGATCCGCAGGTCGACGCCGGACGGGATGCCGCCGCAGCTCACCAGCCGCCGTGCATCCTCGGCGCGGATCGTGACCTCCGGGTGATGGCGGCTGCCGGACACCATCAGCGTCGTCTCGGCGAGGCCGTAGCAGGGCAGGAACGAGGAGCTGCGGAAGCCCGCCCCCCGGAAGGCCTCGGCGAAGCGCTCCAACGCGGCGGCCCGCACCGGCTCGGCGCCGTTGAACGCCACCCGCCAGCGGGAGAGGTCGAGATCGGCCACCGCGGCGGGATCGATCTTGCGCGCGCACAGCTCGTAGGCGAAATTCGGCGCGCCGCTCACCACTGCGCCATGGCGCGAGATGGCCCGCAGCCAGCGCACCGGGCGCTGCAGGAAATGGAGCGGTGCCATCAGCACGCAGGAGGAACCGAGCCAGAGCGGATGCAGGAGGCCGCCGATCAGCCCCATGTCGTGGTAGAGCGGCAGCCAACTCACCATCACCGAGGTCTCGTCGCTGCCGATCGCCTCCTGAATGATCCGCTCGTTGGCCACCAGGTTGCCGTGCGAGACCATCACCCCCTTGGGCGTGCCGGTGGAGCCCGAGGTGTACTGGAGGAACGCCAGGGTGTCCGCGGCCAGGCCGGGGTCCCGGTAGCCCGCGGCTTCGCTCTCCGCGATCTCGTCGATCTCCAGGCAGAGGGCGGAGGCCCCCAGCCGCTCCACCACCGGACGCAGCGCGGACGTGGTGAGGATGCAGCGCGGGGAGCAGTCCGCCAGGATCGCCTGCAGGCGCGGCAGGCCGCGGCTTCCCGTGGGCGGATAGGCCGGCACCGCGACCGCCGCCGCGGCGAGACAGCCGAGAAAGGCCACCGGATAGTCCAGGCCGGGGGGAAAGAGCAGCAGCACCCGCTCGCCCGCACAGCCGAGAGCTTGCAGGCGGGCCGCCACGGCGCGCGTCCGCCGGTCGAGCTCCCGATAGTCGAGGATGCTCTCGCCCTCTTCACCATCGGTCAGAAAGGTATAGGCCCTTCGGCCGGGGTCGGCCAGGGCCCGCCGCCACAACACGGCCACCAAGCTGGCAGGTGCCGGCTCGTCCTCGCCCCGCTGCGAGGGCGGCGAATCGAAAGCCTTTTCAGACATACGTAGGCGCTTTGCTCTTGACCAAAGACGCAAGGGCATCTTAATGTACCATGCGTGGTGCGACGCAGAGAGGAAGCTGCAAGGAGCCGATGATGAGGCGCGAGCGACCCCCCGGCCATGGATCGAAGCTGGCATCAGCGGTGTTCGTTTCCCTGCTGTCCGCCGCCGTGCCGGGCGTGGCCGGCGGGCCGGCGGAGGTGGGGCCGAACGTGCTCGTCAACGGTCCCCAGGCCGGGCGGTACGGGCGGGTGGGCAATGCGCTGGCGGTGAGCGAGGACGGTCTCCGGATGGTGGCCGCCTGGGAGGACATGCGGGGCCTCTGCGGCCCGCCGTACAACCGGCCTTGCACCATTCCGTGGTCTCCCCCCGGCCTGACCGGCGTCGCCGCCTCCACCGACGGCGGACGGACCTGGACCGAGCTCGGAGCGCCGCCGGCCACCGAGACCTTCATGGCCGGCGGTCACGGCTGGCTCGACCGCGGCCTCCACGGCAGCCAGGAGACCTTCTACCTGGTCTCGCGGGCGCGTCTGCTCGACAATCCACACCCCAACTACGGCCAGCTCGGCATGCTGCTCCATCGCGGCCGTTTTGAAAACGGCCGCTTCGTGTGGAAAGACACCCGCTACCTGGGCCCGGCCGCCGACGAGAGGGATTTCTGGCGCGGCCCCAACGTGGCCGCGGCCAAGGACGGCAGCGGCCGGGTGTACGTGGCCTACACCAATCTCGCCGACCTCGCCTACACGTGCGACCAGCCCGGGACCTCCGGCGGCCAGATCCGGGTGAGGCGCAGCGACGACGGCGGCGACACCTGGTCCGACTCGGTCCTCGTCTCCGCCGACGACACCTTGGTGACGACCGATCCCAAGGACCCCCTCTGCGGCACCTGGGCCCACTTTCAGTTCACCCCCAACATCGCCCTGGGACCCTCCGGCGAGGTCTACCTCACCTGGCAGCTCGGCCCGGAGTTCGACATCGATTTCAAGACCAGCAACCTGCGGGGCAAGCCGACCGTGGGCTACGGCTTCTCCCGCTCGCTCGACGGCGGGCGCACCTTCAGCCCGCCGCGCTACGCGGCGATCGGCAACTCGCTGCTCGAGAATGCGCCCGCCGGGCTCAGCAAGGACTTCATGAACGACACCGCGCGGATCGCGGTCGCCCACGGCGGCCCGCATCGCGGCCGGATCTATATCGCCTATGCCTCCGCCACGCAGGAGGTGAGCTGCCACAACGACTTCCTGTCGCCCAGGGACTACAGCCCGCTCTCCTCCCAGGTCTATCTGGCCTGGTCGGACGACCAGGGTCACTTCTGGCACACCGGCGTGCCGCTCGGCCCGCCGGTCCCGCGAACCGGCGTCAAGCGCTTCTACCCGGCTCCCGCCGTGCGTGCCGACGGCACGCTCGACGTCGTCTACCTGGAGAGCCGGGAGACCGCGGTGGGGACGCAGACGTGTCCGATGCCCCTCGGCTCCGGGATGTGGAGGAACGCCGGCGTCCGTTCCCTGGTCGATGTCTGGTGGGTCCGCTCGCTCGACGGCGGGCGCACCTTCAGCCCTCCCGTCCGCGTCACCTCGGCGACCAGCGACTGGTGCGGCGCCGCGTTCGACTCGGCGGGGTTCTTCTTCCCCAACTTCGGGGACTATTTGGGGATCGCCGGCGGACGTGACGGCACCTCGCTGGTGTGGACCGACGGCCGCAACGGGGTCCCGGACGTTTTCTTTACGACTCTCGGAGGGCGAGAATGAGACTCCTGTCAGGCCTTTCCCGGCGCGCATTCCTGAAACACTCTGCCTGGGCGGCGGCTCTGCCGGCCCTGCCCCGGCTCTCGCTCGCCGCGTCCGCCGCGGAGCCGCAGGGTGTGGCGGCCGAGGCGCCGGCGGACAAGCGGCGCAAGGTCATCGTCCTGGGGGCCGGCCTGGCCGGCCTTTGCGCGGCCTACGAGCTCAACCGCTCCGGGCACGATGTGACGGTGCTCGAAGCCCACGCCCGCCCGGGCGGCCGCATCCGCACGATGCGCGAGCCGTTCGCCGACGGCCTCTATGCCGAGGCCGGGGCGGTCGACCACAACGACGGCTTCCCGCACTTCGTGCGCTACGTCAAGGAATTCGGTCTGGAGGCCGCCAAACCGGTCTTCAAAGGCACCGTGGTGCTGATCGTCAACGGCGAGCGCCTGGAGATCAAGGACCGCGCACCCGTCTGGCCGGTCACCCTGAACGACGAGGAGAAGCGGCTCGGGGTCGGCGGAATGTTCCAGAAGTTCCTCTACTCCGTCGGCACCCAGATCGGCAATCCGACCCTTCCCGGGTTCAGCCTCGACCGCTGGAAAGAGTACGACGCGATGACCGTCAACGAATTCCTGCGCAGCCAGGGCGCCTCGGAGGGCGGCGTCCATCTGATGTCGTTCCTCGCCTCCTACGGCTTCGATTGGGACAAGGGCTCCGCCCTGCACCGCCTGGTCTCCGACATCGCGCTGCAGCAGATCAGCGGGATCGGCGTCGGGACCTACCTTCACGGAGGCTCCGAAATGCTGCCGAACGCCTTCGCGAAGACTCTCCGCGAGCGGATCTGGTACAAGGCCACGGTGACCCGGGTCGAGCGGGAGGCCTCCGGCGTGCGCGTCGTCTTCCGGCAGCTCGGCGAGGAGCGCAGCATGACGGGGGATTACGTCGTCTGCACCGTGCCCGTCCCGGCGCTGCGCAGGATCGCGTTCACGCCCGAGCTGCCGGCGCTCAAGCGCAAGATCATCTCCGAGCTCGAATACACGCCGATCACCAGCATCTTCCTCCAGGTGCGGCGCCGGTACTGGGCCGAGCAGGGCTATTCCAGCATGGCCAGCACCGAGCTGCCGATCCGGTTCGTGATCGAGAACCCGGGCCTGCGTCCCGCGGACCAGACCCGCGGCATTCTGCAGTGCTTCATCCGGGGCTCTGAAGCCCTGCGCATCGGCGCCATGGACGAGAGCGACCAGATCGCCCTCGCCACCGCCAACCTGGAGAAGGTCTATCCAGGCATCAAGGACTACGTCGAGACCGGCGTCTCCATCCGCTGGCACGACGACCCGTGCTTCGGCGGCGGCTTCGCCTATTGGAAGCCCCACCAGTTCACCGAATGGATGCCCGAGCTCGCCACCGCGGAGGACCGCATCCACTTCGCCGGCGAGCACACGTCCGTCGTCTCCCGCACCCTCGAAGGGGCTGCGGAATCCGGCAACCGCGCGGCGCGCGAAATCCATCAGGCGGCACTCCTGTCATGAGCCACCTCGGCGACGATCTCCGTTTCTCCTGGCGTAGCCTGGCCAAGCAGCCCAGCTTCGCCACCGCCGCCATCCTCACCCTCGCCCTGGCCATCGGTGCCAACACCGCGATTTTCAGCGTGGTCGACTCGGTGCTCCTCAAGCCGGCGCCGTTCCGCCAGCCCGACCGCGTGGTGGTCTCCTGGGGAATCAACGCCGACTTCGCGAAGCTCATCGGCTCCCCCGACCTGCCGCAGTCGGCGGGCGCTTTCTACGACCTCCAGCGTCTGGCTGGCTCGCTCGAGGCCGTCGCCCTGATCCAGCCGGATCGGCAGGCGCTGACCGGCCAGGGCGAGCCCGAGCTGCTCGGCGTCGCCCGCGTGACGCCCGACTTCTTCAAGGTCCTGGGCACGCCGGCCTTCGTCGGCCGGACGCTGGACGCTTCCGACGAGCAGCCCGGCATCGCGCTCTCCGTCGTCTTCTCCTACAACTTCTGGCAGCGCCGCTTCGCCGGCGACCCGAAGATCATCGGCCAGAAGGTGATCCTCAACGACCAGCCGGTGACCGTGGCCGGCGTCATGCCGCCGCAGTTCACGTTCCCGCTCGCCTCGGAGGTGCCCTCCTACCTCGGCTTCACCGCCGCTCCCGACGCCTGGGTGCCGCGCGCCCACACCGCGGCCGACCACGAGGACCGCGGCAACCGCTCGGACATGATGATCGCCCGCTTGAAGCCGGGCGTCTCGGTCGCCGCCGCGGAACAGGAGCTCAACGCGCACCTCGAACGGCTCGCCGAGGCGAGCCCTTTCGACAAGGGGTGGGCCCTGCGCCTGGTGCCGATCACCGCGCAGATGACCCAGGGCCTCCGTCCCATCCTCCTCACCCTGTGGGTCTCGGTCGCGCTCGTCCTGCTCATCGCCTGCGTCAACGTCGCCAACCTCCTGCTCGTGCGCGCGGCGTCGCGGCAGCGGGAGATCGCGCTGCGCACCGCCCTCGGCGCCGGCCGGGCGCGCCTGATCACCCAGCTTCTCGTCGAGAGCACCCTTTTGTCGCTCCTCGGCGGCGCCCTCGGCGTCTTCCTCGCCTGGGGCTTCCTGCGCCTGTGCGCCGCCACCATTCCCACCGGCCTCGCCGGCAACGCCACCTTCACCCTGGACGTGCGCGCGCTCGGCTTCACCGTGGTCCTGTGCCTGCTCACCAGCCTCCTGGCCGGTCTCGTCCCCGCCGTGCAGATGACCCGTCCGGACCTCACCGGGGCGCTGCGGGAAGGCAACCGCATGGGCACCGGGACGGCGCGCAGCCGCCGCACCCGCGGCGTCCTCGTGGTCGCCGAAGTGGCGATCGCGGTCTCGGTGCTGATCGGCGCCGGTCTTCTCCTGCGCAGCTTCAACCACCTGATGGACGTCGATCCCGGCTTCCGGGTCGACAACGCCCTCACCTTCCGGGTCAACCTGCCGCCGGGCCGCCCGCGCGAAGAGCTCGCCGCCTTCTACAATCGGCTCGACCAGGAGCTCAACTCGCTCGCGGGCACCACCGGAGCCGCGCTCATCTCCCAATTGCCGATGTGCGGCTGCGACAGCATCACCGGCGTCATCCTCGAAAACAAACCGAAGCCGGCTCCCGGCGTCATCCAGTGGGCCGGCGTGCGCGCCGCCACGCCGGGCTATTTCGCGACGCTCGACATCCGGCTCAAGAAGGGCCGCCTGCTCGAAGCACGAGACACCAACGCCGAGGGCCAGACCATGGTCGCGGTCGTCGACCAGGCCATGGTGGACACCTACTGGCCGGGCGAGGAGGTTCTCGGCCGGCGCTTCCGGCGCCTCGACGCCTACAGCCTCGTCTGGGTCACCGTGGTCGGCGTGGTGGAGAACCTCCGGCATTCGGATCTCTCGTCCGAGCCGCGTCCGATCCTGTACATGACCCCGAGCCAGGCCACGGCGTTCTACATGGGGCCCGAGATCTTCGGTGTGGTGCGCACCCAGGGGGATCCGAAGTCGTTCTCCACGGCGGTGCGCAACGCCGTCCATGCGATCGATCCCAACGTGCCCCTCTCCGAGGTCCTGCCGTTCGAAGACGTGGTGAACCGGGCGATCGCCAAGAACCGCCTGGGCCTCCTGCTTCTGGGCATCCTCGCCTGCCTCGCCCTGACGCTCACCATCGTGGGCATCTATGGCGTCACCGCCTACTCCGTCGATCAGCGAACGAACGAGATCGGCCTGCGCCTGGCCCTGGGGGCCCAGCGCGGCCGGGTGCTGCTGCAGGTGGTGCGGGACACCGGGCTGCTCGCCGTCCTGGGCGTCGTCCTGGGCGTCGGCCTGGCGATCGCCCTGACGCGCCTGGCCGACGCCTTCATCCTCTCCCTGCTCTACAAGGTGACGGCGAACGACCCCGCCACCTACGTCGGGGTGGCCTTGGTGCTTCTCCTCGTGGCCGTGGGGGCCGCCTACCTCCCCGGGAGGCGGGCGACCCGGGTCAACCCGATCGTGACGCTGCGCAGCTGACAGGCCCCGGGGCGGCCGTGCCTCCTACGGCGCGGTCGCCTCTTCTTCGCCCGGGAAGTCGTAGAGGGCGGTGGAGAGGTACCGCTCGCCGTGGCTCGCGAGGACGGCGACGATGAGCTTGCCGGCGTTCTCGGGGCGCTTGGCGATCTCATAGGCGGCGTGGGCCACGCCGCCGGAGGAGATGCCGACCATCAGGCCCTCTTCACGGCAAAGGCGGCGGCCCATCTCCAGCGCTTCGTCGTTGGTGACGGTGGCGATCTCGTCGACCAGGTCGAGGTCCAGGATCCCCGGGATGAAGCCGGCGCCGATGCCCTGGATCTTGTGCGGGCCGGGCACCAGATCCTGGCCGGCCCGCTTCTGGGTCATCACCGGCGAATGGATCGGCTCGACCGCGATCGAGCGCAAGGAGGGCTTCTTCTCCTTGAGCGCCTGGGTGCAGCCGGTGATCGTGCCGCCGGTGCCTACGCCGGCCACGAAGATATCGATCTTTCCGTCGGTGTCGTTCCAGATCTCGAGCGCGGTGGTCTTGCGGTGGATCGCCGGGTTCGCCGGGTTGACGAACTGGCCGATGATGATCGAGCCCGGCGTCTCCTTCTGCAGCTCCTCGGCCTTGGCGATGGCGCCCTTCATCCCCTTCGGGCCTTCGGTGAGCACCAGCTTGGCACCCAGCGCCTTCAGGATCTTCCGGCGCTCGACCGACATCGTCTCGGGCATGGTGAGGACGAGCGGAATCCCCTTCGCCGCGCAGACGAAGGCGAGGCCGATGCCGGTATTGCCCGAGGTGGGCTCGATGATCGTCGTCCCTTCCTTGATGACTCCCGTCTCCAGGGCGTCGACGACCATCGAGTAGCCGATCCGGTCTTTGACGCTGGACATCGGGTTGAACGATTCGAGCTTGAACACCACGTCGGCCTGGAGGCCGAGGGCCTTGCTCACGTTGGGCGTGCGCACGAGGGGCGTCCGCCCGATCGTGTCGATGATGCTGTCGAAGATCTGACCCATGACGGTTCTCCCCTTGAAAAAACGCTAGATGCCCTCCCCGAAGCCATAGGCGCGTTCGAGGAGGGTTCGTTGCCGGGCGCGGCTCGTCCGCGTATAGAGCACTCTCTCCCCCGGTGCGACGGATTCGACGACCCAGGTGTTGCCGCCGATGATCGCTCCTTCGCCGATCACCGTCTCGCCACCGAGGATGGTGGCGCCGGCGTAGACCACGACGTTGTCGCAGAGCGTCGGATGGCGCTTGGTGCCGCGCACCAGACGCCCGCGCTCGTCCTTGGCGAAGGAGAGCGCTCCGAGGGTGACTCCTTGATAGATCTTGACGTTCTTGCCGATCACCGCGGTCTCCCCGATGACCACGCCGGTGCCGTGGTCGATGAAGAACGACTCGCCGATCTGCGCGCCCGGGTGGATGTCGATGCCGGTCTTGGAATGGCCGAGCTCGGTCATGATGCGCGGCAGGAGCGGTACCCCGAGATTCCACAGCTCGTGCGCGATGCGCTGGATGGTGACCGCTTCGAAGCCCGGGTAGGCGAAGATGATCTCGGCATGGCTGCGCGCCGCGGGATCGCCCTCCATCGAGGCCGTGAGGTCGAGGAGGAGCAGCCGGCGCAGCGCCGGCAGCCGGACCAGGAAGCCCTCGACGGCCGCCTCGGCCCGGCGCTCGGCCGCCGCGCCGTTGTCCGCCGCGGCGGGCTCGTCGAAGGCGGCGGCGAGGACGACCTGCTCATAGAGGTCCGCCGCCACGTCGTCGAGCAGGGCGCCCACGTGGTACTCGACGTTCTCCCGGGTCAGATGCTGGACGCCGTAGAAGCCCGGGTAGAGCACCGCGAACAGGTTCTCCAGAATCCGCACCACCGCCGGCCGCGACGGAAGGCGGTGCTCCGGATCGATGTGCGAGCCGGGATCGGACGGCGCCGCATAGCCGGCGACCACCTCCTGCGTGATGCCGCGCAGCCGATCGTAGAAGGGGTGACGTCTCATGCCGCGGAATCCTCCTGCCCCTCCGGGGAGCGTGGTGGAGGAATGCTACCTCAGATCGAGACAAAAGTGACAAGGTGGATCACGAATAGCCCCCGGGAAGCGACGCCCCAAAGTCGGATGGTCACCCCCCAGAG
>DIHE01000156.1:114211-126877 GCA_002420005.1 Holophagales bacterium UBA5704 | reverse complement strand
AGAGCCGGATGGTCACCCCCCAGGGCCGGATGGTCACCCTCCAGGAGCGGAGGGCCACCCTCCAGGACCGGATGGTCACCCCCCAGGATCGGACGGTCGCCCTCCAGGATCGGATGGTCACCCTCCAGGATCGGAGGGCCACCCTCCAGGACCGGATGGTCACGCTCCAGGTCCGGATGGCCACCCTCCAGGTCCGGATAACCACCCTCCAGGTCCGGATGGTGACGCCCCAAGACCGGATGGTCGTGCCCCAGGACCGGATGGTCGCGCACCAGAGCCGGATGGTCACGCCCCGGGTTCCGGGTTCCAGGTGAATTTTCGGGTTGGGGGCTGGGGCCTGTCAAGGCACCACCTCGCCAAGATCAATGCGAAAGATGCCGATGCTCGCTCCCGCGTAGAGGACGGTCGGGCGCCGGGGGTCGATCGCGAGCAACCAGCGGAACCACGCTGTCGGCAGCCCATCGTTCAGAGGTGCCCATGTTTTCCACTTCGCGCTCCACCGGCCGACACCTTGCCCATCGGTCCCGGCGTAGAGCTTCGTGGAATCCGTCGGGTCGATCAGGATCGCGGTGACCCCCGCCGTCTCGAGGCCACGGTTCATGGCGCGAAACGTCAGTCCGCCGTCGGTGCTGGCGTAGACACCTTTGCCGGCCGTGCCGACATAGAGACGCTCCGGATCTCGGGGATCGAGCACCAGGGTGCCCCGGCGGTCCCAACCCTCCCGCGGGCACAGCCGCAGGGGCAGGCCGCGGCCCACCCTCTGCCAGGTCTTGGCGCCGTCCTGGCTACGGTAGAGCCTGCGGCAGTTGAGCCCGTAGAGGGTGTCGGGCTTCCCGGAGACGACGGCCAGGGTGCGCAGGCCGTGGATCGGTGTCAGCTTCTTTGAGGTCGCAAAGTCATCGTCACTGCGCACGAGAAAATCGCTCACTGTTCCGTAGCGTTCGAAGTACTCACCGCCGACGAAGAGGGTGTCAGGGTTCTGTGGATCGACGGCGAACGCCCTCATGATGACCCAACAGTGGGTGGAGTTACAGGAATAGGGCACTGGAAGAGATTGCCAGGTGCGCCCGGCGTTGGTGCTCTTGAAGAGGACATCGGCCAGCCGGTCCTCCGTACCGAAGGCAAAGACCGTCCGGGGATGGTGTGGGTCGAACCCTTGCAGGCTCCCCAGCAACCTCCAGGGGAGCTCGGCTTCGATGCGGGTCCAGGTGGCGCCGTGGTCCGCGCTCCGGAAGACGGCGTCGCCTGCCCGGGTGATGAGGAAAGGGGGTTCGGTGGGTGCCACCAGGAGAGATCCGACTCCGATCGCGGCCAACCCTTGGTTCGAGGCCACCCACGTCTCAGCTCCATCCGTGGACCTCCAGGCACCGCCGTCTCCCGCAGCCACGAGCGTCCTTCGATCGCCCGGAAGCGCGACGATCCGGATCACAGAGGCATGGGGCACCGGGTGCTGCCAGGAGCCGGGGGGCCAGGAATCTCCTTGATCGAAACTGCGCGTGGCACCCTGAGAGGCAGAGCCGGCAAGAAGTGTGCCGTCGGATAAAGGGACGAGGTCGCGAAGAGCCCGTACCGGTGACGGCAGCTCGGCCCATGTGGCGCCACCGTCACGGCTGCGGAAGAGCGGCCCCTCATGAGAAAAAAATTCACCCACGCGCTCAAAGAGCCAGACGTACAGAGTCCCCGGGCGGCTGAGATCGAAGGCAAAATGAGGATAACCGGTCAGCGGGGAGGTCTCGCGGGGCACCAGGAGGGACACCGGCTCCCAGGTGGCCCCGTGGTCGCGGCTTCGCCAGAAGAACAGCGCCGAGTCTTCCTCTCGCCCGACCGCGGCCAGAAGGGTACCGCCTCCAGGCTCGATCGTGATGCCTCGAACCGGCGAGTCGGCGAACGCGTGCACCTGCCAGCTCTCGCCGCGGTCTGCGGATCGGAACAGCCCTTCCCGGGTGGCGGCCCACAGGGCACCGGAAGGACTTCCCTCTGCGGCGAGAGCGTCGGCCGGAGGCTCCAGGCCCGGGAGCGGAACCCAGGTGAGACCGCCATCGCGCGTGCGGTACAGAGGCTGGCCATACCCTCGCAAATAGATCGTTGCCGTATCGAAAGGATCCACGGTCAGGTCAAGAACGTCCCGGATCGGAAGTTGCCCGCGGGAATGCCACGTAGCGCCGCCATCCAGGCTCTGAAACATCTCCCTCGTGGCAGAGGAAACCGCCGCGTAGAGCAGCTGCGGGTCGGACGGCGCCTGTGCCAGCGCCTCGACCCGTCCGCCGAAGAGGTTCGTCTGCACCCACCCGGGAGCTGCCGCCGCCAACGGCGCCGTGAGGGACAGGAAAAGGACGATGCCGACGAGGGGGAGAGGGAGGCAACGCCGGAAAGTCATGCCCGGAAACTACAACAGATCGCGGACGGAGGCAACCTGACCCGGAGAGCCACGAAATGCGCAGCCATCACCACTGGAGGGACTCGGCCTGGCCGCTCAGCGCGGTGACGATCAAGGAGCCGTGCAGGCCTCGGTCGGTGACTGTGCCGGTGACGCTCGCCGGAACCAGAATCGGCTCCGAGAAGCCCTGAACGTGGTTGTCCAGGAACAGGAGGGTCCGCAGGTCGCCCACGACGGAGATCTGGATCTGCGCCGCGCCGAGGCCTCCGGCCACGACCTGCCCTTTCAGCCCCAGGGCCGGCGCGTGCAGGGTTCCTTCCTCGTCGTCAAAGTGGCTGTCATGAAGCTGGCCTTCGAACGGCCCGTCCACCCAGCTCCCGTCGGTCACCAGGGCCCCGAGGAGCGTCGCCACATAGGGGTTCTGCGTCTCGACCGTCGCGAGCATCTGGTCGGCATCGGAGAGGCGGAGATCCGGCTGGCCGGGAAATCCGAGGCCGGTGCCGTTCTCCTTCTCCTCGGCGGTCGGCTCCGCCGCGCAGGTCTTGTCCGCCGTGGGCAGGCCGGAGGCCCGGCACCAGGCGGCGTAGGTCCCCTCGCTCCACACCACCGCCCGGGTCTCGCACCCACAGTACCCCAGGACGCCTTCCACCGCCCCGCACCCGGTCTGCTCGCAGGTGCCGGAGGTGCAATCCTGTTGACACACCGAGCCGGCCCACAGCCGCCCCGCCACCAGCAGTCCACCGAGCGTCAGGCTCCAGCTTCTACTCTTCATCTTGTTTCCCCTCATCGGGCACTACTGTGACCAGAGACAGGTGATTCCCCCACAGCACCACACCGTGGCCCGAGCTGTTGATCTGGAAGTTCCACGCAGAGCCATCAAAGTCTTCCGCGATCAGTATCGGCTCGCCGAACTGACCAGTTTTGCCGTCAAGCTCTCGGATGTGCGCATGCGTCTTGAATCCATCCGGGCTGCTCCTCCAAGCCACGACAAACGTGTTGGCAAAGGTGGCGCGGGGCTGAGTCCACCCGAGGAGGCCCTCCCCCTCCGCGCTGATCTGGATCTCCTCTCCGGCAGGTTCTCCATCCGGCCGAAAGAGCTGAATCAAGAGTTGGTCGTTCAAGTTCGAAGGTGGATGGCCGAGCTCTTTGACCCAGGATACGGCGTGGACCCCGGATCGCGCCATCGCCACCGAAAAGGCGAGGACTCGCCCGGCCAGCTTCGGCAGGACGTCTGTGCGTAGCGGCCCGCGAGGGCGCCAGGCACCATCGAAGAGCTGCACCCCCATCTTGCAGTCCCGCTCAAAAATAAAATTTTTCCGGCAACGCCGAAACAGAACCGCGAAGCGGCCATCCTCGTTGATCGCCGCATCGAACACCTGAAGCTGATGCCGGGGTAGCACGAGATCCACTGGAGGACCCCAGAAACCCCCGGGGCCGAACATCTGCGACCGCTGAGAGTAGACAGGCTGGCCAAAGAGGTCGCTGCCGGACTCGAAGAAGAAGAACGGTAGAATTCGCCCCGTGCGCCCAGGTGCGTAGCGGTGGTGCGCAAAGGGAACAGGCGAAGTGGAGTAGGGCCACGCGAAAGCTCTTCCCAGGCGCTCCCCTTCGCGGCTGTAAAAAGCGGCATGCGCCTTTCCGCCCGGGAGCCGGGACCAGTTGAAGAAATAGCGGTCGCCGAAGGCGCCGATGCCCCCAACCAGAGGCGCAGTGGTGCCAGGAGGTAAAGGAATGACTCTTGTCCTTGTCAGCGAGCCCTCTGGAGTGAAGAAGAGGAGCTCAAGACCCTGGTCAGACAAACGCGAGATGGCAAACCACCCGTCCTCCAGGACTGCCAGCCTCTCATCTGTGTAGTAAGGATCCACCGAATACGAGGGCACGTCCAAAGGGAGGCTCACGACAAGGCGCGCAGTCGACGCTGCCGGAAAGGAAACCAGCAGTATTGAACCAAGCAAGAACGAAGCTGCCGCAAAACGCCTGGGGCTTATCCTCATCGCAGTCCTCCTGCTCTAGCTACCACACTGGTTGTTCTGCAGCTTGCTGGCGAGCATCACAATGTCATGGTTATAGGAAGGAGAGGGCTTGGCATACCAGGCGCCGGCGGCCAGGTTGGAATTTTGCGAGCTGAGAACTACTCCGTCCTTGGGTCTGATCCAGCTGACCCGCCAGCAGCCACCTTGAGAGACACGGAGCTGAAACCCAGACTCGCGATACCTCGCTTCCGAACAGACCTTTGCGTCGTAGCGTAAGAACGGGTTTCCATCGTTGCCCGGCCTGTTGGTCACACTGCCATGATGCAAATAGATAACGTACTGACTCGCCGACCTGAAGGCTGACCAGTAGTTGAAGACGGTTCTGGTCGGGAACTCGGGACAAGCACTGTTCTCGCTCCCCCATCCCGGAACATTCCGGCACCAGTCGGAGCCGCCATTGCAGCTCGTCTGCTGCATGCTGGCCAAGGACCATATGTAGTTGCCCGAGTTGATGGCGCCGTCCTTCCGCAGGAACTGGCGAAGAATACCCAACTGTGTTGTTGCTGCCACGGCCTGCGGGGCACTCCTGTTCACGCTGAAGGCATCGAAGAGAGCACCCCCGGCGCAGGAAAACTCCCATGCTTCGGAACGCACGTCGTCGGCGTCCGTGGGAAAAAGGACTTCGGGCTCGGTGATCCCCAGCGCCTTGTTCTCGTTGAAAGCCATCCCATAGTTGGCGCGGGCGGCCTGGAGGGTGGGGTCGGCGTCGCGCATCAGCTCGATGGCCCCGTACACCCCCGCGGCGCTGTTGGAGGCATAGTGCAGGCTGTTCAGCGTCGCGTAAGGAACGTTCCACGCGAAGGCGCCGGTCTGGTGGCCGTTCACCATGATCGGATGGTTGCGGGGGAACGGGTTGTCGTTCGCCCGGATCCAGCCGACGACCGTCTTCTGGAAGTCGGTCACCTGCGCAGGCGTCACTCCCGAGAGCATCAGGTCCGCCTCATTGGCGACCTCCCAGATGACGTTCGGGTACTTCTTGAGCCGCTGGACGAGGTGGGTCACCGCCACCCTCTGCGCGGTGCGGGCCTTCTTGACAGGATCGCTGACGTCCTGTTTCGTGCTCAGGTTCTCGAAGCTCAGGAATTGCCGCTTTGCCCCGAACCCGATGCCGCCGACCGTGTTCGCCACGTGGAACGGACCCAGCGACCATTCGCCGTCCCAGGGATCGAGCAGCGTGAGCTCCACGATGATGTCCTTGCAGAAGGCTTCCCGGACCACGGCTTCCAGGTTGTTGAAGTAGGTGACGTTGAGATTCGTCAGGTTGATGTCCGGGCTGTCGACGACGTTCAGATCCCATTTGCCGTTGGCGTACTTGAAGGGGTGCTCGTTGGCGAAGGGAACGTCGGGACCCGGTGGGGATTTTCGAGCCTGAAAGTCGCGGCCGGGGCTGTGGTTGAACGCCGCCCACAAGCGGATGACGGTGTTTTTCCGGGTGTTCAGGGTCGAGAAGACGGTCGGGTAATTCGCGAGAGTGCAGTATAGGCTGTTGCGCTCGGGCTGCAAGATGTGGCAGGTGTACTCGTGCGAGACCCCGATCAAGGCGGCGGTCTTTCCCTTGTACGCGAGGTACCTTGGATTCGTCGGCGAGGCGGCGATCGGGGCGATGGTCTCCGGATCGGTGGCGCAGCTCTGGGACGACCCGGGGGCCGGCAGGAACAGCAGGCTGCAGACAAGACCGAAAGCCCCGACGCAGAGGGGGCTGGTGGTAAAGAAACGAAGGGGTCGATGCATGGCCGGCTCTCCTGGAGGGCGGCGAGGGTCGGCTTTCAGCAACCAACCAACCCAAGCGTTGCTCCAGGACTCTACCACGCCGGGCTGGTGGAGTCGGCCCCTTCGTTGTCAAGCTCCCGAGAAGCTTTTCACCTTTCCGCGCGGCCAGGTCCTGGGTCCGCCGTGAAATTTTTGACCCCGGGTGGGACCATGGCCCGGCGGTGAGGTGACCCGCCGGCCATGGTGGCCGCCGTGGTGCGCCTTCCGCCCGGAGAGATCATGGTTCGTTCTTTCTTCGTTCGTCTGTTGGTGGTCGTCGTGCTCTGCGCCGCTCTCGGGGGCCTCCCCGCGGTGGCGGCGGAGCCTCCCGGGGCCGGCCAGGCGGGGCCGGCGCAGACTCCTTGGTATGGGTGGTTCCTGGAGGCTCTCGCCTTTCTGGGGGTGGATAACGGGTGCCGCCCCGATCCTTTTGGTGGTTGCGGCGGGGCAGCCATCCAGGTGGATAACGGGTGCCACATGGACCCTTATGGTGGTTGCGGCGGGGCAGCCAGCCAGGTGGACAACGGGTGCCTCCCTGATCCTAATGGTGGCTGCGGCAAGTAGGTAGCCGGCTGCGCCGGGACCCTCACCCCCTAACCCCCTCTCCCACACGCACTCACGCCCGCCCGGGAGAGGGGGAATCTTGCTCCTCGGCTTCGTAGCGGAGGCTGGGGATGTACCGGGCTCGTTCGAAGTAGGTGATGAGGCGCCGGACCATCCTGACGGTCAGCGCCTGCTGCTCGGCGGCCTTGCGATAGGTCAGGACGGCTTCGAGGGCTTTCTGGTGAGCGCCTTGCGCACGGAAGATCTGCTCCAGCTGGCGAGCGAGGCGGAGGACATCGCCAGAGCGCCCTTGCTCCAGGAAGAGAGTCGTCAGCTCAAGGGTGGCCAGGGCCGTGTCGAAGGGCAGCCCCAATTCGGCGAACTCATCCCGAACCTGAGAAAGGAGAACCAGGGCTCTTTCCTTCTGGCCCAGCGCGTTGGCCAGCCGGCCCTCCAACCACCGGTAGCGCAGGCCGTCCAGCCGCTGCCCGAGCCGCCTTGTCAGCCGATGGAGAGCAGGCAGAAGGCGCTGCGCGTTGTCGGATTGCTCCAGATGGAGAAGGCAGCCCACGAGGTAGAACTGGGCGATCCACAACAGTCTCGGCTCATGCTCTTCAGAGATCAGGGGAGCTACGATGCTTAGAGTCTCGATGGCTCCAGGGTAGTCTTCCCGCAGGGCTTGGGCGCGTGCTCGCGTGAGATCGAGCTTGTTCTTCTCTGTTCCGGTGTCAGCAGCCTGAGCGAGGCCCAGAACGTGCAGTGCTTCGCAAGTTTGGCCCGTCTCGATCAGCAGCGACGCCTCCAGGTGAAGCACCCTTGCCTCGTTCAGCACGTTCCTTTCATCCACCCCATCCGCCCAGAGCTTTTTGGCGCGGGCGAATTCCTGTTCGGCTTCGGGGAGCTTGCCGTGGACGCGCCAGGCGTTCGCGAGGTGGGCGCGGGCGTAGCCTTGGAGGCGGAAGCGCCAGGCGGGGAGGCCGGGGACGTGGTCGGCGACCAGCACGGCGAGGTTGGCGATCTCCATGGCGTCGGCCGCACTGTCGCCTGCGACGTCGAGACTCTTCTGGCAGAGCAGCTCGACCAACGCCCATTTCCTGTAGCGCGTCCCTTTCTTGACCATGGGGCGGCGGCGCTCCGGGGGCAGCCGCTCCAGCTCGTCCCACAGGCGGGCCGCTTCGAGGCGCGCCGTCTCGAGGTCGACCTCGGTGATGAAGAGGCGGGCGAAGCTGCCGGCGGCGGCCTCGATCTTGCGAATCACCGCTTCCGTGCGCAGGCGTGCCAGCTGGTCGCCGTTGGGCGCCTCGCACAGGGCCCGCACCCTGGCACGAACCGAGAGGACGAATGCTTCGGTCTCGGCGTAGATCTCCGGCGTGGCGGAGAAGAAGCGGAGGATGGCCTCTTTGCGGGCGGGCATGAGGGGTCGGCGCCCGGCTTCGAGGCCGCTCACCACGCCCTGTGTGACGCCGAGATCGTCGGTGAGCTCCTTCTGGGACAAATCGAAGACGGCGCGCAGAACGGTGATGGCGGAGGCAGAGGGCGGGGGCAGGGTGCGGCGCTCCGGTGCGGCCGGGTCCTGGTCCTTCGGCGGATTCCGACGGGGCATGCGATCTCCTTGCTGGAAGACAGCCATTCAAAAACTAAAGGTGCCTGAGCCGGCCAAAACGGGACACGGAATCGCGAGAAATCCAGACGGGACCACAGTCTACCGGAGCGGCCGTCCATGACTTGACGCCAACCCCTTGGGTACCTGCCAAGGTGCCCGTACAAACTGCGACCTTGGGCGGCCGGTGCCGGTGACCGCATCTACAGTGTGCGCATCAACAGGAGGCACGCGGATGACGAGCTCAATCGATGGAGTGAGGGCGGAGGTGAGCCGGCTGGCGGAGGGTCTGGAACATCTCCGGGGTGAGGTCCCCGGCCTGCTCAGGCGGCTGGAGGCCCCTGCCGAGACCGATCCTGACCGGACGCTGACCGATCTCGACGGTCTGGACGAGGTGATGGAGCTGCGGTCGGTCCTCCTCTGTGTGGATCACGACTACCTGCGGCCGGCGCTCCAGGATCTGCGCACCGTGGCCGCCGGGCCGGAGGCGGCGGAGCCGCCGGAGGGACCGCTCGATCTCTCCCGCTTCGACGAAGCCACGAGGCGGCGCCTCTACGGCCTCGTCGTGCGCGACAACTTCCTGCCCCGGCCGGAAGAGGGAGGCGAGACCTGGGTTCCGCCCTATGGGCCGGAGGAGGCCGGGCTGGAGATCCTCTGGCTGCACGGCCGCTGGCTGGCGACATGGCTGAAGCTGGAGGAACCGGCCGCGCTGCGGCCGGGCGAACGGCGGGAGCTGCTGCGGATCGAAGCGGATCCGGAGAATGCGCTCCGGATCGTCTACTCCGAGGTCTGAGGGAGGGGATGATGGAAGAGGGGGTCCGTCCCGAGGTGATGGAGAAGGCGGTACGCGCCTTTCTCGCCGACTATCTCCGGTTGGTGGAGCCGGATGCAACGAGATTCCTGGACCTCGACCGGATCACCCTGCTCGAGACGTCGTTGGGTAGGCCCGGCGTCGTGGCCCGGGTGGCCGGAACGGCGGAGGGTGTGCGCGTCCTGGTTCTGGTGCTGATTGAGGACAACCTGGACGAAGAGGTGTGCGCGGAACGGATCACGGAGGCTTTGACCCGGATGGGCCAGCCTCACGGCGAGCCGGTGCTGGCGTCGTTCATCGGCATCCGGGAGGGCAGCTGGGTGCCGGCAGGGATCCGGCTGTGCTCCGGCAAGGCCAGCCATCTGAACGGCATCGAGCTGCTGCGGATCTATTTCAACACCTTCAACCTCATCGACTGCAGGGCGGAGTTTTTTCTCGACCGTCCCGAGCCCCTTTCCTGGGCGTTCGCCGCCCTGGGAAGGCCCCGGGAGAGAACGTATGCCGAGCATCTCGCTTTCTGCCGCCGCCGGCTCGAAGAGGCGGATCTCGACGACGAAAGGCGCGAGCTTCTGCTGCGGTTCCTGGAGTGACCCCGGGAGTGTGGGGGAGGAAGGTGCTCATCGGTCAGCTTTTGCCGAAAGCGGGCCCACCCCCAGCCGCGGGCCGATGAGCCGGAGCAGGGGCGGCAGCACGAAGAGCGAGGTGATCAGAGCGAAGCTGATGCCGAAGGTGAGGGTGAGGGCGAACGAGGCGAGGCCGCGGTGGCTGGTGAAGGCCAGGGTGGCGAAACCTGCGGTGGTGGTCGAGGCGCAGAGCAGCACGGCGCGTCCGGTCCCGGCGAGGGTGCGCAGGAGGTCGCCCTTCTCCTGCAGGAAGCGGTGGACCATGTGCACGCCGTTGTCCTCGGCGGCGCCGAGGATCACCGGCAGGGCCATCACGTTGAGCGGATTGAACGGGATGTCGAACAGGCGCATGGCCCCGAGCATCGCCGCGACGCCGAGGAGGGTCGGGACGAGCGCGAGGGCGCTCCACACCGGATGGCGGAAGTCGACGAGGACCAGCAGGATCACGACCAGGGCGCTGATCGCCGCGGTGATCCACAGGGCGCGCTTGGAGCGATCGATCATGAATTGACCGAGCACCGGCATGCCGGTCACGTTCGGATCGAGGGCCTGCATCCGGCCCAGGAACTCCTTTTCGAACGCCGGGTCCCAGATGTTGCCGGCCGGGTAGGCGTAGACGGCCTGGCGTCCGTCGTTCCCTTCGAAGGCGGCGCCGAACGCCGCGCGCTCGGCCGGGATCGGCCGGGCGAGAGCGTCGAGGAGGGCGAGGTCGGCGGAGGAGCGGACGGCCCCCACCGTTTCTTCCTTGCGGAGCTTCTCGGCGAGCGTATGGGCCGCTTCCGGGGTATCCACCAGGAAGGCGGCGAATTGCGGCGAGTAGATGGAGTGGTCGACCATCTCGCGCTCCAGGCGGACGGCTTCGGAGGTCTTCGGCTGGAGATTCAGATAGTCGCCGTCGAAGCCGGGGAGCCCGAACGCGAGCCCGCCGAGCGCGAGGGCGGCCAGGGCGGCGGCGAGGGCGGGGTGCTGGGCGGCGGCGAGGAACCGGCCGGCGCGCCGTTCGCCGAGGCGCCGCTCACGGCGGCGGTGGCCACCGCCGGCCAGCATCAACAAGGCCGGCAAGAGCGAGGTCATCAGCAGCAGGGTGATCAGCAGGCCGGTGCCGCCGAGGAGGCCCAGCTCCTCGAAGCCGCGAAAGCCCGAGAAGAGCATGGCGTAGAAGGCGACCGCCGAGGTGATGGCTCCGGTGAGCAGGCCCGGCCCGAGCTCGCGCACGGCGCGCACGATGGCCTCACGGCGCTCCAGGCCGTCGGCGAGGAATTCCTCGAAGCGATCCGCCACGTAGATGCCGAAGTCGATTCCCAGCCCGAACAGGGCGGAGAAGAAGGTCGCCGACACCAGGGTGAGATGGCCGGGGACCACCGCGGCGCAGCCGAGGATGAGCGCCGCCGCCACCGCGAGAACCGCCGCGGCCAGCAAGGGCCGGACGATCTCGGCGAATCCGGCGGCGAACAGAAGCAGGACGAGGAGGAACGACAGCGCCGAGAGGCGCGAGGTGTCGCGCTGGATGATGTCGCGGTCGTCCAGGGCGTACTGCGGCATCCCGGTGAGCCCGGCCTCGATGCCGTCGCGCTCCAGATGCGCCGCGGCGATCCGCTCACGGACGGCCTGGACGAAGGGGGCGATGGTGGTCGCGCTCGAATCCGCATCGGTGGGTTGGACGAAGAGGAAGAGCATCGTGCCGTCTTTCGACGCGAAATACGGATCGGCACCGAACGGCAGCGACGCAGGCTCGTAGGGGAGACGGGCGAACACCGAGCGGACCCCGGCGGCGCCGCGGACCAGGCTGGACGTCCGCTCGGCCCCGGCGCGCAGCGCGGCGGGATCGGTGCCCCGCAGGACGACGACCAGCATGTTGGGTGTGCCGAACGTCCGGGCGAAGTCGCGGAAGCGCGCCACCACCGGGATGGAGGGATCGACCAGATCGAGATTGGAGGTCTTGATCTCCAGCCGGAAGGCGGCGAGGGAAAGGGCGGCGGCGGCGAGCGCCACGGAGGCGCCGACCACCCACCAGGGCCGGGCGGTGGCGATGGTGGCGAGCCAGCCGAAAAAACGCTCCGGCAGGCGGGGCGGTGTGGAATCCGGGGTCATGGGGTCTCCGGGGGGGCGGGCAGGGTGTCGGCCCAGGCGGCGAGATCGGCGATCTGCTGGTCGGTGAGCCACTCGTGCCCGGGCATGGAGGTGGGAGGCAGGCCGAAACGGAGGATCCGCGCGAGCGCCTCCCGCCGTGCCTCCGGCCGCGCGGCGATGTCCGGCGGCAGGGCGTGGAGTCCGGCTTTGCGCAGGTTCATCCAGGGATCGTTCACCGATCCGGCGAACCGCCCGTCGCCCCGCCCGTCCGGGCCGTGGCACGCGGCGCAGTACGACGCGAAGAGCGCTGCGCCGCGCTCGGTGGACGGCGGCAGCGGCGGCGGGGCGAGGGGCGCGGTGCGCGTCCGCTCCCAGCGCTCGGCGCCGGTGGAGGCCCCCAGGGACATCAGATAGGCGACGAGGTCGCCGCCGCGCTGCCCGTCTCCGGCGAAGAGATGGGCGTAGGACGGCATACGCGAGCCCGGGTTCAAGGCGCGCGGATCGCGCAGGTGGATCTCGTGCCAGACGGCGCTGCGGCGGTTGCCGACCTGCAGCAGGTCCGGCCCTTGCCGGCGCGCTCCGAGGAGCACCGGCTTCTCTCCGCGGTCCAGCGGTTGCGCCGGTCCCCACCAGGTCTCGTCGTGGGTGGCGGAGCGGACGTACTGCGAGTGGCAGTGGATGCATCCTTCCTGGATGTAGACCCGCCGGCCGCGAAGCTCCGCAGCGGCGGTACCTCCTTGCGCGATCTGCTCGGTTGAGGGGACGGAGGTCAGGGCTTGGAGCGTGACGCCCAGGAGCCCGAGGGTGGCGACGGCGAGGCCCCCTCCCCGACCCTCCCCCGCAAAGCGGGAGAGGGCGCC
>DIHE01000156.1:103858-113978 GCA_002420005.1 Holophagales bacterium UBA5704 | reverse complement strand
AAGCGGGAGAGGGCGCCCCCACCCTTTCTGAAGAGACGCGGGAGAAGGACCGCGGCCAGGGCGGCTCCGGTGGCGAGCAGGAACCAGCCGGGGATGCGGCCGAGGTCCTGGGCCATCCCGACGCCCAGGGCCGAGCCGATCCACCCGGCGAGGCCGTAGAGCAGGCCGGCCCGCCGGCGCGGCGCCGGTGCGGTGACGGTGCCCCAGGTGGGCAGCACCACCAGGGCGGTCGAATAGAGCGAGATGCCGACGGCGTAGAGCGGTCCGGCCAGCACGGCTGCCGGGCCGCCAGCTTGGAGGAGAGGGAAGGCGAGGGCGAACAGTCCCCACGCGGCGAGGGGTACGGCGAGGGCGAAGCCGGCGTCGAGGAGCGCTCCGGCGCCCACCGCGGCGACCAGGTGGATGCTCCCCTGGAGCAGCTTCTGCCCGGCGCTCCCCCAGGTCTGTGCTTTGAGGTCCGGGTTCGCCTGCACGATGGCGAACGCGGCCGAGTCGAGCCACACGAGCACCAGGAAGATCACCACGAGGGCGGTGAGCCCGGGAGCCCGCCGCTCCGCCGTTCTCTCTCCCGGCTCCCCGGTGCGGGAGGGGAGCAGGGCGAGCGCGAGGAGCGCGAGACCGGCCGGAAACAGTGCCCGCACGTGAGGGACCGCCTCGAACAGCACCGGGATGTTGCTGACGAAATAGGCGATCCCGGTGCCGAGGCCGGCGGTTCGGCCGAGGGCATGCCGCGGGGCGAGGTCGGGGAGAGCCGTGGCCAGGGCGACGGTGAGCAGACCGATCGAGGCACCGATGGCTGCGGAGATCGCGAGGAGCGCGACGAAGCCATGGCAGACCGCGGACACCGCCGCCACGGCGGCCACGGCCGCGAGGCCGAGGCGCACCAGCCGCAAGGCCGGGTGGCGGCCCAGCAGCCAGGCGGTCCCGAGGCTCGTGGCCAGGCCGGCGATCCCCATCGCCGCCAGGACCGCCTGCACCCGCGCCGCGTCGTGCGCGAGATCGCCCTGCACCTGGCGGAGAAACCCGAACTGGGCGAAGAGGAGGAAGGCCACGTAGGTGGCTGCGATCGCCGGCAGACCGCGCCAGGCGTGGCGCCAGAACGGCGGGCGGTTGCGCGGGGGCTCAGGTCCCATCGCCGAAGAATCCTCGCAGCAGCAGCCCGACCTGGGCCGTGGCGACGAGCGCGTCGTAGGCACCCACCGTCGCCCAGGGGAGGTCGAGCCGGCTGAACATCACGGCAAAGGCGAGAAACAGGGCGACGGCGAGGCGGACGCCCGCCGTCATCTCGATCGCCGCCGTCAAGCGGTGGCTCCGCCTGCGTCCACCCAGCAGCCAGGGGTACAGATAGCAGAGCCCCACGCAGCCCACGAACACGCCGACGAAGCGCAGCAGGACCGGATCGCCCTCCGGTGCCGGAATGCCGAGCAGGTGCAGCACGAAGCGGGGAGCGGCGAGGAGAAGCACGCCGGTGGCGGTGTCTCCACCGCCGGCGAGCAGGCAGAACAGCACAGGACCACGGTTCTTCATGCGGTGTTCCTCCTCGCTTTCAGTCTCCCGCTGGAACGGACGATCCAGCGCCCGGCCGCGGTGAGCATCGCGGCTCCGGCGGCGGCGCGCAGGCTGTACAGTGCGGTGATCGGCCAGTCGCCCCGGAACACGATCCCCGGATCGACCGCCTCCAGCGCTCCGGCGGCGGCGAGTGCGGTGACATGGACGCCGTTGCCCGTATGCCACAGCGCGAAACCGATCCGGTCGCCGAGCACGCCGGCCAGGCGCGTCTCCTGGTTGAGCACGGCGAGCAGCAAGGCGGCGAAGCTCGTCGCCATCCCGGCCATCGCCAGGTGGGCATGCCCGACCAGGGCATTGGTGAACTTGATCCGGTCGAGCAGGCCGGGCAGAAACATGGGGACCGCCGTGGCGAGCAGGAGACCACCCCAGGCGAGGAAGGCGAGGAGCCAGGGTCGGCTTTCCGCCGGCCAGGCGAAGCCGCCGAGCCAGCGCGGCAAGAGCCAGGCCCAGACGAGCAGCGTCGCCACCGCCGCGATCTGCAACGGCTCGCGGTGCGAAGGCTCGCCTCGGCTCACCGCCGCGAAAAACGCCGCATGCAGGGCCAGCGCGCCGAAGAGCCTCACCCCCCGGCCCCCTCTCTGAGGTCGGGAGGGGGACAGCCCCAGCAGCCACGGCGTCCCCGCGAAGAGCGCGATGACGCAGAGCGTGGAGCCCAGAAGGCTCGCGCCGGTCGGGCCGCCGGTGGCGGGATTGACCGGCGGATAGGTGCCGGGTGAGGTGGCGAAGGCGAGGGCGGCCGGCACGGTGAGCAGCGCGCCCCAGAGCGTCCACAGCCCTGGCCGCCGGGCCTCTCCGGCGCGCCGGCGGCGGACCAGCCCGGCTGCGAGCACACCGGCCAGGAAGAGCAGATTGGCGAGGAACAGGACGCGCGCCACGCCGTCCCAATCGAGAAACGGCTTGCCGCTCGACTGCCCCGCGAGCCAGGCGGCCGCCCCCACCCCCAGGCTCGCCGACCACGTCTGAACCGCGGTCCCTCCGCCCCACCCGTCCTCCGGCAGGAACGCCCGCAGCAGCAAGGCGACCAGCGGCAGCGCCAGCCATCCGTAGAGCACGAGGTTGAGGTGAACCGGCATCCAGCGGCCGTAGGTCAGAGGCCCGAGCACGGCGCCGGCCCGCGGAGCGAGCAACAGCACCGCCAGCAGCAGGCCCACCGTGCACGCCACGCCGAGCCAGGCGAAGGCATGCACCGTCGCCCGCTCGATGGCGGTCAAGCCGCCTCCCGCTCCGCCAGCCGGCCGGCCACGTCCTGCACCTCGGCTTCGAGAAACCCTTGCAGCCGGTCGAGCGGAGCCCAGCTCTCCGCACCGCCGTCCGCCGCCAGGGCGGCGAGCAGCCGGCGGGTTTCGCTGAGCAGGTCTTCCAGGCGGTCGAACGCCGGACGGGGACCCGCCAGATCCGGCAGGTTCGGCCGGCCGAGGCCGGCGTCGCGGCCCGCGGTCTTGCCCGACTCCTCGCTCGCCAGCAGGCGGTCCTTGAAGTCGTCGAGGATCTGATAGGCGAGACCCCAGGCCTCCGCCAGGCGTTCCAGGCGGTTCAGCGCTTCCGGGCCGACTCCGGCCACCAGGGCGGGGAGCACCAGGGCGAGACGGATGAGCGGCACCGTCTTCGCCATCGCCACCTCGGCCGCCTCCTGGAGGCTGGTCCCTGCGCGGTGGAAATGGACGTCCCGCGCCTGGCCGTCGAGGATGCCGGCGATGCCCAGGCACTCGTCGACCAGGGCCGCCGCCGCGCTGCGCCGCGGGAGCGGGCCGCGGTCGATCGCCTCCCAGAGCAGGGCATAGGCGCGGGTGATGAGCCCCAGGGCGCCCAGGGTGGCCGCGGCCTCGCCGTGCGCCACGTGCGGGCAGGGCCGGCCGCGGCGCTCTGCGGCGTCGTCCATGCTCGGCATGTCGTCGAAGATCAACGAAGCGGAATGGAAGTACTCCACCGCCACCGCGAGCTTCAGAGCGCGCTCGGCGGGCAGGCCCCGCCGCACCCCCAGGCCGTAGGCCAGTTGCGCCCGGGCGAGACTTCCCGGATGGTCGAGGACGTCCGCCACGACCGCCCGCAGCCGGCCGTCGCGGCAGCCCGCGAGCGGCAGCAGGGTGGTGAAGGCCTGGCGGACCCGATACGCCTCGCGCGCCGGCAGCAGACGGGGACCGTTGCTCCGCATGGCGTTACCGCTCTTTCCCGGCCGGCGCGCCGGCCGCGGCCTCGACGCTCCCCTCCGCATGCACCTTGACGTCGACCACCTTGCCGACCCGCAGGATCATGATGCTGGGATCGTGGAGCCCCCACTGTACGTAGGGGATCTGGAGGGAGGTCTCGGCCTTGGCGCGGCCGTTCTGGACGTCGATCTTCGCCGGCAGGCTCACCTTGTGGTCGCCGCCATGGAACGAAAGCACTCCCTCGAGCGTGACCTGCGAGGGTCCGGAGGGCGCCACGGTGCCGCGGAGCTTCTCCAGCCGGAGCGTGGCGACCGGAAACTTCCCGGTTTCCAGGACCTTCTGGTGCATGTCCTTGTCCCGGCCGTCGCTGCCGGTCTGGGCGCTCTTCAAATCGAGGACGATCTCGCCGGACGCGGCGCCGTTGGCGGCATCGAAAGTGATGCGGCCGGACTGGACCGCCATCGTCCCTTCCACGTCATGGCCGGTCGCTTCGAGCGTGAAGGTGATCCTGGAGGCGGCCGGATCGAGGACGAAGACGTGCGGCTCGGCTTGGGCGGAGGCGCCGGCCAGGGAGGCGAGGAGGAGGAAAACGAAGAGGGCTCGCTGTGCAGGGCTCATGGATATCTCCTTCGCCGCCGAGGTTAGCGGGCCGGTCATGAACGCACGATGAACAGGTCCGGCTTGCGCCGCAGCGGCGATATAGTGGCCGGCATGCGGCTGCTTCTCGTGGAAGACGAACGCCGACTCGCCGAGCGCCTCGCCCGTGGGTTGCGCGAGGAAGGATTCGCCGTGGACTGTGCCCCTTCTGCGGCGGCGGCGGGAGAGTGCCTGGCCGCCACCGGCTATGACCTCGTCCTGCTCGACCTGGGCCTGCCGGACGGCTCCGGCACCGACCTCTTGCGGAGCTGGCGCCACGACGGGTTCGACGCGCCGGTGCTCATCCTCACCGCCCGCGACCTGGTGGAAGAGAAGGTCGAAGGGTTGAACGCCGGGGCCGACGACTACCTGACCAAGCCGTTCGCCTTCGAGGAGGTCCTGGCGCGGGTGCGGGCGTTGCTGCGGCGCCGCGCCGCGCCGCCGCGCAGCGTGCTCACTTTCGCCGGCCTGACCCTGGACCGCGACGGCCGGCGGGTGGAGCGGGCGGGCGAACGGCTCGACCTCACCCAGAAGGAGCTTTCGCTGCTCGAATACTTCATGCTCCACCCCGGGGTCGTGCTGTCGCGCGGGCGGATCGCCGAGCACGTCTGGGACGAGGCCTACGAAGCGCGCAGCAACACCATCGACGTCATCGTCGCCCGCCTGCGGCGCAAGATCGAAACCGGCGAGGGGCGCTTGATCCACGCGGTTCCCGGCGTCGGCTACGTGCTGCGCGAGGAGACCGCGCCGTGAAGCTCCCGCGCACCCTGGTGGCGCGGCTCGCCTGGTGGTTCGCCCTCTCGCTGCTGGCCCTCTACGGCATCCCGGCCGCCCTGGTGTACGTCTATGCCTCGGTGCAGGCGCGGCAGTACGCCGTGCTGACCCTCAAGACCGAAGCGGAAAGCCTCGCCTCCTACCTGGCGGAAACGGCCTTGCTGGACGCCCCCGAGCTGCACCGGTCGGAAGAGGCGCCGATCCCCATGTGGCTGCGCGTCACCCGCCAGGGCACCGTGCTGGCGCAGACCCCGGGAGCTCCGCCGTTGCCGCTGGAGCCGGAGCGGGCCGGCGAGCCGCCGGTCGTCGAAGTCCGGTTCTTGCGTTCCACGCCGCCCTACGCCGTCGTCCGCCACCAGGTGGGGGGGCGCGCTCCGGGCCTGTTCGTCGAGGCGATCGGCTCGCTGGAGCCTCTCCTGCAGACCAAGCATCGCCTGGGAGCGGGGCTCGCCCTGGTCGGTCTGGTGCTGATCCCCGTGGCGGCCCTGGGTGGCCGGGCGCTGGCGCAGCGTGCGCTACGCCCCATCGGCGACCTGGTCGAGGCGATCCGCGGCCTCGGCTCGGGGAGCACGGGCGGGTGCCGGCTGCCCCTCCCTCCCGGTGCCGTCGAGGAGGTTTCGGTCCTCGCCGGAGCGTTCAATGCCCTGCTCGGCCGTCTGGAGGACAACGTCGAGCGCATGCGCCGGTTCACCGCAGATGCCTCGCACGAGATCCGCAACCCGCTCACCGTCCTGCACACCGGCCTGGAGGTGGCGCTGCGCCGCGAGCGGACGCCGGCCGAGTACCAGGACCTGCTGCGCGAGAACCTGCAGGAGATCGACCGCCTGCACGCGGTGATCGAGGGCATCCTTCTGCTCGCCCGCGGCAACGAGCTCCGCCTCGCCCGGGCGCCGGTCGACCTGGGGGACCTGGCGGGCGCGACGGTGGCCTTTTTCGCCGGGCTGGCTGCGGAGAAGAACCTGCGCCTGGACCTCCGGGCCGATCCGGAGATCACCGTCTCCGGCGACGTGGCGCTGCTGCGTCTGGTGGCTTTCAACCTGCTCGACAACGCGGTGAAGCACAGCCCCGAGGGAGAGACCGTCACGCTCGACGTGCAGCGGGAGGGAGGGGGAGCGGTCCTCCGCGTGACCGACCGGGGTCCGGGGGTCCGGCCGGAGGACCGCGACCGCGTCTTCGAACGGTTCTACCGTGGAGGCCCGGCCTCCGGCAGCGGCGCCGGGGGCCTCGGCCTCTCCGTCGTCCGCTGGGTCGCCGAAGCCCACGGCGGCACCGCCCGTCTCCTCCCGCCCGATCCGGCTCACCGCGGTGCCGCGTTCGAGGTCTGGCTGCCGGTCCTGGAGTGGTAGCATCCCTCTCCATGGCCGACGCTCCCCTGACCGCCCGCATCGACGCCTTGCTCACCGACCTCGCCGGGCGGGAATCGATCCTCGTCGCCTATTCGGGTGGTGTCGACTCCGCCGTGGTGGCGGCGCTGGCCTGGCGGGCGCTGGGCGACCGGGCTCTCGCGGTGACCGCGGCGGCGGAGACGCTGGCGGGGAGGGAGCTCGACGAGGCGCGCCGGATCGCCGCCGAGATCGGCATCCCGCACGAGGTGGTGACCTACAGCGAGCTCGACGATCCCGAGTTCGTGGCCAACCCGAGCCACCGCTGCTACGTCTGTCAAGGGATGCGCATGGACACCATGACCGCCCTCGCCCGGCACCGCGGCTTCGCCGTGGTCTGCGACGGCACCAACGCCTCCGACCCCGGGCCGGATCGGCCGGGGCTGCAGGCCGTCCGCGAGCGCGGGGTGTACTCGCCGCTCCTCGCGCACGGGGTGGACAAGGCGACGACGCGCGAGATCGCGCAGACCTTCGGGCTCTCCGTCTGGGACCGCCCGGCCAACGCCTGCCTCTCTTCGCGCATTCCGCACGGCCAGCTCGTCACCCTCGGCAAGCTGCGGCGCATCGAAGCCGCCGAGGAGATCCTCGCCGGCCACGGCTTCCGGGTGATCCGCGTGCGCCACGACGAAGGCACCGCCCGCGTCGAAGTGGCGCCGGACGAGGTCTCCCGCCTGGCCCGTCTCTGGGATGACCTCCAGCCGCGCCTGCTCTCTCTCGGGTTCCGGCAGGTCGGCTACGACCCGCAGGGTTACCGCCGGGGCGGTGCCGATCGGGGAGCACAGGCGGTCTCGTGAAGCCGCACCAGATCCTCGAAATGCTCCAGAGCGTGGCCGCCGGGCGCCTCGCTCCCGAGCAGGCGCTCGCCGACCTGGCCGAGCTTCCCTACGCCGACCTCGGCTTCGCCAAGCTCGACTTCCATCGCGAGCTGCGCAACGGACACCCCGAAGCCGTCTATGGGGAAGGGAAGACCCCGGACGACCTGGACAAGATCGTCGGCCGGATGCTCGAAAACCACGGCCGTGCCCTGGTGACCCGCCTGCGGCCGGAGGTCGCCGCGCGTCTCCAGGCCCACCATCCCGGCACCCTCTGGCACGAGAGAGCCCGCATCCTCACCTGCGGCGCGCCGCCGGAACGCGAGGGCGGGCGGATCGCCGTTTTGGCCGCCGGGACCTCGGACCTGCCGGTCGCCGAGGAAGCCGCCGTCTGCGCCGACTGGTTCGGCCACGACGTCCACCGCTGCTGGGACGTCGGCATCGCGGGCCTCCACCGTCTGCTCGGAAACCTCGAAGACATCCGGCGCGCCGACGTCGTCGTCGCCGTGGCCGGTATGGATGGAGCCCTGCCCACCGTCGTCGCCAGCCTCGTCCGCGCCCCGGTCGTCGCCGTCCCCACGAGCGTCGGCTACGGAGCGAGCTTCGGCGGCCTCGCCCCCCTCCTCACCATGCTGAACGGCTGCGCCCCCGGCATCGGCGTCGTCAACATCGACAACGGCTACGGCGCCGCCGTGCTCGCCAGCCGGATCGCGCGGGCGGTTGGACCCGCGGAGCTCGGGATCCCCCGCGGCGCGTAGGCGCCGGGTCTGTCCGGCCCCTGCGCCGGATCGGCCCGGATGGCCGCCGAAAAGCAGTGGACGCAACCCGGCGCGCGGCCCTCTCACGCCGCGGCGCAGCTCGATTGCGCCGCGGCGCAGGTGAGCGCTGCCGGGTGGATGGAGCCCACGCCCCGGCGTAGGAGATCTGCGCCACGGCGTGAAGGATGCACGCCGCGGCGTGCGTGACCTACGTCCCGGCGTATGCCGTTCACGCCGGGGCGCAGGTGACGTGCGTAGGAAAAAAGGAGCCTGCGCCACGGCGTCGTCGATCTGCGCCGCGGCAGGAAGGATGTACGCCGCGGCGTGGGGCCACGGGCTGGGTGGTGCGTGCAGCTTGATGCGCGGGGCAAGCTCCTCGCCGGACGTCAGAGCTTGTCGTAGTCCTCTGGCTCGACGTCAGGTAGCTGTGCAAGGGCTGATTCAAACGTCTCACGACTGCTGCGCTGTGCGCGTTCCGCGAGGTAGCCAACCGTCATCAGCGCTGCGAGCTTTTCGGCCGCCGCAGTGCTGATGAACTGATTGATCGAAATCCCGTCCTGATCCGCGAGCTTCCGGATCTGTTTGTGCAGGGAATCCGGGATCCTGAGACTGATCGTGCTCATGACAACGCTCCTATGTCGGCGAGGAATTCTTTGGGGCTCCTGATGGAGAGGTGGAATTTCTCGGCGCCTGCAAAGTCTTTCGTGTTGTACGAAACGATCTGACTACACCCGCCGGCGACGGCGACTTCCAGGACCATCTCATCCTTTGGATCTCGCAGATAGGGTCGCCAAAGGAAGAAAATGTCCTGCTGCGTTGCAACTTTGCAAAGGTAATCCAGGATGTCTGTCCGCACTTTCCATTCGGCCGAGTCGGGCTCCACGCCACGCAAGACAACAGCCTCGTACTCCAAGAGCAGGGGGACGGATACACAGATCTCGAAGAGCCCGGTCCCCACCAGAGACAGCAGTTTGGCCGATGCGCCCCATCTGGAGCGCGACGCTGCGACCAGTACATTGGTGTCGAGGACCACCCGCGGCGCAAGCACAGTAGTATTGTGGGCGATACCAGAGTCTGGGTCAAGAGTCTCATGGCACGATCAGCCGCCGGCCGGCCCGCTCCCCGGCGGTGCCGGCTCGTTCGGTTCCGTGAGGTGCGGCTGGCACTACTCTCACTCCATGGACGAACTGACCCAGGAGCAGGACGGCGGCTTCGTCGCCGAGTGCTTGACGGAGAGCATCAAGGGCGAAAGCCGCGAAAATCTGCTGGACTCGTTTTGATGCTTGAGCAGGGGAAGCCGGCCTTACCACCCATGCCGATCCGCGCCGCCCTCGCCCTGCTCCTGCTGCTCCCGGCCGCCACCTTCGCGCAGGGGGCGAAGCTCGAAGGTCCCCGGGCAGATGCGGACGTCCCGCCGACAGCTCACCTGCGGTGACCGGCCGGCGGGTGGTTGGGGGAGCGCCCTGATGGGCGCTGGCACGTAGACCCGGGTTTCAACCCGGGTTGCAGAGGTCCGGTCTCGTGATGGCGTCCCTTCAGGGGCACGGGCGAGCGGGACCATGCCGGTGATGCGATCCCCGCCGGCACCCCTGAAGGGGTGCGTGGGGCTGGCGGGCACCATGAACCCGGGTTGAAACCCGGGCCTACGTGCCAGCGCCCGCAAGGGGCGCCTCCCCCGCGCCTCCTCGAAGTCTGGCAGTGCGGGCCGCTCATCCAGGGGCACGGGCGAGCGGGTCCATGCCGACGATGCGATCCCCGCCGGCACCCCTGAAGGGGTGCGTGAGGGCTGGCGGGCACCACCACCAACCCGGGTTGAAACCCGGGTCTACGTGCCAGCGCCCGCAAGGGGCGCCTCCCCCGCGACACCTCGATCTCGGCAGCGTGTCGACAACCTGTCAGGCCGGCGACAGCTTGCCGCCCCTCACCCCGCGTGCTTCGACCGGTGGTCCTCCACCAGCTTGTCGACCACGCCCGGATCGGCGAGCGTGGTCACGTCGCCCAGCTCGTCGTACTGGCCGCCGGCGATCTTGCGCAGGATGCGG
>DIHE01000156.1:0-103634 GCA_002420005.1 Holophagales bacterium UBA5704 | reverse complement strand
CGGCGCATGATCTTGCCGGAGCGGGTCTTGGGCAGGCCGCGGGTGAGCTGGATGCGATCTGGAGCGGCGATCGGGCCGATCACCTGGCGGACCTTCTCCTTGAGCGCTCCGACCAGCTCCTCCTCGTCCCAGGTCTCGTACTCCGCGGTGACGTGGACGTAGGCATAGATTCCCGTTCCTTTGATGTCGTGCGGGTAGCCGACCACCGCCGCTTCGGCCACCGCCGGATGCGCCACGAGGGCGCTCTCGATCTCCGCGGTGCCCAGACGGTGGCCCGCGACGTTGAGCACGTCGTCGACCCGGCCGGTGATCCAGTAGTAGCCGTCCTCGTCGCGGCGGCAGCCGTCGCCGGTGAAGTAGAGGCCGGGGAACTGGGAGAAGTAGGTCTCCTTGAAGCGCCGGTGATCGCCGTAGATCGTCCGTGCCTGGCCCGGCCAGGTGCCGCGCAGGCAGAGGTTGCCCGAGACGCCGTTGCCGGTCAGCTCCTTGCCCTGGTCGTCCACCAGCACCGGCCGCACGCCGAAGAACGGCAGGGTGGCCGAGCCCGGCTTGCACGGGGTGGCGCCGGGGAGCGGGGTGATGAGGATGCCGCCGGTCTCGGTCTGCCACCAGGTGTCCACCACGGCGCAGCGCCCGTCGCCCACCACGTCGTGGTACCAGGTCCAGATCTCGGGATTGATCGGCTCGCCCACCGAGCCCAGGATGCGCAGCGACTTGCGGCTGTAGCGCTTCACCCAGTCGTCGCCGGCTCGGGCGATGGCGCGGATGGCGGTGGGCGCGGTGTAGAAGACGTTCACCCCGAGGTCGTCGACGATCCGCCAGTAGCGCCCCGGGTCCGGATAGGTCGGGATCGACTCGAACATCACCGTCGTCGCACCGTTGGCGAGCGGCCCGTAGAGGATGTAGGAGTGGCCGGTGATCCAGCCGATGTCCGCCGCGCACATGTAGATGTCGTCGGGGTGGATGTCGAAGACGTACTTGTGGGTCAGGGCGGCGTAGACCATGTAGCCGCCGGTGGTGTGGAGCACGCCCTTCGGCCGGCCGGTGGACCCGGAGGTGTAGAGGGTGAACAGAGGGTCCTCGGCGGACATCCATTCGAGCGGGCAGGTGGAGCGCTGCTTGTGGGTCTCGTCCTCCAGCCACAGGTCGCGCCCCGATTTCATCGCGACCTCGCGGTCGGTACGGCGGGCGACCAGCACCTTCTCGACGACGCCCATGCCTTCGATCGCCTGGTCGACCGTCGCCTTGAGCGGGATGCGCTTGCCGCCGCGCAGGCCCTCGTTGGCGGTGACCACCATCTTGGCCCCGGCGTCGAGGATGCGGCCGCGCAGCGACTCGGCGGAGAAGCCGGCGAAGACCACCGAGTGGACCGCGCCGATGCGCGCGCAGGCGAGCATGGTGTAGGCGAGCTCGGGGATCATCGGCAGGTAGATGCACACCCGGTCGCCCTTGCGCACGCCGAGGCTCAGGAGGACGTTGGCGATGCGGGCGACGTTGTGCTTCAGGTCGCGGTAGGAGATGTAGCGGTACTCGCCCGGCTCGTCGCCGGCCCAGATGATGGCGGTCTTCTCGCCCTGCGTGGCGAGGTGGCGGTCGACGCAGTTGTAGCTGGCGTTCAGGCGCCCGCCGGAGTACCAGGCGAAGTCGACCTCGTCCATGTCCATGTCCATGACGCCGCGCGGCTCATGGAACCAATCGATGATCTGCGACTGTTCCTTCCAGAAACCGTGGGGGTCCTCGATCGACCGGCGGTACAGCGCCTCGTACTGATCCAGGCCTTTGATCCAGGCGCGCTCGGCGACGTGGGGCTTGACGGGAATCATCGCGTGGTCTCCTCCTCGACGGGATGGCGGCTCGCGAGATCATAACCCGGTCAGGCGGGCGCGGGCGGCGGTGAGGCCGTCCGGCGTGGCGGAGCGCACCCAGCGGGGTCCGCGCAGGGGCTGGGCGGCGCCGGGGAGGCGGACCTCCAGGGCGCGCAGGTTCCCGTCCCCCTCCTCGGGAGCCCGGTACCACACCCGCCAGCGGCCGGCCAGGTCGTCGATCACCGAAGCGAGCTGGGCCTCGACGCCCAGGATCGTGCCGGCGGTCGGCTGCGAGAACGTCAGCCAGGGGGCCGCGTCCGGCCGGCTGAACACGTCGGCCACCCGGGCATCGCCGCGCACGCCGCGGTCGGGCGGCGGCATGCCGATCACCGGCGGTGTGCCGGCGGTGTGCGAGCTGCCGCCCGCCATTACACGGATGCGTTCCATGTCCCCCATCGACCGCCGCTCCTCCTCGGCCGAGGTGTCGCGCAGCGGGCCGGCGAAAACCACCCAGCCGTAGGCCGCGAGAATCCGGCCGCTGTCGCGCAGCGCCGCCGCCCGGGTGCCGGGGGGGATCGGTGCGCCGGGATCGGTCGCGCCGAGGAACGGACGCTCCCCGGGGGGAGGCGCGAAGCCGTCGGCGATCAGGAAGAGGGCGCGCGCCCCGGTGTCCGGCCGGTCGGCGCAGAAGACCGTCAGCCGGTCGAGCTGCTGTTGCAGGAGGGCCGTTTCCGGTGCCGCCGGCGGTGTCTCCTTGCGGGTCGGCCCGGCGGCCTTCCGGGTCTCCGCGGCGATGCCGCCGAGGATGGCGGAGAGGCTCCCGGCATCTTGGGTGGCGGCGAGCTCGACCCGCGGCTCGGGGTTTGCCGTCACGATCTCGACCGGCCCCAGCTCCACCAGGTCTTTCGCCTGCCGGGCGAGGACCAGCGCCGCGTCATGAACCGTGCGGGCTCCGGCGAGCGTGCGGTCGAAGTAGAGAACGAGACGCCAGGGGGCCGCGCCGCCGCCGGGCCGCAGCGGCTCGGCCTTGATCACCTGGCGCGGTGCGCCGTCCTCGAAGACGAGCAGGTCCTCGGGGCGCACCGAGCGCAGCGGTGTCCCCTCGGGCGAGGCGACCACCACGCCGACCTCGCGGACGTCGATGGCGCCGGTGAAGGCGGGGGGTTGGTCTTGCGAGGCCAGAGAAGGTGGGAAGAGAAGGAAGGCGAGGGTAAGCGCGGAGATCGTGAAGATGCGGTTCATGGCGGGTCCTCCATGAACCATCCTACGCCTTCTTGTCGCCGGGCGGGGTCAGCCGGCCTCGCCGGTTTCAGCCCCGATACAGCGCCCGCACCCAGGCCAGATCGGCCTCGGAGAGCGCCGCGCCGAGGGTCGCCGCGGCGGCGACCTGCTGCGGGTTGCGCTGGCCGAGGAGGACGGTGGCGGTGGGGTGGCCGGGGAAGAGGGCGCCGGTCAAGGCGTGGAGCACCGGCTCGGGGTGGTGCGGGAAGCGGTCGGCCACCGCGGCGCGCGCCCGGCGCAGGCGGGCGATCGCCTCCGGATCGGCGAACCCGGGGACGTTGCGGCGGAAGTCGCCCTCGGGGAAGTGCTGCGGCTCCTCGTACTTGCCGAGCAGCAGGCCATGGCGCAGCGGCGAGAAGAAGGCCACGCCGAGATCGCGCGCCGCCACCTGCGCGGCGAGGCCGCTCGCCTCGAAGTCGTCGTCGATCACGTTGCGCAGCGGCTGCACCACGTCCGGATCGACCGCGTCGAGATGGTGGACGATGCGCGACGCCTCCCAGTCGGACAGGCCGAGGAAGCGGATCTTCCCTTCCTCCCGAAAGCGGCGCGCGGTCTCGACGGCGCCGGCCAGATGCTCGTCGTGCGGGCCGAAATCGCAATGGTGGAGGTAATAGAGGTCGATCACCTCGGTGCGCAGGTTGGTGAGCGAGGCTTCGAGCTGGCTGCGCATGAAGGCCGGGTCATAAGGCCGCCCGGTCGGCCCGCGGCGGTAGCCGAACTTGGTGGCGAGGAAGATGCCGGCGCGGGGCACCGTGGCCCAGGCCCGGCCGATCAGCTGCTCGCTGCGCCCTTCCCCGTAGGCGTCGGCGGTGTCCCAATGGGTGATCCCGGCGGCATAGGCCGCCTCCAGGGCCGCGAGCGCGGCCGCGTCGTCATGGCCGATCCAGCCGACCGAGACCCCGTCGTTGGTGGTGGGGCCGCTGTAACCCCAGGTGCCGAGGCTGATCGCGGGAACTTGGACGCCGGTGCGGCCGAAGCGGAGGGTGCGCATGGCGGAATTGTAGTCTCAACCCTCCCCGGTCGTGCACACGCCGAGGTCGCGCAGGAGGCCGTCTTCGAGGCGGTAGATCCAGCCGTGGACGGCGAGGGCCTGGCCGCGCGCCCAGGCGTCGCGGACGACGGTGGTCTGGCAGACGTGGCGGGCCTGCTCGATGACGTTGAGCTCGCAGAGCCGGTCGTGCCGTTCCGCCTCCGGCAGGGCGGCGAGGCCGGCGCGATACTTTTCATGCACGTCCTGCACGTGGCGCAGCCAGTTGTCGACCAGTCCCAGCCGTTGGTCGCTCAGGGCGGCCAGGACGCCGCTGCACCCGTAGTGGCCGCAGACGATGACATCGCGCACCCGCAGGACGTCCACCGCGAACTGGAGGGCGGAAAGGCCGTTCAAGTCGGTGGGCACGACCACGTTCGCCACGTTGCGGTGCACGAACATCTCGCCGGGCAGGAGGCCGACGATCTGGTTGGCGGGCACGCGGCTGTCCGAGCAGCCGATCCAAAAATAGGGGGGCGTCTGCTGGTGCGAGAGCTGGGTGAAGAAGTCGGGGTCGCTCCGGGTCATCTCGGCGGCCCAGGCGCGGTTGTTGTCGAAAAGGTGGCCTAGAATTCGCATCTTGGGGGGCGGGAGTCTACCAGAGGCGCGCGCTACGATATGATCCTTCCCAGGTGGAGTCCGGCTGAGAAGGCCGAGAGGAGGCAATCATGACCGACAGACGGGCAGAACAGGTCCTGCAGACGGTGAAGATCGTCCACAGCGAGGAAGAGGCTGCCTTGGTGGTGGGATTCCTCCGTGCCCAAGGCGTCGACGCGGGAGCCGAATCGCTCCACGCCAGCGAGTTTCCTCTGGAGGTCGGACAGCTGTCCGAAATCCGCATCGAGGTGCCGGCCGAGCAGGCCGCGGATGCCTTGCGGATCCTCGCCGACAGCGAGGAAGCCGTGGCCGAAGCGAGCGACGCCCCCCCGCCGGCCGACGTCGAAGACGGCGAAGAATGAGCGCACCTCTCGAAACCGGCCGTACCGTCGGCCGCTATCGCATCGTCAAGTTCCTCGGCGCCGGCGCCATGGGGGAGGTGTACCTCGCGGAGGACCCCCAGATCGACCGCCGGCTGGCGATCAAGACGGTGCGCCTGGCCGGCCGGCCGCAGGAGGTGGAGGACCGCTCGAAGCGCCTGCTCCGCGAGGCCCGCGCCGCCGGCCGGCTGCTGCATCCGAACGTGGTGACCCTGTTCGATGCCGGCGAGGACCAGGGGATGCTGTTCCTGGCCTTCGAATTCGTCGAGGGGACCGATCTCGCGGATCGCCTGGAGAAAGGGCCGGCGCTCTCGCTGCGCGAGGTGCTGCGCATCGTGCGCCAGACGGCCGAGGCGCTCGACTACGCGCACCGGATGGGGATCGTCCACCGCGACATCAAGCCGAGCAATCTCCTCCTGGATGCGGCCGGGCGGGTGAAGGTGGCGGACTTCGGCATCGCCAAGGTGGCCGGGCAGAGCACGGAGCTGACGGTGACCGGATCGGTGATGGGGAGCCCGCAATATCTGTCGCCCGAGCAGATCCGGGGAGAAGACCTGGATGGGCGCAGCGACGTCTTCTCGCTCGGGGTCCTCCTCTACGAGATGCTGTCGCACAAGCGGCCGTTCGAGGGCGAGACGATCACCACCCTCGTCTATCAGATCCTCCACAAGGAGCCGCCGCCGATCTCCGAGCTGCGGCAGATCCCGCCCCGGCTGGAGCAGCTCCTGCGGCGCATGCTGGCCAAGGATCGCGACGAACGGTTCTCCTCGGCCGCCCTGGTGGCCGCCGAGGTGGCGCAGGTCGAGCTGGAGCTGAACGACGAGACGCTGTCGGCACCGGCCTCCCGGCTGCCGGAGCTGGAGCCGACACGGCATCTGCACCGCTCGCCGTCAGGCCGCTCGGACGCGGTGAACACCGGGCCGCGCACGGTGCTGCCGCCGCCTCCGCCGCCCGGGGCGTCCGGGGTTTGGCAGGCGCCGCCGGCCACGGAGGTGGAGGTGAGCCCGCCGTCCCTGCCGCCGCGCTCGCCCACCACGGCGCGTACCGCGGTGGCCCGCGAAGGAGCCGGGCCGGCGTTTCTGCTGGGGATCGCGGCGGTGATCTTCCTGGCGTTGGCGGGAACCGCGGTCTGGTTCCTGTTTTTCCGGGACAAGGAGCCGCCGCGCCTGGCACAGGCCGGACAGGCGCCGGTGTCCTCGGTGTCCGGCACGCCGGGAGGCGAGCCGATCCAACGCCCGGCCGAGGCGGAGGAGGTGCCGGTTCGCCCGCCGGAGACGTTGCCGCGGCCGGTGCCGCCCACCGCGACGGAGCCGGCCGGGTCTCCGGAGAGACCGCCGTTCACCGGCCTGCGGCGCGAGGAGCCCGCGCCCCGGTTGCGCCCCGAGCCGCCGTTGCCGGATCGGCGTCCGGTGCCGGAGGTGCCCGAGCCGGTGCCCGAGGAGCCGCCCGTCCAGGCACCTCCCGTCGAGCGCGAGCCGGAACGGCCGCGAACCGCACCGTCCGGACCTGCGGATCGGACGGTGCAGTCCGGCCTGGAGCTCGCCTTCCGGGTCAACCCGCCGAACGCCGTGGTCCTGGTCGACGGCCGGGTGATCGGCCAGGCCGGGGAGTGGAGCGGCCTCAAGCGGGCCCGGACGTACACCCTGCCGGACCCCGGCGAACACGAGGTCAAGATCAAGGCACAGGGGATGCGCGAGATGCGCATCCTCGTCCAGGCGAGCGAGCGGGGGGGCGTCACGCCCATCTTTGCGGAGCTCAAGCCGCTGGGTACTTCGGACGCGACCGAGACGTCCGAGCTGCGCACCCTCCAGGTGCGCGAGGCCGTGGCCTTCCGGGTGATTCCGCCGGGGGCGGAGATCCTGGTCGACGGCCAGCCGGTGGGGCGGGCGGGTGACTTCACCGGCCGCCCGCTGGTGCCGCGAACCTGGCTCAAGCTGCCGGTGGGACGCCACCGGGTGTCCATCCTCGCGCCCGGCCGGGAGCGCCAGGACGTGTTGGTCGAGGTCTCCCCGGGAGCGGAGAAGGTCCGGGAGGTCCTTGTGGTCAATCTGTTGCCGGGAGGTTGAGGAATGCCCCGTCGCCGCCTTGTACGCCATCGCACCGAGGTCCTGCTGGAAGCGCCGCCGTCCCTGCCGGGCGTGCCGCGCCTGGAGCGCCTCGACAACGGTCTGACCGTCTGCCTGCTGGAGAACCGCCAGGCGCCGATCGTCACGACCGCATTGTTCTATCGCGCCGGCACCCGGGACGAGCCGGCCGGGCATGGCGGGGTGGCGCACTTCCTCGAGCACATGATGTTCAAGGGCTCGGCCCGCTATGGTCCCGGGGAGATCGACCGCCGGACGCAGGCGCTGGGCGGGGTGAACAACGCCTTCACCAGCCACGACGCCACGGGGTACTACTTCAACTTCGCCGCCGACCGCTGGATCGAGGCGCTGGAGATCGAGACCGACCGGATGGAGGCGCTGACCCTCGATCCCGAACAGGTGGCGAGCGAGCGCCAGGTGATCCTCGAAGAGATCGCGATGTACGACAGCGAGCCCTGGGACGCCCTGGAGATGGCGGTCCATGGGCGCCTGTTCGGCGCCCATGCCTATGGCCGCCAGGTGCTCGGCACGCGCGAGGAGCTGCTCGCCACCGGAGCCGAGGAGCTGCGCACCTTCCACGGCCGCTTCTACCGGCCGGACGACGCGGTCCTGGTGATGGCCGGCGAGATCGACGGCGCGGCGCTCGACAAGGTGGAGCGCACCCTCGGCCGGCTGCCGCGCGGCGGTGCCCGGCGGGCGGCACGAACGATTCCCACCACGGTCCCCAACTCCCTGGTCCGCCTGGAGCGGCGCAAGGGGGAGGTGGCGCGGCTGCTGCTGGCGCTCGCGGCGCCGGCCGGAGACCATCCGGACCACCCGGCGCTGGAGCTGCTCACCACCGTTCTCGCGGGCGGCCGAACCGGCCGCCTCCACTGCGCCCTGGTGGACGAGGGCCAGCTCTGCTCCTGGGTCGCCGCCGACCTCTCGGAAGGTCTCGACGCCAGCCAGATCACGATCTCGGCCGAGGTGGTGCCGGATGTCGAGCCGGAGCGGGTCGAGGCCGAGATGCTCAAGGTGCTCGGCGACCTCTTCCGCGATCCGCCCGGGGAGGAGGAGGTGGAGCGCGCCCGCCGGATCGCCATCGCCGACTGGGTCTTCGGCCACGAGCGGGTCCACCAGCAGGCCCTCTCGCTGGGACTCGCGGTGACCCTTTTCGACGCCGGGCACCTGGACCGCCATCTGCAAGGTCTCCTGGAGACCGGGCCCGAACGCCTGCTCGACGTGGCCGAACGCCATCTCCGCCCCGAGCGCGGCTCCGTGCTCGGCTGGTCGCTGCCCCGCGAGTGAGCGTGCTGACGATGCCGTCTGTAGCGACCGAGACGCAGCTGCGCCGCTGGCGGGATGACACACCCGGCTGTGCGGGGCGTGTGCATCTGAACAATGCCGGTGCGGCCCTGATGCCGCAGCCGGTGCTCGATGCCATCCGCGCGCACCTCGACCTCGAAGCCGAGATCGGCGGCTATGAGGCGGAGGACGCCGCCGCCGGAGCGATCCGCGACACCTACGTCCAGGTGGCCCGCCTGCTCTGCGCCGGCCGGCCGGAGAACGTGGCGATCGTCGAGAACGCCACGGTGGCGGTGGCCCAGGCGCTCTCCGCCTTCGAGCTGCACCCCGGCGACGTGATGGTGACCACGCACCACGACTACACCTCGAACCAGATCATGATGCTGTCGCTCGCCCGGCGCCTGGGCGTCGAGGTGCTGCGCGCGGACGACCTTCCCGAGGGTGGCGTCGATCCCGACTCGGTGCGCAAGCTCGCCGCGCATCCGCGCTGCCGCCTGGTGGCGCTCACCTGGGTGCCGACGAATTCCGGCCTGGTGCAGGCCGCCCAGGAGGTGGGCGAGATCTGCGAAGCGGCCGGAGTCCCGTTCGTGCTGGACGCCTGCCAGGCCGTCGGGCAGCTTCCGGTGGACGTCGGCCGGCTCGGCTGCGACTTCCTGGCCGGAACGGCACGCAAGTTCCTGCGCGGGCCCCGGGGGATCGGCTTCCTCTACGTCTCCGACCGGGCGCTGGAGCGGGGGATGGCTCCGCTCTTTCCCGACATGCACGGGGCCGGGCTGGTCGATCCCGAGCGGTTCGAGCTGGCGGCGGGCGCCTGCCGGTTCGAGAACTGGGAGTTCCCGTTCGCTCTCGTTCTCGGCCTCGGTGCGGCGGCGCGCTATGCGCTGGAGGAAGGGGTGGCCGCGGGGAATCCGCACGGGATCGCCCTGGCGGCGGATCTGCGCGACCGGCTCGCCGGGCTTCCGGGGGTCGAGGTGGCGGACGCCGGGACGAGCCGGTGCGCCATCGTGACCATGGAGGCGCACGGCTGGGATGCGCGCGATCTGGTCCGCGGGCTGCGCCGGGCCGGGGTGAACACGAGCGCGGCGAACCGCGGAGGCGGCCCTCTCCTGCGGCTCGGCGATGAGCGGCGGCCGTTGCTGCGCCTCTCGCCTCACTATTACAACACGGACGAGGAGATCGACCGGGCCCTGGAGGCATTGGCGGAGCTGTTGCGCCGGGGGCCGGCGGAGGCGGTGCATGGCTGAGCGGTTGGTGCAGAAGGTGCGGCGGGTGGAGGGGGCGCCGGTGGTGGCGATCCGTTTGTGGGTGCGCGGTGGTGCACGGGCGGAGGCCGTCCCCGGCCAGGCCGTGGTCACCGGCCGCATGCTCACCGAGGGGACGCGAACCCGCGACTGGAAGCGGATCGCCGACGAGGCCGAGAGCAAGGGGATGATCCTGTCGAGCTACGGCACCTTCGAGTGCCACGGCATCTCGGTGGACGCCCTGGCGCACGACTGGGAGCTGGCGCTCGACTGGGCCGCCGAGCTGCTGCTCGATCCCGCCTTCCCCGAAGACCGCTGCGCCTGGGTGGCGAAGCAGGCGGCGGCGGAGCTGGAGAGCTTGAACGACCAGCCGGATGTGAAGACCGCCTGGGGGTTTCTCGGGCAGCTCTACACCCCCCACCCGCGCGCCCGCCCGCTGTTCGGCTCCGTGGAGAGCCTCCTCGGGCTCGCTCCGGACCACTGCAGGGCCTTCCATGCCGCGGCGCTTTCGGAAGGCGTGAAGGCCGCGGTGGCCGGCGTGATCGACGAAGAAGCGGTGCGGCGGCGCCTGGAGGCCTTGTTCGGTCTTGCCCCGGGCCGGGGGGCGGTGCTTCCCGAGCCTCCGGCGCCGGCCGGCCGCGCGCCGCGCGCCACCGTGGAGACGGACGCCGAGGATCAGGCCCACCTCTACGTCGGGCATCTCACCGTGCCGCGGAACCATCCCGATTACACCGCCCTGGAGATGGTGGCGGTGACCCTCGGCTCGGGAGCCGGCCTGACCGGCCGCATCCCGATGCGCATCCGCGAGCAGGAGGGGCTCGCCTACAGCGCGAACGCGCAGACCGTGGCCGGCTCCGGCGAGGACCCCGGCCGCCTGGTCGCCTACGTCGGCACCTCGCCGGCCACGGTGGCCCGCGCCGAAGCCGGTGTGCGCGAAGAGATCGCCCGCCTGGTGGAGGAGGGCATCGAGCCCGCCGAGCTGGAAGAGGCCCGCGCCTACCTGCTGGGCCGCGAGCCCTTCCGTCGCGAGACGGCCCGCCAATGGGCCGAGCTGCTGACCGAAGCGGTGCAGTACGGCCTGCCCCTCGACGACCCCGCCCTGCGCGAGGCCGAGCTCAAGGCGCTCGACCTCGCCGAGGTGCAGGCCGCGGCCCGGCGGCATCTCCGGCCGGCGGACCTGCAGGTGACGGTGGGGCTGCCGGGGTAGGAAAAAAGCCAAGGACCCCAAAGCCACCCAGGACTTCAAGGACCGAAGACCTGTTGTCCTTGCTGTCCTTGGCGACCTTCAAGTCCTTCATCTTTTTTCCGCCCCACCACCAGCACATTCGCATACGGTGTCCCCTGCGCCATCGGCTCCGCCGAGGCGGTGAGCCCGTGGCTCTCCAGGAGCTGCATCCACTCCGCCTGCGGGCGGTAGTGGAACCGTTGGCGCCAATGGCGGCGGGCGAGGGCGCAGAGGCGTTCTTGGACCCGGGTGGCGGTGAAGCTCCAGCCGGCCGCGGCGTCGGCCTCGCGCAGGAGGAGAAGGCCGCCGGGCTCCAGGGCGGCGGCGCAGCGGGCCAGCAGCTCCTCCTGGGCCGTGGCCGGCAGGTAGTGCAGAACGTCCAGGAGGAGGATCACCCGGGCGGGGGGCAGCTCCGGGTTGTCCCGCAGGTCCCGGGCGTCGAGGCGGGCCTCGCCGCCGACGGCGGCACGGGCGACGTCGACGATTCCGTGGCTGCCTTCGATCCCGTGGAGGTCGAGGTGCGGCGGCGGTGGCCAGTCCGCCGGGTACTCCCCCGTCTCCGCCTGCTCGCGGGCGGTCAGCAGGAGCGCCAGAAGGAGGCCCCGGCCGCAGCCGAGGTCGAGCAGCCGCCCCTCGGCGGGCAAGGCGCCGCTCTGCAGCAGGGCGAAATAGACCGGGTCGTAACGCAGCTTGCCGCGCACGAACTCCCAGTGGAACATCCCCGACGCCAGATAACGAAAGGCGGTGCGTTCGAGGAGCGCCTGGATCCGCGGGCACCGCCGGCGCCGGCGCGCGAACCACCAGGTGGGCAGGGCGAAGGCCGCGGCGAGCAGCGCACCGCCCACCAGGCTGCCCAGCAGCAGATCCCCGGCGAAGTGCCAGAGGTCGACCTGTCCGAGGTCCGCCGGGCGCAGAGAGAGGAACGGTGCTCCGCGCAGGAAGCGGGCGAGCTGGATCTCGCCGATCACCAGGAACGGCCAGATCATCGGCAAGCTGATGTTCGCCGCCAGGAAGGTGAGGATCTGGTTGAGCCGCAGGAGGCGGGCGAACAGAACGCAGAGCAGGAAATGGAGCCCGATGAACGGCGAGCAGCCGATGAACACGCCGAGCGCGACGGAGCCTGCGAGGCGGCCGGGTGTATCTCCCTCGGTGCGCAGGCGGTAGAGCAGCTCGCGGAACCGGCGCGCCCGGGAGATGGGGGGCTTCACGAGGTGCCGCCCAGCGGCACCGACCGCAGGCCGCGGGCCGCGAGGCCGTCGAGCACCCGGGGAAGCGCCTCCAGGGTGACCCGGTTGCCCGCGTCGGTGAGCGCCGAGCCGTCGTGGAGCAGGAGGACGTCGCCGGGTGCGAGCCCCCGCAGGAGGCGCGCGGCGACGCGCGCCGGATCGCGCTCCACGGTGTCGAAGCCGCGCCGGGTCCAGGCCGCGAGCGTCAGGCCGGCGGCCCACAGCTCGCGGTCGAGGAAGAGATTGCGGAAGCCGGCCGGCGCGCGGAAGAAGGCGGGGCGCCGGCCGGCCGCCGCGGCGATCTGCTCCTGGGCGCGCTCGACTTCGCGGCGTTGCGCCGACGGCAGGTAGCAGGTGAACAGGTTCGGGTGCGACCAGGTGTGGTTCTCCACCCGGTGGCCGCGGCGGGCGATCTCGCGGGCGATCTCCGGGTGCTCTGCGACCCGCCGGCCGATGCAGAAGAACGACGCCCGGGCGCCGGCCTGATCGAGCAGATCGAGCACCCCCGGCGTCACCTCGGGGTCCGGGCCGTCGTCGAAGGTGAGCGCCACCTCCCCGCGACGGGCCGCTTCTTGTGGAAGGCGGGAGAGCGTCGGTCCCAGCCCCCGGCTCTGCGGCCAGAGGCCGTTCGCGGCGAGCACCACGTGGTCGGCGAACAGGGCTCCGCAGATCGCCGGCCAGGCTTGCGGTGCAAGGGCCAGGGCCGCGGCGCCGGCCACATGGAGCGCCGCCGAGCCGGCGAGGAGGGGCGCCGGCCGCCAGGATCTCCGGGGGGGCGAGAGGGGCTCAGCCATCGCCCCTCAGCTCCAGCAAGGCCTGGCGGTCGAGCTTGCCGCGCGGCGTGCGCGGCAACGCGGGGACGAGCAGCACGCTGCGCGGCACCTTGTGCGGTGCGAGGTGCTCGCGGCTCCAGGCGAGAACCTGGTCGGTGCGCAGGCGGCCCGGCGCACAGGCGATCACCGCCCGCAGCCGGTCGCCGCAGCGGCCGGGGACCGGCACGCCCAGGACGGCCACCTCGTCCACCCCGGGGAGGGCGCCCAGGACCTCCTCCACCTCGCGTGGATTGACCTTTTTTCCCTTGATGTTGATCAAGTCGTCGAGCCGGGCGCGGAGGGCGAGCTCGCCGTTCTGCCAGGCCGCCAGGTCGCCGCCGACGAAGCGGCCCTCGGTGAGGCGCGGGTCGGGGTCCGGCCGGTAGCCGGCGGCGACCGCGGCGGAGCGCACGGTGACCACACCGGGCTCGTGAAGGGAAGAAGCGGACGGATCGGATGGATGGGACCGATCGGACGGCTCGACCGGCTCCAGGACGACCTGCACGCCGTCCACCGGGGTGCCCACCGTGCCTCGCTCGGCGGCGTCTCCGGTGCGGTCGTAACAGATGCCGCCGCACTCGCTGGCGCCGTAGAACACGTGCACCGGCAGGCCGAAGGCCTCGCGGAAACGCGCGGCGGTGGCGGCGCCGAGGAGCGCTCCGGCGGTGAGCACCAGGCGCAAGGCGGCGGGGCGGCGGGGCGGCTCGGAGAGGCGCAGCAGGGCGTCGAGAAACGCCGGGACGGTCGGAAACACCGTGGCGCCGAGCCGCTCGGCGGCGATCAAGGGATCGCACAGGGAGGCCGCCGCGGGGAGCACCAGGGGGGTGCCGCGCAGCAGGGCGGGCATCACCAGGCTCGACAAGCCGTAGGAATGCGACAGCGGGATCGCGGCGAGCAGCCGGTCGTCCGGCCGGAGGCCCATGGTCGCGGTCAGGTTGGCGTCGTCGGCGAGCAGCGCCTCGGCCGGCGTGGCGATGCCGCGCGGCAACCCGGTGGAGCCCGAGGTGAGCTTGAGGACCGCGATCTCCGGGGACCCCGGGAGGGTGGCGGCCGGGGTTTCGAGAGACGTCAGCGTCCAGTCGCCCGGTCCCGCCGGCCAGGCGGCCGGGCAGCGCAAGAGGGCGGCGGCTCCCAGCGCGCCCAGAATGCGCAGCGCCTCGGAGGCGGGGGTCTGGCCGTCCAGGAGCACGGCGGTGAGCCCGGCGCGGCGCAAGGCGAGCAGGGAGGCGAGAAAGCCCGGGCCGTTGGCCGCCGCCAGGCCGACCGCGGTCCCCGGCGGCCAGGGGGCTCCGTCGAGCGCGCGCCGGGCGGCCCGCGCCAAGGCATCGACCTCCTCCACCGTGGCGCTACGGTCGGGTGACGCCACGAGCGTCGCGAGGGGAGCGCGCCGCACGAGGCGGTCGAACGACAGGACGATCGGGTCGAGAGACATGCGAAGCCCGAGATGATAGCAGGCCGATCGGGTCCTCGAATCTGGACCGGCGGGCGGATCAGATAGAATAGCCTCTGAGGGAGCTCCCTGGAGGTTTTACCGATATGCCGCAAACTCTCGAAATTCCGGGCCGCATCAAGAGGCTCATCGTGGATAGTCTGCATCTCGAAGGCATCCGGCCCGAGATGATCGAGGACGAAGCGCCTCTGTTCGGCGAAGGCCTCGGTCTCGACTCGGTCGATGCCTTGGAGCTCGTCGTCGCGCTGGAGAAGGAGTTCGGGATCAAGATCAAGAGCCAGGAGATGGGCCGCGAGGCGTTCGCCTCGGTGACCAGCCTGTCGCAGTTCATCGAGGCACGGACCTGATCATCGCCGTCAGCGGTCTCGGCGCCGTGAGCGGATTCGGGTGGGGCGTCGCTCCGCTCTGGGAGGGTCTCTGCGCCGGCCGCTGCACCATCGGGCCGTTCGGGCGCTTCGATCACCGGATGCACCGCACCCATGTGGCCGCCGAGGTTGCGGCGGCGCCCGAAGAGATCGCCGGGCGGCCGGGCTGGCACCGGCTGAGCCTGGCGGATCGCTTCGCGGTGGCGGCGGCGGTCGAGGGGATGCGCCAGGCGGGTCTTCCCGTTCCGCTGCCGCAGGATGTCGAGGCCGGCGTTTTCTGGGGGAGCAGCACCGGCGGCATGTGGGAGGCGGAAGGCTTCTTCCGCGACTTCGTGGGCGACCGGCGGCGGTCGCGGGTCGGGGACCTCGCGTCGCACCAGGTGAACGCACCGGGAGACGCGGTGGCACGCCTCGTCGGGGCGGGCGGCCCGGTGCAGACCGTCTCGTCGGCCTGCGCCTCGGGGGCTTTGGCGGTGGGGGCCGCGCTGGAGGCGTTGCGCGCCGGCACGGTCGACGTCGCGCTGGCCGGAGGCTCCGATTCGCTCTGCCAGCTCACCTACGCCGGCTTCAACGCGCTGCGTTCGGTGTCCGAGAGCCCCTGCCGGCCGTTTCGCGCCGGGCGTTCCGGGCTGTCGATCGGCGAAGGCGGCGCGCTCCTCGTCCTCGAACCGCTGGAGCGGGTGTTGGCGCGCGGTGCGCAGCCGCTCGCCGTGCTCGCCGGGGCGGGCGCCGCCTGCGACGCCCACCACATGACCGCTCCCGATCCCAGCGGGCAGGGGGCCGCCGCGGCGCTGGAAGCGGCGCTCCGCGATGCCGGCCTCGCCCCCGCCGACGTCGATTTCGTCAATGCCCACGGCACCGGCACACCGCTCAACGACGCCGCCGAATGGAACGCGCTGCAGCGCGTCTTCGGCACGCGGGCCGGCATGGTGCCGGTGACCGCCACCAAGGCCCTCCTCGGGCACCTTCTGGGCTCCTCCGGCGCCATTGAAGCCGTGGCGACGGTCCTCTGCCTGCAACACGGCATGCTCCATCCGGTCCCCTCCGCCGCGGCGTCCGCCGCCGAGAGCGTGGAGGAGGCCGAGCCGGCCGCGGCCGTGCCGGTGGCGCTGGTGGCCGATCAACCTCTTCCGTTCCCCGCGGTGCGGGCCGCCGTCTCGACGAGCCTCGCGTTCGGCGGCTCCAATGCCGCCCTGGTCTTCGCCCGGTGGACCGCGGCGAGCTCCTCTTGAGCCGCTCTCTTCTCCTCACCGGCCTGGGGACCGTCGGAGCTTATGGCTGCGGCGTCGAGAGCCTGCGCCGCGCCCTGGCCGCCGCGGCGCCCGGGGAGGAGCTCGTGGAGGTCGACACCGCGGCCGGCTTCCACCGCGCGGGGGGAGCGCGCCGGGCCTTCCTGGCGAGCCGTCTGGGGCCGGGCGCGCTGCGCGAGTGGCTGGCGCCGGGGGAGGCGCGGCGGATGAGCCCGCCGTCCAAGCTCGCGGTGGCGGCGGCCCGCATGGCTCTGCGCGCGGCCGGCCGGGAGGACGCCCGCTGCGGCGACGTGGCGGCAGGGGTGACCGTGGCGACGGCGTTCGGCCCCTCGTCCTATTCCGAGGCCTTGCTGCGCCAGATCCTGTTCGAGGGACCCGAGGCCACCTCCCCCTTCTACTTCACCGAGAGCGTGGCCAATGCGCCGGCGGCCCAGATCGCCATCCTCTGCCGGGCGCAGGGGCCGAGCGTCACCCTGTGCCAGCGGGAGGCCGGTGCCCTCCTCGCCGTGGGCCATGCGGCCGGCGAGGTGGCCGCCGGCCGCATGCCGCTCGCGCTCGCCGGGACCGTCGAGGAGATGTCGCCGCTCCTGCATGCGGTGCTCGATCGCTACGGCGCCCTGGCCCGCCCCGGAGTGGACGGCGGCGAGGTGGCGCGGCCGTTCGACCGGCGGCGCAACGGCTTCCTGGCGGCCGAAGGGGCGACCCTGGCCGTCCTGGAGCCGGAGGAACCCGTCCGGGCGCGCGGCGCGGTGCCGCTCGCCCGTGTCCTCGCCTGGGGGAACGCCTTCGATCCCACCGCGCCGCGCACCGGCTGGGGGAGCGGCGCCGGGCGGCTCGCCCGCTCGCTGCGCCGCAGCCTCGACCGGGCCGGCGTCGCGGTGGAGGCGATCGACCGGATCGTCTCCGGCGCCTCGGGCGCGCGCGGCGGGGACCGTCTGGAGGCGGAGCTGCTGCGCGCGGTCTGGGGAGACCGTGCGCTGCCCCCGGTGGTGGCGCCGAAGGCGATCGTCGGCGAGTATGGAGGCGGATTCCTCGGCGCCGCGGTGCTCGCGGCCGGTGGTGCCCCGTGCGGCCGGCCACCGGGTTGCGAGGAGCCCGATCCGGCTCTGGGGATCGTTCTGTCCGGCGGTGCGCCCCTGCCTCCGCCGGCCTGTACCCTCGTCACGAGCCTCGCCGCGGGGGGCGCCGCGGCCTGGCTGGTTCTGGGGGCACCATGAACCTTGCAGCAGTGATCCCCGCCTACCAGGCGGCCCCCTCGGTGGGCGACGTGGTGCGCGGCACCCTGGCCGTCTTTCCGGAGGTCCTGGTTCTCGACGACGGCTCGACCGACGGCACGGCCGAGGCGGCCCGCCAGGCCGGCGCGCGGGTGATCTCCTTCCCGGAGAACCGTGGCAAGGGAGCGGCGCTGTGCGCCGCGTTCCGCGACCTCTTCGGCCGCGGTTTCGACGGCGTCATCACCCTCGACGCGGACGGCCAGCACCTGCCGGGCGAGATCCCCAAGCTGCTGGTGGAGGCGCCGCACGCCGATCTCGTCCTCGGCGTGCGCGACCACCTCTTCGCCGAGATGAGCGCGCTGCGCCGCGCCAGCAACCGCCTCTCCTCGAAGGCGATCTCGTTCGCCGCCGGCCAGCCTCTGTCCGACATCCAGACCGGTTTCCGCTACTACGCGAAGCGGCTGATCGAGACCGTCGGTTTCCCCGAGCCGCGCTTCGAGGCCGAGAGCGCGGTGGTGGTGCGCGCGGCGCGCCGCGGCTTCCGTATCGTCGCGGTGCCGGTGCGCCTCGGCTTCGCCGACGGCCGGCTGACCAGCCACTACCGGCCGCTTCTCGACAGCTTGCGCATCGCCGGGGCGGTGACCCGCGCCCGGCTGGAGGGCAACGGATGAGCGCGATCCTGGTCACCGGCGGCTCCCGCGGCATCGGCCGGGCGATCGTCGAGGCGCTGGTGGAGGACGGCCGCTCCGTGGCCTTCACCTGGAACACCGGCGAAGCGGCGGCGCGCGCGGTGGAAGAGGCGGCCGAGGGGCGGGCGCGCGCCTTCCACCTCGACCTGCTCGACCGCGGCCGGCCGGACGACCTGGTGGCCGAGATCGAAGAGGCGATCGGCCCGGTCTCCGGGCTGGTCAACAACGCCGGCATCCGCCGCGAGTCGCTCCTCGCCCTCACCTCGGACGCGGACTGGGACGCCGTGGTGGACACCAACCTGGGCGGCCTGTTCCGCTGCTGCCGGGCGGTGCTGCGCGGCATGATGGTGAGGCGCCGCGGCGCCATCGTCAACGTCGCCTCCCTCTCGGCGCTGCACGGCGTCGCCGGCCAGGCCGCCTACGCAGCCTCCAAGGCCGGCCTTCTGGGGCTCACCCGGTCGCTGGCGCGCGAAGTGGGCAAGCGCGGTGTGCGGGTCAACGCCGTGGTGCCGGGCTTCGTCGCCACCGATCTGACGGCGGACGTGCCGCAGCCGGCGATCGACGCGCTGCGGGCGGGAGAGTGCCTGCCGGGCGGTGTGCGGCCGGAGTCGGTGGCGGCGGCCGTGCTGTTCCTCCTCTCCGACCGCGCCTCCTCGATCACCGGCCAGTCCCTCGTGGTCGACGCCGGGGCCTCGGCGTGATCTCCCCCTCTCCCGGGGGAAGGGGGGGCGATGGGAGAGGGGGCCGGGGGGTGAGGTTTCTCCTGCGCCATCCCCGCCGGGTCCTGGCCCTCTGCCTGGCCCTGACCTTCGCGGCGATGGTGCCGGCGCTGCGCTTCCGCCTCGACACCAACGTCGCCGACCTCCTCCCCGACGGCTCGCCGGGGGCCGAGGACTACCGCCTCTTCCTGCGCACCTTCGGCGGCTTCGAGAAGGTCTTCGTCATCGTCCGCGCACCGGGGGCGCCGCTGGACGATCCGGGTCCGCTGGCCGACGCCGCCGAGTCGCTCGCTGACGCGCTGCGCGGCAGCCCGGAGGTCGCCGAGGCGCGCGCCGGGATCACCGCGGAGGACGAGGCGTTCTTCCTCCAGCGCGTGGCGCCCCGTCTCCCCCTTCTGCTGGAGGGGGACGAGGCGCACGTCCGCGCCCTGCTGGCGCCGCGGCTGGAGCCGCAGGCGATCCATGCGCGGGTGCAGGAGATGCGCCAGGCGGTGCGCAGCCCGCTGGGCGGCGCGGCGGCGACGTTCTTCACCGCCGATCCGCTGGGCCTCTCGGAAGGGTTGCTCCAGGCCGCCTCCGCGGCCCTCCCGGTCGATCCGCTGAGCGGTGCCTTCCTGTCGCGGCAGGGGGATGCCGCGCTGGTCATCCTCACCCCGGCGCGGGCCGAGCTCGATCCGGCCGGTGGCCGGGCCTTCCTGGCGGAGCTGGAGAAGGCCTATGCGCAGGTGCGCCGGGAGTCGTCGCTGCCGCTCGACTTCCAGGCCGTCGGCGGGCCGATCTACGCCGCCCAGGACGAGGCGATCCTGCGCCAGGACCTCACCCGCACCGCCACCACCTCGGCGGTGGGCGTCACCCTCCTCCTGCTGATCGGCTTCGGCGGCGGTTTCGTCCCCCTGGTGATCCTCGCCGCGGTGCTCGCCGGCATGGTCTGGACGGTGGCGGCGACCTCCCTGTGGCTGGGGAGCCTGTCGGTGGTGGGCGTCGGGTTTTCCGCCGCCCTGGTGGGGATGGGCGTCGAGTACGGCATCCATGCGGGAGCGCGCTACCGGCAGCTTCGCTCGGAAGGGCAGGACGCCCGCGCGGCGCTTGCTGCCACCTTCCGCGATCCCGGGCCGGGCATCGTCTCGTCGGCCTTGACCACCGCCGCGGGGCTGGGTGCCCTCATGCTCGCCCATTTCCGCCCGCTGCGCGAGCTGGGGCAGGTGCTCACCGTGGGGACGCTGCTGATCCTGGTCACCACGGCGACCCTCGGCGCCGCCCTCCTCCTCGTCTTTCCCGGGCAGCCGCGCACCCTCGGGCCGCCGCGCCTCTGGGCGCGGTTCGGTCAGCCGCTGCTCGAACGGGTGGTCGGCCTCTCCGCCCGGCGGCCGGTGCAGGTCCTCGCCGCGCTGGGCCTGCTCACCGCGGTTGCGGTCTGGGGGCTCGGCCGCCTCAGCCTCTCGACCGACCTGCGGTCGCTGCGGCCGCGCGATCATCCCTCGTTCGCGGCCGAGAAGCTGCTGGTCGACCAGTTCGCCGTCGGGCTCGACACCCTGACCGTGGTGACCCGCGGCCGCACGCTGGACGAGGCGATGGACGCAGCGGCGCGGGTGCGCCCGGTCCTCGCCGCGCGGCTCGGTCCCGGCGCCCAGGTCACCTCGCCGGCCGACTGGCTCGCCCTTGGGCGACGGCGGGAAACCCGCCTGCGCACGCTGCGCGAGCTGCCGCTGGAGCGGGCGGCGGCGGACTACGAGCGCGAGCTTCTGGCGGCCGGCTTCCGCCGCGAGCCGTTCGCACCGGCCCTGGCCACCCTGCAGAGCCTCGGGCGCGGCGAGGACCCGGGGGCACCGGCCCCGGCCGAGTGGCCGCGCTGGATGGCCGAGCTGGTGCGCACCGGGCCGGACGGCGCGGCGGTGGCCCTGCACGTCCGGGTGCCGCTCGGTGAGGCGCAGAAGGCGTCGTCCGAGGAGATGGTGCGCGCCCTCCAGGCGGCGGCGCCCGGCACGGCCCTCGCCTCGATCCCGCGCGTCGGTGCCGAGCTGCGCGGCCTCGCCTTCAGCGACCTGCGGCGCTCCAGCGGCCTCGCGCTGGTGCTGGTCCTCGGCGTCGTGCTGGTGTCCGTGCGGGGCCGGATCGGCGATTTCCTCCTCTCCTTCCTCCCGCTGGTGCTCGGCTGCGTCTGGTCGTTCGGCCTCTGGGGCGCCTTCGGCGGCCAGGTCGACCTGCTGGCGATCTCGACGTTGCCGGTCCTCTTCGGCACCGGCATCGATTTGGGCGTGCACGCGGTGATGGGCGGCCGGCTGCGCCCGGAGGAGGGCATCCGCGGCACCGTGGTGACCTCCGGGCTCGCCATGCTGCTGATCACCCTCACCACCGGCGTCGGCTTCGGCAGCCTCGGCGGCTCGCGGGTCCCCGGGTTGCAGAATGCCGGAACTCTGGTGGCCCTCGGCGTCACCGCCTGCCTGGTGGCCACGTTCCTGGCCCTCCCGGCGGCGGAGGCATTGTTCCGGAGGCGGCGTGTGAGGGACAATGGACAGGATTCCGGCACATCGCCCGAACCGTCGTAGCCGTCTCGAGGTCCCATGGAAGCCGTTGCCCATCCGCGGGAGACCGCGCCCGCTCTTCCTCCGCATGCACCGGAAGCCGGCTGGATCCGGCGCCTGCTCGGTCCGCTCTACGTCACCGGCGTCTTCTGGTACCGCGCCCACCGCTTCGGCGTGCGCATCCTGCCGTCCTGGGCGATCCGGCTCCTCATGCCGCTGTTCACCGGCCTCTTCTTCCTTGCCCTGCGCAAGATCGGGAACGCGCTCGCGGCGAACCTGGAGCCGGTGCTCGGGCCCTGCGGCTGGCGGGAGAAGCAGCGCCGCATCTTCCGCACCCTGTGGAGCTTCTCCTGGTGCCTGTCGGAGCGCTACGAGCGGCTGAGCACCCGGCGGCGTTTCCACGTGGGGGCGGACGGCCTCGAACACTGGCAGGCGCTGAACGCCTCGGGCCGCGGCTTCATCCTGGTCACCGCCCATGTCGGCAACTGGGAGGTGGGCTCGATGCTCCCCGCCACCCAGGAGCGGCGCATCGTCCACGTGGTGCGGGAAGCGGAAGGGGACCCGCGCGCCCAGCGCTTCATCGCGAACCTGATCCGTCAGGCGTCCTGCGACAGTTACATCACCCATTTCGCAGAGGACCCGCAGCTCGGGATGGTCCTGCTCGACGCCCTGCGCCAGGGAGAGGTGGTGGCCCTCCAGGCGGATCGTCCCCGCTCCGGCGGCCAGAGCGCCGAAGGCACGCTGTTCGGCCGGCCGTTCCCGCTGCCGGTGGGGCCGTCGGCGCTGGCGCGCGCCGCCGAGGTGCCGATCCTTCCGGTGTTCGTGTTCCGCGAAGGGCGCCTGTCCTACCGCTGCACCTTCCGCCCGCCGATCGAGGTGGCGCGGACCACCGACCGCAAGGCGGACGTGCGCAACGCGGTCCAGGCCCTGGCCACCGAGCTGGAGTGGGCGATCGCCCACCGTCCGCACCAGTGGTTCTGCTTCCGCAAGCTGTGGAACGCGCCGCCTCAGGGCTCGGGCGGCACGTAGGTGCTGATCGAGCCGTACAGGACTTCACCGCCGCCGGCTCCCTCCACGCGCACCTCGTAGATCGACAGCGGCGCGGCGCTGCCGGTGAGCCGGACAGTGAAGCGAAACGGCTGTGCCACCGGCAGGCTCGCCACCGCGCAGCGCACCCCCCGCAGGGCCACCAGATAGCCGATCCGCGGCCCGCCGCCGCTTCGGCCGAGCGCTTCGAGCGCCGCGGCCCCCTGCGCCGCCGCCTCCATCCCCAGAAACGCCGGCACCCGCCCGTCCACGGCGAACGGGCTCTCCGCGGGGATCTCGGCGAGGCCGGTCATCCCCTCCGGCGTCACCTCGAGGACGCTGCGCACGAGACGGGCCGGGGGCACGTGGGGCAGCAGGTCCGCGACCGGTGGCGATCCGTTCTCGTCGGCGGACAGGGCGGGCAGCTCCGCCTCCGGGGGAAGCGGGCCGACCCGGAACGTCCCCGAGCTGGCCACCTCGTCACCCCTCCGCAGCTCGAAGCGCACCGTGCCGTCGTCCGCCGGACCCTCGATCGTCGCCGCGAGGACGTCACCGGGGCGCACCGGGCTGCGCAGGCGCAGCGACGGGATCGCCGTGACGGCGGCCCCGCCGAGCGCCCGGGTGACCAGTGCGAGATGGGCGATGCCGGGCAGGATGGGGTGGCCCGGAAAGTGGCCGGTGAAGAACGGGCTGTCGGCGGGAAGGGAGAAGGTCGCGAGCGTGCGCCGCGAGGTTAGCAGACCCTCACCACCGGAACACCTCGTCCAGGCACCGTGCCATCACCAGCCGTTCTCCCCAGTCGAGGAGCCGTTCCTGCGGGGCCAGCTCGATGCGCAGCCGGTCGTGGGTGCCCAAGGGGCCGAATTTCCGTTCCGCCTGCCGGAGGAGAAGCTCGGCGCCTCCTCGGCGCCGGCCCGCCTCCTGCCACTGCCGGGTCCAGTCGAGAACCGTGTCACCGCTCCAAGCCGTACCGTCGCTCTTCCACTGCATGGGCAAACCTCCTTTTGGTTTTGCCCTGAGAAAGTCGGAATCGCGGGGTCGATTCTTGCACTTCTCCTGCACTTCCGCCCTGAGTTCGGGGTCAGAACCTCCGTCGCACCGAGAAGCCCCAGACCGCCTCGTCCCCGGAATAGGTCCCGGCGATCGTCGGGACGGGCTCCTGGCCGCGCACGCTCCGCTCGTCGTGCGCGTGGTAGGAGTAGCCCACGTCGAAGGAGATCGCCGGGAAGCTGTAGCTCGCTCCGACGGCATACACCAGGGCGTCACCCTTGGGGAGACCGGGATCGACCGCTCCGTCGGGCACGGGCGAGGGCTCCAGGGCCACACCACCGTAGAGCAGGAGGGCGTCCGAGAGGTTGCCTTCGACGCCGAGGCGCAGCGACAGGGTGTCGTCCCAGCCGCCCCGGGTGAGGGTCCGGCCCACCGGATTGGGCGTGTAGGTCACCGCCGTGCCCTCCAGGCTCGACCAGCTCTGCCAGGAGGCGTCGAGCTCGACGCGCAGCTCGGGGTAGGGGGCGAACCAGACACCGCCGCGGATTTCGCCGGGGATCTCGAAGGCCTGGCTCGCCTTGCCGGTGGCGAGCAACTGGCGGATCGGCGCCTCCAGGCCGGCCACGACGAGGTCGCGCGGCTCGTAGCGGACGTCGCCGTCCCCCTGCAGGTCGGTCGCGTGGCGGTAGACGGCTCCCCAGCCCCAGGAGGTGGCGGTGTAGTGGACCGCCAGATCCCAGGTCAGGTCGTCCACGTCGGCTTTGGCGTTGCGCTCCACCTCGACCGGCACGAACAATCCCTGGAAGGGAACGGAGACAAGGACGTTGTCGTTCTGCTCCAGCGAGCCGGACACGTAGCGGAGGCCGCCGCCTACGCTCCAGCCGCCGCCCAGGTCGTAGGCGACGACCGGATGCAGCTCGAACAGGGTCAGCCGGAAGTCGCGAAGCTTGAAGCGGCCCGGGAAGAGGCGCGGCTCCCAGAGCGTCTTGGTCCAGAACGGCGCATCGAGCCCGAGGCCGAAGGCGAAGGAGCTGCCTCCGGGCTTCCAGGTGACATAGGCGGAGGGGGGAAAGTCGATGATGTGCTTCGCGCCGAAGGCCCCCGTCCGGCTGTTGTATTCGGTCTCGGAGTTCCGGAAGTCGAGCCCGCCTTGGACCTGCAGGCCGTCGAGCCGGGTGAGGGCCGCCGGGTTGTAGGTCACCGCCGAGGGCTCGGAGGCGCGGGCCGTGAAGGCTCCGGCCTGCCCCATGGCGCGTCCGCCGTGTTGAAAAAGACCGAAGCTGGTGGCGTGGACGGCGGGAGCCGCCAGGAGCCCGGTGAGCAGGCACGGTATGAAAAGACGTCGGTTCCGCATGATCCCTCCCTCGAAGAGCCGGCCGACCGGACCTCATTCCACCGCCCGGATCTCCGGCACGATGCGGTGGTCGACCACAGTGAGGATAGCGCCCACCGGCCAGATCCGGAAAGGACACAAAGGACTGCAAGGGCCTCAAGGTCAAGTTGTGTCCCTGGCGTCCCTGGTGTCCTTGACGTCCTTGGACTTCCCCACCACCCTCCGGGTAGGATCAGTCGATGAGAATCCACAAGGTCTACACCCGCGCCGGCGACCAGGGCGAGACCTCCCTGGTGGGCGGCCTCCGGGTCCCCAAGGATGCGTTGCGCATCGAGAGCTATGGCACGGTCGACGAGCTGCAAGCGTTTCTGGGGGTTCTGCGTGCCACCCTGGCCGAAGCGGATCGCCACCCGGAGACCTGCCGTGCGGGCGTGGCGGCCCTCCACCGGGTGCAGCAGGACCTGTTCGACCTCGGCAGCACGCTGGCCACGCCGCCGGAGCACCTGGACCGGGTGAAGAATCCGATCACCGCGGAGAGGGTCACCTGGCTGGAGGAGTCCATGGACGCCTGGAACGAGACGCTCCAGCCGCTGCGCTCCTTCGTCCTTTCCGGGGGGGGCCGCTTTTCGGCGGCGAGCCATGTGGCCCGCACCGTCTGCCGCCGCTGTGAACGGGTGGTGCTGCGCTTGGCCCGCGAGGAGGCGGTGCCGGAGGAGGTGCTGCGCTATCTCAACCGGCTGTCGGACTTCCTCTTCGTCCTCGGCCGTCACCTGGCGCAGGTGTTCGGGGAAGAGGAGCCGCTGTGGGAGACCCCCCTCCAGGCGTGAGCCGTGGGGGCTCCCGGGTCAGGCCGCGGCGTGGGCGACGGGGAGGGCGGCCGAGTGGCTGCAAATCCCCTTGAGGGTGCGCGCGATGTCCGCGTGGAACGGGCCATCGAAGCCTTCGGCGCCGACGGCGCGCGAGGCGAGGATCAGGTCGTCCAGGGAGAGGATGCCGAGCAGCCGCTGCTCGTCGTCGACCACGGGGAGCCGGCGCACTGCGAAGATGCGCATGGTTTCCAGGGCTTCGGCCACGTGATCGTCGGCACCACAGGTGAAGATCTCGCCGCTGATCACGGCGCGCACCTCCACGTCGGCCGGCCGGCGATCCTGCCGCGCGAGCGCGAGGCAGATGTCGCGGTCGGTGATCATCCCCACCACTCGGTCTCCGGACACCACCGGGAGGGCACCGCAGCCGGTCTCCGCCATCCTCCGGCCCGCCGTGCCCAGATCGCTGTCGAGCCCGCAGACATGGACTTCGTTCTTCATGACGTCTTGAACTTTCATCCTGTCCACTCCTTTCCTGCAAGGAGCCCGGCGCCGTCCGGTCAGGTGGCGGCGTGCTGGGCGAGCCGGCGTCCGTACTGCCAGCCGAAGACGCCCGCCATGGCCTTGAGCTTCAGCGACTGCCAGGGATACCGGTTCGGGCTCAAAGACCGGCATTCCTCCGGGAGCATCACCAGGCTGACATGGATGTTCGGGGCCACGCCCATCGGCAGCTTGTGCTCCATGCAGGCTTCGTAGAGGCGGCGGAACACGGGCACCATGTCCTCCGTGCGCGGGGGATCGAGATGCTCCAGGTCGGTGCCGATCAGCGGGCGGAACACGCAGACCGTCGGCACCGCACCCACCGAGGTGATCCAGTCGATCGCGCGGATCGAAGATTCCGGCGGCTCCAGCCCGGCGATGATCTCGCCGTTGGTGACCCACGGCTCGTGGCGGGGTCCTTTGTGGGTGAGGGTCGCGCAGTAGCGCACCGCCTCCAGATAGTGGTCGAGCCCGTACTCGGCGTGCTTGCCGGGGCAGATCTCTTCGAAGAGCTTGCGGTCGAAGATCTCGAAGCAGAAGGAGACGCGGTTGACGCCGATCTCCCGCAGGTGCCGGTAGCGCGTGAGGTCGCGGTGCGGCGGCGTCTGGACGCCGACCAGGAGGCCGAGCTCTTTCTTGATGCGGACGATGAACGGCTCGAGGATGTCGAGGTAGGTGTCGCCCTCGTAGTGGCCGGTGTTGAAGTCCACGTAGGTGATGCCGGACTCGTCGCGGGCGGCGCGGACGACCTCCATCACCTCGTCGAGCGACTTGGTGTCCGCGTCGTCGATGCCGAGGTTCAGGCCGACCGAGCAGAACTTGCAGTTGGATTTCTGCGGCTTCGCCGTCCAGTATTCGCAGACCTTGGCCTGGTAGATGCCCAGGTAGGTCCCCTGGAGGGTGCCGATCTGGGTCATCGGTTTGCCGGTCGTCGTCGAGCGGTCGTACCACTCCGGCCGGGGGGCCAGCTCCACGGGCATCACGTCGAGGCGTTCCCAGCGCAGCATGTAGCGCCCGTTCTCCCGGTGCAGGCTGTAGGGGGAGTGGGAGGCGAACTTTTCGGTCACCGGTACGTTGGTCCACAGATTTCCGGGGAGGATCAGCTCCAGGCCGCTGCCGAGGCCGGCGCGGGTGCGCAGGATCTTGCGTCCGCCGTCTTCTTCGACGAGGCAGTTCTCGTCGAGGCGGATGCCTTTGCAGTAGAGGTCCAGCTTGAGCAGGGCTGGATTCTGGCGAAGCTCTTGGAGCATGTCGGTCCCCCCTTCAACGACACAGGCACATTAGAAGCCGGAGGCCTGGAAGTCGCCACCCGGGTGGCGGGCGGCGGGCCACCCCGCGGGGTGGGTTGGCGGAGGCCCCCCACCCCCTCCACCCCGCGGGGTGGCACCCTCCCGGGTGGTGTGCTGAAACATCCTGTTCCGTAGCATGCCGGACAAGACGGGAGCCCGATCCGGGGCTCTCCTCGCGCTTTCAGGGGAGGCAGGCCATGGGCAGTCGACGCAAGATCACGGTGGACGGCAACGAGGCCGCGGCCTCGGTCGCGTATCGGACCAACGAGGTGATCGCCATCTATCCGATCACCCCCTCGTCGCCGATGGGCGAGCTGTCGGATGCCTGGGCCGTTGAGGGCAAGGCGAATGCGTGGGGCACCGTGCCGCAGGTGATCGAGATGCAGTCGGAGGGCGGCGCCGCCGGGGCGATCCATGGCACGTTGCAGGGAGGAGCGCTGGCCACCACGTTCACCTCGTCGCAGGGGCTCCTTCTGATGATCCCCAACATGTACAAGATCGCGGGTGAGCTGACCCCCTTCGTCATGCACGTGGCGGCGCGGACTCTCGCCACCCATGCCTTGTCGATCTTCGGCGACCATTCGGACGTCATGGCCTGCCGCCAGACCGGTTTCGGCCTCCTCGCTTCCGGATCGGTGCAGGAGGTCCACGACTTCGCCCTCGTCGCGCAGGCGGCGTCGCTCGCCTCGCGCATCCCCTTCCTCCACTTCTTCGACGGTTTCCGGACCTCGCACGAGCTGGCCAAGATCGAGGAGCTGACCGACGAGGATTTGCAGTCGTTCCTCGATGCGGACCTGATCCGCGCCCACCGCGAGCGGGCGCTCACCCCGGATCGGCCGGTCCTGCGCGGCACCGCCCAGAACCCGGATGCGTTCTTCCAGGCGCGCGAGGCCGCGAACGGGTACTACACCGCCTGCCCCGGCCTGGTCGCCGCCGCCCTGGACCGCTTTGCCGAGCTGACCGGCCGGCGCTACCACCTCTTCGACTACACCGGCCACCCCGAGGCCGAGCGCGTCGTGGTGCTGATGGGCTCGGGCGCCGAGACGGTGGAAGAGACGGTGGACTGGATGATCGCGCAGGGCGAGAAGGTCGGCCTGCTGCGGGTGCGCCTGTACCGTCCGTTCTCGATCCCGGATTTCATCGCCGCCCTGCCGCCTACCGTGCGGAGCCTCGCCGTGCTCGACCGCACCAAGGAGCCCGGCGCCCCCGGCGATCCGCTCTATCTCGACGTCATCACCGCGCTGCGCGAGGCGCGCGACGAGGGCCGCACGACGCTCGATCCGCGGGTGGTCGCCGGCCGCTATGGCCTGTCCTCCAAGGAATTCAGCCCGGCGATGGTCAAGGCGGTGTTCGACACCCTGCGCGAGGAGAAGCCGCACCACCACTTCACCGTCGGCATCGTCGACGACGTGACGCACACCTCCCTCCCCTGGGACACCGAGCTGGACATCGAGCCGGACAACACCGTGCGGGCGCTCTTCTACGGCCTGGGCTCGGACGGCACGGTGAGCGCCAACAAGAGCTCGATCAAGATCATCGGCGAGGAGACGGACCTCTTCGCCCAGGGCTATTTCGTCTATGACTCGAAGAAGGCCGGCGCGATCACCGTCTCGCACCTGCGCTTCGGCCCGCGGCCGATCCGCTCGACCTATCTGATCCGGCGCGCCGGGTTCGTCGCCTGCCATCAGTTCGACTTCCTGGACAAGCTGGACGTCCTGGAGGCGGCGATGCCCGGCGGGGTGTTCTTGCTCCATTCCCCGTACGCCGCCGACACGGTGTGGGAGCACCTGCCGCGCGAGGTGCAGGAGCAGATCGTCGAGCGCCGGCTCCGCTTCTACGTGATCGACGCCTACAAGGTGGCCCGCGAGGCGGGGCTCGGCGGGCGCATCAACACGATCATGCAGACCTGCTTCTTCGCCATCTCCGGCGTGTTGCCGCGCGAGGAGGCGATCGGCAAGATCAAGGAATCGATCGAGAAGGCCTACGGCAAGCGGGGCGCCGAGGTGGTGCAGCGCAACTTCCGGGTGGTGGACGCGGCCCTGGCACACCTCCACGAGGTGCCGGTGCCGGCCGCGGTGACCGCGACACGGCGCCGGCCGCCGCTGATCGCCGACGAGGCGCCCGATTTCGTGCGGCGGGTGACCTCCCTGATGCTCGCCGGCAAGGGCGACCTCCTGCCGGTCAGCGCCTTCCCGGTGGACGGCACCTGGCCCACCGGCACGGCGAAGTGGGAGAAGCGCAACCTGGCCGCCGACATCCCGGTCTGGGACAGCGCGATCTGCATCCAGTGCAACCAGTGCACGTTGGCCTGCCCGCACGCCGCGATCCGCGCCAAGGTCTACGAGCCGGCCTCCCTGGCGGGCGCGCCGGCCGGGTTCCGCTCGATGGACTACAAGGCGGCCGACCTGCGCGGCCTGAAGTACACCCTGCAGGTGGCCGCCGAGGACTGCACCGGCTGCGCCCTCTGCGTCGAGGTCTGCCCGGCGAAGGACAAGGCGAGCCCGCGCCGCAAGGCGATCAACATGGCGCCGCAGCGGCCTCTGCGCGACGCGGAGCGGGAGAATTTCCGGTTCTTCCTCGACATCCCCGAGCTCGACCGCACGCGCATCCAGCGCCTCGACGCCAAGAGCTCGCAGTTCTTCGAACCGCTCTTCGAGTATTCGGGTGCCTGCGCCGGTTGCGGCGAGACGCCGTACGTGAAGCTCCTCACCCAGCTCTTCGGCGACCGCCTGCTGGTGGCCAACGCCACCGGCTGCTCGTCGATCTACGGCGGCAATCTGCCGACCACGCCCTACACCACGAACCGCGACGGGCGCGGCCCGGCCTGGTCGAACTCTCTGTTCGAGGACAACGCGGAGTTCGGCCTGGGATTGCGGGTCGCCGCGGACAAGCACCGCGAGCAGGCCGAGGAGCTGCTGCAGCTCCTCGGGGGCGGCATCGGCGAGGTGCTGGTGCATGGCCTTCTGCATCCGGAAGCGGGGGAGGCCGGCCTCGTCGCTCAGCGCGAGCGGGTGGTCGCCCTGCGCGATCATTTGCGCGCGATGCCCGGCGCCGCGGCGCGCCGGCTGGAGGATCTGGCGGACTACCTGGTGCCCAAGAGCGTCTGGCTGATGGGTGGTGACGGCTGGGCCTACGACATCGGCTTCGGCGGCCTCGACCATGTGCTCGCGCAGCACCGCAACGTCAACATCCTGGTGCTCGACACCGAGGTCTACTCGAACACCGGCGGCCAGCAGTCGAAGGCGACCCCGCTCGGGGCTTCCGCCAAGTTCGCGGTGGCGGGCAAGGAGATCCCGAAGAAAGATCTGGGCCTCTACGCCATGAGCTACGGTCACGTCTACGTGGCCCGCATCGCCTTCGGCGCCAAGATCAACCAGACGGTGCAGGCCCTGGCGGAGGCGGAAGCGTTCCCCGGCCCCTCGCTGGTCATCGCCTACAGCCACTGCATCGCGCACGGCTACGACATGGTGCATGGCGCGGACCAGCAGCGCCTGGCGGTGGAGTCGGGCGTCTGGCCGCTCTATCGCTTCGATCCCCGGCGCGTCGCGGCCGGCGAGCCGCCGCTCCACCTCGACTGCGGCACGCCGAAGGTGCCAGTGCGCGACTACATGAAGAACGAGCAGCGCTTCCGCATGGTGGAGAAGCAGGATCCCGTGCGCTTCCGCCGTCTGCTCGCCGCGGCGACCCAGGTGGCGGCGCAGCGCTTCGCGGTGTACGAGCAGCTCGCCGGCGTCAAGGTGCCGCGCCTCGACAAGCCGGGCGAGGACGGATTCGCGCGGCCGCCGCTGCCGGTGCCGCCGCCCGCCGTCGTCGTCGCCCCCGCCGCCGATGCGAAACAAGAGGAGCGGCCCGCCTGAGGCGGACCCGAGACCCCCGAGGAGCACAAGGAGATCGCCATGGACCTGTCCACCACCTATCTCGGATTCGCCCTCCCGCACCCGTTCGTCCCCGGGGCCTCTCCCTTGGTCGATGAGATCGACACCGTCCGCCGGCTGGAGGATGCCGGCGCCGCCGCGATCGTCATGCACTCGCTGTTCGAGGAGCAGATCACCCGCGAGCAGCTCGCCACCTATGGCCGCCTGATGGCGACCGAGGAGAGCTACGGCGAAGCGCTCTCCTATCTGCCGGAGCCCGCGGACTTCCATCTCGGTCCCGAGGAGTATCTGGAGCACCTGCACAAAGTGAAGGCGGCGGTGCGCGTCCCGGTGATCGCCTCGCTCAACGGCACCACGGACGGCGGCTGGCTCACCTATGCCCGGCTGCTGGAGCAAGCGGGGGCGGATGCCCTGGAGCTCAACGTCTACTCCCTGGCCACCGACTTCGACGAGAGCAGCGAGCTGCTGGAGAAGCGGGTGCTCCACATGCTGTGGTCGGTGAAGAGCGCGGTGAGCCTGCCGGTGGCGGTGAAGCTGTCACCGTTCTACACCGCCCTCGCCCACTTCGCCCGCCGCCTCGACGACCTGGGAGCGGACGGCCTCATCCTGTTCAACCGCTTCTATCAGCCCGACTTCGATCTCGAAGCCCTGGAGGTCAAACCGGCGCTACGCCTCTCGGACTCCTCGGAGCTGCTGCTCCGTCTGCGCTGGCTGGCGATCCTCTCAGGCCGGGTGAAGGCCTCGCTCGCGGTGACCGGCGGTGTGCACACCTCCGAGGACGCCCTCAAGGCGGTGATGGCCGGAGCCCACGTCGTCCAGTTGGTCTCGGCGCTCCTCAAGAACGGCCCGGAGCGCCTGCGCAAGCTGCGCGAGGAGGTGGCCGCCTGGCTGGAGGCGCACGAGTACGACTCCCTCGCCCAGGCCCGGGGAAGCCTGAGCCTCGAACGCTGCCCCGACCCCGCCGCCCACGAGCGCGCCAACTACATGCACGTCCTGCAGAGCTGGCGGGGGGTGGGGGAGCGGGTGTAGTGGAGCTCCCCTGTTCAGCACGGAGGCCGCGGTGAAAGGACCCCCGGAGGGGGTCACGGCATAGAGCCCGGGGTCAGAGCGCCGCCGGGCGCGGCGACCCCGGGTCAGGAAGCGAAGAGAATTCCAAGCCCCGGCAGGGGCGGCAGCACGTTGACCACGATGGCTGCCTTTTGCGAGAAGCGTGCTCTCCCTGCCTTACGCAGCCTCCACCGCAGCGTAGACTTTGCCCTTCTTGGTCAACCAGGCCAAGTCACCCCGCTCGGCGTGTTCCTTGATCTCCCGGAGGAGCTGAACGGTCTCCGCTTCGTAGCACGGCTCGCTCGGATCATCGGCCGGAATGACCATCTCGACTTCAACCGCAACTACAAACTTCTCGGCCTGAACCACCCGGGTCCGCGGGATTCGCTGTCCGGGAATACGCATCGCTAGTCTCTGTCAAAGTAGTGAACGGTTACGAGCTTGGCGACCCCACTATGGCGCAGGTGAGACCAGACTGCCTTGACGTCGGTACCCCCCGGACAGGTCCCAGGGAAAAGGTCAGACATCACGCAAGCGCCGCGAACCAGGAGCCTCTCGGCGGCCTGCCCTGGCGCCCCACGGGCAGGCCAAGCCCTCTCGAACCACTCGCCCAAAGGGCCGAGGCTGCCGGGCTGCCGGGGGGCGTGATTGTCCACATCCCGGCCGCGTGGTAACCTCGACTCTGGGTGGCAGGTAGGAGGATTCCTTGACGATGGCGACTCTCAGCCCGGCGATGATCTCTCAGTCGCGTGTCATCGCGAAAGGGAATCGCATCCGAGATGCCGCTCGGCTGGTAAGCACCTACGGAGGATCAGTCTCTCGCTGGGTCAAGAAGAGCAGCCCTTTGCTTGAGGATGACGAAGGGCCCTACGAGATTCATTGGTACGAGCACCCCGGCATCGGCCGGATGGAGTTGAAGAGAAAACAGGTCGACCGATGATCGTCACATTGCGCGCACCAGATCCCCGATTCCCGGACCTGACGCCGGACCAACCGTACGTGGTCCTTGGCATTGAGGCCGATGATTACCGGATTCTGAACGACCGGGGCCGGCCCTACCTCTATTCCCCCGAGATCTTCACCGTCCTGGACACTCGCGAGCCGGCCGACTGGGTCAGCGAGGTCGGGGGGGACAATGAACGCTACGCCTATCCTCCCCCGCTCAACGACTGCGGGTTCTTCGAGGACTACTTCGACGGCCGGCCTGAAGCCGTAGCGACGTTCTGGCGTGTCATGAACCGGCGCCTCTCGGCCGCCGCCTGAACCGAAACGGGCACCCCGGTCAGGTTCCAGGGGAAAACTCAGTCATCACGCAAGTGCCGCGAGCCAGGCGGCTCGCGGTGGCCTGCCCTGGCACCCCACGGGCAGGTCTTCTTGACTGACGCTTCCGCGTCGAACGCAACTTCTTCGATCATCTCCTTGCGCATCGCTTGAAGGAATTCGCGCACCTGGGGAGGTGCCCCTTCAAGCTCGGCATACTCCCGGAGCGCGTCGTTGATGACCTCGGTTTTGGTCCTGCCGGGCAGCGGACACAGGTTCCGCTCGGCGCGCCCAGACCGCGCCGAGCCGCCGCCCGGCCGCAAAATCCGTGACGACCTTCCCGGGGATCATCACCATGTCCGCGGTACTCGTCATGCCGGACGCGGACATGGTGACGAAGGATGCGGTGCTTGTGACCTCTGCCGCGATCCGTGTCACCAGTTGTGCCTTCCTCCCGGAGACGTCCGCGTCGTTTGAGACGACCTTCCCGGATCGGCTGACCGGGACCGCTTCATCCGGCGCGACCTCTGCCTTCACTGTGCCCACTTCCGCGGGGACAGGCACGACTTCCGCGTCGCCTGTGACTTTGTCTGCGTCCCGCGTGACGAGGGACGCTCTCTTTGTTCCCTTCTGTGGAATGGGCGTGACGACCCGGCGCGTGACTGGGTCCACCTGAAGCCGCGGTGGTACGACGTGCGTGGAGGGTGTGACGATCATGGCTTCGGGTGTGATGTTCTGGTGCGAGCCTCGGACCACGTGGCTCGACGTCGTCACGCCGGCTCTGGGAAAAGCGTGAGGTAGAGCGGGGAAGGTCATGAAGGAGGGCGATGTCGTCACGGATGGTCCGGACTTTCCGGCCCCGGGGATGGACGGCCTGCGGGTGGAGTGCGTATCTGGGTGGAGGCGACCGAAGGTCGCCCCATGGTTCGCGGTTGGGTCGCCCGGGAAGGCACAGGTCGTACCTACCCGCGGCCGGCAAGATCGCGCGGAAAGCCGTACTCCAGACGCAGGCGGCGAAAGACCGCACCTCCGGCGTCGTCGTCGGTGCGTCGGTGAGGGAAGAGGCGGGAGCGTGGGGCACGCACCGGGCGGACGTCGCGGGCGCCGGCATCGCGGGCCGCGGCGAACAGCTTGCGCAGGGCGGGCTCGCCGTCGTTGACCCCGGCGACGAGCGGGCAGAGCACCCGCACGGCGATTCCTTCCTCGGCCAGCCGGGTGATCGCGTCGAGCCGTGCCCGGGGGGACGGCCCAGCGGGCTCCAGCTTCCAGGCGAGCACCGCGTCGGCCGCCGGCATCAGGAGGTCCACCGTCACCGAGCAGCGGCGGTCGAGCTCGGCGAGGAGCCCGCTTTCGGCGACGATGCCGGGAGAACGGGTCACCACCGCGATCTCCAGCTCTTCACTCCCCGCGAGCGCCTCCAGCGGAGAGCGGCTCGCCGGCTCGTAGGGCGCCTCCGGGGTTCCCAACGCCACCGGTTCGCCGCGGCGGGCGGCCCGCTGCAGGCGTGCCTCCTCCGACGCCCGGGGCAGGCGCAGGCGCATCTTCGGGGGAGCCGTGGACACGGAGGAGAGGGCCGAGAGCAGGGGGAGGGTCGCCTTGAGAATCATCTTGCGCTTTTTTTACGCCTGTTTCGCCCTCCTGTCAAGACCCGATTCGCCCTACAATCTCCCGCCATGCCCGAGCTACCGGAAGTCGAGGTCTTGCGCCGCAGCCTGGAACCGCACCTGGTGGGAGACCGCATCGAGCGGGTCGAGGTCCACAATGCGGCCCTCCGGGAGCCGGTCGACCGCGCCACCCTGGTCCGCCATGCCGCCGGGCGCGAGGTGGAGGCTTTGCGCCGGCGCGGCAAGTACCTGCTGATCAACCTGTCCGGGGGGCGGACGGTCGTCGTCCACCTCGGGATGAGCGGCCGGTTGACCCTGGTCCCGGCCGGCACGCCGCCCGAGCCGCACGAGCACGTGGCCCTTCATCTGCGCTCCGGCGGGCGGCTGCGGTTTCGCGATCCACGGCGGTTCGGCGTCGTCTTCTCGCTGCCGACCGCGGCGCTCGCCGGGGACCCCCACTTCTCCCATCTCGGGGCCGAGCCGCTGGAGCCGGGGTTCGACGGCGCCTTCCTCGCCCGGGCCGCCGCGGGGCGGCGCGGGCCGGTCAAGCCTTTCCTGATGGATGGCACGGTGGTGGTGGGCATCGGCAACATCTACGCCACGGAGACGCTGTTTCGCGCCGGAGTGCATCCGCGGCGGTCGGTGGCGCGGCTCTCGGCCGCCCGCTGGGAGCGCGTCGCCGCGGAGGCGGTGCAGGTGCTCTCCGCCGCCATCCACCAGGGAGGGACGACCCTCAACGACTTCGCCGACGGCGAAGGGAACAGCGGTTACTTCCAGGTGTCTCTCGGCGTCTACGGCCGCGAAGGGGAGGCCTGCCCCGCCTGCGAAGGGCCGATCCGGCGGATCGTCCAGGCCGGCCGCAGCACCTTCTACTGCCCCCGCTGTCAGAGATGAGCCGTCACAGGTAGAATCGTCCGCCATGCCCACCCTCAAAGAGCCTTCGCTCGAAACCGCCCCGAAGCTCGCGCCCCTCCTGGCCCCCTCGCGCCGTGCTCCTGTCCTCCTCGGGGTGGCGGGAGGCAGCGGGTCCGGCAAGACCACGGTCGCCCGCTCCATCCTCGCCGCCGTGGGACACGAGCGGCTCGCGCTGATCGAGCAGGACAGCTACTACCGCGACGTCGACTGGCGCAGTGAAGGCGAGCTCCTGCACCACAATTTCGACCATCCTTCGGCGATCGACAGCGATCTCATGGTGGCGCACCTCCATGCCCTGAAGGCCGACCACGCCGTCGAGGTGCCGATCTACGATTTCGTCCGCCACCGCCGGACGGCGCGGACCCGCCGGGTCGAGCCGCAGCCGGTCGTGCTCGTCGAAGGCATCCTCATCTTCGTCGAGCCGGCGCTGCGCGATCTGCTCGACTTCAAGATCTACGTCGACACGGACGCCGACATCCGCCTCATCCGCCGCCTGGGCCGCGACATGAGCGAGCGGGGCCGTTCCGTGCAGGACGTGCTGCGCCAGTATCTGGAGACCGTGCGTCCCATGCACCTGGAATTCGTCGAGCCGTCGAAACGCTGGGCCGACGTGATCATCCCGGAAGGGGGCGAGAACCGGGTGGCGCTGGAGATGGTCATCGCCCGGGTGGAAAAGCTCCTGGGAGGGAGCTGAGGTGCCGTCCTACACCCTCCGGGTCGCCGCCCGCTTCGAGGCGGCGCACCACCTCACCTCGTACAAAGGGCGGGTCGAACCGGTGCACGGCCATTCCTGGCGGGTGGAGGCGGTGCTCCAGGCTTCTGCTCTGGATGGCGAAGGGATGGCCTTCGATTTCGTCGAGGTGCAGGGAGCGCTGCGCCGGCTCGCCGCCCGCTTCGACCACCAGGATCTCAACACGGTGCCTCCGTTCGACCAGCTGAGCCCGACCACGGAGCGGCTCGCCGCCTGGTTCTTCGCGGAGCTGCTGGGCGCTCTGCCGGAGGCGCCCTGGGCCGAGGTGACCGTCTGGGAGGGGCCGGACTGCTCCGCCACCTACTCCCCCTGAGCCGGACCCGGTCGCGCGTGAGGTATCATGAAGCTCTTGACAGGCCTTCCGCCTCCCCTCCAGGATCTATTCGCCGATGAGAAAAAATGCACTGATCTTCCCGCTTCTCGCCCTTTCCCTGGTCGTCCTCTCCTGTGGCGAGGATGACGGTCCCCCGGTGGCCCGGGTGGACGTGACACCGCGGCAGATCCGTCTCGGGTTCCCCGAGGCGCAGCCGCTGCAGCTCCAATGGACCCCCACGGCTCCGCTCGAGGGGCTTTCGTCGCAGCCGATGGTCTTCATCCACCTGCTCGATGCAGACAAGAAGCTCGTCCGCACCTTCGACCAGCCGTTCCCGCAGACCTGGACCCCGGGGACGCCGGTCAGCTTCGAAGCCCGTCTGTTCCAGTCGCAGCTCGCGCCGCCGCTGTCGCCGGGCACCTACTCGGTGACCGTCGGCCTCTATGAAGGGAAGCGCCGCTGGGCTCTGGAGGGCCTCGGGGAGCGCGTCGACCGGGCCGAGTACGTCGCCGCCCAGGTCGAGGTGCCGTCCGAGTCCACCGCCCCCAAGCTGGTGTTCTCGCCGCAGTGGCTGCCGGTCGAGCCCGGCGCCGACCGCCAGGTGCTGGTGCGCCGCTGGCTGAACGGGCGGGGCGCCATCCGCCTCGAAGGCGTCCGCGCGGCCGGGTCGCTGTGGCTCGTGTTGCGCATTCCGCCGGTCAACGCGGCGAACGAGCGGCTGGAGCTGGAGGCTCCCGCCGCCCTCCCCGGCGTGCTGGTGCGGGGGTGCGGTGGCTTCGAGATGAGCGTCTCCGGCCCGGGCATCCATGAGATCGAGGTCCCCGTGGACGGCGCGGAAAACGGCGCCTGCCGCATCGGCTTGAACGCCAACTACGCCATCGTCTCGACGACCACCGGTGAACGCCGTTCGGTCTCTCTGGAGAACGCCGCCTGGAGATCCGGCGCGGCTCCGGCCGGATCCACCACCTCGGGAGAGCCGGCAGCTCCGGCTCCGGCCGCGCCCCAGTCATGAAGCACGGGCGGGCGGCGATCCTCCTCCCTGCGCAGGAGGCGTATCTGGAGCGGCTGCTGCCGCGTCCCGACGCCCTTCTACGGGAGATGGAGGAGCACGCCCGCCGCGACGGCGTGCCGATCGCGGACCCCGAGGTCGGCCGTCTCCTCGGCATCCTCGCCCGTTCGCTGGACGCCCGGCGCATCCTGGAGATCGGCACCGCCATCGGCTACGGCGCCCTCTGCCTGGCGCGCGGCGCCGGGGAGGCCCGGGTGGTGACCTTGGAGATCGATCCCGCGCGGATCGCCCAGGCGCGCCATTACCTGGAGAAGGGGGGAGTGGCCGACCGGGTGGAGATCCGGGAAGGCGCGGCGCTCGACCTCCTCCCGCGCCTGGAAGGACCGTTCGACCTGGTCTTCATCGATGCGGTCAAGAAAGAGTACCGCCGCTACCTGGACCTCGTCCTGCCGAACGTCCGCGTCGGCGGCCTGATCGTAATCGACAACCTCCTCTGGGGAGGTCATGTCGCGGACCCCCCGGAGGACGAGGATGACGAGGTCGCCGACTCTCTGCGGGCCTTCAACGGCTATCTGATGATGCATCCCCAGCTCCAGTCGGTCGTCCTGCCGGTGGGCGACGGCCTCGGCGTGGCGACGAAGACCAAGCCGCTGATCCTGGAGATGGGCGGGCCGTACTAGCTCAGCAGCCCACCCCCCCCACAGGCGCTGCTGACCATTCGGGAGCTCGCTCCCTTTTGGTTCGAGCTCCGGCAGGGTCACGCCAGCCGCATCCGCAATCCTTCCAGCCGCTCCTTGAGCTCCCGCGCGCTGCCGAGGCGCCGTGCGGGGTTCTTGTGGAGGGTGGTGCGGAACAGGTCGGCGAGGCCTTCATCCACGTCCGGGAGCACCAGGGAGATCTCGGGGACGCGCCCCTGCTTGATGCGGGCCATCACCTGGTGGACGTCCCCGGTGAACAGCTTGCGCCCCAGCAGGCACTCATAGAGCACGACGGACAGGCCCCAGAGGTCGAAGGAGGCATCAGGGGTTTCGCCGGAGAGCGCTTCCGGCGACAGGTAGGCGAGCGTCCCCACGAGCTGTTTCGACAGCGACAAGGTGCTCGGCGTGCGGGGCCAGGCGGTGGTGGAGAGGAGCGAATCCTCCTCGTCCGCGACGAACGGGTCGGTCAGGTGGTCGCGCCGCCGGTCGAAGGTGGCCCGGGCGATGCCGAAGTCCATCAGCTTGGGGATGCCGTCGCGGGTGAAGCCGATGTTGCTCGGCTTGATGTCGCGGTGGAGGATGTCGCCGCCGTGGAGCGTCGCGAGCGCATCGGCCATGGCGATCCCCAGCTCCACCGTCTCCAGGGGAGGCAGGCCGCCGCGCTCGATGCGCTGGGTGAGCGTCCCCCCTTCCAGCAGCTCCAGGATGAGCATCGGCGTCCCCTTCCAGGTCTCCAGGCCGTAGACCGGGGCGAGGTGCCGGTGCGAGACGGCGGCGGCGGTGCGCGCCTCCCGCCGCAGGCGCATGGCGTCTTCCGGGGAGACGTGGCGCAGCGTCTTGACCGCCACCGGCCGGCCCAGGGCGATGTCGGCGCCGCGGTAGACGACGCCCATGCCGCCCGAGCCGATGCGGCGCTCGAAGCGGAACTTGCCGGGCAGGACGTAGGGCACGTGGGACAGCTCCAGGCGGCGGCTGCAGTGGCTGCAGAACACCGTGTAGGTGGGGAAGAGGGCGCCGCAGTGGGGACACTCCTTGGCGGTCTCGGCCGCCACCACCGGCTCGGGTTCCAGGGGGAGCTCGGCGTCCTGCCGGCCCGCGCGGCGCGGCGAGCCGAGGCTCCCCAGGGATTGCGCCTGGGCCAGCTCCAACACCCAGGCGGCGCTGCTCGCCACGGCGCGCAGGAGCTGGCGGTCCTCGCGCAGGTAGGGAAGCCCGCTCTTCTTCTCGCCGAGCCCGATCAGGCCGAGCAGCGCGCCGTCGCGCGCCAGGATCGGCACCGCCAGGCGAAAGCCGCTGTCCACCAGCCAGTGGCGGTCTTTGTCCGGCAGACCTGCCACCGGAGAGCGGGGTTTTTCGAGATCGGTCGCGAGCGGCTCGCTGGCGTTCGCGATGAGCAGGGCGAGAGGAGAAGAGGCGTCGAGCTTCTGGGTGCGCCGGAGAGGATCGGCGAGCATGCCTGCGCGGGGGTCGAGGACCAGCAGCGCGATCCCTTCCAGGTGGAGGGCCAGGTCGATCTCGCGGGCGATGAGGTGGGCGAGGCTCGCCGCGTCCGCGGTGGAGCGGATGCGGTCGACCAGCAGGGTGAGGATCTGCCGCGCGTCATAGCGCTCGCGGAAGAAGCGGCGGTCGATGGCTTCGAGCAGCCCACGGCGATAGCGCAGCGCCGCGCCTCCCACGAGGGTGGCGGTGAGCAGCAGCAGGAGACGGCTGCCGGAGAACAGCTCCACCAGGGTCCGGCCGCGGTTCTCATAGAGGTAGAACGCCAGCGCTGCGAGCGGTGCCATGGCGAGGGCCAGGGCGGAGGCTCTCGCCAGCGCGTACTGCAGTGCCCGCCGGGCCAACAGCTCCACGTCGAGCACCCGGTGGACGAGCACGGAGTAGGTGGTGCACAGGGGGATCGCGAGGGTACAGAAGCTGAAGGTCAGGACCGTGGCGAGCCGGAGGCCGGGCCGGGTGTCCGCGATGGAGCGGTAGGGGAGGATGAAGAGCTCCGCCAACACGTCGAGCAGCATGGGCCCGAATCCGATGGCGATCCCGAGGAGAAAGATGCGCACCCGGCGGTATTCGTCGTCCTGCAGCGAACGTCCTTTCCAGATCAAGTGGGCCAGAGCCGCTGCGATCGCAGGCATCAGAAGGCTGTAGTACAGGCCCATGCTGCGCATCGGGGCGAGCCCGGCCAAGGCGTCGCGCAGGGCCGCGGGAAGCAGCGGGCGGTTGACCAGGCCCAGAATGAGATTGGACACCAGGAGAAAGAGCCCCAGGGCACCGCTCGCCCGGACCATCAGGTCGACCAGTCGTCGGGCCGGCGTCCGGGTCGGGACCGGGAACTCGCGGACGAACCGCCAGATATAGAAGGCGGTCAGACAGTCGAGCTTCAATGCGGCTGCGATCTGGAACAGCCCGGCGCCACCGAGCTGCGCCGAGGCGAGGGCGAGGGGACGATTGCACCAGGCGGTGATTCCCATCAAGAAGAAGCTGCCCAGAGCGACCGCCCGCGCATCGCCGCGTCCGCCGGCGAGAAGGAGCAGGGCGGGGACCCCGAGCTCCACGATGAAGGCCAGGTACAGGAAGTACGGGAATCGGGGGTCCTGGCTCTCGGCGCTTCCGTAGGCGAGGAAGAACGCGGCCAGCCCCGCCGCCAGCTTGAAGAGGGCCAAAGAGGGGAACAGCCGCGTCCAGATGAACGACTTCACGATCAGATGGGTGGTCGGTTCGGGGGTGTCGAGTCATCCACCCTTGGGTGGGCAGTAGCTCGTATCCGACTCACTTTCCACGAGAAGCATGGCACCTTCGACGTCGGCCGCCGAGATGGTGGAGTCGCCACGCTCCGTCGCCCGCAGAGCCGCCACCCGGCCGATGGTGCGGATGCGTTCCAGCACCTGCATGGCCTGGGCTCCCCAGACGTCCAAGGCGCCGGACACGGCGATGTGCGCGAAATACCGTGTGTGCAGGGCGAGGGCCGCCTTCTGCGAGACCCGCACCGCGCCGGTCCCCTGGCCGAAGGCGATCCAGATCTGGGCCATGATTCCTTCCTGCGAATACGACGTGTCTTCCAAGCTTGCTGCCGGCATCAGAAATCCCTCCTTGGTCGAGGCTGTGCGCCTCGAAGTGCGTTCTTGCGTCTCGCGAGATCAGCGCCAGAAAAGATCGAATCGGATGTGTTTCAGTGAGGGCTAATTGTAACGGACCAGGAGGGGTGGGGTCAAGGCGGATCGGACGGATTCGATCGATCCGTCCGATCCAAAAGGAAGGGAGAGACGGCTAGTACTTGATGCTGCAGCCGTACGGCTTGGTGGAGGCGGGGTCGACCGGCTTGGAGGCCAGCTCTTCGGCGAGGCCGCCATCGACGTAGTTGACGCGCTCCGGCATCCCCTTGCGGCCGCTCGGATCGTCATCGATCGCGCCGTTGTAGACGATCTTTCCCTGTTCGTCGATGATGTAGAGGTGCGGGGTGGTCTTGGCGTCGTACGCCTTGCCGACCTGGCCGGTCTCGTCGTAGAGCACCGAATAGGTGATGCCGTTCTTCTGATTGTAGGCGAGGTGGTCGGCCGGCTTCAGGAAGTCGCGGTGGCCCGGGTTGGTGCTGTTGATGCCGAGCCAGACCACCTGGCCGTACTTCTTGTTCAGGGTGGTCATCGTCTTTTCGCGGACGTGGCGGTCGGAGAAGGGGCAATTCGGGTTGATCCACTCCAGCACGACCACGCGCCCCTTCAGATCGGCGAGCGAAACGGTCTTGCCGTCCACCCCCTTGAGAGAGAAGTCGGGGGCTTTGTCGCCGACGGCACCGGTGGCGAAGGCGGGAAGGGCGGCCAGGGTCAGGCCGGTGAGGAGCAGGAGCGTCGCGGACGTCGTACGGTTGCTGCGCATCGATTCCTCCTGTGGGGAAAAACGGGATCAGGGCAGCCGGTTGTGGCCGGCCAGCCAGAGAACGGCGAGGGTACAGACCAGCAGGCCGAGGCCCAGGGCGTGCCGGAGCGCGGGCCGGCTCGCCGCGCGGCGGCGGAGCCAGGCGCACAAGGCCATGGCCAGCAGGGACAGCTCGATCCAGGCGAGCCCTTCGAAGGTGACCTGCCGGGAGAGGACGTAGAGAAGACCCAGGACCGCCGCCGCGGAGACGAAGCCCCAGGCCTCGCGGCCGGGCCGGGTTTCCGGAGCGGTTCGTGGAGCGAGGAGGCCCCAGAGCCACAGGGCCAGCAGCAGGGCGCCCGCCGCGCCCAGGGCGGTGAGCACAGGGCGGGCCGGTGAGGAGGCGGCGCCGCCGGTCGGCTCCTGCGGGGTGCCGGCGCGCAGAGGGACGGTCTGCCGCGCCTCCACGCTCACCGGCCGTCCCTCGTGCAGGAGCCCTGTGACGGTCCAGGCGAAAGAGCTCTCCTTCGGCAGGGGCTGCCCGGCCACCTTGGGGCGCAGGGGTACGCGCAGGACGACGCCCTCCTCCGTCGGCCCGGCCTCGGGGCGGCCGGTGTCGAACGCCTCGTGGCTCTCCAGGAACAGGCCGGGAGAGGTCCCGGACTGCACGCCGTCCACCCGCACCTCCAGGGCCGGTCCCGCCGTGCCCCGGTCCACCAGGGCGGCGGAGGTGGTCACGCCGGCGAGCGCCTCGGCGGAGACCGGCACCCGGTTCCACCAGGTGGTGACCAGCGGCTCGGTGGCGGGGTCGGGCTCCGCCGGACCTGTGGCGGCGAGCGGCTGATCGAGCTTCAGGGTGTAGCGGTAGGGGAGGCACTCCTCGTCGTCGCAGACGAGATAGTCGACGTCGGCGGAGAGGGAGAGGGCGGTTCCCGGGCCTGCGGTGCGGCGGGTGCGCAGCGGGTAGACCACCTCGTCCGCGTAGCCGAAGGCCACCAGGTCTCCCGGCAGCTCGAAGCGCTCGGGGGCCGGCCAGAGAAGCTCGGGCGCGCTGAGCCCGGGGGTCTCGCCGAACACGACGACCGGGGGGAACCCGGCGTCGCCGCTGTTCTTCCAGTAGACGTGCCAGCCGGGGGCGAGCTTGAAGTGGAGGCCGAGGCGGACCTCCCCGTCGGGGGGCGCGGTGCGGTACGGGGTGATCAGGCGGACCTGCGACTGCTCGTTGACCGCCCGGTCGCTCGCGGCGCCATGCACCGGATGCGGCGCGAGAAGGGTGGCAGCCCACAGGGTGCCGAGGGTCAGGGGGACGATGGTCTGGAGGCCTCTGCGCATTCACCGATCCTCGCGCCACCGACAACGAGGGCGGACGCGACTAGAATTCCCGGGTGCGCATCTGTCTGACCCACCTCGGCTGCAAACTGAACCAGGCGGAGTCCGAACGTCTGGCCCGCGAGCTGGTGACCGCCGGCCACCGCCTCGTGGAATCGCTGGAGGAGGCCGACCTGCACGTGCTGAACACCTGCACGGTGACCCACCAGGCGGCGCGCGACTCGCGCAAGGCCGCCGGGCGCGGCGCCCGGATCCGGCCCGGGCTTCGCACGGTGGTCACCGGCTGCTGGTCCACCGGAGAGCCGGCGGCGGCGGCGCGCATCGCGGGCGTCGATCTGGTGGTGCCGAACGCCGAGAAGCACCTGCTGGCCGAGAAGATCCGCACCGCGTTCGGGGAAGGGGGTGAAGGGGACGCGGCGCCGGACCTTCCCTACCTGCCGGTGTCCGTGGGCTCGACGCGCGCCCTGGTGAAGGTCGAGGACGGCTGCAACATGCGGTGCGCCTTCTGCATCATCCCTGCAACCCGCGGCCGGCAGCAGAGCCGTCCCCTGGAGGCGGTGGTGGCGGAGGTGCGCGCCTTGGCGGAGGCCGGGTTTGCCGAGATCGTGCTCACCGGGGTGCAGATCTCGGCTTGGCGCGACCCCGCCGGACGGCGGCTCGTCGACCTGGTGCGCGCGGTGCTCGCCGAGTGCGCGGTGCCCCGCCTGCGCCTCACCTCGATCGCCCCCTGGGATCTCGACGAGCGCCTCCTCGCCCTCTGGGATGACCGGCGTCTCTGCCGCCATCTCCATCTGTCGCTGCAGAGCGGAGCGACCGCCACCTTGCGCCGCATGCGGCGGCCGTACACCGCCGCGTCCTATGGCCGGCTGCTGGAGCGGGTGCGCGCCGCCATCCCCGGGGTGGGGATCACCACCGACGTGATCGCCGGCTTCCCCGGTGAGAGCGAGGGGGACTTCGCCGCGAGCCTCGCGTTCGTGGCCGCCGCCCACTTCGCCAAGGTGCACGCCTTCCCCTTCTCGCCCCGTGAGGGGACCGAAGCGGCAGGGCTGCCGGGGCAGGTCTCTCCGGAGATCAAAAAGGAACGGATGGCCCGCCTCCTCGCCGCGGCGGCCGAAGGGGAGCTGGCGTTCCACCGGTCGCTCCTGGGCTCCCGCGCGACGGTCCTGTGGGAGCGTCCGCGCGGCGGCCTGGGGCACGGTCTGACCGACAACTACCTGCGGGTGTTCAGCGAGGCCGCCACGGGCATGGCCGGCCGGCTCTCCGACGCCGAGCTGGTGGCACTCGCCCCGGGGGGCGTCCAGGGGACGCCGATCCTCTCCAGGATTTGATAGAGCCCGAACTTCGGGAAGCGCAGGAAGCCGAACCAGGCCGCCGCGGCGAGGGTTCCTTCGGCGAGCCATTCGCGGATCCAGAAGCCGGCGTAGTCGGGGTGCCGCTGCTTCAGGCCGCCACCGTTCTCGATCGCCCAGCGCCGGTTGTAGGCCTCGTGGTGGCCGACGGCGGAGCTGAGGACGAGGGGGAGGCCGAGCGCCGCGTAGAAGGTCATCTCGCTCGGCTTGGTCCACAGGACGTCGGTGGTGGCGAGGAGCTGGTTGAAGCGCGGGAAGTAGGTGTCGAGCGACTCTTCGGCCATCACGCTCACCACGGCGGTCTCCGCCGGCCCCAGGTGGTTCCCCAGGCCCGCCGCGTCGATCCAGTCGAGAAACCGGCCGGCCACCTCCTGCCGTACGCCGGCCGCGAGGCAGAGCCGCAGGCGGCCCTCGACGAGGAGGGGTTTCAGGCTGCGCAGCAGGGAGCGCGCCAGCTCCGCCTGGGCACCGGCGCCGCCGACGCTGAACAGGGCGAGCGGGGCGCGCCCCTCCTGCTCGGCCGGCAGGTCGCCCAGGAAGTGCTGGATCTCGTTGCGCGCCTGGCTGCGGAACACCTTCTTGCGGTCGAGGCGCACCAGCCGGGCGGCCAGGTTGCGCTGCAGCATCGGCAGATCCGGCCCGCCCAGCAGCTCGTGGGGGAGCGGGAAGCCGGTCTGCTCGATCTGCTCGCGCGGCACGCCGTACGCCCGCAACCGCTGCACCGCCCGCCGGGTCGGTGCCAGGTAGATGATGCGTGAGCGGGCCGGGTGCATCGGCACCCAGATGCGATGGATGTCGGAATCGGTGACCACGCAGTAGATCGGTTCGGTGCCGCCGTGGTGGTCGGCGCTGATCGCCGAGGCGTAGAAGGTGGTCAGCAAAGGCCGGCCGCTCTCCGCGGCCCGCTGGGCCAGGCCACGCCCCAGGCCTTTCCGGATGAGCCGCTGGAGGGACAGGCACTCCAGGGTCGGGGCGGAGAGGTCGCGATGCGGGTAGAGGTGGGGGATGCGGGTCATCGTTTCGAGGAGGATGCGCAGCGGTGCCCCGACCAGCGGAAGCTGGGAGGCGCGGGAGGTCGCCTCATAGAAACGGCGCGAGGCTTCCCAGAGCCTCTGTTCGTCGGGCGTCACCAGCGGGGGGCGGTCGACGTGGAGGGTCTCGGTGCCGAGTGCGTCCGACACCGCCCGGGCGGCCCGCAGATGCCCGTAGCCCATGGCCACCCCGGCGACCAGGGGGAGACGCGCCGTCGCCGCCGTCTCAGGCCCCGGGGCCAAGCAGGGCGATTCCCAGAAGAGAGAGCAGGGGGAGCCCGGCGAGGAGCAGCCGGGCCAGCAGGCCGCAGGTCGCGCCGACCACGACGCCGGCCGCCACGTCGAGAGGGTAGTGGGCGCCGAGATAGACGCGCGAGAGGGCGATGCCGCTCGCCAGGGAAAGGACGAGGCCGCCGAGCCAGTCCCCTTCGCCCGCCAGGGCGACGGCGATGCCGAACGAGGCCGCGGTGTGGCCGGAGGGAAACGAGAAGGCATCCGGGTTCTCCACCAGCGCCGCGAAGCCGCCGATGCCGCAGCTCGGCCGTGGGCGGCAGCAGATCCGCTTGAGAGCCTGCGAGGCGGCGACGGCCAGGCAGGCACCGCCGCCGAGCAGCGTCCCATAGCGCGGTCCCGGGCCGCCCGCCGCGATGAGCGCCAAGCCCAGGACGACCCAGGTGGAGGTGTCGCCCAGGCGGGTGAGGGTCCGCATGACGCGGGTCATGGCGGGAGATTCGAGGCGGCGGACGGCGAGCAGGATCGCCTGGTCGAGCGAAATCATCCGTTGCCAGACCGTCTCGTCGCGCACCGTGGTGGGCTCGTGGATCATGCGGTCTCCTGGTGATCGATCGAGGGCCGGGGCTCCGCCGGCGCCTCGGCCGGTGTGAGCCGGCTTCCCGTGCCGATGCGCAGCCGGTGCCCCCGCCAATTGAGAGTGGAGCGGCAGGCGCCGGCGAGCCAGACACCCGCGATGAGCAGGTCCTTCCAGGGAGTCCAGAGCAGGTCGCGCCAGGGGGTTTGCCCGTCGCAGAGCCGGCGGGCGAGGGCGCCGTCCGCCAGGATCTTGAGCCCGATCCCCGCCACCGTCGCCGCCGCCGTGGCCGCCGGGGTGAGGCCGAACGGGGCGGCACCGGCCGCCGCGAGGGCCAGGAGGGCGAGGAGGAAGGGCACCGGGTTGAGCAGCGGCTCGACGAAGAAGGTGGGGGAGAGGTGGCGCCGCATCTGGGCCCAGCGCAGGTGCCGCTCGACGAACGCCGCCACCGGCCGCCGTTCGTGGACGACCGGCAGGACATGCGGCGAGAGGAGCACCCGGAAGCCCGCGGCGGCGAAGCGTCGCCCCAGAACGTAGTCCTCGGCGAGCACGTCGCGCACCGCGTCCCATCCGCCGAGGCTCTCCAGGTCGGTGCGGCGGAAGAGCATGGACTTGCCGACCGCGAGCGGATGGCCGACCCGGTCGGCGCCGAGGACGGAGGCGGCGACGAACGAATTGAGGTGCAGGTTGTCGAGCCGGGCGCCCGGGCTGCCGTCGCCGAAGCCGGCGAGGACGCTCGTCACCAGGCCGGTGCGCGGCCGTCCCGGCGGAGAGGGTGCCGCCATCTCCGCGGCCAGGGCGCGCAGGTAGCCCGGCCGGGCGCGCACGTTCGAGTCGGAGATCAGCCAGTGCTCATGCCGTGCCGCACGGGAGAGGGACGCCAGATTGGTCACCTTGGGGTTCCAGCCGAGGGGAGGAGCACCGGCCACGATGCGCATCGGAACCTCGGGGAAGTCCCGGCGCAGGCGCTCGACCACGGCGAGCGCCGGGTCGTCCGCGTCCTCGGTGCCGAAGATCAGCTCGAAATCCGGATGGTCCTGGCGCGCGAGGGACGCGAGGTTCTCGTAGAGCCCGGCGTCGACGCCTCGAAGCGGCTTCAGAACCGAGATCGCCGGCAACTCGCCGCCGGGGTGCGCCGGCCTCGGGGACCGGTGACCCAGCGCGAGCCGTGCACCGCCGGTGACGACGAGGGTGATGGCGAGCGACAGGGTGCCGAGCAGGGCGAGGGTTTCGGTGAGGAGCTCCAAAGCCATTTCCTTCCGCCTTCAGGATGGTCCCCGGGGGTGGCAACTGCGTGGCAGATGGGTCACAGGGCCGTCAGATGTGCTAGAAAGGCTTCCATCATGTTTCTCGCCGCCGTTGCCCAGCTCAACTGCACCTCGGACGAAGCCGCCAACTGGGAGAGCGCCCGCGCGCTGATCGATCGCGCCGCCGGGTATGGCGCCCGGCTCGTCGCCACGCCGGAGAACACCAACTACCTGGGACCCCACGAGGAGAAAGTCCGCCGCGCCGAGCCGCTGGACGGTCCCACCTGCACCCGCTTCGCCGAGCTGGCGCGCCGCCGCGGGATCTGGCTGCTCCTCGGATCGTACAACGAAAAGAGCGAGGACCCGGGGCGCTGCTTCAACACCAGCGTCCTCTTCTCCCCCGAGGGGCGGATCGCCGCCACCTACCGCAAGATGCACCTGTTCGACGTGGACGTGCCGGGTGGCGTCAAGTTCGCCGAGTCGGCGACCTGCATCCCCGGCGACCAGGTGGTCGTCGCCGACACCCCGCTCGGCCGCATCGGAATGTCCATCTGCTACGACATGCGGTTCGGCGAGCTCTACCGGGCGATGGTCGGCCAGGGAGCGCAGGTCCTGCTCGTCCCTTCGGCCTTCACCGTCGCCACCGGCAAGGACCACTGGGAGACGCTGCTGCGCGCGCGGGCGATCGAGAGCCAGTGCTACGTGCTGGCGCCCGCCCAGCATGGCGAGCACGACGACGCCGGTCTCAAGGCGAGCTATGGACACGCCCTGATCGTCGATCCCTGGGGCCTGGCCGTCGCCCGCGCCTCGGACGGCCCGGGTCTGGCGCTCGCCGAGATCGACCTCGATCGGGCGGAACGCATCCGGCGGGCGATCCCGGTCCAGAAACATCGACGCCTGTGAGGCCCCGAAGGTGCAGTCGGATTATCAGATCTTCAAGCTGGGCTGGCTCGCGGTCCTTCCCCTGACCAAGGACGCCATCCACATCTACATCGGCTTCGTCTGCCTGCTGGTGGCGTTGATCCTGTTCCGCCGCAGCCTGACCTCCTATGCCGCGCTCGTCCCCGGCCTGCTGGTCTCGCTCGCCCTGGAGGTCCTCGACCTGCGAGACGGCTTCGGCTGGCTGGCCAGCCTGAAGGACGTGGTCAACACCAACCTGATCCCGTTCGTGCTGGTGCTGCTGGCGCGCTGGAAGACGTTCAACGTCTCCTAGGGAAAAAACCAAGGACAAGCAGGACGGCAAGGTCTGCAAGGAGGCTCTCCGGGGTCCTTGGTGCCCTTGTCGTCCTTGAAGTCCTTCTCCTCAGTGCTCGATCGGCTCGTGGCCGAGATGGGGAGAGCCGGCCAGCGGACCCACACCGTCCTTGCCGGGGTGCTCGGGGATGGTCACCAGCACCTCACCGACGTTGTTCGCATAGCTCGCTTCGGCGAAGTTGTGGCAGAGGCCCGTCGCCGGGTCGAGAACGCGGCACGGCTCGCTGGCGGTCGGAATGTACGGCGGATTGGCGGTGATCCGGATGATGTAGGTGCCGGGTGGCACCGGGGGCTGGCCATCGCCGCCGTCCAGGACGAAGTACTGACCTCCCAGGAAGAAGCGGTAGGTGTCGGACCATCCATGCGAGATCCCCTGGTTGCCGTCCTCGGTCAGCGTGCCGCAGTCCTTGTATTCCCGGGGGCCCGGCGGAACGCCGGTCATCGAGGCCGGATTCGGATCGGTGTCGAGCATGCAGAAGCCGGCCTTGGCGGCCTTCCACACCGTGCCGGTGGCCGGGTCGATGAGCTGGTAGAGGGCATAGTTGCGGAAGTGGAAATGCTGGTGGCACAGGGCGAGCTCGAACAGGCCGTCACCGGCATTGTAGTGTTCGAGCGGGCTCCCGATGTGGATGTCCGCGTTGCCGACGTTGGCGGTCGTCACGGTGAACCGCAGGAGGCGGCGCAGGCCGGGGGTGACGCCCCCCTCGACGACGCTGCAGAAGTCTGGGCTGAGCTTCTCGTCGCGGACGACCCACTGGTGCTCCATCATGTCGGTGCGGACGATCATGTCGGGTTGGGCCGTCGCCGGCCGCGACGCCGCCAGCCCGCCGAGCGCCAGGACGGCCAGGGCAAAGCAGGTGCTGCGAAGGGAATTCTTCTGCACTCTCTTCTCCTCTCCAAGAACCCCGGCCCGGAGATGGGCCGGGGGAACCAACTGGAACGGGCTCTGCAGAGAGAGGTGCATGAAAAGGGGATGAACGAGACATCCCCCTTTCGCTGACGCCTGGGAATTACACCCTTTCCCGCCAACGCAGCAGAGCCGCTCCGCCGAGCGCCAGAAGCACGCCCAGCAACGCGAGCCCCACCCCGCCGAGCGCCGGGACTTCGGCCGGAGCGGTCGCGGCGGCGGTGACGAAGGTGGTGGGATCGGCGCCGCCGGCCACCTGCGGGTCGTCGGTGGAGGCGGCCGCTTCGTTGGTCCCGTTGCCATCGGCGTCATAGGCGACGGCGCCCTGGTTGGAGACCGTGGTTCCCGGCGGGGTCGTGGCCTTGACCGCGGCGGTGAGGGTGATCGTCACCGAGCCGTTGCCGGGGATCGTTCCGTTCCAGGTCACCGTGTTCGTCGCCGGGGTGGCCAGCGCCGTCCCCGAGGTCGCCGTGGCGCTCACCAGGGTGAGGTCGGAGGGCAGGATGTCGGTGAATTCGTCCCCCGGGTTGTCCGACTGCGCGCCGGCCGCGCTGTTGGTCAACACCACCGTGTAGGTCACGGTGCCGCCGGTCTGCAGCTGCCCGGAGACCGCCTTGGTCGCGGCCACGGCGGCCGGGGACACCACCTGGGTGGCGGCGGAGGCCACCTGGGTGGTGGTCCGTCCGCCATCGGTCACCTCCAGGCTCCCGACGTTGCTCAGGCTCGACCCGGCCGGCTGCGTCGCAGCGACGTGGCCCACCAGGGTGAACACCGCGTTCCCGGCCGGCCAGGGTGCGATGGAGCAGCTGACCGTGCCGGAGCCGCCCACCGCGGGCGTCGTGCAGCTCCAGCCGCCCGGCGCGGCGAGCGAGACGAAAGTGGTCCCGGCCGGCAGGGGGTCGGTGAGCACGGCGGACTCCAGGTCGCCACCGTTGGAGTTGGTCGCGGTCAGGGTCCAGGTCAGATCGGTCCCGGGGAGGACCGGGTCCGGCGTATCGGCCTTGGTGAGGGAGAAGGTGGTGACGGTGGCCGAGACCGTGGTGTCCGCCGTCGCGCTCTCGCTCCCCGGCGCCGGATCTGCGGTGGTCGAGGTGACGGTCGCGGTATTGCTGAGCACGGTGCCATTGGCCACGCCGGCTCCCACCTGGACGGTCACGGTGAAGACCGCGCTCCCCACGGCGAAGGTGGCCGCCGAGCAGGAGACCGTGCCGTTGGCGCCGACCGCGGGCGTCGTGCAGCTCCACCCGGCCGGCGCCGAGACCGACTGGAAGGTCGTCCCGGCCGGCAGCGGGTCGTCCATCACCGCACTGGAGGCGTCGTCCGGACCCTTGTTGCTCACCGTGATGGTGTAGACCAGCGCCGTTCCGGCGGGCGCCGGGTCGGGGTCGTCCACCTTGAGCACCGAGAGGTCCGCCGTGGGGAGGCCGGCTTGGGCGAAATGGGCTCCGCCCAGGAGGCAAAGCAGGGCGAGGGCGGAGAGGCGAGGACGTCTGCGCGCTGTGGGCATGATGCCCGAAAGTCTACCCGCGTTCGGGCCGGAGGGGGAGAGGTGATCCTCTCCCCCTCCGCACGAGACTCACGCGACGCGGGAGCGGCGGCGCAGCAGGGCGGCGCCACCGAGCGCGAGGAGCAGCGCGAGGAGGGCGAGGCCCACCTCGTTGAGCGTCGGGATCTCGGCCGGCGAGGTCGAAGCCCCGGCAATGAAGATGGTGGGGTTGGCGCCGCCGGCCGCCAGCGGGTCGTCGGTGCTCCCGGCGGCCTCGTTCGTGCCGTTGCCGTCGGCGTCGTAGGCGAAGCTCCCCTGGTTGGTGACCGTGGTCCCGGGGGTGATCCCGGCGTTCAAGGTGGCGGTGAGGGTGACCGTCACCGAGCCGTTGGCCGGGATCGAGCCGTTCCAGGTCACCGTGTTCGTGGCGACGGTGGCCACCGCCGTTCCGGAGGTCGCCGTGGCGCTCACCAGGGTGAGCTGCGACGGCAGGATGTCGGTGAATTCATCTCCGGGGTTGTCCGCCTGGGCGCTCCCGGAGCTGTTGCTCAGCACCACGGTATAGGTCACGGTGCCGCCGGGGGTGAACTGGCCGGAGACCGCCTTGGTGGCGGTGACCGACGCGGGGGAGAGCACGTTCGTGGTCGCCGTCGCGCTCTCGTTGCCCGGGGTCGGGTCGATGGTCGCGGAGGTGGCCGTGGCCGTGTTCGAGAGCACCGTTCCCGGGGCGACCGAAGCTCCGACCACCACGGTCAAGGTGAAGACCGCGGTGCCGGGCGCGAACGACGGGTTGGAGCAGGAGATCGTGGCGCCGGTGGTGCACGACCAGCCGGCCACCGCAGGCAGCGAGAAGTACGTCGTTCCTGCCGGCAGGGTGTCGGAGAAGGCCGCCGTGGTGGCGCTGCTCGGGCCGGCGTTGGTCACGGTGATGGTGTAGGTCAGGCTGTCCCCCGCGTTCACCGGATCGGGGGTGTCCACCTTGGTGATGGACATGTCGGCCGAGCCGCTGCCGACCGTGGTGGTGGCGGTGGCGCTGTTGTCGGCGGGTACCGGGTCGGTGGTGGCCGCAGAGACCGTCGCCGTATTGGAGAGCACCGTGCCGGTGCCCACCCCGGCGTCGACCGCCACGATCAAGGTGAAGACCGCGCTGCCGGGTGCGAACGACGGGTTGGAGCAGGAGATCGTGGCGCCGGTGGTGCAGGACCAGCCCGCCACCGCGGGGAGCGAGACGAACGTCGTCCCGGCCGGGAGCGTGTCGGAGAGGGAGACCGTGGCGGCGTTGCTCGGGCCGGCGTTGGTCACCGTGATGGTGTAGGTCAGGTTGGTGCCCGGCGCGACCGGGTCCGGCGTATCCACCTTGGTCACCGAGAGGTCCGCCGAGGCGGACACCGTGGTGGTGGCGGTGGCGCTGTTGTTGGCCGGTGTGCCGTCGGCGGTCGCCGAGGTGACCGTCGCAGTGTTGGAGAGCACCGTGCCCGCCGTCACCGAGGAGGCGACCTGGACGGTGAGCGTGAAGACCGCGCTGCCCACCGCGAACGAGGGGTTCGAGCAGGTCACCGTGGCGCCGGTGGTGCAGGTCCAGCCGGCCACCGCCGGGAGCGAGACGAAAGACGTCCCCGCCGGCAGGGTGTCGGTCCAGGAGGCGTTGGCCGCCGCGTCCGGCCCGTTGTTGGTCACGGTGATGGTGTAGGTGAGGTTGGTTCCCGCGGTCACCGGATCGGGGGCGTCCGTCTTGGTGATCGCGAGATCGGCGGTGGCGAAGCCGGCCACCTGGAAGAAGGCCACGCCGGGATCATGGTCCGACAGGCGCTCCGCATTGGCGCCGTTGTTGCGCGCGGTCTGCGGGAAGTCGGCGTTGGTCCGGGCATGCTCCATGCGGTGCGCCACGGTGGCGGAGACGAGCGGCACGTTGACCAGGATCTGGTCGAGGTTCTGGGCATTGCCGTCGAACACGTAGGAGTAGCGCTCCGGCGCGGGCGGCGAGTCGAACAGGTTGTCGAAGTCGGGGTTGACCAAATCGACGCCGTCGCCCGGCACCGCGGTTTCGTTGTCCGGCACCGGGGTGCCGGAGATCACGCCCATCGAGTGTCCGAGGCCGTCGTTGACCTCGAAGGCGTTGAAGTCGCCGAGCAGGATGATGCGCTCGGCGGGGTCGGCCACCTGGCGGGCCTGGACGAGATTGGCGAGGTCCTCGGCCTGCTTCTGGCGCTTCGCCCGCACCCGGGCGCCGGCGGTGGCCCAGCCGTTCGAGCCCGCCGCCTCGCTGTTGACCGAGCCGAGCGAGCGCAGGTGGTTGACGATCACCGTCACCGGGAAGCTCGCACCGTTCGCATGGTTGACCACCGCATTGAGGCGCAGGGGCGGACGGTCGTTGAGCAGCTCGGTCGAGGTGTCGGGATTGACGAACAGCGTCCCGGCGAGCTCCTGGGTCACCGAGGTGACCGACACGCGGGGCGTGGCGCCCACCACCGGCGCGGTCTTCACCAGGAACGCCACGTCGATGCCGCCGATGTCGTTGCCTTCCACCAGATAGGCCGCGTATTGCGGATCGGGCTGCGATGCCGCGACGGCGTCGGAGCTGATGCGCGCCGCCAGGGCCTGCAGGGTGGTCAGGTTCTCCATCTCTTCGACGCCGATGATGTCCGGCGCGCGCAGGAAGTTGCGGATGGCCAGCGACGCCTTGTTGAGGCGCTGGTTGAACGCCGCGGCGGTCAGGGCCACGTCGCTCACCCCGGCGTCGTCCACGGTGTCGAAGAAGCGCTCGACGTTGAAGGTGGCGACGGTGAATTCCTGGCTGGTGGCCGCGGTGACCGGCGTCGCGGTGGTGCCGCCGGTCGCACCGAGCGTGGCGCCCGGGTCGGGGAGGATGGTGTAGGTGCGGAACGTGTAGTCGAGGGGACCGACGAGACCGGTCACCACCGCGCCGCTCGACACGTCGAGCAGGCCGCCGCCGACCAGGCCGTCGCTGTCCACCCGGATGCGCTCGGGGTTCGAGTCGAAACGCGGGATCGGCGGGATGGTGCCGCCGCCCGAAGGCGCCGGGTCCGGCGCCGGGATGCCGGCCTCGCGGAACGGCCGCGCCACGCCGGTCACCACGCCGTAGAAGACGCCGGTGGAGGTGGCGGTGGCATTCGCCTCATTGACGTTGCCGAGGGTCGGGCCGGACACCGTGAGCGAGCCCACGCTCACCCGCATCCCTTCCAGCCGCTCGAGCTGGTCGTGGACCCCGGCCGGATCGGGGAAGGTGGTGGTCAGCGGAATCGCCGCCGGCAGCGGGTTGCCGGTGGAGAGCAGGACCACCGTCGGCGAGGTCAGCTCGGTCAGCGGCGGCTGCAGCGCGTCGGCCGAGGGGACGAACTCGGCGATGGTGCCGGTGACCTGCACCAGGTTGCCCACCGCGGCCGCGGCCGGCGGTGCGCTGCTGGTGAACACCAGGACGCCCTCGGAGGTCAGCGGATCGGCGTCCACCGTGGCGTCCGGCTCCTGGATGAAGAAGCCGTTGCTCTTGACGCCGGTGACGATGCCGCGGGTGGTCACGACGCCCGACAGCGGCGAGCTGGCTCCCGGCCCCTGGATGTCGTGGATCGGGGTGAGCGCCACGTCGTCGTTGTTGATCGTGCCCTGCCCCTGGCCGTCGGTCACGGTGGCACCGGTGACGTTGGTGACGTTGACGAAGAACGTCTCGTTCGGCTCGACGGCGGTGTCGCCGTTGACCGTGACGTTGAAGGCGTAGGTGGAGTTTCCGGCGGGGATCGACTGTCCGGTCAGCGAGTTGGCGACGTAGTCGTTGTCCTCGGTGGCGGGGGTGTCGTCCTGCGCCGTGCCGTCCGCGGTGGCGACGTCGAACGTCACCCCGCCGACGCCGGCCGGCGCGGAGAGGCTCACCGTGAAGGTGAAGGTCGTGGTCCCGGCGTTCCCCTCGGCCAGGGTGACGTCGTTGACCGACAGGTTGACCACCGGCGGGCCGCCGCCATTCGGGGTCAGCGAGAAGTCGTCCACCGAAAGGCCGTCGTCGGCGCCGCTCGCATTGGTGTCCGTCCAGCGGATCCAGAAGGTCGCGCCGTTGGCGATGCTCAAGGAGGAGATCGTCGATGAAAGCGCCGTGCGGTTGCCTGCGGCGTTGCCGTCCCTGGCGCCGGCCGTGGTGGTGAACGGGGTCACGAAATTGAGGGCCGCGACGCCGGTCCAGGTGCCGGTCACCAGGTCCGTGGCGCTTGTGCTGTATTCGAAATTGATCTGGTCCGTCCGCGCCGTCGCCCCCAGGCGCCACTGCTCGCCGGTGTAGGCGACCGCCAGGCTGGTCACCGTCGAGCCGGTGTTGTTGGTGAAGCAGGCGCCGAAGATCGGGATCAGCGTGCCACTTTGCAGCCCGCCCAAGGCACGGTCGGTGGCCGCCGCCGCGCCGTAGCTGTAGGTGTCTCCGGTATTGCTGCCGCCGGTGTCGACGCCATACTGCTCGTTGTCTCGCGCGCCGCCCCCCGATTCGGTCATGAACCAGCCGGTGATCGTCAGGTTGTTGGTCGTGCTCGCGGCGGTGTTGGAGAGCGTGTCGAAGTTCTGGGCAGACGCCGACCCGAGCGTGGTCAGGCTGACGCACTGCGCCGCCGCGGGCCGGGCTTCCGGCAGCAGCAGGATCAGGGCGAGGGCGGGCAGAAGAATGCGGAGCGGTTTGAGCATGTTGGAGATCCCCTTGGAGGATGCAACCCGGCGGAAGGCGGCCGGGCGGGACGGACAGATTTGCGGAGAAGTCTACTCGGGTTTGGGGGAAAAAGGGTGACGCGACCGTGACAGGGTCGGGGTTTCCTGTGGCCGGGCTTTCGGTTAGCCTGGAGCCGAGGAGGAGCGCCGTGAAGGCACGAGCGAAACGGGGACAGACGGCGGATGAGCTGGAGCTGCTGCTGGCGGTCCTGCCGGAGCGTCTTCGACGGGGGGTCGAGGCGCGGCCGGATCGCGGAGCCATCCTGGAGATCGTGCTCGACCTGGGGCGGCTGCCGGAGATCCGCTTCGCCGACCGCGGCGAGAGGATCGACGAGCGGCCGGTGGAGCGCGAGGAGCTGGCGCATGTCGTCGAGCGCATCGGCCGCTTCGGCAAGGACAACCGGGCCGGCATCGCCCGCACCCTCCATCGCATCTCCGCTTTGCGCAACCGGGTCGGCGACGTGGTCGGCCTGACCTGCCGTGTCGGCCGCGCGGTCTACGGCACGGTGGACATCCTGCGCGACGTCATCGAGTCGGGCCGTTCGCTCCTCCTCCTCGGCCGTCCCGGGGTCGGCAAGACGACGCTGCTGCGCGAAGCGGCGCGCGTCCTCGCCGACGACCTCGGCAAGCGGGTGATCGTGGTCGACACCTCGAACGAGATCGCCGGGGACGGCGACATCCCGCATCCGGCGATCGGCCGCGCCCGGCGCATGCAGGTGCCGACGCCCGAGGAGCAGCACGCGACGATGATCGAGGCGGTCGAGAACCACATGCCGCAGGTGATCGTGATCGACGAGATCGGCACCGCCGCCGAGGCGATGGCGGCGCGCACCATCGCCGAGCGCGGCGTCCAGCTCATCGCGACCGCGCACGGCATCACGCTCGACAACCTGCTGCAGAACCCCACGCTTTCCGACCTGGTGGGGGGCATCCAGGCGGTCACCCTGTCGGACGAGGAGGCGCGCCGCCGCGGTACCCAGAAGACCGTCCTGGAGCGCCGCGCGCCGCCGACCTTCGACGTCCTGGTCGAGATCCAGGACAAGGACCGACTGGCCGTCCACCGCGAGCTCGGCGAGGTGGTGGACCATCTCCTGCGCGAGGTGCCGCCGCGGCCGGAGCTGCGCACCCGCACCGCGGACGGCGGTGTCGAGATCCAGCAGGCGCCCCCGCTTCCCGAGCTGCCCCGACGCCCTCCGGGACCGGGCCGCAGCGCCCGCAACGGCCCGGAGCCCCGGCGCGGCGAGGTGCCGCGCCGCAACGGCCGCAAGGTCCGCGGCGGCTCCCCCTGGTGGGAGGAATCGCTCACCGTCCCGGCCACCCCGGCCCCCGAGCCGGGCCACGACGAGCCGCCGACCCTCGCTCAGCGTCCGCCGCGCGGCAAGGTCGTCCGCCTCTACGCCTACGCCGTCAGCCGCGACAAGATGGAGCGCGCCCTGCGCAAGATGCGCGTCTCCGCCATCCTGGTGGACGACCTGGACGAGGCCGACCTGGTGGTGACGCTCAAGGCCCAGGAGCGCCGCCAGCCCCGGCGCCTGAAGGACGCCCTGGACAAGGGCGTCCCCGTGCACGTCCTCAAGAGCAACACCCTGGCCCAGATGGAGACCTTCGTGCGCGCCCACTTCGGCGTCATCGACGTGCGCGCCCAGGACGAGGAAGCCCTGCGCGAGGTCGAGGACGCGATCGACGAAGCCCTGGACCAGGGCCGTCCCGTCGAGCTGCCCCCCCGCAACAACTACCTGCGCCGCCTGCAGCACCAGATCATCGAGCGCTACGGCCTCACCTCGGAGAGCAAGGGAGAGGAGCCGTACCGCCGTGTGGTCATCTATCCGGGCTGAGCGCGCGGGTTTTCCAAGAGCCGAGAACCAGGAGGTCGTCGCCATGCATGAGTCGAGTCCTTTTCCCCGCACGCTGCGGATCGGTATTCTGGTGTTCGACAACTTCGAGCCGATCGACGTGTGGGGGTTCATCCAGGCGTTCAGCATTGCGCGTTTCATCGGCACGAGCTACTTCGGCGACCCGCCGTACCCGTTCGAGGTGGTGCTCATTGCAAACCAGTGCAAGTCGGGCTCGGCAGGAGCGGCGCCGGCACCGGTGAAGAGTTTCAACGGTCCACGGGTGGCACCGGACTTTTTTCGCGATGAGGCGCTCGAAGAGAAGATCGATCTGTTGATGATCCCCGGGGGCGCCGGGGTGTACGCCCTTCTCGGCGACGATCATCCTGCCGAGAAGAGAGAGCTTCTCCAGTGGGTCCGGTCGATGGACGAGCGGGTCACGCTCATGACGTCCGTCTGCACCGGTGCCGCGATCCTCGCGGCTGCCGGAGTCCTCGACGGCAAGCCGGCCGCCACGAATCACGCGGCCTTTGCATGGGTGACCGGCTTCGGTTCGCGCGTCCTGTGGGACAACGTCTCGCGCTGGGTGGATGCGGGCCACTACGTCACCTCCGCGGGCGTCTCCTCGGGGACCGACATGGGCTTCTATCTGGTCAAGCGCCTCGCCGGGCGTGCCGTCGCCGAAGCAGCGGCTCTGTCCGCCGAGTACGACTGGCACCGCGACCCCGAACAGCCGATCAACTACCCGCAGCAGGCCGAGGTACCGAGCTCTCGGTGATCCTGCGCCGCCTCCAGCACCAGACGGGTGGAGGAGGCGAGGCGGGGATCGCGGTGTAGAATGAGGGCTCGGCGGACCACTCTTGAAAGGGCCTGCATGTCGCAACAAGTTCTCGTCAAGCTCGAGCTCCCCGACGACCTCGACCGTTTTCAGCTCCCGCGAGGCGTCGACGATCGTCTGCACGGCCTTCTCGATCGCCAGGACCGAGGTGAGGAACTGACCGTTGAGGAGCGGCGGGAAGCGGAGGGTCTCGTCGACTTGGCTGAGCTGCTGTCCCTCCTGAAGCTGCGGACCCAACGAGCCTGACCGGCGTACGACCTTGGCTCAGCACGTCTCTGCCAGACTCCGCCGCCTGGTGATCAGGAGGGCGTGCAACCGCTGCTCGCGCGGCATGAGGCGCCGGCCGAGCAGAGTACCGGGTGGCCCCGGAGGCCCCGCCTGCGCCCCCTGGGAGCGCCGGCGTCTCGCCGGCAGTCAATGAAAAATGGGCCGAAGGCCCGGCCGAGATGTCAGCCCGGCAACAGCTCCTCCAGGGCAAGGCGGGTCTTGGGGGGCAGGCGCTCCGCATCGAAGTAGCGGGTGACGACGTTCAAGGCGTCTTCGACACGGGTGATGTTCAGGTGGTTGAGCAGGAACCGGACATCGGCGAGATCCTGGAACTCCTCACCCAGCCGCATGGCGGCACACTTCATGGCCAGCAGGTAGGCCGGCCGTGCCACGAAGACCTTCAGGTGGTCGAGGTCAAGGTAGGCATCGAAATCGCCCTGCGGGCTCAGAAACCCCTTCACCGCGTCGTTGAGCCAGTCGGCCGGAACGTCAGCTTGGGCGGCGACCCGGCCGGCCGCCTCGCGGATGGCTCCGGTGGGCCGGAAGTAACCATCCACGTCCCGCGTCGCGTGCCGGGCGGCGAGGGCCAGGCACATCACAGCGCCACCGACCAGATAGAGCTCGCCCTGCACGTCCTCGGCGGCCAGCTCCGCATTGAGCAGATCGAAGAGGCGCAGCATGTCCGCCCGGGTGAGGTAGGTGGGGGCCATCGTTACACGCGATCACCGATCGATGAGTCGATGAAGATGTTGCGACGTTTGAAGGGGACCGGTGCCGCGCGCAGCAGGTGCAACCGCAGTCCTGCCAGGGGCGAGGCGAACCGCGGCTCCATTTCCAGCGGCTCGACGTCGCGCACCCAGGAGGGGGGCGGTACGCCCCGCCGGTGGGCGGCGAGCTCCACCATCGCCGCCACATAGTTTCGAAGGTACGGGGTGAGTCCGGTCAGGTCCGCCTGCGCCACGGCGATCGGGAGATCCTCGGAGGTGAGGCCGGTCAGGAGGTCGTTGAGCTCCGCCAGCACGAAGCCGGTCTGGTCGTCGGAGGCGAGCGCCCTCAGGAGCCGGGCGACCTGGTGATGTGCCGAACCGTTGACCATGGCTCAACCGCCCTCAACGTCGAGCCCCGTGAGGGGCGCCGGGATCACGTTTTTGTTTTTCAAGTCCCCGGAGGGGACGGCAGCAGAATCGGCCGCGCATGGTTTGGCTGCCGCCCCCTCCGGGGGCTTGGAATCAATGATTCCTCTTTACCCGGGGCCGCCGCTTCGCTCTGGCCCCGGGCTACATGCTTTCGGCCCCTCCGGGGCCTTTTCGCCCCTGGCCTGTATCGCACGCCCGGTGCTTTCGAGCCGGCTTCCTCCTCTGCCCGTGCGCCTCGGCGGGGAGTGGGCTTGCTCAATGTACGTGCCGTTCCTCTCCGAGTCAACGCGCTGCCACGCCCGAAGAGCCGATCAACTACCCGCAGCAGGCCGTGGTACCGAATTCTCGTTGATTGCCTCGCGACTTCGGACACGGCAACGGCCTTGCGGGGCCTTGCGGGGCGGGACCCCCCGGTTGCACCCGACCATTGTGCTACCCTGTGCTACAAGATGGGAGCGGCGCGATGAACCAACAGCGAGTCGGTGTTCGGGAGCTGCGGCAGAACCTCAGCCGTTACCTGCGGCTGGTCAACGAAGGCAAGAGTTTCGAGGTCACGGAGCACAACCTCCCGGTCGCCGTCCTCGGGCCGCTGCCGAGCCGGGGCTCGGCGCTGGAGCGGCTGATTGCCGAAGGCCGTATCCTGCCGGCTCGCCTGGACCTCGCAGGGCTGGGGATGCCCCCGCAGCTCCCCTTGGAGATGCCGGTTTCGGAAGCCCTCGCGGCGCAGCGGGAGGAGGACTGATCCGGATGGGAGGGGAGGTTCTGTACCTGGACTCCTCGGCTCTGGTGAAGCTCGTCCTGCCTGAGGCGGAGACGGAAGCCCTGCTGGCGAGCCTTTCAAGCTGGCGGAGCTGTGTCAGCAGCGAGCTGGCTCGCGTCGAGGTGACCCGCGCGGTGCGCCGCGCGACCTCACATCCGGCGGCCGAACGGCGGGCAGAAGAGGTTCTGGCCGGCCTTCACTTGCTGCGAATCGACGGCGACGTCCTCGGTGCGGCAGCCCGGCTGGAGCCGCGGATCGTGCGCTCCCTTGACGCCATCCACCTGGCCTCCGCCCTTTCGTTGGGCGCCGATCTGGGGGCGATTGCGGTTTACGACTCGAACCTGGCCACGGCGGCGGCGGGGCACGGCCTTCGGGTGCTGGCGCCAAGCGCGGCGTAGGCCCCGCGTGGAGGATCTGCGCCAGGGCGCGCGAGGCCCGCGCCGGGGCGTGAGGATGCTGGGAGGCTCATAGGGCTCGTCATGAAATAACTGCGTCGGCTCGGGCCTCTTCGCCCGGCGATGAATCGCCGGGCTAGCAACGGCGCCCCGTGAACGGGGCTTGAAGCCGTCTTCAGACGGCGCTGCTGATAGCCCGGGCATTCATGCCCGGCGTAGGGTGCGGTTTACGTAAGCTCCCCCCGCCCACCTCAGCGAGCCGCCGCCGCTTCCTTCTTGCCCTCCGCAGCCTCCAGTCCCACGACATGGCCGAGGGTGCGCACCACCAGGAGGCCGCCGGAGATCGCCGGGGTGGCCATCACCGGCTCCCCCATCGGCCAGGTGCCGAGGAGGACCGGCTCCGCTCCCGACGCCAGCACGTAGGCCTGGCCGTCTTCGCCGAAGACGTAGAGCCGGCCGTCGGCGGCCACCGGGGAGGCCGAGACGGAGATCCCGGCGTTGCTCAGCCGCAGGGTGGACAGCAGCTCACCGGTCGCCGCGCGGTAGGTGGTGAAGATGCCGTTGTTGTTGCAGGTGTGGAAGAACCCGCGGTAGAGGATGGGGGTCGGGATGTAGGTGCCGCCGCGGCTGTGGCTCCAGGCGACCGACGGGCTGCTCTGCTTCCCCTCGGGCAGCGTCAGGTCGCCTCTCGAGCCCGGGCGGATCGCAAACAGCGGGCGGATCGGCGGGTAGCCCGCGGTGACGAAGATCAGGCCGTCGCCCGCCTGCGGGGTTGAGACCACCACCTCGGAATTCGGCCCGAGCCGCCAGAGCTCGGCGCCGGATTTCGGGTCGTAGCCGCGGATGGTCGGCCCGTTGACCACCAGCTCCTCGCCGGCCGGCGAGGTCACCAGGGTGGGTGTGGACCAGGTGGAGGGCTCGCTGCGGGCGACGCGCCAGATCTCGGTGCCGTCGGTGAGCCGGTAGGCGGCGAGGAAGGAGTCGCGGCGCCGGTCGGCCTGCACGATCACCCGGTCGCCGGCGAGGATGGGCGAGGCGGCGTGCCCCCACTCGGCGGTGCCGGACTGCGGGTCGTTGCTGTCGAGGATGCCGATGTCGCGCTGCCAGAGGAGGGTCCCGGCCCTGTCGTAGGCGGCGAGCTTGCCGACGGCGCCGAAGAGCACCACGATGCGCTCGCCATCGGTCACCGGGGTCGAGTTGGCGAGGCTCGACTTCAGATGCCGCAGAGCGCCGGGGACGCCGCGGTGGACCTCGCGTTCCCAGACCACCTTGCCGCCCGCCGTCTCCAGGGCGTAGAGCCGGAACGAGTGCTCCGAACGGTCCTCGATCGAGTCGGTGTCCCCGTAGAGCCCGATGCGCAGAGCCGTCTCGCCTTTTGCGGAGACGGCGGTCGCGACGTAGATCCGGTCGCCCCAGACGATCGGGCTGGCCAGCCCGGTCCCGGGGATCGGAGTCTTGAAGCGGACGCCTTCCCCGGTGGCGACGTTCCAGGAGGCCGGTGCCCCTTGGCCGTCGCCGACACCGCCCGCTCCGGGACCGCGGAACTGGGGCCAGGGGCGGGCCGGGTCGGCCGGAGCCGGGGCGGCGGGTGTGGGAACCGTGGCGGCACGCAGCGGAGCCGGCTCCTCGGCGGAGAGGGAGAGGAACGCGCGTTCGCCGTCCCGGTTGAAGACCAGCCATTCGATCAGTCCGCCCCGGCCGCCGAAACGGATCGAGAGCCGCCCGTCGGCACTGTCGAAGCGATCGGGGGTGACCGCCGAGAGTGCGATCTTCTCCGGGCTCGCCGGGAATTGCACCTCCAGGCCTTCCCCGCGGACGCTCACGGTCAGGCCGGGAGCGCCGCTGCCGGTCTTGTAGAGACCGGCGGCCTGCCGCAGCTTCTCGGCGCCGGGTTGGTGGGGCGGATGCTGCCGGGGCGCCGCGGTGGCCGCCGCGAGCAGGTCGCGCAAGGCCTGCGAGGAGCCTTGCGATTCGCGCCGTGCCGCCGCCAGGTCGAGCGGCTCCAGCCGGCCGGTCGCCAGGGCCATCCGGGCGAGCTCCAGGTCGTCCTGCGCCACCGCGGTTTCGAGCACCGCCATGACGCCCTCGGCGCCGCGGTCGAGGAGCAGGCGCACCAGCTCGCGATTGCCGGCCTGGAGCGCTACGTCGACGGCCGACTGGCCGAAGAATCCGTCGTGGACGTCGGCGTTCGCGCCGTGCTCGAGGAGCAGGCGGGCGACCTCCAGGTGGCCTTCTCCGGCCGCGAAGAACAGCGCCGTCTGGCCGTGGCGGGCTGGAGCGTCCACCGCGACGCCGGAGGCGAGCAGAGCGCGGACGCGTTCGACGTCGCCGGCCCCCGCCGCTGTCCGCAGCTCCTCCCCGGGATCGCCTGCCCGGGCGACCGGAACGCCGAGGGCGAGGCAGCAGAGGCAGCAGAGAAGGGCGATACCGAGGCGGCGGGTGTGCATTGTTGCTCTCAACTCTGAGCTCCTTTGGCGGCAGGGCGCCGGTCGCTCTTGGGTTTGCCGGGTGGCTTGGCCGGCGGGGCGGCGGCGGCCGGGACGAGGGTCGCGTCGAGGTCCTCCTTGAACTCCTGGCTGTAGATGTCGACCAGGACCAGGAAGAGGGCGGCCAGCATGGGGCCGAGGATGAAGCCGGTGGCGCCGAAGAGGCCGATGCCGCCGAGGGTCGAGAAGAACACCATCAGGTCGTGCATCCCCGCCTCCTGGCCGACGAGCCGGGGGCGCAGCAGGTTGTCGACGTTGACGATGACGATCACCGTGATCAGGACGATGCCCCCCGCCTGCCAGTAGTTGCCCTGGATTGCCTGGACCAGGGCGGCGGGATAGAGGACCAGCCAGGCCCCGACCAGCGGGATGATCGACAGAAGGGTCGCGACCACGCCCCAGAGGAAGGGGGAGTCGACACCGAAGGCCCAGAGGGTGAGCCCGGAGAGCGTCCCCTGCACCAGGGCGATCAGCAGCGTCCCCTTGACCGTGGCCCGCGCCACCGAGATGAAGCGGGCGGCGATGGTGTTCTTGTACTCCCGGTCCATCGGGACGAGGAAGCGCAGCTTGCGCACCATGGTCCGGCCGTCGCGGAAGAAGTAGAACAGGGTGAAGAAGGTGATGAAGAGCAGCACCACGAACTCCAGCGTGGTGCGCGACGTCCGGTTGATCAGGCCGGCCATGAAGGCGGCGATGCCGGCCGCCGCCTTCTGCAGGTCTCCCTTGAGGTCGATCTCGTCGAGCGGGATCTTGTCCAGCCAGGGAATCGCTTGGATTCGCCCGACCAGACCGGCGTTGCCCTCCTGGACGAGCTGGCCGACCTCGGTCTCGATCGAGTGGTAGAACTGGATCGCCTCCAGGGTGACCAGGTGCGCCACGCCGTAGAGCGGCACGATGAGCCCGAGGAACAGCGTGAAGCAGCAGAAGAAGGCGGCGACGGTGCGCCGGTTGCGGAAGAGGCGCAGGAAGCCCTGGTAGAGCGGATCGAAAAGCGTGGCGAAGACGGCGGCCAACGCGATCGGCACCAGGAAGGCCCGCACCATCCAGAAGAAGAGGATCGTGGTGAGGATCAGGGCGGCGAGGAAGAACCAGCGGCTGAGCTTTTTCTCTTCGGTCACCCGTCCATTCTTTCGCCTTTGGCCCGACAGTTGCAAGGGCTCAGGGTGGGTTGAACTTTCAAAAGGAGACTCCATGCACGAAACCCGCAAGTTTTTTCGCTGCGCCGGGCCGGCCTCTTTGTCGGCGATGTTGTTCCTGTTGGTGGCGGGAGGGGTCGCCGCACAGGCGAAGCCGTCCGCGGCCGACGTGCAGGTCCGGCTCGACCGCTCCTGGTTCTCGCCGGGGGTGATCGACGGCAAGGGCGGCAGCAACACCCGGAAGGCTCTGACGGCGTTTCAGGCGGCCCGCAAGCTGCCGGCCACAGGCCGGCTCGACGGGCGGACCTGGCGGGCTCTGGACGAGGGAGGGGAGCCGACGCTCGTCGTCTACCGCATCACGCCGGAGGATGCCGCCGGGCCGTTCGTCCCCATCCCCGAGGACATGATGGAGAAGGCGGGCCTGTCGGCGCTCGGGTATACCTCGGTCCTGGAGATGCTCTCCGAGCGCTTCCACGCGACGCCGGAGTTTCTGCAGCAGTTGAATCCGCAGATCGGATTCGCGGAGGGGGCGATGATCCGCGTGCCGGCGGTGCGCGTCGTCTCGGACGTGGCGAGCAAGGCGCCCGAGGGGCTCCGGGTGCTGGTTTCCAAAGGGCTCTCGACGCTCTCGGTGGTGCAGGGCGACCGGGTGGTGTTCTTCGCGCCGGTCACCGCGGGAAGCGAGCACGATCCGCTGCCGGTCGGCGACTGGCTGGTGAAGGGCGTGTCGCGCGATCCGATCTTCAACTACAACCCCGACCTGTTCTGGGACGGCGACCCCGAGCACTCGAAGGCCCAGATCCCGGCGGGGCCGAACAATCCGGTGGGCGCGGTCTGGATCGACCTCTCCAAGGAGCACTATGGGATCCACGGCACACCGGAGCCCCGGACGATCGGCCGCTCGCTCTCCCATGGCTGTGTGCGGATGACCAACTGGGACGCCTTGACCCTGGCGTCGCTGGTCGAGACCGGCACGCCGGTCTTGTTCCGGGAGTAAGGAGATGAACAAGGGCTCAGCGGCGAGCGTGAAGCGGGAGGGGGGAGCGCTTCTGGTGTCCGCTCTGGTCGGCTTCCTGGTCGGGGCTGCGGTGGTCGCCGTTCTCCTCTGGCGCGATCGCGAGCCGACGGCCCGCCCGGCGCAGCCGGCGGCGTCTGCGGGTCCGCCCCCGGTCCCGGCCCCGGTACCGGGGGCGCCGCGAAACACGCCGCCGCCGGCCGTGACGCCGGCCGAAACGCGCTCGTGGCCGGCGATCCCCCTGCCGCCGGCCGGCGAACGGGCCGGCGATCTGGCGGAGCGGGGCTTGCTGGTGCCGGTGCAGGGGGTCGGGCGCGCCGCATTGCGCGACACGTTCGGAGAGACCCGTGGCGACGGCACGCGCGCCCATGAGGCGCTGGACATCCTGGCGCCGCGCGGCACGCCGGTGCTGGCCGTCGAGGGCGGGACCGTTCGCAAGCTCTACGCCAGCGAGCGGGGGGGGCTGACCCTCTATCAGTTCGATCCGTCGGAGACCTATGCCTATTACTATGCCCATCTGGACCGCTACGCCGACGGCCTGGCCGAGGGGCAGGAGCTGACCAAGGGACAGGTCCTCGGCTTCGTCGGATCGACCGGGAATGCCGCGCCGGATGCGCCGCATCTGCATTTCGCCATCTTCCGGCTGACCCCGGAGAAGCAATGGTGGAAGGGGGACCCGATCAACCCCTTCGAGGTGCTGCGCGGCCTGCGATAGACTTCCTCTCCATGTTCCAGCGCAAGCGAACCGGATCGATCCTCTGCCCGTCGTGCGGCCGGCTGACCGGCGTGGCCGACGAGGTGTGTGCGAATTGCGGCCGGCGCAACCCCGGGATGTGGGGGTTGACCTCGATCCTGGGAAACGCCGGGCGGACGGTTCCGTTCGACCAGGTGGTGATCGGCGGCACGGTCTTCCTCTATCTCTGCATGCTGGTCGTCGATCCCGAGGGGATCGGCAAGGGCTTCAGCTTGTTCAACCTGCTGCCGCCGAGCCAGGAGAGCCTTTTGCGGTTCGGCGCCTCGGGCGGTGTGCCGGTCTGGCACTTCGGGCGCTGGTGGACGTTGCTTTCGGCAGGTTGGCTGCACGGCAACCTGCTCCACATCGCCTTCAATCTCTCCTGGCTGCGCATGCTCGCCCCGGAGGTCGCGGAGCTCTTCGGGCCGTCGCGGATGGTGATCCTGTTCACCGTTTCGTCGGCGTTCGCCTTCCTGCTGACCAGCACGCTCGGGCGGTTCTACCTTTTTGGAGGGGCCCAGCTCACGGTCGGCGCCTCGGCGGCGATCCTCGGTCTGCTGGGTGCCCTGGTCTGGTATGGCCGTGCCACGGGGAGCCGGTTGGTGGGAGGGCAGGCCTGGAGCTGGGCGCTGGGCTGCATCGTCTTCGGGTTCTTCTTCCCCATGGTGGACAACTGGGGGCACCTCGGCGGCTTCGCCGGCGGGTACGTGGCGGCGCACTTCCTCGATCCGCGGCGGCCCGAGCGGCCGGCGCACACCGCGGGGGCGATCCTCTGTCTGGTCGCCACGGTGGCCGCGATCGTCCTCTCGCTGGTCGTGCCGCTCCCCCGATAGCCCCCAAAGCGGCCCGGCGGCGTCCCACTCTGAGCGATCGGCGGCACCTTCTTCTTGAGTGAGGATGGCCTTTGATTTGCACGTCCGATCGCGTCCGGGAGGAGTTGCCTGCCATGAGCCGTCTCTTCATCATGCCCCGCCATCTGCATACCATCAGCCGGCATGCCTCGATCAGCTATCCCGAGGAGTGCTGTGGTGTCCTCATTGGAAGACACCAGTCCGGTGCGACGTTCGTCGAGCGCATTCTGTCGGTGGGCAACGCGCGGGGGGGGGACCGGGAGAGCCGCTACCTGATCAGCCCGGAGACCGTGCTCGCCGCCCACAAGGAGGCGCGGGCTCTGGGCTTGGACGTCGTGGGCTACTATCATTCCCATCCGGACCATCCGGCCGTGCCGAGCGCGGCGGATCGCGAGGAGGCCTGGGCGGGGAAGTCCTACCTGATCGTCGGGGTCGAGAAGCGGCGGGTGGTCGCGACGCGGAGCTGGCGTTTCGACGAGGAGAGCGAGGTCTTCACCGAGGAGGTGATCGACCAGGCGGCGATCGGCGGCGTACCGCAGACGGGATTCGCGGGGGTCCACAAGGAGGCGGTCTGAGACAGCGAGGACAGGCATGGCGGATCTTCCGGCGCTGACACCGGGCGAGATCCGCCAGTACAGCCGGCATCTGATCCTGCCGGAGGTGGGGATGGAGGGGCAGCGCCGTCTCAAGGCGGCGCGGGTGCTGGTGGTCGGCGCCGGCGGCCTTGGCTCGCCGCTCGGCCTGTACCTGGCCGCCGCCGGGGTCGGTACCCTCGGTCTGGTCGATTTCGACGTCGTCGACGAGTCGAACCTCCACCGCCAGGTTCTCTATGGTCACGCCGCGGTGGGACGGCCGAAGATCCAGGTGGCGCTGGAGCGCCTCGCCGACGTCAATCCGCACATCCGCCTCGTCCCGCACGAGCTGCGGCTCGTCGCCGGGAACGCCCTGGAGCTGCTCGCGGACTACGATCTGGTGGTCGACGGGACGGACAACTTCGCGACCCGCTACCTGGTCAACGACGCCTGTGTGCTGCTCGGCAAGCCGAACGTCTACGGCTCGATCTTCCGCTTCGAAGGGCAGGTGTCGGTCTTCTGGGGCGCGCGCGGGCCGTGTTACCGCTGCCTGTTCCCGGAGCCGCCGCCGCCGGGCCTGGTCCCCTCCTGCGCCGAGGGCGGCGTGCTGGGGGTGCTGCCGGGGATCATCGGCTCGCTCCAGGCGAACGAGGTGATCAAGCTGATCGTCGGCGCGGGCGATCCGCTGATCGGGCGCCTGGTGCTGTTCGACGCCCTCAAGATGCGATTCCGCGAGCTCCAGCTCAAGAAGGACCCGGCCTGCCCGATCTGCGCGGAGAACCCGGCGCAGCGTGGGCTGATCGATTACGAGCAACTCTGTGGCAGCCCCCCCGGGGCGGAGACCCGAGCGATGGATGAAATGACCGTGAGAGAGCTGCAAGGACGGCTGGAGGCCGGCGAGCCGCTGGTCCTCCTCGACGTGCGGACCCACCAGGAGTACGAGATCGCCCGCCTGCCGGGCGCCGTGCTGATCCCGCTGCACGAGCTGCAGGAGCGCACCGGCGAGCTCGATCCGGCGGCCACCATCGCCGCGTATTGCCATCATGGCGGCCGTTCCGCCAACGCGGTGGCCTATCTGCGAAGCCTGGGCTTCGAGCGGGCGATCAACGTGACCGGGGGCATCGACGCCTGGAGCTTGCAGGTCGATCCGTCGGTGCCCCGGTACTGACCCCGGGCCGGGGTTGTGCCATACTTCGACGACGATGGCCCAGTTCGTTGCGTTTCGACCCGACGTGGAAGTCTACGGCGCGGTGGTTCTCTCGGTCGTGGACGGCATGGGGGACTTCACCAGCACGGCGCTCAAGATCCTCGGGCAGCACGGGATCCGCAAGCCGCAGCCGGATCAGTGGTATTCCCAGCAGAATTGGCTGGACGCCTTCCGCACGATCTCCGAGAAGATCGGCCCGCTGACCCTCTTCGCCATCGGCAAGAAGATCCCCGAGCAGGTGGAGTGGCCCCCCTGGATGGACACCATCGAGAAGGCGTTGGCCGCGCTCGACCTCAACTACCACCTGCACCACCGGATCGACGGCGAGCCGCTGTTCAATCCGGAGACCAACGAGATGAGCGAGGGGATCGGCCACTACCGGTTCACCGGTCTCCTCAGCCCGACCTCGGCCGAGATGATGTGCGACAACCCGTACCCGTCGGAGTTCGACCGCGGCCTCATCACCACGCTGTGCCGGCGGTTCAAGGCGGGCGCCGAGGTGCGGCTGGACCGCAGCAAGCCGACTCGCACGGAAGGGGCCGACTCCTGCACCTACCTCATTGAATGGTGAGCGGCTCTTCCTCCCGCCAGACGGGGGGGCCCTCGGTGTAGTGCTCCTGCTTCCAGATCGGGACCTCGGCCTTGAGGCGCTCGAGCGCGGTGCGGCTGGCCTCATAGGCGGCGGCCCGGTGCGGTGAGCTGACCGCGATGGCCACGCTCGCGTCTCCCACCGGGACCTCGCCCAGGCGGTGCACGATCGCCGCGCGCACGCCGCCGGCTCCGGCCTCCAGGTCCGCCACGATGCGGCCGAGGGCGTCCAGGGCCATGCGGCGGTAGGCGCTGTAGGTGAGCCGGCCGACCGGGCGGCCGGCGTGATGGTCGCGGACGGTGCCGAGGAAGAGGACCACGGCGCCGTGCGCCGGGCCGCCGACGGCGGCGGTGACGCGGCCGACGTCGATCGGGCCGTCGACCAGGGCGGCGCGCAGGGGGGGTTCGGTGCCGCTGCCGCCGGAGACCGGAGGCAGGAGGGCCACCTCGGCGCCGTCGGTGAGCGGTGCGTCGGGGCCGACGACCCGGCCGTCGACCGCCACGGCCAGGCGCGCCCACAGGGGGGCGAGGCGTGGATGGTCGCGGTCGAGCCGCGCGCGCAGGTCGCTGACGCGGCTGCCGTCCGGCATCTCCAGGTCGAGCTCGTCCGTTCCCAAGGCGTCCCCGGCACTGGCGAAGGCCAACAAGCGCAGTTTCATGCAGGAGATCGTATCGCAAGGGGAGCCCGTATAATCCCCGCGCGCAAGGAGGAACCGTGGCGATCCTGGAGAGCAAGGTCAAGCGAAACGAGGCGTTCGAGCGGCAGGCGGAGCACTGGCGGGGCGAGGTCGCGCGGCTCGGCGACGAAGAGGCGACGATCCGCCTGGGGGGCGGCTTGAAAGCCCAGGACCGGCAGCGCGCCCAGAACAAGATGACGGCGCGCGAGCGGGTCGAAGCGCTGTGCGATCCGGGAGCCCCGTTCCTGGAGCTCGGCCTCTGGGTGGCCCACGGCTTCTATGAGGACTACGGCGGTGCGCCGGCCGCCGGGGTCGTGGTGGGCATCGGTCGCATCCACGGCCGCGACATGGTGGTGGTGGCGAACGACGCCACGGTGAAAGCCGGCGCCTGGTTCCCGCTCACCTGCAAGAAGGTGCTGCGCGCCCAGGAGATCGCGCTCGAAAACCGGCTGCCCATCGTCTACCTGGTGGACTCGGCGGGCGTCTTCCTGCCGATGCAGGACGAGATCTTCCCGGATCGCGAGCACTTCGGCCGCGCCTTCTACAACAACGCCCGCCTGTCCGCCGAAGGGGTGTTCCAGATGGCGGCGATCATGGGCTCCTGCGTCGCGGGGGGCGCCTACCTGCCGATCATGAGCGACGAGTCGCACATCGTCGAAGGGACCGGCTCGATCTTCCTCGCCGGCTCCCACCTGGTGCAGGCGGCGATCGGTGAGCGGATCGACAACGAGGAGCTGGGCGGCGCGCTGGTGCAGTGCGACGTCTCCGGCGTCGTCGACCACCGCCATCCCGACGACGCCTCCTGCCTGGAGAAGATCCGCAGCCAGCTCGCCCAGCTGAGCCCGGCGGAACGGGCACCGTTCGCCCGCCGCGCGCCGTGCGAGCCGCTGTACGATCCGGCCGACCTCTACGGGTTGATGCCGATCGACCGCTCGCGCCCCTACGACACCTACGAGATCCTCGCCCGGCTGTTGGACGGCAGCGAGCTCGACGAGTACAAGGCCACCTATGGCCGCTCGCTGATCTGCGGCACCGGCTGGATCGGTGGCCAGGTGGTGGGCGTGGTGGCGAACCAGCGCTCGATCGTGCAGAAGAAGCTGGGCACCGGCGAGCGCGACCACGAGCTGCAGATCGGCGGCGTCATCTACTCCGACTCGGCGGACAAGGCGGCGCGCTTCGTCGAGCTGTGCAACCAGAAGAAGATCCCTCTCCTCTTCCTCCAGGACGTCACCGGCTTCATGGTGGGCAGCCGCGCCGAGCGCGGCGGCATCATCAAGGACGGCGCCAAGCTGGTCAACGCGGTGGCGAACACGACCGTCCCCAAGATCACCCTCTTCGTCGGCAACTCCTACGGCGCCGGCAACTACGCGATGTGCGGCAAGGCCTACGGCGCGCGCTTCCTCTACGCCTGGCCCTCGGCGGCGATCGCCGTGATGGGCGGCGAGCAGGCGAGCAAGACGCTCCTCTCGATCCAGCTCAAAAACCGCGGCGACGGCGTGAGCGAAGAGGAGAAGAAGGCCCGCCTCGCCGAGATCCAGGCCCGCTACGCCGCCGCCATGAACCCCCGCTACGCCGCCGCCCGCCTCTGGGTCGACGCGATCATCGATCCGGCCGAGACGCGCGCGGTCCTCGCCCGGTCGCTGGAGGCCGCGGCGATGAACCCGCACGTGGCGGAGTTCCGGACGGGGGTTCTGCAGACGTAGGCGAACGACGTTCGCCGTCAGTTGAAGGGCTTGGAGAGATCGGGAGCTTCGAGCGGGCCGCCGGTGCGCGTGACGTGCGTCGGCGCGGCGCTCCGGCAGGTCGCCTCCAGGCGGCCGAGCTCCATCCATTCCTCGGCGAGAGCGCCCAACTCGGCCTGGAAACCGTTCCCCGAGTCGCCGCGGCGCAGGCGGTGCCGCAGGTCGAGATCCCGGTGCACCACCTGGCGGACCTTGCGGTAGAGCTCGGTCTGGTAGGTCCCCTGGAACATCATGGCGAGGTCGTTGCTGTCCGCCCAGTGGGTCTTGGTGCCCAGCTCGGCGGCCACCATCTCGTGGAAGCGGGTCCCCGGCAGGGGATAGGAGACGCTGACGCCGACGTCGTCCGGCAGGGTCTCGCGCACCAGCCGGAGGGTGGCCAGGATGTCCTCGAACGTCTCGCCCGGGTAGCCGAACTGGAGGAACCAGCAGGCGCGGATGCCGGCCTCGCGCAGGCGCAGCGTCGCGGCGACCGTCTCCTCGACCTGGATGCCCTTGTCCATCGCATCGAGGATCTTCTGGCTGCCGCTCTCCGCACCGAGCCAGGCTTCGACGCAACCGGCGCGGGCGAGACCGGCCACGGCCACGTCCGTCATCAGGTCGGCCCGCGTCTGGATGGTGAAGGGAATGCGCGCGTCGCGTTCCTCCACCTCGCGGGCGAAGTCGGCCACCCACTTCGGCTGCAGTCCGAAGATGTCGTCCGAGAACCAGACGTGGTCGGGCCGCAGGAGCTGCTTGATCAGCGCCATCTCCTCCGCCACCTTGGCGGCGGAGCGCATCGCATAGCGCCGTCCCCAGATCGGCTTCGCACACCAGTTGCAGTGGAACGGGCAGCCGCGGGTGGTCACCATGTTGACGCTGAACGACCCATGCGCCTCCGTCCACGCCGCGCGGTAGCGCTCGACATCGACGAGATCCCAGGCCGGCAGGGGGAACACGTCGGGCTGGCGCTCGAAGGAGCGCTCGGCGGTGCGGCGGATGCCTTCGGGAGCCTCCGGATCGGGGAGGGCCAGGCCGGCCACCGCCTCGACCGGCTGGGCGAGCCGGCCGCTCAAGGTGTCCAGCAGCTCGCGCAGCGTGTGATCCGCCTCCCCGGTCAGGCCATACTGCACCCCGGCCTCAAAATAAGGACGTGGGTGGTCCGAGACGTCGGAGCCGGCGGCGAGGACCGTCGCCCCGGCGGCGCGCGCCATGCGGCTCATCCGGCCCGCCGCGAGCCGGGCGTGCTCCAGGCACATCTTGTTGAGGAAGTTGAAGCTGTCTTCGTAGAGGACGAGGAAGCGAGGGCGGTGGACCTCCAGCGCCGCGGCGAGCTCCTCCTCCCCCGTGGCGAGCATGGCGTCGAACAAAGCGACCGAGTATCCCGCCTCCCGCAGCCAGGCCGCGGCAAACAGCGTCCCGAGCGGCGGATAGGGCCGCATCTTCTCGATCTGCTTGGGATCGTTCTTCAAGAAGAACGGGTGGGCCAGCAGAACGTCGGTCATCCGTGTCGCCTCCCTCGCATCAATGCTGGTCGCTGAAGCTAGCACGCCTGGGGGACGGGGGCAATCCTGCCGCTTGACACCGCTCCGAGACCCGTCAATACTGGCTCCAGGAGAGCGGGTCTCCGCGACACCCCATGGCTACCGTCCACGACATCGCTGCGTACATCCTGGAGAAGGAAGGCCCCATGACGGCCATGAAGCTCCAGAAGCTCCTGTATTACTGCCAAGCCTGGGCACTTGTCTGGGAGGACAAGCCGCTGTTTCGCGCCCGCATCGAGGCCTGGGCCAACGGCCCGGTGATCCCGTCGGTCTATGCCCGCCACCGGGGGCAATTCGAGGTCTCCACCTGGGAAGGCAACCTTCTGTCCCTCACAGCCGGCGAGCGGGAGACGGTGGATGCGGTGCTCGGCTACTACGGAAAGTACTCGTCGCTCATTCTCAGCCAGTTGACCCACAACGAGCGCCCGTGGCTGGAGGCGCGCCGCGGCCTCGCGCCGGGCGAGCGCGGCAAGGAAGAGATCACCCACGCAGCGATGGCCGAGTACTACGGCTCGCTCGTCTCATAGGCCCGGGCTTACTTCTTGACCGGGCAGACCCGGTGTCCCGGGTCCCACCAGACCACCAGCATCACGCCTCGTTCCTGGATGATCCCGAAGATCCGCCCTTTCCCGGTCAGGCGGAGGGAAAACAGCTCGTCGACCCCCGGCAGGATCTTGCGCAGCCGGTTCTGCGCCTCGGGAGACATCGACTGGATCGAGATGAGGTGATTCCTGTCTGCCTGCTCGACCTTGATCTCCCTCCACATGAGCCCTTCGTACTCCACGAGCTTGCCGCGAATCTCCCTCAGCTCCTCACCCGGGAGGCCGACCCAGCCAAAAGGGCCGTCCATGTCGAGGAGCGAGAGCCGCCAGGAAGGATGCATGTCGAGGATGGAGGCGACAGAAACAGCCGTCGCCGGCCGCTTCGCCGGAGACAGGACTCCCGGATCTGCGACCTGCGGAACCTTTGGGGACGCCGGCTTCTTCCTCTTGGCCATGCCCCGCCTCACCCCTGCCGGATCTTCCGTAGATCGCGGATCGTCTTGCGGTGCACCGGCACCGTGAGCCACGGAGCGAACCGGGCGAGCCACCAGAGGAGGCGGGCGTAGAAGGGGAAGACGACCAGCTCCTTGTTCCGGGCGACGCCCCGCAGGATCTTGTCCACGGCCACGTCGAGGTCCATCAGGGGAAAGGGGATCTGCGCGAAGGCGGCGCGCTGGTCGACCCGGTTGTAGGTGGCGTTCTCGTAGATGCCCGTCTTGATGAACCCGGGGCACACCGCCGTCACCCGCACCCCTGCGTCGGCCCCCTCATGGCGCAGCATCTTCGACAGCATCACGACGCCCGCCTTGGTCATGGCATACGAGGAGAACGACGCCGAGCCGATCAACCCGGCGAGCGACGCCGTGTTGACGATGTGGCCATGGCCCTGCGCCGCCATCACCCGGTACGCCGAGAGCGAGCCGTGCACGACCCCCATCAGGTTGACGTCCACGATCCGCCGCCACTGCTCCACCGTCGAGTCGAGCGAATCGCCATGGACGGCGAAGCCCGCGTTGTTGAAGATGTAGTCCAACCGTCCGTGCGACGCGACGACCTCCTGTACCAGGGCCTCCACCGCCGCCGCATCCGCCACATCGACCCGCCGCGCCACCGCCCGCTCGCCGATCCCGGCGGAGACCCGCTCCGCCCCCGCCTCATCAAGATCCGCCACCACCACCCGCGCCCCGCGCCGGGCCAGCTCCTCGGAGAGCCCCCGGCCGATGCCCGAGGCGGCGCCGGTGAGGAGGCAGATGGTGTTGTGGAAGGGGTTCATCGAGAACGCTCCCGCCTAGACAAGCCCCCGCCACCCCAACCCCTGCACGCTGTTGCCCAGCCAGTTGGCCGGCGGGTCCCCTTCGTCGGGGTTCTCGGTGGTCCAAGTGGTAAAGGTACCACGGAAGAGCAGCTCGTCCTTGTCCGTGTCGTAGACCCGCAGCTCGTTCTGGTCGGCCAGGGCGAAGGCGTAGACGCTTCCTTTGAGTTGCTGGACGTCGTGGAGCCAGCGGGAGCCGGTGCCGAAGCGGCGGGCGACTTTTCCTTCGTCGGTCAGGGTGACCAGGGTGCCCGTGGTGCTGTCGGCGAAGTAGAGGTTGCCGCGGTCGTCGAAGCGGGCTCCGTGGGCTCCCACGAAGCCGCGGGTGACTTCTTCGTAGCGCCCGGTCTCCAGGTCGAAGACTCCGATGGCTCCCTGGATCAGGGTGGAGACCGCGAGGTACCGGCCGGTACGGTCGGCGAAGGCGGCGTTCAGGTGTCCGATCTGGAGGTCGTCGTCGATGTAGTGGCGCCGCAGGTCCATGCCGGCGGCCAGCTCGTAGTTGCGGCCATAGCGGTCTCGCGGCAGACGGAGCATGCGCTCGATGCGCCCCTCGGCGAGGTCCAGGACGAGCACGGCGTCCGGGGCCGAGCAGGAGAAGGCGACCTTGTCCTCGCCCAGGGGCTCGACGGTGTGGAGGCCGGCGAGGAGCGGATGCTCGAAGCGGGCGGTGACCTGGAAGTCCATCGCGTTGATCTGCGGCAGGTCGGGGATCGGCAGGCGCGAGCGCCAGCGCACCACCCGGTGCTCGAAGCCGACGATCACGTCCCCCGCGGCGAGGACCGCCGCGTGCTGGATGCGGTCGCGCGAGCGCACGCTTCCCAGGCGGCGCATGTGGATGCGGCCGCTGCCGTCCTCGAAGGCGAGGAAGAAGCTGAGCGCACCGCTGTAGAGGGTGGGGGCCGGCGGCAAGTTCTCGAAGGGCGGCAGGTCCGCGAGGCGCGCCGGGTCGGAGAACCGGCGGGTGAGGAACTGCACCGAGCACCGGTCCAGGTTGGTCTCCCGGCTCGAATGGGTCAGGGTCAAAACGCCGACGGGACGCACGGTTTCCTCCTTTGTGCTGGCTCCACCTCACCCGGCGATGAATCGCCGGGCTACGAAGCAGCGTCCCATGAATGGGACTTCAAGCCGCCTTCAGGGGGCGCTGCTGACAGCCCGGGCATTGATGCCCGGAGCGCCGGCCCGGGCGGCGAGCACGGCTCGTTGCACGATTCTCCACCGACCGGTGGACTATACTGCCGCCACAGCGAGGATCTCCAGGGATTTCGTCACCGATGGACCGCTCCACCGACAGCCTGGCCGAAGCCTACGACGCCGTCGCCGCCGACTATGACCGGATGGTGGATGAGGATTTCTGGATGCGCCGGCTCCTCTGGCGGCGCTATCTCGCCCGTTTTCCTCCGGGCTCGCGGGTGCTCGACGCCGGCTGTGGCACCGGTCTCGACACCTTGTTCCTCGCCCGCGCCGGCATCGACGCCGCCGGGATCGACGCCTCGCCCGCCATGATCGGCGCCCTCCAATCCAAGGCCGCCAGGGACGGGCTGGCGATCGAGGCGCGGGTCGGCGACGCCGCGGACCTGTCGGCCTGGGCCGCTGGATCGTTCGACGGCATCGTCTCCGCCTTCGCCGGCCTCAACACGGTGGACCTGGAGCGCTTCGCCGCCGAGGCGGATCGTATCCTCCGCCCGGGAGGGCGCATGGTCCTTCACCTGCATGCCCCGGCCGCCGCCTGGTCGGTCGTCCGCTCTCTCCTGCGTCTGCGCTGGACGGAGGCCTGGGCGCTCGCCCGGCGCCGCGAGCTGACCACCCGGATCGCCGGCTCCCCGGTGCATCTGATCCTCTTGCCACCGCTCGCCACTTGGCGGCGCTGGTTCGCCTCCCGGTTCTCCTTGCTGCGTGCGTGTTCCCTCGGCTTTCTCTGGCCACAAGCTGCGAATGCCTGGCTCCCCACGGGGGTGCGGCACACCGTCGGCCGCCTGGAGCCGGTGCTCGGCCGGCTGCCGGTCGTCCGCGAGATGGGCCGGTTCTTCGTCCTCGAGCTGGAAAAGAGGGACAATGGGGTGCAGGTATGACCCGGCGCGTGCTTCTCGTCAATCCGCGGATGTGCTCGCGGCGCTCGATGCGGCTGCCGCTGTCCCTGCTCGCCCTGGGAGCGGCGCTGGAGGGGCGGCACGAGTACGAGATCCTCGACGGCAATGCGGACGGCACCGTGCCCGAGCGCGCTCTCCGCACGGTGACGGACGGCGGGATCGATCTCGTGGGGGTGACGGTGATGCCCGGTCCCCAGGTCGGGCCGGCGATCGAGATCTCCGCGGCGTTGCGCGCCGCCCGCCCCGAGGTCCCGATCGTCTGGGGCGGCTACTTCCCGACGCTTTACCCCGAGGCGGCCCTGCATGCGCCCTATGTGGACTACGTGGCGCGGGGTCAGGGGGAGGACACGCTCGTCGAGCTTCTGGAGCGGTTGCCGGACGCCGGCGCGCCCCCCGGCCCCCTGTCCTCGGCGCGCCACCCGGCCGCGGTCGCCGGCATCCGCGGGCTGACCTGGAAGGACGACGGCGAGGTCCGCCACAACGCCGACCGGCATTTCCGCCCGCCGGACGTCTACCCGCCGTACCCCTATGAACGGCTGAGCGACGTGGGCCAGTATCTGCGGCCCAGCTTCATGGGCCGGCGCACCGCCGTGCACCAGGCGGCGATCGGCTGCCGTTACCACTGCGAGTTCTGCGGCGTGGTGACCTTGTTCAACGGCATCACCCGGCTCCAGGGGCCGGAGCGGCTCGATGCGGATCTGCGGACGCTGCGCGACCGCTGGGGGGCGGATGCGTTCCAGTTCTACGACCACAACTTCTTCGACACCGAGGCCACCAGCGTGCCGATCCTGGAGGTGCTGGCGCGGCACGCGACGCCCTGGTGGTGCTATGCCCGGACGGACACGCTGGCCGGCTTCTCGGCGCAGACGTGGGAGCTGATCCGCAAGAGCCGCCTCACCATGGCCTACCTCGGTGCCGAGGCGGCGAGCGACGAGGCGCTGAAGCAGATGAAGAAGGGCTCGCGCGTGGAGCACACGTACGAGGCCGCCCGCCTGTGCCGTGCGCACGGGGTGATCCCGGAGTTCTCCTTCGTCCTCGGCGGCCCCGAAGACCCGGCCGGGGAGATGGAGAAGACCTTGTCGTTCATCAAGCGGCTGAAGACGATCCATCCGGAGTGCGAGGTCGTCCTGTATTTCTATACGCCGACGCCGCGCCGGGAAGCCGCCTCGGAGCGCACCCGCGAGCTCGGCTTGCGGCTGCCCGTCCAGGAGCGCTACGGGCCGGAGGGTCCGGAGCTGCCGACGACGCCGGAGGAGTGGACCCAGCCGCAATGGATCGAGTACGTCTGCCACCGCGACGCACCGTGGCTTTCGCCCCGCCTGCGCCAACGGGTGAAAGACTTCGCCACCGTTCTCGGCTGCCGGTTCCCCACCGTGCAGGACCACACGACACCGCGCTGGGGCAAGGCGATCCTCGCCGGCCTCGCCTCCTGGCGCTATGCCTCCGGACGGTACGGCAACCCCTGGGAGCTCGAGCTGGCGAGGCGCCTGATCCCGCTGCGCGAGCCGCAGAGCGAGAGCCTGTAAACCTCACCCGGGGGAGTTTCAGCGCCGCAGCTCCTCCACCACCAGCGAGCAGCCGCGCAGCTCCGCTCCGGCGGCGCGGCCGAGCAGGCGGAAGCCGTCGCCGGCGCGGACCCCGAGGTCCTCGGTGAGCAGGTGGAGGGCCGAGCCCACGTTGGCGAGGTCGAGCACGGCGATCAGACCCGGCTGCCCTTCTGGCGCTTCCTCCAGGGTCTCCGGATCGAGGATGCGCACCCGCACCCAGGGCGGGGCCACGAAGATGTCGGGGTCCTCGCCGAAGAGGGCGCGGGTGTAGCACTGGCTGGTCAGCTCGGTCATTCCGTATTCCCGTACCACCTGGCCGGCCGGGATGCCGAGGCGTTCGGCGGTGCGCTGCAGCAACTCCTCGCGGCGGACTTCGGCCACCCGCCCCTTGAACCCGCCGGTTTCGAAGAGGACGGACCCCGGGGGGAGCCGGAAGCGGAGATCCAGGCGGTCGAGGCCGTCGAGCCACTGCACGAGGGCGAACGCCGTGGCGAGCACCAGCACCGGCCGCCCTTCGCGTTGCCGGGCGCCCGCCCAGGAGCGGGCGCGCACCACGTCGACGCCCCGGGGACCGAAGGCGGTGGCGCTCTCCGGGCTCCCGTGGCGGGCGAGGACATGGTCGGCCATGAACGACAGGCTGGAGTCCGGAAGCTGCTCCCGGGTGGGGATCAGCGACAGGGCCGGCAGCCGCGAACCCGCCGGGAGATGGGGCAGGCAGAAGCGGGCGAAGGAGGCATCGATCACCTGCCGGTACAGGTCGGGGTACGGGTGGTGGTGGACGCTGCGGACCTCTTCGCCCGCGGAGGTGCCGCTGCTGCGGAAGACCTCCACGGCGGGCGCGGCGGCCAGCTCCAGGGACTTGAAGGCGGCGGCGGGCACGAGTGGGATCTGCCGCCAATCGGTGACCGCGGCCGGGGTGAGGCCGCGGCCCTCGCACAGGCGGCGGTAGGGGGCGATCCGCTCGAACTGGAAGGCGAACGCCGCGAGAGCCAGCTCCTCGAACACTTCCGAAGAGCCGCCTTGCGCGGAGGAGGATGGGACGAAACGGAGGATGCGTTCGGCGATCACGCCCCGGATTCTGTCACGGCTCGCCACCTCTTCCCCATTCATGCTACCGTACCGGTGCGAAACGCGCGCGAAGACCATATGGGGCACCCGACTCTCGACATCCGGGCCGACCAGGCGCCGGAATCGATCACTCAGTTCCTCCACCGGCTCGCCCCGGAGGTGGAGGCCGTTCTCGCCAACCACCAGCTCCCCCAGGTGGAGGCGGAGATGGTGCTCCGCGAGCTCCTCCTCCTTCTCACCTACCGCTGGGACCAGCTCGAAAGCCGCGACGTCTGGACGCTCGCCACCCTGCGGCGCCTCTGCCTGCGCCATGCCTCCCGACCCGGCACGCCGCCGGTCTGAGACCCGCAGGAACGGCCGCTCCCGCGGGTTCCAGGAGACGGAGTGGGGACTCAAACCTTCGGGCAGCCGGCCACGGCCGATCCCGGTTGGGCACTGCTGGCCCGGGTGGCCGCCGGAGAGACGGATGCCTTCACGGTTCTGGTGGACATCCACCAGGAGCGGCTGCTGCGCCTGTGCGAACGCCTCCTCGGCGACGCGGAGGAGGCGCGCGACGCCGCCCAGGACGTCTTCCTCAAAGCCTTTCGCAAGGCCGCTGAGCTGCGCCCCCAGGGCCAGGTCTATACCTGGCTGTACCGTATCGCGGTCAATCACTGCCTGAACAAGCTCCGCCGCCGCCGGCTCGTGCGCTTCCTGCGTTTCTCCGATCCGGCCGACGAGGAGGACGGCGGCGTCTCCTTCGATCCTCCCGATCGCGGCGCCGATCCGGCCGCCACTCTGGAGGCGCGCCGCCGCTGGCAGGCCACCCGGAAGGCGATCGAGAAGCTGCCGGCCGGGCAGCGCGCCGTCCTGGTGCTCGCCCGTTTCGAGGGGCTGTCCTACCGCCAGATCGCCGAGGTGCTCGGGATCACCGAAGGGGCGGTGGAGAGCCGGTTGTTTCGCGCCATGCGGCGGGTCGAGGGTGCGCAGGAAATGAACGCTTCGCGGGTTCCACGGAAAGAGGGTCTACGATGAATCGCGTGACGGAGATGGAACTGATGCGCCTCCTCCATGGAGAGCTGCCGTCCGACCGGGCCTCTGCGCTGCGCGCCCGGCTGGAGCGCGAGCCCGAGCTCGCCGCCGCTCTGGCCCGGCTGCGGGCGACCTGGGACGGGCTGGAGCTGCCGCCGGCCGCCCCTGTCCCCCTCGGCTTCGCCGTGCGGGTCGCCGCGCGCGCCCGGGAGGAGAAGGGCCGTGCGATCTCCTGGGCGACGGCACCGGCCTGGGTGCGGGGCGCCGCGGCGGCGGCCCTCGCCCTCGGTATCCTCCTGGGAGCCGGCGCCGGCCGATGGACCACCGGCGAGCCCGTACCGGCGGAGCCGCCGGTGGCGGCCCAGGCCCAGGAAGAGCCGGCCTCCGTCGCCACCGCGGACGACTTCGCCTCCTCTCTGCTCGACGATTCGCTCGCCGGCAGCTACTGGGCCGCCCTCGACGAGACCGCCGAGTCCGGCCTGACGGAAGACACGCCGGCCTCCACCGGTGGCGGAGGGGACGCGCTGTGAGACGCTGGGGTCTCGCCCTCGCCCTCCTGTTGTCCGTCGGCGTGAACCTCGGTATTCTGGCGACTCTGGCCGTGCGCCGCACGCCACCTCCGCAAGAGCCGGGACCGGTGCCGGTCCAGGAGCCGCAGCGTCCGCACCCGGAGCGCCCGGGTCCGGACGCCGCGCCCCCGCCAGAGGCGGAGCCGCAACCGGGTGGCCCCCCCCTCGAAGGCCGGGAGCCGCCGCGCGCGGCCCGGCTCGCCGACCGCCTGGGTCTCGAAGGGGAGCCGCGGCGCCGCTTCCTGGAGATCCAGACCCGCTTCTACACCGAGACGGTTCGTCTGCGCACCGAGCAGGCGGAGGTCTTCCGTGCGCTGCGCCGCGAGCTGACGGCGGAGACGCCCGACCGGGCGCGGATCGAAGAGCTGACCCAGGCCTCCGGCCGCACCCATATGGGCCTGCAGCAGGCGATGGCCAGAAATGTCCTCGCCACCCGAGAGGTCCTGGATCCGGCGCAGGAACGCCTGTTCCTCGACGTCATCTCCCGTCTCGCCCCACCGGGGGCGGGTGGCGAGCCGCCGGGGCGCCGGCCGCCGCCCTGGCAACCGCGGCGCCCGCGCTGGCGTTGAGGCAAAAAAAGACCCCGCCGGCAGGCGGGGTTTTCGGAGGAGGGAGGTTTCTGAGGAGAGCGTGTTCGTTCGTCTGTCTCCGTCTTCATATACGGAGCACCCCGGCCGAATGTTTATCCTCTCCGGCCGGATCGTTCACAGGACCTTCCGTTCCGGAACGGAATCGACTGTAATGGATGCATGAACGAGGCAGATCTCAAACGGTCGAACGGCGGGGGGTGGACGTTCCTGACCAACCATTCCCACGTCCTTTTCTGTATCGCTCTCGATCCGGACGTCCGCCTGCGCGACGTGGCGCAGCGCGTCGGCATCACCGAGCGGGCGGTGCAGCGGATCGTCACCGACCTGGAGGGGGAGGGCTATCTGGCGGTCACCAAGGAAGGGCGGCGCAACCGGTATGCGGTGCGCTTCGAGCTGCCCTTGCGCCACCCGATCGAGCGTCACCGCTCGGTGAAAGCGCTGCTCGACCTGGTCCTCGCACCATCGCGGCCGGAGGCCCCGTGAGCCGTGGTGACGGCCGGGGGTGAGCCTTCGCGCATCCAGCGCGCCTCCCCCCAGCCCAGATGCCCGTGGGCGTTGAACAGCCGCACCACCGGACGTTCCCCCCAATCGACGACGGTGAGCGTCCCGGGGTCGAGGAACAGGCGGCGGGCGGCGGCGAGCGGCACGCCGAGGGCGGCACAGAGGAGGGCTTTGATCGGGCCGACATGGCTGACCAGCGCCACCCAGGCCCCCGGAAGGTCCCGCCGCATCTCCTCGACGAACGCGACGACCCGCTCCTGCACCACGTTGAGGGAGTCCCCCCCGGGCGGAGCGAGGCTCAGGTCGGCCTCCCAGGCGAGGAGCGCCTCGCGATCGTTCGCCAGCACCTCCGGCCGCGTCTTTCCCTCCCACTCCCCGAAGCACTGCTCGCGCAGCCGCTCTTCCATCTGGAGGTCGAGACCGAGGACCGCGGCGATCCGCCGGCCGGTCTCCATCGTGCGGCGCCGCGGGCTCGCATAGATCGCGGCGATCGGCAACGACCCGAGAGCCGCAGCCAGTCCGTCGGCCTGGCTTTCGCCGGTCGCGGATAGAGGCTCGTCGGCCGCACCGAGATAGCGCATCTCGCGGTTGCCGGGGGTCTCGCCATGGCGGGCGAGGAAGAGGCGGAGGGTGGGCGTCATGGCGTGGCGGGTCTCCCCCTTGTCAGAAAGGTTCCCCTGCTTCCCCCGGCTCCACCGCCTCCGGAGCCTCCGCGGTCTCCGGCGGCGGGGCCGGGCTGTTCAGCCGGTCCTTGAGGGCCGCGTATTTCCCGTCGAGCACCTCGAAGACGGCGGCGATCTGCTCCAGGCGCTGGTCGAGGTCGACCGTCCAATGCTCGTTGCGCACCGGTTCCAGCTTGAGGCCGTTGATGCGGTAGGAGAGGGCGTCGAAGCGCATCAGGTGCGGCCCGACGTGGATCTTGGCCGAGAGGATCTCGGCTCCGGCCTCCAGATAGTGGAACAGCTCGTTGAGCACCGCGCCGGTCAGCGAGACCTTCGCTTCGCGCGTGGCGAGGCGGACGCTGCCCGTCTCGGGCTCCACCATCACCTCGGGCTCCTCCAGGAGCGCCTTGACGAAGCGGCAGCCGAGGACCGATTCGCCGGGCTCCTTGGGGATCACGATGTCGCTCGCCTCGTCGGTTTCGGGCGCTTCGTCGAGCCAGGGCGCCTTGAAGTCGGCCTCGACGCCGGCCTGGCGCAGCAGGGTGAGGACGGTGCCGAGGTGCGACTTGGCGGTGCTGGCGACCCAGAGGAGGGGGCCGTCGATACAGCACTCGAGGATGCGGGTGCGCGGCGCCTGGCGGGCGCACAGCTCCGCCTCCGCCAGCTCGCGCAGCTTCTTGCGGGTCTTGGAGCCGACGAAGGGACGGCCGGTCGCCTCCATCTCCGCCTTGATCAGCTCCTTCAACCGCTCCTTGAGCGCCGTGCCGTCCGGCCGGATGCGGTCGATCCGCACCCGGAAGGCGTACCGACCCTGGCCCACCTCATAGGGGGCGTCGATCTCGAACGGGACGGTGCCGATGCGCTCGCGCACCTCGGAGCTTGGATCGATGGCCCAGAACTGGATCCGGTCGAAATCGGGGCCTTCGGGGGGGACGACGACGTTGAACCGGGTGACGCTGACGGTACCGCTCAGAAGACCCATGACCTCTCTCCTCCTCGCCGTCCCGAGGGGAACGGCGGCGAAGGAGGGATCTTAGCCGATCGGACAGCCGCCGGGGGGGGCCGCCGGGGGTGGCGCCGGAGCCGGAGGGGCCGGAGGCACCGGGGCTTTCGCCCCGTCGGCCGGGGGAGCCGGCGCCGCCTCTCCCGGTTGGGGGGAGGGCGCCGGGAGGGGCGGCTGGGCGGCGGGGCCGGCCTCCTCCTCGCAGGCGAGGTCTTCGGGAGCACAGTCTTTCGGAGCCTCCTCGTCCGAGGCCGCGTCCGCGCTCAGATCCTCTTCCTCGATCGCCTCGTCGCCCGGGATCTCCTCGGCCGGGAGCTGCTCCTCGGCGTCCGGGTCGTCATCCGGCAAGGGCGGCAGGTCGGACTCGTCCGGCTCTTCGGCCAGCTCCAGGATCTGGCCGGGTTCCAGCTCGGGCACCTGGGAAACCGCCTCCGCCGCCTGGGCGATCTCCTCCGGGACCTCGGTCTCTTCGTCAACGAAGCTCCAGTCGCGCACCGAGCTCAGGTCGGTGCTGAACACGAAGCCCACCCGGTTGTCGGTGGTGATGTCGGAGACCACCTGATCGGCTTCGGCCCACTCTTCCTCGTCCACGCCATGCCCGCTGCGGGCGGCGTACCAGCCACCGCGGATCGCATCGGCGGCGACGGAGGCGTCGAGATAGTCGCCGAGTGTCGGCGGTGCCGTCGCGATCCCGCGCGCCTGCAAGACGAGGAGCTGCAGCTCCTCGGCGGTCGCCCGGTCCCCCGCTTGCTCCGCCTGATCGCGCAGCACTTCGAGCCGGCCGGCGAGGAAGGACTGCTCCCCGCGCATCCGCGCAAAGCGGATCCGTTCGTCGTCGTTGAGCGGCTGTCCGGTCTGATAGCGCAGCCACTCCGGGCCGTACCGGTCGCGCAACCGGTCGTAGGACACGGCGAGCGTCGTGAGGTCCTGCTCGATCGCTGCATCGCGCCGGCCGGTCAGCGACCAGGACACCTGCAGCTCGGCGAGCGCAGCCGTTCCGTTGCGCAAGGCCTGGAAGAACGCGAGATCGCGGGTGCGCAGGCCCGCCGCGACCTGCTGGAGCTGGGCATCCATTCGCAGGAGCGCCTGTTGGAACGCCACCGCACGGGCATCGAGACCGGGAGGCCGCGCCTGGCTTGCCTGGAGCAGCCGGTGCGAGGCGCCGGAGGCGATCCGCACCAGCAGGCGGGCGGTGACCCGGCGATCCGTCGGGATCTGGCCGGAAGCGCCGATGGCGGCGAGGAACAAGAGAACGGGAAGGAGGAGGAGCAGGGTACGGCGCAGGGTCTGTTTCAGATCGGGCATGGGCATCACCAAACAGATTCTACGGATGCCGCGGCCCGGACGTTGAGGGGGGAGGCAAGGTCGGGTGGAAAACAACGACGGCGCCGGTGCGGGATCACCGACGCCGTCGAGCAAACTCATAATAGGAGAAAGACCATGCATCTCGCATGTTACTCCCTCTCGCCGGTTTTGGGAAGGTGGGAGAACGAGAGCATCCAGGTGCCCCGTGGCGGCAGGGTCCAGGTGAGGCGTCCGCCGTCGAGGACCGCCGGGGCCTCCCCGAGCAGGGATCGCGGCGCGGCCCCGGCCGGCAGCAGGCCGGCCAGATCGAGGTCCACCTTCCGCGGCGCCGCCCCGAGGTTCACCCCGACCAGCACCGTCTCCTCCTTCACCACCTTGGCCATCACGAGTGTCTCGCGATCCGCCAGCAGCGGCAGCCGCCCGCCGTGCGCGAGCGCCGGATGCTCCCGGCGCAGCCGCAGGATCTCGCGGAGGCGCCCGAGCAGCGGTTGGTCCAGCCGGTCCCACGGCATCGGGATGCGCCCCGCATCGGTGAAGCCGGCTTTGGGTCCCCCGTGCGAGAGGCCGGTCTCCGTGCCATAGAAGAGGACGGCGGGTCCCGACAGGCTGGCCAGGAAGCCGACCGCCGCAACCAGGCGGTCGGTCTCCTGGGTCCAGGAGAGGAAGCGGGCCATGTCGTGGTTGTCGAGGAAGCGGGCCGGCAGCGCATCCGGCCCGTACATCGCCTCGCAGCGCTGGAGCCACTCTTCCAGGTCGGTGGCCGGATTGCCGCGCGCGAAGACGGAGGTCAGGGTCATCTGGAGGGGGAAGTCGAAGAGGGAGTCGAACTGGAGGCCTCCGTCCACCCGATCGAACCAGGTGGCGATGTCGGTGGCATTGGCCTCCTCTCCGGCGGCGTCCGTCCAGGCCTCACCCACCAGCCAGGCGTCGGGGCGGACCTGCTTGACCTCCTTGTACAGCTCGGCCCAGAAATCGTGCGGCACGCCGCGGACGTAGTCGAGGCGCAGGCCGTCCACGCCCTCGTCGCGCAACCAGTAGAGGGCGGCGTCCTTGAGAAAGCGGCGGGTGGGCGCATGGCCGAAGTCCCAGTAGCGGTAGCCGCTGCCCCAGCTCTCCCAAAGCTTCTCCGCCTCCTGCCGGGCCGCGGTGGCGCGCGGATCGAGCCCGCCGGGATCTCCCGCCTTGCGGTCGTACGCCGCGCCCGCATGGTTGAGCGGCAGGTCCAGCACCACCTTGATGCCCCGCCCATGGAGGTCCTGCACCAGCCGGCGGAACAGCTCGAGCGACGCCTGCGGGTCGCCCGGCACGGCCACGGCGTCGCCGATCCGGTAGTAGTTGAGGACGTCGTAGCCATGCGACGTCTTGGCGGCAAAGATCGGGCTCAGCCAGACGGCATCGACCCCCAGGTCCTGGAGGTGGGGTGCGTGCGCCAGGAGGCCCTGCAGGTCCCCCCCGGCGTAGTTGGGGTGCTTCCAGCCGGTGATCTCGCCGTTGTTGCCTGGATTGCCGTCGGCGAACATCTCGACCATCACGTGGTAGACGGTCCAGCCGGCGAACGGGCTCGCCGCCGGGCCGAAGCCGACGGCGGCGAGCGGCTTGTCCTCCTTGCCCCGCAGGCCCACCGTCAACCGGCGGGCGCCCGCCGGCACATCGACCAGCCGCAGACGGACGGTGTCGCCCTCCACGGCGCCCTGGACCTCCGCGGCCAGCGGACGGCCGTCCACCTGAAAGGCGAGAGTTTCCGGCTTGCGCGCCTCCTTGCCGGTGACCTGGACGGTCCAGGTGCCGGTGGCGGTTCCGGGGACGAGCGAGGCGATGCGCGGCGCGGCGTCGGCAGCGCCCGTGCAGGCTGCGACGACCAGGGCGAGAGAGAGGAGGGGAAGGCGGCGGCGGTGCTGTTTCATTCGGAGAACTCGAAGATCATCTCGGTCCACATCTTCCCGGGAATGCCGTCGCGCGTGGCCGGCTGGAACACGACCGCCCGGGCGGCGGCGAGCGCGGCTTCGTCGAAACCGAAGGCGGAGCCGTCTGCATCGCGGATGGAGACCTCCGTTACGCGGCCGTTCTCATCCACCAGCATCCGCACCTTGACCTTGGCCTGGCGGCCGCTGCCGCGGGCGGCGGCGGGATAGCCATAGGCCGGGATGTCGAGGGGCACCGGCGTCTCCACATTCGGCTGGCCGCGCAGGATCAGCGCACCCGCCTGCATCGGCGCGAGGTCCGTCGTCACCGGCGCCGCGTCCTCGACGAGGGGCTTCTTCGGCGTGCCCGGAGCGGTGACGGCAGGAGGGGGAACAGCGGCCGCCACCCGCAGCTCCTCGGTCTCCGGAAGCTTCTGCACGCCGGGGGCGGCAGAGCCTTCCGGCGGCGAGGCGGGTTGGGAGGCCTGCCCTTGCGGCGCGACCGATGCCTCCGCCGGTTCGGTCGGTGCCGCGGGGCTCACCGAGGAGGGCGCCGGGGCGGGCCGTTGCGGGCGCATCCACAGCAGCCCTCCCGCCGCCGCGAGCAGCAGCACCCCACCCAACCCCAGCAACCGCAAACCCCAGCCGGCTCCCCGGGCCACCTGGGCCCCGGCGATCGGCGGCGCCGGTGGTGTCACCGGGACGGCCGGCGGCGGAGCGGCCACGCGCGTCGGCGTCGTGACCCAGGTCATGTCATCGAGCACGGAGGGTTCTGCAGGCGGTGGTGCAGCGGCCGGTGGCGGCACCACCCGCAAGGGGAGGGGACGGGTCGGCTCGGCGCTCTGGCCTTCCGGCATCACCAGGCGCCGCGTCGCCGCCGATTCGAGCGTCGGCCCGCCGCGCGGATGGATGGTTTCAGCCCCGTCCGGCAGCTCCGTGAGGAGGAACTCGCGGTCGAGCCGGCCCTGTGTGGAGCCCGGCCGGGCCGGGAAGGGCACGACCTCGTCCTCCACGGGCCGTGGCCGCAAGAGGGCCGCCAGCTCGGACGGTGGCAGCGGCTCCAGATCGTCCTGGATCAGGGTCAGCGCCCAGGCGAATTCTTCGGCATCCGCGAACCGCTCCTCCGGCTGCTTGGCGAGCGACCGCAGCACGGCGGCGCGCAGGGGCTCGGGGACCCGTCCTTCCGGATCGCTCTCCGCAAAACCGATCGGCGGACGCAGGAGATGGCCGGCCATGTACGAGGACGGATCGCTGCCCTGGATGGGGCTCCGCCCGGTGAGCAGCTCATAGAGGACGACCCCGAACGAGTAGAGGTCGCTGCGCACGTCGAGCCCCATGCCTCCGAACTGCTCCGGCGAGGCATAGCGCGGCTTGCCCAGGAACACGCCGGTCGAGGTCAGGCTCGACGCGGCTTCCTCGAACGCCTTGGCGATCCCGAGGTCGATCACCTTGACGAGGGCATGCCCGTCCACGTCCCGGGTCAGCATCAGGTTGTCCGGCGCGACGTCGCGATGGACGATCCGCTGCCGGTGCAGGTAGCCGAGGGCGCGCAGCGACTGGCGGGCCATCTCCAGGGTGAGCGAGAGCGGCGGCCGGCCGTGGCGGTCGAGGATCTCCTGGAACGTCGAGCCGTCGATGAGCTCCATGACGATGAAGGCGTTGCCGTCGTCGCCGATGGCGAAGTCGTGGAGCGCCGCGATGTTCGGATGGCGCAGCCGGATGGCGGCGCGGGCCTCGCGCAGGAAGCGCTCGCCGGCGTCCGGATGCCCTGCGACGGCCGAGCGGATGACCTTGACCACGCGGATCTCGTCGAGCAGGCGGTGGCGGACCTTGTAGATGGCCCCCATGCCGCCCTCGCGGAGCTTCTCCAGGATCTCGTACTTGCCGTCGATGTGGTCGTCCAGAAGCGCCAAGGGCCACCCGCTTTCCGCGCGGTCTGCAAACTGTGTCGAAAGAATATCAGCGTCCGGGCCGGCGGGTGCCTCTCGGCTCGGAGAACTGGAAGATCATCTCGGTCCACATGCGCACCGGCACGTTGCCGCGGGTGGCCGGCTGAAACGTCATCCGCCGGGCGGCGGCCAGTGCCGTCTCGTTGAAGCCCAGCCCTTCGGCGTCCCCCTCGCGCACCACCGCGTCGATCACCCGCCCGCGCTCGTCGATCAGAAGATCCAGCCGCACATCCAGCTCGATCCCCCGGCCCCGCGCCGCGGCCGGATAGCTATAGCGCGGATCGTCGAGCGGCACCGGCGGCACCACCCCCGGCCCCGGGCGGACCCCCCCGGGACGCTCCACCACCGGTGCACGGCGGGCCGGCGGTGGGGGAGCCGGTGCCTCCGGGGGGCTCGCCGGCCTCTCCGCCGCCCGGACCTCTTCCATCTCCGGCACCACCGCGGCCTCGGCCGCCGCTTCGGCCACCGGCTCCGCCGACCCCGTCATCTCCTCCACCAGAGACGGCTCACCCGGCACCCCCGCCTCCGCCGGAGCCTCCGCCTCGGCCGGAGCGGCCACGGGAGGAGCCGTCACCTCCTCGACCTCGGGATCGGCGCGGCCGGGCTGGAACATCGAGGTCATCGCATACAGGCCGATCAGGGTGAAGATGATCGCCAGCGAGAACACGCCCAGCAACGCCGGCACCAGCAGGCCTCCGCGCCGTACCGGCCGCTCGCGGCGCACGCCCGAGGATTCGCTCCCCCCCTCTGCCGCCGGCCGGCGCACGTCCCACGAAGGGCCATCCGCCGCGCGCGAGGCGCCCGCTCCGCCCCGGCCCAGCGGGAGGGAGACCGATTCCTCCAGTGGCCGGCGCGGCCGGCGGAGCTGGAGCGAGGCGGACGACTCCTCGGCCGGCGGCCCTGCGGACGAGGAAGGCTCCTCGTCCAGCAGCGCCGGAGCCGCCGGACGGTCGCGGAACACCGCGGCCAACTCGTCTCCTTGCAAGGGAAACCGCTCCTGCACCTCGCGCAACGCCTGGCCCAGGTCCTCCGCCTGCGCGAAGCGCTCCTCGGGATTCTTGGCGAGCAGGCGCAGGATGAGCGCGCGCAGGTCCTCCGGCACCTCCCCGTCGGGATCGGTCTCGGCGAAATCGAGCGGCGGCCGGAACAGGTGCGACGCCATCCAGGTCTTGGCGTCGTGCCCGGCGATGGGGCAGTGGCCGGTCACCAGCTCATAGAGGACGACGCCGAGCGAATACAGGTCGCTGCGCTCGTCGATCGGCCCCTCGTCGAACTGCTCCGGCGAGGCATAGCGGACCTTGCCGACGAACACCCCGCGGGTGAGACTGTCGACCTCCTGCTCCAGACTGCGGGCCAGCCCGAGATCGATCAGCTTGACCAGCGGCCGGCCCTCGAAATCGCGGGTGAGCATCAGATTCCCCGGCGAGATGTCGCGGTGGACGATGCGCTGGCGGTGCAGGTACTGGAGGGCCGCCGCCGCCTGGCGCCCGATCTCCAGCGCCAGGGAGAGCGGCAGCGTGCCCCGGCTCGCGATGAGCTGGCGCAGCGTCGCCCCTTCGATCAGCTCCAGGACGATGTAGGCGCGGCCGTCCTCGCCGAGGGCGAAGTCGTGGAGGAGAGCCACATTGGGATGGCGCAGCCGGCACGCCGTGCGCGCCTCGCGCAGAAAGCGCTCCTCCGCCTCCGGCGTCGGCTCCTGGACCGAGCGGATCACCTTGATCACGCGCAGCTCATCCAACAACCGGTGCCGGACCTTGTAGACCGCTCCCATCCCCCCCTGGCCCAACTTCTCCAGGATCTGATACTTCTCCTCAAAGGGCTCGCGTGGCGCCATCCCTCGTCCCTCCACCCCCCAAGGATAGGGACCGGAACCGGGAAGCTCAAGTCGAAAGAGGATTTACACGGATTGGATGCGGGCTCAGGGAGGTAACCGGCTTCACGTGAGCCTCCTGAAGGGCGGCCCGTGCGGCCGTCTACAACGAGCGCCGGGTGCTCTGGGGAGAACGGCTCTTCTTGCAGTATCATTTCTGCCGGCATGTAGTAAAAAGGCGCCGGCGTCGCCAGAGGGCATCGTGGGAGGGGCGGATCGGCTGGTTCCGCTGCTGAGCGGCGAGGAGGATGGCCCGCTCCGGCGGGCTGTGCTGGTGTGGTTCGATCACGTCCTGTTGCCGCGCAGCGGACGGAAGCCGTCGATCCCGAGAGCCGTTGGGCTGGAGGATTTCAGAGCCATGTTGGAAAAGAGAGTTGAAGAGTGGAACCGTGAGCTGCGCGAGGAAGGCCGCCTTGTCGGATTGAAAGAAGGCCGCCGGGTGGGTGTCCGGGAAGGCCGCCAGGAAGGGCTTCAGAAGGGACTCCAAAAGGGACTCCAAAATGGCGAAGCCCTTCTTCTGTTGCGTCAGCTGGAACGGAAGTTCGGCCAGCTGGATCCCAGAACCCGCCAGAAGGTCGCGGGCGCGGATGCGGAGAGGCTGCTCGCCTGGGGCGAGCGCGTGCTCACTGCGGAACAACTGGAAGACGTCTTCCAGCATTGAGCTCGTTGGCGACCGCCGACTCGGCGTGAGTCTCCTCAGCCGTGACCGAGCCGGTTCCCACCAAGGAGCAGAGGCCCCACGCCGCGGCGTGGACCTCTCGCGCCGCGGCGCAGGTTGCTCACGCCACGGCGCAGATGGGCGTAGCCGGGGCCAGACGGCTTGCGCCGCGGCGCCGAAGGCTTACGCCGCGGCGTGCATGTCCTGCGCCACCGCGGAAGATATCTACGCCGTGGCGCACTCTGTTCGCGCCATGGCGCAGGTGAACGCTGCCGGGAAAAGGTGGCCTGCGCCGCGGCGCGGAGGATCTACGCCACGGCGCAGGTGACGCGGTTGGCCCCCACCTTGGGCGTGATCTTCAGTACAATCCTCTCGTCTCTGCCGCTCTCTTGTCGACCGGCGACGTGGGTCCTCCTTGGCTGTGGCCGCTGCGGGCCGCGGGCGAGCCCACGCAGGCGCAGACGACCGTGCGGGTCCCGGCCTCGGGGCTGATCCGCCTCAAGGCTCCGAGCCCCACCAAGCTGTCTCTGGTCTTCTCTCTCCATCCCCTGGACGGCTCGGCGCCGCCCGGTCGCTCTGCCGAACGGCCCACCTGGCTGAAGCAGATCATCCTCCGCGAAGCCGAGCTCGATCCGGCCGGGAAGGCCGTCGCCGCCGACGCCCAGGGCGACCGCAACGGCGAGATCACCATCACGGAGCTGGACAGCTACCTGACCAAGCGGGTCCACGAGCTGACCGACGGCGCCCAGACGCCGATTCAGACCCGGCCGCCGGGGGTGCAAGGGTTCGGGTTCTTGCGGGTGGGGCGGCCGGGGGGGGTGAAGGGGTTGAGGGAAACGGGAAGCGCAAGTCGAAAGAGGATTTACTCGGATTTGGAGCGGCTCTCGCCGACCCCGAGGTCGAAACCCAGACGATCGCGGATGTGTTGGCGGATCCGCTCGCGCTCCTCCTGCGTCAAAGGATCGAATTGCCCGACCCAGTGACGGCGGAACCGAGAACCCGGGCCACCGCGCAGCCCCAACCCGCCGAAGAGGATGCGGCAGAGCATCAGAAGGCCGAGTGCTTGCCAGAAGGTGATTTCGGGCCAGCCGAAGAGCGTCGGCAGCAGCCAGTTCCACAGAAAAAACACGATTCCGCCGCCCAGGGCCATGAGCAGCAGCAGGCCCAGGATGGCCAGCGGCGTGCTCAGCACCAGTCTCGTCACGTTCGGTCTCATCATCGATCTCCTCACGCTTTCGTGAATTCGTCGTAGACGTCTTGCAGCCGCTCGCGCAGGTGGAGCACCGCGTAGCGCTTCCGCGAGAGCAGCGTGTTGACGCTCACACCCGTCTCGGCAGCCATCGCCTTGAAGCTCTTCCCTTCGAGCTCGTGGGCGATGAACACCTCGCGCTGTTCCGCCGGCAGCTCGCCCACCGCGAGCTCCAGCTCGGCGAGCAGCAGGCCGCGGGCATACAGGGCTTCCGGGCCGGCATCGGGCGAAGGCAACAGGTCTTCCAGCCGCAGCTGCTCACCGTCCTCGTCCGCGAAAGCGGTCTCGCCGAAGCTCTCCGGCACCTTCTTGCGGAAAAGGTCGGTGATGCGATTGCGCGCCACGCGGAACAACCAGGCGGTGACGTGCTCGATCGGCATCAACAGGCGGTTCGCCTCCACCAGCTCGGAGAAGACCTCCTGCAGAACGTCCTCGGCGTCGCGCGGGTCCGGCACGCGCCGGCGGATGAAGCTCCACAGCCGGACCTGCTCCCGCTGGACCACGGTGGAGATTCGCCGGTCTTGTTCGATGGGCATGTGCTCGAGGCTCGCTGCGTCTCTCATCCAAGGGTATAGACGCAAGAGGGGGTCCCGATATTGTAGGGCGGGCGGTGGTCGGGACGGCCGGACCTCTGGACGAGCCGGGCCTCCGCCCGACCACAGATCTGCGGTCTACAAATTTGTTGACCACAGATTTGTTGACCTGGTAGGCTCCCGTCATGCGGCTACGTTCGACTATACGAAATGGCAGGCGGGTCTTTGGCCGGATGCCGGGATCGAAGAGCTGAGCCGCGAGGCGATGAAGCTTCGCCGTTCCACGGAGTCGTAGAGGCCTGCTCTGGTGTGTGCGGTGGCGCCGAAAGAGACCCCTGAGATCTAAAGCGCGCGGTCGATCTTCCCCTTGAACGGCAGGTAGAACGCCGTCCCCTGGGGTGCCTGCGAGGCCTTCTCGACGAGGTCGTCCCAGCGCTCCAGAAAGCGTGCCGCCTTCTGCCGCTCGGTGAACGACTTGCCCATCCACGAGCTGTGCAGGAAGAAGGTCGTCAGCTTCGAGGCGGCCCACACGGCTCGCCGGGCCTTGTTCGTTATGATCCGGACGTCCCCCGAGATGACGACCCAGCCGCCCTCACGCCCGAGGGCAGGCATCCAGACTTCATCGGGGGTATCTTCGGCAAACTTGCTGCGGAGCGCGACGATCTCGAAACCGTCGTTCTCCAGGAGGGTCGCCAGAGCGTCGGCCAACCGCCAGGCGATGCAGTTGTCGAAGAAGAATTTCACGCCGCCTGAAGTTGCAGCTCGAAGTCGACGGCATCCCGCACGGAGTCAGGCTCGACCTTGTACCAGGAGACCACGCTCTCGACACTGCCCTCGGCATGGAAGGCGCTTGCCAGCACATGGGTGGGGACTCCCTCCGGGGTGATCGGCTGGCCGAAGTTGCGCTTCGGATCGACCAGGACCCGGCGGTCCTTCCCCAGCGGCCACCAGCGCAGAAGCTCCTCATAGGTCGAGTATTCCAGCGCGTCGTAGAGCTGGTCCCAATAGAAGGGGAACAGAAGCTGGCCGGTTCGCAGGTCGAAGGCCAGGCGGCGTTCCTCGGCCTCCAGCACCTCGGCCAGCACCCTCTTGCCGTCCGTCTTGAACTTGACCGTGGACAGTGGATACGACGCCTCGACCAGCTCGGTGGCCGCTCCGATGATGCTGCGGATCGCCCGCAGGCTGAGGCCGCTCTTCTTGAAGTGGTCGACGAACTGAAGCTCGATCAGGTCGCGGAAGCCGAGGGATTTCGTATGGTCGATGACCGGAATCTGGGGGTCCCAGAGCGGGGCGGAATGGACGGGCGCACCGTCGCCGGAGCGATGGCGGTACCCCCACAGCCAGCGCCGGATCGAGCCCGCAGACACTCCCGTCAACCGGGCTGCTTCCGGGACGCTATAGATGCCAACTCCCAACAGGCTGCCGACGTTCATCGCAGAACGATCTCCAATACCGCGAGTCTACCCCACAAACGGCGCCTTACACCCCGAAATACCGCGCGTCCGGGTGGTGGAACACCAGCGCCGAGACGCTCGCTTCGGGGTCCATCATGTCGCCCTCGGTCAGGTGGACGCCGATCTCTTCCGGCTGGAGGGCGCTGAACAGCTCGCGCTGGAAGGCGAGGTCCGGGCAGGCGGGGTAGCCGAAGCTGTAGCGCTTGCCGCGGTAGCGGGCGGAGAGCTGGTCTTCCATCGACAGGTCCGCCGGATCGGGGAAGCCCCAGGCGGTGCGCAGGCGGGCGTGGAGACACTCGGCGGCGGCTTCGGCGGTCTCCAGGGCGAGGGCGGCGAAGGCGTGGCTCTTCAGATATTCGCCCTGGCTCTTCCAGGCCTCCACGCGCTCGCGCACGCCCGCTCCCGCGGTGGTCACGAAGAGCGCCACGTGATCGTCCGGCAGCACGTAGTCGGCGAGGCAGAGGCCGCCGTTGCGGGTCTGGCGCGGGAAGGTCCAGGCCGCCGCGGGCCGGCCGGTGGCGGGATCGAGCAGGGTCAGGCGGTCGCCTTCCGAGCGTGCGGGGAAGAAGCGCCACACCGCCCGCGCCTGGATCGCCCCCTGCCGCCCCAGGTCCTGCAGCTCCCCGATCACCGCCTCCAGCTTGGCGAGCTTGGCGTCGCCTTCCTCGCGCAGCTTGCGCACCGAGCCCTTGAGGCCCAGGTGCTTGCCGTAGAGCATCTGCGGGCTCAGGTAGCGCCAGACGTCGTCGAGATCCAGCGTCTCCACGTGGCGGGCCACGTCCGGCGGCACCGGCACCGGGATGTCGCGGCGGATCACCTCGATCACCGGGGCCGCGGCTTCGGAGGGTTCCCCCGCCACCACGGCGGCGTCCGCGTTGTCGTTGGCGGCGAGCGCGGCGACCTCGCGCTCCAGCTCCGGGCGCGTCGAGGGATCGAGCAGGCGCTCCACCAGGCTGAGGCCGTGCATCGCGTCGCGGGCGTAGGTGCAGAGGCCGCCGCCGTAGGCCGGCGCGATCTTGCGGTGGGTGAAGCGGCGGGTGAGCGCGGCGCCGCCCACCACCAGAGGGACGTCGATCCCTTCCGCCGCCAGGTCCTCCGCGGTGAGCACCATCTGCTGCGCGCTCTTCACCAGCAGGCCGGAGAGGCCGATGACGTCCGGATGGTGCTCGCGCACCGCCTGGATGAGCTGCTCCGAGGGCACCTTGATGCCCAGGTTCACCACGGTGAATCCGTTGTTCGACAGGATGATGTCCACCAGGTTCTTGCCGATGTCATGGACGTCCCCCTTGACCGTGGCGAGCAGGACCTTGCCGCGGCCGGCGTCGCCGGCCTTCTCCATGTGCGGCTCCAGGAAGGACACCGCCGCCTTCATCACCTCGGCGCTCTGCAGCACCTCGGCCACGATGAGCTGGTTGTCGTTGAACAGCCGGCCGACCTCGCCCATGCCGGCCATCAGCGGGCCGTTGATGATGTCGAGCGGCGCCGGCCAGCGCGGATCGACGAGGGCCGCGGCGAGATCGGCTTCGAGACCCTCCTTGCTGCCCTCGATCACCGCGCGGGCGATGCGCTCCTCCAGCGGCAGCTCGGCGCGCGGCTTCGCGCCGGCCGCGGAGGTGCGTCCGCGGAAGAAGGCGGTGAACGCCTCGACGGCCTTGTTGCCGCTCTCCACATCGCCCACCGGCAGATAGAGGAGAGCCTCGGCCAGCTCGCGCTCTTCCGCCGGTATGTCCGCGTAGCGCGCCAGCTTCTCGGTGTTGACGATGGCGGCGTCGAGCCCCGCCTTGGTGCAATGGAAGAGGAAGACCGAGTTCAGGACCTCGCGGCCGGCGTTGGGCAGGCCGAAGCTGACGTTGGAGACTCCGAGGATCGTCTTGGTGTCCGGGAACAGCTCCTTGACGCCGCGCACGCCTTCGATCGTCTGTGCCGCCGAGCCGAGGTAGGCGGCGTCGCCGGTGCCGCAGGGGAAGACGAGGGCGTCCCACCAGATGTCCTCGGGCGCCACGCCCATCTCCTCGACCAGGATCTGATAGCTGCGGCGCGCCACCTCCAGCTTGCGCTCCAGGGTCACCGCCATCCCCTTCTCGTCGATCAGCCCGACGACGAGCGCCGCGCCGTAGCGCCTGGCGAGCGGCACGACCTTCTCGAAGCGGTGCCGGCCGTCTTCCAGGTTGATCGAGTTGAGCACGGCCTTGCCCTGGCAGTAGGTGAGGGCGCGCTCCATCACCGCCGCGTCGGTCGAGTCGATCATCAGCGGCACCTTGACCATGCGGATCAGGCGGTCGAGGAAACCTTCGACGTCCGCCAGCTCGTCGCGATCCGGGTCCTGCAGGCAGACGTCGAGGATCTGCGCCTGCGCGCGCACCTGGGCGCGGCCGACCTCGGCGGCGGCCTCGAACGCGCGGTCGGCGATGAGGTTCTTGAATTTGCGGCTGCCCAGGACGTTGGTGCGCTCGCCGACCAGGAGCGGCCGGTTGTCCTCCGCCAGCTCCACCGCCTCCAGGCCGGAGACGAGACAGCGGCGGTGGTGGGGGATGCGCCGCGGCGCGCGACCCGCGACCAGCTCGGCCAGGGCGGTGACGTGGGCAGCCGTGGTGCCGCAACAGCCGCCCACCAGGTTCACCCAGCCGGCGTCGAGGAAGCGCGTGAAGACGCGGCGGAAGACGTCCGGGCCTTCCGTGTAGCGGCCCTCTTCGTCCGGCAGCCCGGCATTGGGGACGCAGGCCACGCGGGTGCGGCAGATCTCCGAGAGGGTGCGCAGGTGGTCGGCCATCAGGTCCGGCCCGGTGGCGCAGTTCAGGCCGACGTAGAGGAGATCGGCGTGCAAGAGGGAGACGGCGAGCGCCTCGGCATCCTGGCCGCCGAGCATGGTGCCGGTGGTCTCGATGGTGACCGAGACGGCGACCGGGATCTTCCATCCCGCCTGCGCGAACGCCTGCTCGATGCCGATCAGGCCGGCCTTGACGTTGCGCGTGTCCTGTGCGGTTTCCAGCAGCAGGTAGTCGGCGCCGCCCGCCATCAGGCCGAGGGCCTGGACGCGGAAGTGCTCGATGAGCGCCTCGAACGTGATGCCGCCGGTCACCGAGATCGCCTTGGTGGTCGGTCCCATCGAGCCGCAGACGAAACGGGTCCGCTCCGGCGTGTCATGGCGGGCACAGGCCACGCGGGCGATGCGGGCGGAGGCGGCGTTCAGCTCATAGGCCCGGTCGGCGAGCCCGTACTCGCCGAGGACCAGCGGCGTGCCGCCGAACGAGTTGGTCTCCACGATGTCGCAACCGGCCCGCAGATAGCCCTCATGGACGCCGTCGACCACGTCCGGCCGGATGGCGCAGAGGTTTTCATTGCAGCCTTCGAGATCGGGGCCGCCGAAGTCCTCGGCGGTCAGGTGGACACCCTGAAGGGCGGTGCCGGTGGCGCCGTCGAGCACCAGGATGCGCGCTGCGAGGGCGGAATGCAGGGCGGCCGTCCGCGCGTCGAGGTCGGCGGGCCGGGGCGGAACAGGAACGTCGAAGAGAATGTCGGTCACCAGCGGTTCTCCCTGAGGCAAAAAGAAAAAACCCGCCTCGTCAGCATCACGAGAGCGGGTTTCTTCCCACCGGACAGTTCGTTGCCGCCTCCTTGTCTGTGCGGAGGGGGCCGCATCCTCGCGTCAGCGAGAGGGCACCTTGGGTGTCCGTCCCAGGTTGCCGTGCCCGGCTCTTGCCGGGCCCTCGTAATGCAGGGCGGAGGATAGCGCGATTCCCTCAGACCTGCAACCGCCCGATCAGCTTCTTGACCGCGTTGGCGCTCTGCATGACGTAGAAGTGGAGCGCCGGCACGCCGCGGGCGAGCAGCTCCTCGCACTGGCGCAAGGTCCACTCGACGCCGATGTCGGCGATGTGCTCGGGTTTGGCGGCGAGGATCTCGTCGGCCAGGCCGTCCGGGATTTCGACGTAGAAGTTGCGTGGGATCGTGGTGAGCTGCTTGGCGGAGGTGAGGATCTTGAGGCCGGGGATGATCGGCACCGTGATCCCCTGCTCGCGGCAGGCGTCGACGTAGCGGAAGTAGTGCTCGTTGTGGAAGAACATCTGGGTCACCACGTAGTGGGCCCCGGCGTCGATCTTCTCCTTCGTGTGGCGCACGTCGAGCTTCAGGTTCGCCGCCTCGAAGTGCTTCTCGGGGTAGCCGCCGACGCCGATGCAGAAGCTGGACGGCTGGGCGTCGAGAAGCTCCTCCTCCAGGTACCGCCCATGGTTCATCGCATCGATCTGCGCCACCAGGTCGGAGGCGTAGGAATTGGCGCTGCGCCCATGCTGGAGCGGCTTCTGGTATCCGCTGTCATCGCCGCGCACGGCGAGGACGTTGTCGATGCCCAGGTACTTGAGCTCGATCAGGAAGTCCTCGGTCTCCTCGCGGGTGAAGCCGCGGCAGAGGATGTGGGGCACGGCGTCGATCTGGTACTTGTTCTGCAGCAGGGCGCAGACACCCAGGGTGCCCGGGCGCTTGCGCTTGACCCGGCGCTGCAGGCCCTGGGAGGTCTCTTCGTAGATGACCTCGGCGGCGTGGCTGGTGATGTCGATGAACGGCGGCCGGAACCTGGCCAGCTCGTCGATCAGCCCGAGCAGGCCCTTGACGTCTCCGCCGCGCAGCGGCGGGATGATCTCGAAGCTGACCAGCGGCCGATCGGCCCGGGCGAGGTGCTCGGTGACTTTCATGACTGGGGTCTGCCGGAGGGCTTCAATCGAGCCGCGCTTCCAGCTTGATCTCGACGCGATCGATGGACGGCAGCACGTAGGTCAGGATCGCGTGGTCCACCTTGACGACCTTGGACTCCCCTTCGAGCCCTTCCTTGCCGACGGCGCGGTCGATCAGCTTGCCCCGGCTGTCCAGGAAGTCGAGGGTGAAAGTGACCACCCACTCGTCCTCTTCGGGGTTCTCGGCGTCGAAGGTGGCACGCACGACGGATTCGGTCTCGGACAGGGTGGCGCCGCGCAGGCGATCCGCGAGCGAGGCCGCCCCGGACGGTTGCGACAGCTCGACCTTGGCGATGTGCACCGGCCCGACGGTGGCGTTCAGGTCGATGAGCTTGTCCAGCTTGTAGTTGATGGTCTTCTCGAAACGCAGGCTGCGCGGCTCCTCGGCGCGGGCGGAGGCGAGCGAGACGGCGAGCGCGAGCAGGACGGCGGTACCGAAGATGGTGGCTTTGCGCATGGTCCCTCCTGGTGCACGGCAGCGTATCCCCGCCGGGAAAGCCGGGTCAAGGGCCGGCCCGCCTGCGCCCGCCGGGATTCCCGATTCAGATAGAGTGCTGTGCATGAGCCCTTGGCGGCGGGAACAGGGACCCCGCTTTCTGCTGCGCCTCTGCGCCGACCTCGCCGCGGCCTGGACCGCGCTGACCGGAGCCTTCCTGCTCCGCATCCACCTGCCGGTCCCGTTCACCGAGCGGCTGCTCCCCCCCGACCGCCTGGACTTCCTGGCCCGCGACTGGATTCCGGTGCTGCTCCTCCAGGTCGCGGCGCTCTACTTCTTCGGCTTCTATGATCCACCGCGCCCGCGCCTTGCCGCCGAGGTCGTCCGCCGGCTGGCCGCCGCCACGGTGGCGCAGACCGTGGCGTTGATGAGCTTCTACTTCCTCTTCGCCCGCTCGTTCCCGCGCTCGGTGCTGCTGCTCTACCTGCTGCTCAACCTCGCCCTGTTGTGCGCGGGCCGGCTGGCGTTCGACCGCACCGTGCGCCGCCGGGAGCGGCGGGTGGCCCTGGTGGGCGGCGGCGAGGCGGCCCGCGAGATCGCCGAGGCGCTGCGCTCCCACGCCTGGCACGGCCTGCGCGTGGCCGGCTACGTCCCTCTCCCGCAGGAACCGGCCTTCATGGAGAGGGCTCCCGATCCGGTCCTCGGACCCTGCCTGGGATCGCTCCAGGACCTGCCGCACCTGCTGGCGAACGGCGTCTTCGACGACCTGATCCTCGCCGACAGTCAGGAGTCCTGGCAGACCCGCCTGCTCGACGGGCTCGCCGGCACCCGGCCGGACCACACCAACGTGCTCCTCCTCCCCGGCCCGTACGAGAGCCTGATCGGCCGCATGCGCTACCGCTGGGTGCACGACCTGCCGCTGATCGAGGTGGTGCGCGAATCGGAATGGCGGATCAACCGCCCCCTGAAACGCCTGCTCGACGTCACCGGCGGCGCGGTCCTCCTGCTCCTCTCCCTGCCGGTGCTCGGTCTCGCCGCCCTCTCGGTGCGCCTGACCTCGCCGGGACCGGTGCTCTACACCCAGGTGCGGATCGGCCGCGGCCGGCGGCCGTTCACCTTGTACAAGCTGCGCACCATGCAGGTGGACGCCGAAGCCGGCGCCGTCGAGGTCCTGGCCCAGCCGGGCGACGCGCGGCTCACCCCGGTGGGCGCCTTCTTGCGCCGCTACCGGCTCGACGAGATCCCGCAGCTCTGGAACGTGCTGGAAGGCTCGATGAGCCTGGTCGGTCCGCGCCCGGAACGGCCCGGTTTCGTGCAGCAATACCTCCAGGAGGTGCCCGGCTATGCCGAACGGTTCTCCCTGCCACCCGGGCTCACCGGCCTCGCCCAGGTCAACGGCGACTATCACTCCACACCGCGCAACAAGCTGCGCTACGAGCTCGCCTACCTCGCCAACTGGAGCCTCTGGCTCGACCTCTCCATCCTTCTGCGCACGGTGAAGATCGTACTGACCTCACGCGGCGTCTGACGCGCCCACCGTCAACCCGACCGCGTCCGGGCTCAACCTGTCCGCGTCCGTCGTCAACCCGGACGCTGTACTTCTTAAAACATCCGCGTCCGGGTCGAACCTGTCCGTGGTCGGGTTCAACCTGTCCGCGTCCGTCTTCAACCCGGACGCTGCACTTCTTAAAACATCCGCGTCCGGGTTCAACCTGTCCGTGGTCGGGTTCAACTTGTCCGCGTCCGTCTTCAACCCGGACGCTGCACTTCTTAAAACATCCGCGTCCGGGTCGAACCTGTCCGTGGTCGGGTGCAACCTGTCCGCGTCCGTCGTCAACCCGGACGCTGTACTTCTTAAAACATCCGCGTCCGGGTCGAACCTGTCCGTGGTCGGGTGCAACCTGTCCGCGTCCGTCTTCAACCCGGACGCTGTACTCCCTAAAACATCCGCGTCCGGGTTCAACCTGTCCGCGGTCGGGTTCGACCCGGGCGCTCACCGGCTCGTCACAAAGCCGGCCAGTGCCCACCATTCCGCGGTCTCGGCCTCGCCCATCCTCTCCGTCTCTTTGGCGACCCGGATGATCTCGGCGGCGAGCGCATCCCGGCGCGTCCGGTCCAGGCTCGCGGCCTCGATCAGCGGGTATCTCCTCACGAAGGGCAGGAGGCGCAGCTCGTTCACCGCGTCCGCGGCCTCCCGGCTCGCTTGCGCGGCGGACAGGGTGCCGGCCCCTGCGCGCCTCTCTTCCATCAGGTAGGGCGCCACTGCGAGCGCGACCGGTGCGGGCAGCTCCGGGGCGGGGACATCCGCCACCGGGAT
>DIHE01000131.1 GCA_002420005.1 Holophagales bacterium UBA5704 | reverse complement strand
GGTCGCGGCCGACGGCGGCCTGGAACGCCTGGCCTCTTCCTGGAGCCGGGGGGCCGCGGTCGATTGGACGCGCCTCGCTCCGCAGGGCCGGCCAAGGCGGCTGCGCCTGCCGGTCTATCCCTTCGCCCGCGAGCGATATTGGGTGCGCGACCGCCGCAGCCCGCCGCCGGAGGTGCGGATGCCCCCGGGGCTGCCGGAGCCGGTGCAGGACCCCGGAGACGCGGGACATTTCACCCTGTCCTTGCGCGGGGACGAATTCTTCCTCGCCGATCACGTGATCGGGGGCCGTAAGCTTTTGCCGGCCGTGGTGTACCTCGAGCTGGCGCGCGCGGGCGCAGAGCGGCTGTCCGGGCGAGGAGGCCGCGCCTGGCTGAAGAGCGTCGCCTGGGTCCGGCCGCTCTACGTCGACGACCTCCCTGTGCAGGTCCACCTGCGCCTGACACCCGAGGGCGACGGTGGGTTCGGCTTCGAGGTGGCCAGCGGATCGGGGGCCGGCGCCGTCTTTCACGGCCAGGGGCGGGTGGGATTGCAGGAGGCCGCCGCGGTGCCGGCCGTCGAGCTGGACGCCCTGCGCGCCCGCTGCACCCGGGCGCGCTATGCCGGCGAGGAGTGCTATCGAGCCTTCGCCGCCATGGGCTATGACTATGGGCCGGCGCATCGCGGCATCGCGGAGCTCCATGTCGGCGGGGATGAGATCGTGGCGCGGCTCGTCCTGCCGCCGGCGCTCGCCGCGGTGCCGGGCGCTCCCGTCCTGCATCCGGCCGTGGCCGATGCGGCGGTCCAGGCGACCATCGGCTTCGCGCTCGCCGCCCGGCGCAGCGAGGGCGATGCGGTGGCGCCCGCCCTGCCGTTCGAGCTGCAGAGCGCCGAGATCCTCCACCCCTGCCCGGCGCTGCCGTGGGCCGTGATCCGGCGGATCGCCGGAGCGCCGGACGGCGGCGAGACCGGCACCTTCGACATCGATCTGTGCGACGAGACCGGCCGCCTGTGTGCCCGGTTGCGGGGCTGGACGACGCGGGTGCTGCAGCCCTTCGCCCTCGCCGCGGAGCCGGCGCGCCGGGACGAGATGCTGCTGGAGCCCGTCTGGGTGCCGGTGGAGGCCGTCGGGGCGGGCGCCTCCGCGGCGCCGCTGGCGGGGGGGGTGGCGCTCCTCGGCGGCACGGACGCCCAGCGGGCGGCCCTCTGCGAGCACTTTCCGGCGGCGCGGCCCCTGGAGCTGCAGCCCGCGGAGGAGATCGGTGCCTGGGGCGCCGCGATCGCCGCCTGGGGGGAGATCGGCCAACTCGTCTGGATCCTCCCGCCGCCTCGTCCGGAAGGGTTGGAGCGCGACGCGCTCCTCGCCGACCAAGAGGACGGCGTGCTCTTCGGCTTCCGCCTGATCAAGGCGCTCCTGGCCGCCGGGTATGGCGACCGGCCTCTGGCCTGGACGGTGATCACGGCCGGAGCGCAGCCCGTCGACGCGGCGTCTCCTCCCGCGCACGCCGGGGTGCACGGCCTGATCGGCTCGCTGGCCAAGGAACAGCCCGCCTGGCAGGTGCGGCTGGTCGACCTGCCGGCGGAGGGAGTGGGCCCCTGGGGGGACCTGCCGTCGCTCCCCCCCGATCCGCACGGAAACGCCTGGGCCTGGCGCGGCGGCCGTTGGCTGCGGCAGCAGCTCGCGCCCTGCCGCCCGGCGGCCGCGGGGCCGGCGCCGTACCGACCGGGCGGGGTCTACCTCGTGATCGGAGGCGCCGGGGGGATCGGCGAGGTGTGGAGCGAGGCCTTGCTGCGGCGCCTGCCGGCGCAGATCGTCTGGATCGGCCGGCGGCCGAAGAACGCGGAGATCCAGGCCCGGATCGACCGGCTGGCCGGGATCGGCCCGGCGCCGGTCTACCTCTGCGCCGATGCCACGGATCGCGGCCGGCTCGCGGAGGCCTGTGCCGCGATCCGCCGCGACCACGGACGCATCGACGGCGTGATCCATGCCGCCATGGTGGTGCGGGACCACCTGCTCGCCAACATGACCGAGGAGGAATTCCGCGCGGGGCTCGCCGCCAAGGTCGACGTCGCGGTCCGCCTGGCGCAGGTGCTCGGTGAGGATCCGCCTGACTTCGCCTTGTTCTTCTCCTCGATCAACTCCTTCGCGAAGTGGCCGGGGCAGAGCAACTACAGCGCCGGCTGCACCTTCGAGGATGCGTTCGCGCGCTGGCTGGGCGCGGCCTGGCCCGGGCGCGTGCGGGTGGTCAACTGGGGATACTGGAGCGTCGGCGCCCTGGCCTCCGAGCACTACCGGGTGCTGATGGAACGCAAAGGCCTCGCCTCGATCGAGGGGGCCGGGGCGATGCCGGTCCTGGACGCCCTGCTGGCGGGGGAGCACCCGCAGCTCGTCTATCTGAAGGCCGCCGGGCCGCGGGCCTTCACCGGCATCAGCCTCCAGGCCGCGGCGGCCGGCTCGCCGGCCGGGTCCCTGCGCGGCGCCGCCACGGCGGCCGACGCCTTGCACGCGGTGATGGGACAGCCGCGGGAGACCGCGGTCGCCGAGCTGCTCGGCCACCTCCGCCTGCGGGTCGCCGAGATCCTGGGCGCGACCGAGGCGAGCCTCGAAACGTGGTCGCGGCCGTTCTCCGACTCCCTGCTCGGGGAGTTCGGGATGGATTCGCTGTCCTCCAACAGCCTGCGCAACGCCCTGCGCAAAGAGCTGGGCGTGGACCTCCCCGTGCAGCGGATCATCGGGGAGAAGGTCCATCGGATCGTCGATGCGCTGTACGAGCAACTGCTCCTCCGCCACGTCTCCAACGCCGCCCGGCCCGCGGCGGAGGAGGAGTCGGAGACGTTCGTCTTCTGATGGGGCCGGCCATGGATCAGGTGACAGGGTTGTTGGAGACCTTGGCGCAGCTTGGCGTCAAGATCTCCATCGATGCGGGGCAGCTCAGGGTCAACGCTCCGAAAGGAGTGTTGACCGCGGCGTTGCGCGACCGCCTCCTGGAGAGCAAGGAGGAGATTCTCCGCCGGCTGCAGGCAGCGGGCGAGGCCTCCTCCGGCCCGGCGCGGATCGCCGCGGACCCGGCGGCGGATCGGATCCCTTTCCCGCTGGCCGATCTGCAGCTCGGCTTCTACCTCGCGAACGACCCGTACATGGAGCTCCACGTACGGCCGCACTACTACTTCGAATTCGATCCGCCCGATCTCGACGTGGCGGCCTATGAAGCGGCATGGAACCAGGCTCTGCGGCGCCATCGCCGCGAGCTGTGCGTGGTCACCGGCGGTCTCGAGCTGCAGATGCTGGAGAGCGCCCCCACGATCGAGTGCCGGGTGAACGACTGGCGGGATCTGCCCTCGGAGGAGGCCGCGGACCGGCTGCTGCAGGTACGCCGGGAGATGGCGCGCCAGGAGCTGCGTCTCGACGCCTGGCCGTGGATCGACCTGCGGGTCTCGCGGTGGACCGAGGACGGCCGGCCGCGGACGCGGATCCATTACAACCACAACAACTATTTCATCGATGGTTTCGGCGCCAACCTGCTGCTGGCGGAGGTCGACCGTTGCTACCGCCAGCCGGGCGACGACGAGCCTCCTCTCGAGCTGTCCTACCGCGATGCCGTGCTCGCGCTGGAGCGTCTCGCCGCCTCGCCGGAGGGCGAGGAGGCGCAGCGGTATTGGTTCTCCCGGCTTGCGGGCCTGCCGCCGCCCCCGGAGCTGCCGCTCAAGGCGGGGATCGACCGGCGTTGCCGGTCCCGTCTCGAACGCAGGATGGGGAGCCTCGACCGGGAGCTCTGGGAGGCCTTCAAGGGGCGGGCGGGTGCGCTCGGGCTGACGCCTTCGAACGCGGTGATCGCCGCCTATGCCTGCGTGCTCGCCACCTGGAGCAACTCGGATGACTTCATCCTGAGCCAGATGGCGACGCGGCGCCTGGCGGAGCTGCATCCGGATCTCGCCCGGATGCTCGGCAACTTCGCCTCTCTCTATCCCCTGGAGATCCGGCTGGACCCCGCCGCGACGTTCGCCGAGAACACCCGCCGGCTCCAGAACCAGGTCCTGCAGGACGTGCGGCACCTCCAGATCGGCGGCATGCGCGTCATGCAGGAGCTCAACCGCCTGAAAGGCTCCTTCGGCAGCGCGCCCAGCCCCTTCGTGGTCGGCAGCGGGCTGTTCATCAAGAAGTACCGGAAGCCGGATTTCTCCGTCCTGGAAACGTCGCAGACGGTCCTCGACCATCAGTTTTTCGAGCTCGAGGACGGCAGCTATTTCTACGTCTGGGACCTGATGGAGGAGTTCTTCCCTGCGGGTGTGATCGACTCCATGTGGTCGGCCTTCCGGGGCCTGCTGGTCCGGCTGGCCGGCGACGCGGCGGCCTGGGAGCTGCGGGATTTCGGCCTGGTGGGGGAGCAGGACCTGGCGGAGCGGCGGGAATGCAACAAGACCGGCCGTCCGCTCTCCGGTGCATCCCTGCACGGCCTGCTCTGCGAGCGGGTGGCGGCGCGGGGAGACCGCCCGGTGCTGGTGGCCTCCGGGGTCTCGCTGCTCGACGGGGAGCTCGACGCCTGGAGCTCCGCGCTGGCGGCCGAGCTGGCGCTGCGGGGAGTGGGGCGTGGCGTCCTGGTACCCGTGGTGATGGATCGCGGCGCGGAGCTCCTGGCCGCCGTCCTGGCCGTCCTCAAGGCGGGCGCGGCCTACGTGCCGCTCGATCCCCGCTTGCCGCGCGAACGGCTCGCCTGGCTGCTCGGCGATGTCGGGGCCTCGGTGGCGCTCACCCAGGAGCGGTACGCCGCGGCGATCGACTGGCCGGATCAGGTGACCCCTGTGGTCGTCGCGCCAGGCGCCTCCCCGGGAACGACCGGGACCGTCCTCCCGGCCGGCTCCACGGCGACCGATCTCGCCTACGTCATCTACACCTCGGGCTCCACCGGGAGGCCGAAAGGCGTGATGATCGACCACCGCGGAGCGGTGAACACGGTGCTCGACGTCAACGAGCGCTTCGCGGTCGGCCCGTCCGACCGGCTGTTCGGCGTCTCGGCCTTCAACTTCGACCTCTCGGTGTACGACATCTTCGGCGCCATCGCCGCGGGAGCCTGCCTGGTCTATCCGGACCCCGAGGCCGCCCTCGACCCGGGGCACTGGCTCGACCTGATGCTGCGGGAACGGGTGACCGTGTGGAGCTCCGTGCCGGCGCTGATGAGCCTGCTGGTGGAGGCGGCCGGGCGCCGGGGGGTGACGCTGCCCGCCTTGCGCCACGTGCTGCTCAGTGGCGACAAGATTCCGCTCGACCTGCCGGCGGCGATCCGGCGGATGGCGCCGGCGGCTCGCGTGACGAGCCTCGGCGGCGCCACCGAGGCGTCCATCTGGTCGATTCTCTTCCCGGTCGAAGAGGTGGCTCCGGACTGGGTCACCATCCCCTATGGCTATCCCATGACCAACCAGTCCTGGGAGGTGATCGACAGGAACGGCTCCCCCTGCCCCGTCTGGGTCCCCGGCGAGCTGGCGATCCGCGGCGCCGGCCTGGCGCAGGGATACTGGAACGACCCGGAGAAGACGAGCCGCAGCTTCGTCGCCGATGCAGAGACCGGGGGGCGGCTCTACCGCACCGGCGACCGTGGGCGCTACCTTCCCGGCGGGTGCCTGGAGTGGATGGGCCGCCTCGACTTCCAGGTGAAGATCCAGGGGCACCGCATCGAGCTCGGCGAGATCGAATCGGTGCTGGCGGAGCATCCGGCGGTTCAGGCTGCGGTGGTGACGGTCGCGCAAGTGCCCGGGTCCGACCACCGCAGGCTGGCCGGCTACGTCGTGGCGGCCGGCGCGGCGGCGGTCGACCCGCGCGAGCTGGAGGCCTACCTCCAGAGCCGGCTTCCCGCCTACATGGTGCCGTCGGTCTGGTGCACCCTGGGAGAGCTTCCCCTCACCGGGAACGGCAAGGTGGATCGCAAGGCCCTCGGGCGGTTGCAGCTCGCAGAGGAGGCCGCCGGGGCGGCCAGGCGGGAGCACGTGGCGCCGGGTGGCCCCGTCGAGCTGCGGCTGCAGGCGATCTGGGAACGTATCCTGGGCCGCTCCGGGATCGGCGTCACCGACGACTTTTTCGAGCTGGGCGGGCAGTCCTTCGACGCGATCCGCATCTTCGCCCTGATCAAGGAAGATTTCGGCACCCGTTTCACCTTGAGCGACCTGTGGCGGGCGCGGACCATCCGCGAGCTCGCCGCGGGCATCGCCGGCGGCGCTCCCGCGGGGGGGGAGCGGCGCGTCGTGCCGATCGATCTGCGCGGCGCGGGGGAGCCGCTGTTCCTGGTGCATCCGGCCGGAGGATCGGTGATGGCCTACACCCGCCTCGGGCGCCTGATCGACCGGCCGCTCTACGGCATCCAGGCCTCCACGGCCGCCGACGATGCGAGCCGCCGGGACATCGTCGCCCTGGCCGGGAGCTACGTCGAGGAGCTCTGCGCCCTCCAGGAGCGCGGCCCTTACTCTCTCGGCGGCTGGTCCTCCGGCGCGATGATCGCGTTCGAGATGGCGGCGCAGCTCGAGGCCGCCGGCGAGCCGGTGGCGCAGGTGTTCATCCTGGACGGTCCGGCGCCGGTCCGGCACGGCGACCTGAGCGACGAGCGCCTGCTTCTCTGGTTCCTGGACGACCTCGCGCTCGGGCTGCCCGTCGAGCGCCTGAAGGGAGAAACCTTCACCGGCCGGCCGCTCGGCGAGCAGCTGCGCCGGGCGGCGGAGATTCTGGGCACGGATCTCGACCTGGAGCCGCTGCTCGCCAATTTCCAGATCTTCCGCGACCTGATCGCCGCGGGCAGCCGGTACGAGCCGGGGGTGATCTCGGCCGGCCTGACCGTCGTGCGCGTCGAAAACGACGTCGTCGACGAGTTCTCGACGCATCCCGCGCGGGGCGAGAGCGACTGGGGCTGGCGGCGGCTCACCCGCGGGCCGGTGCGCACGGTGCGGGTCGCGGGGACGCACCACAGCTTTCTTCTCGCGCCGCTGGTGGATGGCTGGTGTGCGCTGCTCGAGGCCGCTGAACCCGCAGCTGTTGGGAGAACGTGATGCAGACCTTGTTGGCCACCCTGTCGTCGCTCCACGTCAAGATCGAGGTCCGGGACGGACGGCTGCATGTCAACGCGCCGGCCGGCGTCCTGACCCCCGAGCTGCAGCGCGAGATCGGCCGCCACAAGGAGGCCTTGCTCGAAGCGCTCCAGGCGCCGCGGCCCGCAGACGAGGAGGACGGCGAGCTGCCCGTCATCGTCGCGGATCCGGAGCACCTCCACGAGCCGTTTCCGCTCAACGCGGTGCAGCATGCCTACTGGGTGGGGCGCGGCAGCCACGTCGAGCTCGGCGAGGTCACCAGCCACGTCTATTTCGAGTTCGAGTGCGAGAGGCTCGATCCGGAACGCCTGGAAACGGCGTTTCGCCGGGTCGTGAAGCTCCACGGCATGCTGCGCGCGGTGATCGACGTCAACGGCCTGCAGCGCATTCTCGAAACCGTTCCGGAGTATGCCATCCGCGTCCTCGACCTGTGCGGCACCGAGCCGGAGCAGCGGGAGGCGGAGCTCGGCCGCGTGCGGGCCGAGCTGGCCCAGCAGGAGTTTGCCAGCGACCAATGGCCTCTCTTCGACATCCGGCTGATCCAGCTCGCCGAGAACCACTCACGGCTCTGCGTGAGCTGGGATTTCCTGGTGGTCGACGCCTGGAGCCTCTCGATCATCTTCCAGCAGTGGCATGGGCTGTACCAGGATCCGGAGGTCCCGCTCAAGCCTCCCGGCCTGAGCTTCCGCGACTACGTCCTGGCGGAGGCCCGGCTCCAGGAGCTTCCGATCTACGAGACCTCCAGGAAGTACTGGTGGGACCGGATCGACAGCCTGCCGCCGGCCCCCCTGCTGCCGGTGGTCCGTCAGATCGAGCGCGGACGCACGCACGAGTTCAAGCGGCGCCGATTCCGCCTGCCGTCCACGCGCTGGGAAGCGATCAAGGCGCGGGCCCGCCGGTCGGGGCTGACCCTGTCGAGCCTGCTGCTGGCGGCGTTCGCCGAGGTGCTGAGCCGTTGGGCGAAGAGCCCGCACTATGCGCTCAACCTGACCCTGTTCAATCGGCTCCCCCTCCACGAGGACGTGGGAGGGGTCGTCGGTGACTTCACCAACCTGCTGGTCCTGGAGGTCGACGGCCGCCTGGGGGAGACGTTCCTGGAGCGCGCCGCGCGCATCCAGGAACGGTTCCTGCGCGACTTCGAGCATCGCCGGATCAGCGCGGTCGAGGTGCTGCGGGAGCTCGTCAAGCGGCGGAGCTTGCAGCAAAGGGCCGTCCTGCCGGTGGTGTTCACCAGCACCCTCATGCTGGACGGCAAGCGGGGCGAGGACGCGGGCGGCTGGGAGCGGTTCGGCCCCCTGGGCTACGGGATCAGCCAGACCCCGCAGGTCACCCTGGACGACCAGATCTTCGAGGTCCACGGCGATCTGGTGATCAACTGGGACGCCGTCGAGGACATCTTCCTCCCCGGCGTGCTCGACGACATGTTCGCGGCCCAGTGCGAGCTGCTCGAATCCCTCGCCCGGAGCCCGGAAACCTGGGAGCTGCGCGAGCTGGTGGCGCTGCCGGCCGGCCAGCGGCGGATCCGGGAGGTGGTGAGCGACACCGCGGCCGAGGAGATGCCGGGCTGCCTGCACACGCCGTTCATCGCGCGCGCCCTGGAGCGGCCGGATCGCGTCGCGCTGGCCTGGAGCACGGGGGAGATGTGCTACGGGGAGCTGTTGGCGCACAGCCATCAGCTCGCCGGCCAACTCCTCGCGCGCGGGGTTCGCCCCAACGAGCTGGTGGCCGTCGTGATGCGCAAGGGGTGGGAGCAGGTGGTGGCCGTCCTGGGGATTCTCCTCGCCGGGGCCGCCTATCTGCCGATCGACGCGCGTTGGCCGGCGTTGCGGCGCCGGCAGCTCCTGGAGCAGGGAGAGGCCCGGATCGCCCTCGTCCAGGAGCCGCCGGACGACGAGGCCGGGTGGCCGGCGGACGTCGAGCGGATCGCGGTGACCCCGCCCGGCGATCTCGCCGACCTGACGGCGCCCCCGGAGCTGCGGCAGTCGCCCGCCGACCTGGCCTACGTCATCTTCACCTCGGGCTCCACCGGCGTGCCCAAAGGCGTGATGATCGATCATCGCGGCGCGGTGAACACGGTCCTCCACATCAACCGCCTGTTCGGCGTCGGCGCGTCGGACGCCGTCCTGGCCGTCTCGGACCTGACGTTCGACCTGTCCGTCTACGACATTTTCGGACTGCTCGCCGCGGGAGGCCGGGTCGTCCTCCCCGACGCGGAGCTGTCGCGGGACCCGGGCCACTGGACGGAGCTCATCCACCGCTTCCACGTGACCCTCTGGAACTCGGCTCCGCCCTTGATGGGCGTGCTCACCGCCGCCCTGGAGGAGGGCGCGCCGGGTCAGACGCTCGCCCCTCTGCGCCTCGTCCTGTTGAGCGGCGACTGGATTCCGGTGCCGCTGCCGGATCGCGTCCGCCGGCTGGCCCCGGGAGCCCGTGTGATCAGCCTGGGCGGCGCGACGGAGGGCTCGATCTGGTCGATCTACCACCCGGTCGAGCAGGTCGCGGCGGACTGGGACAGCATCCCCTATGGCAAGGCCTTGCCCAATCAGCACATGTACGTGCTGGGCCATCGCCTGCAGCCGTGCCCCGACCTGGTGACCGGAGACATCTACATCGGGGGGACCGGCGTCGCGCTGGGTTACTGGAAGGATCCGGAGAGGACCGCCCGGCAGTTCTTCGCCCATCCCGAGAGCGGCGAGCCGCTCTATTTCACCGGGGACCTCGGGCGGTTCCGCCGCGACGGCCTCATCGAGTTCCTGGGCCGGGAAGATTCGCAGGTCAAGCTGCGTGGTCATCGCGTGGAGCTGGGAGAGATCGCCGCCTGCCTCCAGACGCACCCCGATGTCCGCGATGCCGTGGTCCGGCTGATCCAGCTGGAGGACCGCGGCGCCCTGGTGGCCTACGTCGTCGCGGCGGACAGCCCCGGGAGCGCCCTGTTCGAGTGGAGCGAAGTGTCCGCAACCCGGTCGCGGCAGGTGGCCGCCGGAGTCGGCGAAGCCGGGCGCGAGCAAGCCCGCGCCGCGGATCGGGCCGGGCTCGAAACCTTCCGGGCCTTCTGGCAGAAGATCGAGGCGGCCGGCGTGCGCGGCATGTTCGAGACCCTCGGGAGCCTGGGCGTCCTCGACGGCGGAGACGTGGCGGCGCACCTGGACGCCCTGGTGGCGGGAGGGCGGGTGCTGCCCGCGTACCGGCGTCTCGTGCAGCGCTGGCTCCGGGTGCTCTGCGCCGACGGCCACCTGGTCGCCGACGGCGGAGGGTACCGACCTGCGGCCGGCGGGGTCGCGGCGGCCGAGCCCCTCGAGGAGCAGCTCGCCGGCCTTGCGAGGTCGTCGGCGCACGACGGGCGCCTGCGGGGGTTTCTGGAGCATGCGGCGAGCTGCCTGCGCCACCATCTCGCCCTGTTCGGCGGCGGCGTGTCCCCCCTCGAGCTGCTGTTTCCCGACGGCTCCTGGCATCTCGCCGAGGCGCTCTATGAGAGGACGCCGATCGCGCACCACCACAACGCAACCCTGGGAGCGATCACCCGGGCGCTGGTGCACGGCTGGGAGGACGACCGGAGGCTGCGGGTCCTGGAGATCGGTGCCGGAACCGGCGGCTCGACCGGCTCCGTGCTCGCCGAGCTTCCGGCCGAGCGCACCGAATACTGGTTCACCGATCTGTCGAGCTACTTTCTCAACACGGCCCGGGAAAAGTTCGCCCGCCATCCGTTCGTCCGCTATGCGATCTTCGACGCCGACAAGCCCGCGGTGGAGCAGGGGCATCCGCCCCACAGCTTCGACCTGATCGTGGCCGCCAACGTCCTGCACAACGCCACCGCCGTCGACGCGGCGCTCGGCCGTCTCCGCGGCCTCCTGCGGCCGGGCGGCTACCTGTTGATGCTGGAAGGGACGCGCAGCAATCCCTGGCAGTGGTCGACCATCTCGTTTCTGGAAGCGGTTTCCGCCTACGGTGACGAGCGGGCGGCGACGGACGTGCCTCTGCTCAGTCCCGAGGCGTGGAGCGGGGCGTTGATGCGCAGCGGGTTCGAGGAGGTGCAGGTCTTCCCGTCGTCCGGGACGGCGGTGGACGCCGAGCTGTCCGATCTGCTGGCGGCCATGCCGCAGCACGTGATCGCCGCCCGCGGCCCTTCAGGGGTCCGGCGGTTCCGGCCGGCGGAGCTGGAATCCTATCTGGGCGAGCGGCTGGCGGGGCACATGGTGCCACAGCGCTACGTCTTGCTGGAGAAGCTGCCGCTCACCGCCAACGGCAAGGTCGATCTGGGGGCGTTGCCGAGCGCCGTCGCGCCGCAGGCGGTCGAGGAACGCCGGGTCCTCCTGCCGCAGACCGAGACCGAAGGCCGCATCCTGCGGATCTGGTGTGAAGTGCTCGGTGTCGAGGCGCTGAGCGTCTCCGACAACTTCTTCGAGGTGGGCGGCGATTCCCTGCTGATGACGGCGGTGCTGCGCCGGATCAATCAGCTGCGCAACCCGCCGCTGACCACCGCGGAGCTGTTCGCCCATCCGACCGTGCGCTCCCTGGCCGAATACCTGAGCCCCGGTGCGAAAGGGGAGGGGAGCGCTGCGGCCTCCTCCGTGCGCGCGGAGCCGGCGGCGGAAAAAGAGGATGCGGGCATCGCCGTGATCGGCCTGGCCGGCCGTTTTCCGGATGCCCGCAACGTCGGCGAGCTGTGGGCGAACGTGGCGGCCGGCCGCTGCTCGATCCGCCCGTTCACCGAGACCGAGCTCCTCGCGGCCGGAGTGAGCCCGGAGGAACTGGCGCATCCGGGCTACGTCAAGGCGGGCCTCGTGCTGGAGGACCTCGAGCGGTTCGACGCCGCGTTCTTCGGTTTCACGCCGCGCGAGGCCGAGATCATGGACCCGCAGCAGCGCTTCCTGCTCGAGTGTGCGGTCGAGGCGCTGGAGGCGGCGGGCTACGCGAACGAGACGCACGCCGGGAGGATCGGCGTCTACGTCGGCAAAGGGACGAGCCGCTACCTCCTGGAGCACATCCTGGTGCGCCCCGAGATCGTCCAGAAGCTCGGCCTGATGAGCGTCCTCAACGTCAACGAGAAGGACTATGCGGCGACCCTCCTCTCCTACAAGCTGAATCTGACCGGGCCGAGCGTCAACGTCAACACCGCCTGCTCGACGGCGCTGGTGGCGGTGCATTCCGCCTGCCGGAGCCTCCTGGCCGGCGACTGCGAGATCGCCCTGGCCGGCGGGGTGAGCTTCGTGAGCACGCTCGAACGGTCGGGCTACGTCCACCACGAAGGGCAGATCACCTCTCCGGACGGTCTGTGCCGCGCGTTTTCGGACGACGCGAACGGTTGCGTCTTCGGCAACGGGGTGGGGCTCGTCGTGTTGAAGCGGCTCGCCGCGGCCGTGCGCGACCGCGACACCATCCACGCCGTGATCAAAGGCACGGCGATCAACAACGACGGCTCCCTCAAGGTCGGCTTCAGCGCCCCCAGTCTGCACGGCCAGGCCGCGGCGGTGGCCGAGGCACTGGAGCGGGCGGGGGTGAGCCCCGGCTCGGTCCAGCTCCTGGAAGCGCATGGCACCGGCACCAACCTGGGGGACCCGATCGAGGTCGGCGCCCTGCGCAAGGTTTTCGGAGGGCCGCGCCCGGACGGCTCGCGCTGCGCCCTGGGCAGCATCAAGACGAACATCGGCCATCTGGATTCGGCGGCGGGAGTCGCCGGCCTGATCAAAGTCGTCGAGGCGCTCAAGCACCGCCAGCTGCCGCCGACGCTGCATGCGAGAGTGCCGAGCCGGAAGATCAACTTCGCCGACAGCCCTTTCTATCTGCCCTCCGAGCTGGCGGACTGGCCGGCGGACGGGGTACCGCGCCGCGCCGGGGTCAGCTCCTTCGGTGTCGGTGGGACGAACGCCCACGCCGTCGTCGAAGAGGCGCCGGCCGCGGCGCCGCGGCCGGCGGCGGCGGGCGCGCAGATCCTTCCGCTCTCGGCGAAGAGCCCGAGCGCCGTGCAGGAGATGATGCGCGAGCTGGCGGAGGAGCTCGGCCGGCGTCCCGATCTGGAGCTCGACGACGTCGCCTTCACCCTTCAGGTGGGGCGCAACGCCTGGAAATACCGCGCCTTCGTGGTCTGCGACAGCCTCGCCTCCGCCGCCGCCGGGCTGGCGGCCAAGGCCGGCCTCCCCGCCTTCGCCCGCAATGAGGCGGAGACGGCGGTCCCCGTCTTCGTCTTCCCGGGGCAGGGCGCGCAGGTGCCCCCCGGGCTGGTGCGCGACCTGCGGGCGGGCTTCTCCGGCTTCCGGCGCGCCTTCGACGAATGCGCCGAGACCCTGCTGTCCTTCACCGACTGGGACCTCCGCGACCTCACCGGTGTCGATCTCGAACAGACGGCGGTGGTGCAACCCCTTCTGTTTTCGGTCGAGTACGCGCTCGCGCGCCTCTGGGAGTCGCTGGGCGTCCGCCCCGCAGCCCTCCTGGGCCACAGCCTGGGGGAGTACGTCGCGGCCTGCCTGGCCGGCGTCTTCTCGCTTCCCGAAGTGCTGTCGCTCGTCGTCGTGCGGGGGCAGCTCATGCAGAGCCTGCCGCCCGGCCAGATGATGGCCGTGCGCTGCGGCGAGCGCGAGCTGGCGGGCTTTCTCGCCGGTTCGGCCTGCAGCCTGGCGGCGGTCAATGGGCCGCGGCAGTGCGTCGTCTCCGGCGGCGCGGACGACATCGCGGCGCTGCTGCTGCGCCTCGAGGCCGCCGACGTGCCCGGCCGCCTCCTGCGGACGTCGCACGCCTTCCACTCGGCGATGATGGACCCCATCCTCGACACCTATGAAGAGTGCGTCGCGGCGGTCGAGAGGCGTCCGCCGGCGATCCCCTTCCTGTCGAGCCGAACCGGCACCTGGATCACGGACGAGCAGGCGATGAGCCCCTCCTACTGGGCGCGGCATCTGCGCGAGACCGTGCGCTTCGGCGACGGTGCGCGGGAGCTGTTGCGGCAGGCGGGTTGCGTGGCGCTGGAAGCCGGCCCCGGGCACACCTTGAGCGCTCTGCTCCAGGTGGCGGGAGCCCCGGAGGACCGGGTCGTCCCGACCTTCGGCGGCACCGGCTCCGGGGGGCGCGACGGCAGGTACGCCGTCCTGGAGGCGGCCGGGCGCCTCTGGCTGCAAGGGGTCGAGGTCGACTGGGCGCGCCTGCACGAAGAGCGGCAACCCGGGAGGGTACCTCTGCCCACCTATCGGTTTGACCGGCGGCGGTATTGGATCGACCGGGGAGCGGGGACACCGGGCGGCGCGGAGCCGGCCGCGGCGCAGCCGCAGGAGGACCTCACCACCTACGACCGGCCCGAGATGGAGACCGCCTACGCGGAGCCGTCCCACGACGTGGAGGTCCGGCTGGCGGCGATCTGGCGCGGTTATCTCGGCATCGAGAAGATCGGCGTCAAGGACAACTTCTTCACCCTGGGCGGCGACTCCCTCCTGGCGACCCGGGTGCACGCACACATCAAGCGGGACTTCGGCATCGAGCTCCCGATGGGGAAGATGTTCGAGCTGGCGACCGTGCGCCGGCAATCCCTCTTCGTCATCGTGAGCCGCGATCCGGCGGCGATCGATGCGCTGGGCGAGGAGGATCTGAACGACCTGCTCGCGGTGATGGAGCCCTGAGCCGGGCGGGGCACGGATCAATGACGTTGGCATCAAGGAGAGACCAAGGAATGACACAGGAAGAAAACCTGCGCAACCAGATCGCCCTGGGGTGGGTCCTCGAGCTGCTCATCCTCACCGTCATGCTGTTGTTCGCAACCATCGAGAGCATCTTGATGGACAACAACTTCATGACCCTGCGCCTGGACCCGGGGCAGAGCATCAAGTGGATGGTGTATCTCGTCGCGGTCCTCGCGCTCATGCCGGCCTGCGTGTTTCTCGTGCACGGGTGGCGGCTGCGGCCGGGCCGCTGGGTGGGCGTCGTCCTCTCCGTGTTGAGCTTCCTCTACTTCCTCCTGCACCACCTGGCGCACTGGGAAGCCGGCCAGCGGCCCGACGCCGCCTCGCACGTGCTCGACGTGACGATGCACCTGCTCGGTGTGTGGGTCATCGTGAGCTCCATCCGCTGGGCGAGGGCACCGCATGCGTCCTAGGTGGATCTTCCTCGCTCTCGGAATGCTGGCCTGCTTCCCTGCCGAGGCCTTCGCCCACGTCGACCGCCAGGCCGGGGCGGGATTCCTCTCCGGGCTGCTCCATCCCGTCTTCGGCCTCGATCACTTCCTTGCCATGTTGAGCGTCGGCATCGTCAGCGCACAGCTCGGCGGCAAGAAGGTCTTCATCATCCCGGCGGTGTTCGTCCTGTCGATGGTCGGTGGGGCCGTCGCCGGTCTGCAAGGGCAGGCCTGGCCGCTCAGCGAGGCGGGGATCGCTCTTTCCGTCGTGGTGCTGGGCGCCGCCATCGCGCTGGTCCGGGAGAACGGCGGCGGCTGGGGGGTGATGCCGGTGGTGATGTTCTTCGGCAGCCTGCACGGCCATGCCCATGGGCTCGAGCTGCCGCAATCCGCGGACCCCGTCTACTACGCCGCCGGGTTCGTCACGAGCACCACGCTGATCCACCTGCTCGGTGTGGGGATCGGCCACGGGCTGACGCGCCATGCCCGGTACGACCCGCTGCTGCGGCACATGGGCTCGGTGATGGCCGGGATGGGCCTGATGATCTTGCTGCGCTCGGTGGCGTCCTGACGAGGTGGCGCGGCCGTTGGAAGATGTAATGCGGTACGACTATGTCATCGTCGGCGGCGGCACCGCGGGGGCGGTGTTGGCGGCGCGCCTCAGCGAGGATCGAGATCGCAGCGTGCTGCTCCTCGAGGCGGGGCCCGACTATCCGGACGGGCCCCCTGCGGAGCTTCTGGATCCGCGGGCCGCGGTGACCCGGGGGCACAACTGGGATTTCCAGGCGATCGTCAACGAGGACGATGCCGCGGGGCTCAGCGGGCCGCTGGAGAGGGTGTCCCGGGTTCTGCAGCTGGCCGCCCGCAGCCGCCCGGTTCCCGGGCAGAGCGTGCCCAGGCTGCTCGCCGCGGGCATCGGCTCGGCCACGCGGTTTCAGTATCCGCTGGGCAAGGTCACCGGCGGCGGCTCGGCGATCAATGGCGGCATGGCGTTGCACGCACGGGCGGAGGACTTTGCGGCCTGGGCGGCTGCCGGGAACGACGAGTGGAGCTGGGAGAACGTCCGGGAGGCGATCCGCCGCCTCGATGCGGGCGAGGGGGGAAGGGAGGCGCTGCCGCTCAGCACCACCGCGCCGGAGGATCTGACGCTCTGCCAGTCCTCGTTCCTCGGCGCCTGCCTCGGGCTGGGACATCCCCGCGTGGACCTGCGGGACGGCACCGCCCCCGGTGTCGGCCTGATCCCGAAGAACGTCCGGCAGGGGCGCCGCGTCTCCGCCGCCTCCCTCTACCTGGCGGCGGCACGCGGCCGGCCGAATTTGACGATTCAGGCGGGATGCCGCGTCGACCGGCTGCTCTTCTCCCGGGAGGGTGGGGTGGCGGCGACCGGTGTGGAAGCTCTGGTCGACGGCCGGCGGCACCGTTGGGAAGGCGGCGAGATCGTCCTCGCGGCGGGAGCGGTCGCCTCGCCGGCCCTTCTGCTGCGCTCGGGGATCGGCGCCGCCGAGGAGGTCCGCCGCGCCGGGGTGGCGCCGCTCCTGGACCTACCCGGCGTCGGCAGGAATCTGCAGGATCACCCGGTGGTCAGCATCTGGGCCCTCCCCAGGCCCGGTGCCTGCCGGGATCGTGAGCCGATCCATCAGGTGATGTTGCAGCTGAGATCCGCCACCTCCGGGGGGCTGTGCGACCTGCAGCTGTTCATGCTGAGCGCGGTCCCCACCGAGATGTTTCCACCGCTCGCCGACGTGGTGGGCGCCGAGACGGCGATCGGCATTTCGGCCCTGGTGGCGACGCCGGTCTCGACCGGGCGGGTGGAGATTCAGAACGGCGACCCGTCGTTGAACCCCCGGATCTTCCTCAACTGCGTGCGCGAGAGCGGCGACCTCGGCCGCATGATGGAAGCGGTGCGGGAAGCGTGGCGGATCCTCAAGGACGACCGCCTCGGGGCGCAGGTCGAGAGGGTCGTCCTGTGGAACCAGAAAGTGATTGATTCGGACGCTCTGCTGGAAAAGATGATCCGCACCTCGGTGCGCGGTGTCTGGCATCCGGCGGGTACCCTGCGGATGGGGCGCGAGGGTGACGCCATGGCCGTGGTGAGCCAGCGGGGAAGGCTTTTCGGCACCCGCAACGTCACCGTGGCGGATGCCTCGATCATTCCCCGGCTGCCCAGCGTTCCGACGAGCCTGACCTGCATGCTGATCGGCGAGAGGATTGCCGCACATCTCCTAGGAGAAGAGAGGCGCGCGAAAGACGATGAGTGAAAACCTGCAGGAGAAAAAAGCCCGTCTCCGCAACCTCCTGGGCAAGTCGGCGGAAGCGGTCTCGGTGCCCCCGGTGGTGCCGCGGCGGCGCCGGGAGGACGCGCCGGAGCCGTTGTCGTTCGCCCAGCAGGGCCTTTGGTTCGTCGCCAAGCTGGAGGGCCCCAACCCGGCGTACAACATCCCGATCCTCGTTCGCTGGGCCGGCCGGCTGGACGTGGCGGCGCTCGGCCGGGCGTTCGCCGTCTTGATCGATCGCCACGATTCCCTGCGGACGCGCCTCGTCGAGCTGGACGGGATCCCCGGGCAGGTGCTCACCGGGGTGCCCGACCTCGGCCTGGAGCCGCGCGAGGTGAGCGGGGCCGAGGCCGAGGAGGCCTGCCGGGCCGAGGCGCAACACCCGTTCGACCTCTTTGACGAGGGCCTGCTGCGGGTTCGCCTGTTCACCGAGTCGCAGGAGCGCCACGTGCTCGTCGTCGCCATGCACCACGCCATCTCGGATGCCTGGTCCGCCGGTGTGTTGCTGCGCGAGATGCTGGCGCTCTACGAGGCGTTCAGCGCCGGGACCGAGCCGGCGCTGGAGCCCCCGCCGGTCACCTACGTGGACTTCGTCCATTGGGAGCGCGCCTGGCTGGGGGGCGGCCAGCTGGAGCGGCAGCTGGCCTGGTGGAAGGGCTGGCTGGCCGACCTCCCGCCGCTGCTCGAGCTGCCCGTGGACCGGCCGCGCCCGGCTTTGCAGAGCAACCGGGGCGGGACCGTGCACTTCGCGGTGCCTCCGGTGCTCGTCGAGCGGCTGAAGGAGCTCTCCAACGAGCAGAAGTGCTCTCTCTTCGTGACCCTGGAGTCCGTGTTCTGCGTTCTGCTGCATCGCTATGCCTCGCAGCCGGACCTGGCGATCGGGTCCGGCGTCGCCAACCGCCGGCGGCCTGAGCTCGAAGGGGTGATCGGCTTCTTCGTCAACACCCTGGTGCTGCGGTCCCGCGTGGAACGGACGGATCCCTTCCTCTCCGTGTTGAAGGCCTCCCGGGACGTCCTCCTGAAGGCGCTGGAGAACCAGGACGCTCCGTTCCACCGGGTGGTCGAGGAGCTGCGGCCGGAGAGGAGCGCCGGCCACTCCCCCCTCTTCCAGGTGATGCTGACCTTCCAGAACGTGCCCTACGCGCGGCGCACCGTGCTGTCGTCCGCGGTCGTCGAGGCCGAGGTCCCCGACAGCGGATCGGCGAAGTTCGACCTGTCCGTCGCCCTGCAGGAGGACCCGGGCGGCTTGAACGGGCAGATCGAATACCGGGCCGACCTCTTCGACGCGGCCACGGTCGAGCGCATCGCCGCCCACTATGTCCGGCTGCTGGACGAGGTGGGCCAGAGCCCCGGCCGGCCGGTCGGGAGCTACGAGTTTCTCACCGCCTCCGAGCGCGACGCTCTGCTCGGTGCGTGGAGCGGTGGCGGCCGGACGGGCACCCTGGGCAAGAGCATTCAGGCGGTGTTCGAGGAGCGCGTCCGGCAACGCCCGGATGCGGTGGCGCTCGTCGACGGCGACCTGTCGCTGACGTACCGGGAGCTGAGCGCGCGCGCCGACCGGCTGGCGCAGTACCTGGTGGGCCGGGGGCTCGGGGAGGCGGCGCTCGTCGGCGTGTACATGGAGCGCTGCCCGGAGATGGTGGTCGGCTTTCTGGCCGTGCTCAAGGCCGGCGGAGCCTACCTGCCGCTCGATCCGCGCAATCCTGCCGCGAGGACCCGCCGGCTGCTGGCGGGGGCGGCCGTGGAGGTGGTGCTGACCTCGCCGGCGCTGCGCGCTGCGGTCCCTGCGGAGGCCGCGGAAACGGTCCTGGTGGCCGAGGCTCTCGCCGCTCCCGGGCCTCTTGCCGGGGCCGATCTCGCGGCGCGGGAGGACGGCGACCGGTCGCTCGCGTACGTGATGTACACCTCGGGCTCCACGGGAGAGCCGAAAGGTGTGGCGATCGAGCATCGCGGGGTGACCCGGCTCGTCTGCGGCGCGGATTGGGTGGATCTGGGGGAGGACACGGTGGCACTGCAGCACTCCGCCCTCTCCTTCGACGCCTCGACGCTGGAGATCTGGGCGCCTCTGCTCAACGGCGGGCGGCTGGTCCTGTGCTCCGGCGACGCCGCCGACGTCGAAGGGCTGGCCGGCCAGGTGGAGCGCCATCGCGTCAACCTCCTCTGGTTGTCGGCCGGCGTCCTTCCCCTCTGGGTCGAGCAGCATGCGAAGAGAGACTTCGCCCTGCGCCACCTGCTGGCCGGCGGCGACGTGGTCCCCGAAAAATGCGTGCGGGAGATCTACGGGCTCGACCCCGACGTCCTCATCCTCAACGGTTACGGCCCGACCGAGAACACGACCTTTTCCTGCTGCCATCCGATTCCCCGGGAGGGCGGGGACGCCGGGAGCCTGCCGATCGGGCGGCCGATCCGGGGAAGCAGCGCCTACGTGCTCGACGAGAGCCTGCAATTGCTGCCCGTCGGCTGCGCCGGCGAGCTGTACGTCGGTGGCGCGGGCCTCGCCCGCGGCTACCTGAACCGGCCGGACCTGACCGAGGAGAGGTTCGTCGGGAACCCGTTCTCGCAGGAGCCCGGGGAGCGGTTGTACCGGACGGGCGACAAGGTGCGCCGGCGGCCGGACGGCATCCTCGAGTTCCTCGGCCGCACCGACAACCAGGTGAAGATCCGCGGCTTCCGCATCGAGCTCGAGGAGATCGAGCAGCAGCTCTCTGGGCTGCCGGACGTCGATCTCGCCGCGGTGGTGGCGCGCGAGGACCGCCCGGGAGAGAAGCGCCTGGTGGCCTACGTCGCGATGCGGGAGGGACGGCCCGCGGAGCCCGGGAGGCTGCGGGACGGGCTCGCGGCGAAGCTGCCGGAGTACATGGTGCCGGCGGTGTTCGTGGCGCTCCCGGCCTTGCCGCTGACCCCGAACGGCAAGGTCGACCGCCGGGCCCTGCCGGCGCCGGAAGGGGAGGCGATGGCGCGCGGGGGGTACGTCGCGCCGCGCACCGAGCTGGAGCGCCGGTTGTGCGAGATCTGGGAGGAGGTGCTGGGCGTCGAGCGCATCGGCATCGAAGACGGCTTCTTCGAGCTGGGCGGCCACTCGCTGCTGGCGGCCCGGGTGCTCAGCCGGGTGCGCGCCGCCCTGGGGATCGAGGTGCCGTTGCGCACGATGTTCGAGCACCCCTCGGTGGGTGCCTGGTGCGAGCGGCTGCCGGAGCTGGGGGGCGGCCTGGCTCTGCCGGAGATCGAGGTCCTGGCGAGCCGGGAGCGGCTGCCGCTGTCCTACGCGCAGCAGCGCCTCTGGTTCGTCGATCGCCTGGAAGGGGGCAGCAGCCACTACAACATTCCGGAGACCGTGCGGGTGACCGGGCGCCTGGACACCCGGGCCTTCGCCCGGGCGCTCCAGACGATCGTCGAACGGCATGAGTCGCTGCGCACGGTCTTCCGGGAGGCGGACGGCGAGGTGATCCAGGTCATCGGGGACGGCGCCGCCTTTCACCTGGAGGAGAAGGACCTTTCCGGGCTGGCCGCGGAGGAGAGGGCGCGCGAGGTGCGCCGCCTGGCGTTGGAAGACGCGCAGCGGCCGTTCGACCTGGGCAACGACCTGCTGTTGCGCGTCGCGCTGCTGCGGTTGTCCGAAACCGAGCATGTCGCGCTGCTCAACATGCACCACATCGCCTCGGACGGGTGGTCGATGGACGTGCTGCTGCGGGAGCTCGGGACGCTCTACGAGGCCTTTCGGGCCGGCAGGGAGAACCCGCTTCCTCCGCTGCGCGTGCAATACGCGGACTATGCCCACTGGCAGCGGCAGTGGTTGCGCGGGGAGGTGCTGGAGGAACAGCTCGGCTATTGGCGGCGCCGGTTGGCCGACCTGCCGTTGGTCCACAGTCTCCCGCTCGACAACCCGCGCCCGGCGCAGCAGACCTTCGCGGGTGGACAGCACGTCCGGCGGCTGACCGGCGAGCTGCGAGAGCGGATCGGCGCGCTGGCCCGGGCTTCGGCGGCGACGCCCTTCATGGTTCTCCAGGCATCCCTCGCGGTCCTGGTGCACCGGTTCGGTGGCGAGACGGACGTGGTGATGGGCTCGCCGGTCGCCGGCCGGGTTCATCGCGACGTCGAGCCGCTGATCGGCTTCTTCGTCAACACCTTGGTGCTGCGCAGCGACCTGACGGACAATCCGCGGTTCCTCGACCTGCTGGCGGCCTGCCGGCAGACGGTTCTGGACGCCTACGCCCACCAGCATGCGCCGCTGGAGATGCTCGTGCAGGAGCTGCGGCCGGAGCGTAGCCTGAGCCACAGCCCGCTGTTTCAGATCCTGCTTGCCTGGCAGGCCGCGGGGCGCCCGGTGGGCGAGCTCGCCGACGCGCGTCTCGACTGGGCGGGCGAGAGCAGCGGTATCGTCAAGTTCGATCTGGAGCTGCACGGCCTTCCCGACGAGACCGGGGCAACCCTCAACTGGCTCTACAAGAAGGAGCTGTTCGACGAGGGAACGATCGCCCGCTGGGCATCGAGCTTCGGCGTGCTGCTGGACGGCGTCCTGGAGAGCCCCGGGCAGAGGGTGGGCTCGGCGCCGCTGCTGACCCCGGCAGAGCGCCGCGAGCTGCTCGCCTCCTGGGACGGCGGAGGGTACCCGCGGGAGGCCTCGATCCCCGGGCTGTTCGAGGCGCAGGCGGCGCGCGACCCGGAAGCGGCGGCGGTGGTCTCCGGCGCGCTGCGCCTGACCTACGGTGAGCTGAACGAGCGGTCGAACCGCCTGGCCCATCTTTTGATCGAGCGGGGCATCGCAGCGGAGACGGCGGTGGGGCTGTGCCTGGATCGCTCGCCCGAGATGCTGGTCGGCGTCCTCGCCATTCTGAAGGCGGGCGCCGCCTACGTGCCGTTGGACCCGGACTATCCGGAGGTGCGCCTCGCCGCCATGCTGGAGAGCGGCGGTGTGCGGGCGGTGCTCACCGCGAGCCGGCTCGCCGGGCTCGGCTGCCTCGCCGGCCGTGACGTGCTGGCGTTGGACGATCCGGAGCTGGCGGCGCGCCTCGCGCAGCAGCCGGCGTGGAACCCCGGCCGGCCGGTCGACGCGTGCCAGCTCGCCTATGTGATCTTCACCTCCGGCTCGACCGGTGAGCCCAAGGGGGTGATGGTCGAGCACCGGAGCGTGGTTCGCCTCGTCGTCGGGGCGCGCTTCGTGCCGCTCGACGCAGGCACCGTGATGCTGCAGCTGTCGTCGGTCTCCTTCGATGCGGCGACCCTGGAGATCTGGGGTCCCTTGCTCAACGGGGGCCGTCTGGTCCTCTATCCGGAGCGGGTGCCGGAAGCCGGCCTCCTGAACGAGCAGATCGAGCGCCACGGCATCAACACCCTGTGGCTGACCGCCGGTCTGTTCGAGCAGTGGAGCTATCAGCTTCCCCGGGCGGGCGAGCTGCGGTGGGTGCTGACCGGCGGCGACGTGGTGGACCCGTCGGCGGTGGCGCGGGCCTGCGCCGGCCTCGCCGGGCTCGAGGTCATCGATGGCTACGGCCCGACGGAGAACACCACGTTCACCACGTGCCATGCCATCCCGCGCGGCTTCGATCCGCGCCGGCCGGTGCCGCTGGGGCGGCCGATCGGTGGCACCGGAGTGTTTCTGTTGCAGGGCGAGGGCGAGCTCGCACCGCTCGGCGGCATCGGAGAGATCCACGCGGCGGGCGACGGTCTCGCCCGCGGCTACCGCGGCCGTCCGGATCTGACGGCGGAGCGCTTCGTGCCGGACCCGCACGCGGTAGAGCCCGGTGCGCGTCTCTATCGCACGGGCGACCTCGGGCGCTGGCGCCTCGACGGGACGCTGGAGTTCCTCGGCCGTCTGGACACCCAGGTCAAGATCCGTGGCTTTCGCGTCGAGCCGGGAGAGATCGAGGCGCAGCTCCGGTCCCTTCCGGCGGTGCGCGAGGCGGTGGTCCTGGCGCGAGGGGACGGCGCGGGAGGAAAGCGGCTGGTGGCCTGGGTGGTGCCGGCGACGCAGGAGGCGGAGGCCGCTGTGCTCGCCGTGGAGCTCCGGGACGCGCTGCGCCGCCGCGTGCCGGACTACATGGTGCCCTGGGCCTTCGTGGTGCTCCCGCAGCTGCCGCTGACGAAGAATGGAAAGGTGGACCGCCGCGCTCTGCCGGCGCCCCAGGAAGGCGGGCGGCCGGGGGGAGAGCGCGTCGCCCCGCGCACCGAGCTCGAGCGCCGCCTGTGCGAGATCTGGGAGGAGCTGCTGGGCGTCGAATCGGTCGGTATCGAGGACGGCTTCTTCGACCTGGGAGGCCACTCCCTTCTCGCCACGCGCCTGGTCAGCCGCGTGCGCGCGGACCTCGGCCGGGAGCTGCCGCTGCGGGCGGTCTTCGAGCATCCGACGATCGCCGCGCTCTGCGAGCGGCTGCCGGAGCTGAGCGGCGGCTGGGTCCTGCCCCCCATCGTGGCGCTCCAGGATCGTCAGAATCTGGTCCTGTCCTTCGCCCAGCAGCGTCTCTGGTTCATCGATCGCCTGGAAGGCGGCAGCGCCCACTACAACATCTCGGGCGCGGTGCGGGTGCGGGGAAGCCTGGACCGCGAGGCCTTCAGCCGTGCTCTGGGAGCGATCGTCCAGCGCCACGAGGCCCTGCGCACCGTCTTTCGGGAGCTCGGCGGCAAGGCGATCCAGGTGGTCCAGGCGGGGACCGCCGACCTGCTGGTGCAGGAAGATCTGCGCGGGCTGGCGGAGGAGGAGCGGGAGCGGGAGGTCGTGCGCCGGGCCCGCGAGGATGCGCGCAAGCCGTTCGACCTCAGCCGTGACTTGATGATGCGGGCGACCCTGCTCACCTTGTCGGAGCGGGAGCACGTGATCCTCCTCAGCATGCATCACATCGCCTCGGACGGCTGGTCGATGGGGGTGCTGCTGCGCGAGCTGGGAGCGCTCTACGAAGCCTTCCGCAGCGGTGGGGAGAGCCCGCTGCCGCCGCTCTCCGTGCAGTACGCGGACTACGCCGCCTGGCAGCGGCAGTGGCTGCGCGGCGAGGTGCTGGACGCGCAGATGAGCTATTGGCGGAGCCGGCTCGAAGGCCTGCCGGTGGTCCACGGTCTGCCGCTCGACGCGCCACGGCCGGCGCGGGAAGGGTTCGAAGGGGGACAGCACGTCGCGGCGTCCGGAACGGACCTGACGGAGCGGATCGCGGCCTTGTGCAGAAAGCGTGGAGTCACGCCGTTCATGGTCCTGCAGGCGGCCTTCGCGATTCTGCTGGGCCGGACCAGCCAGGAGACGGACGTGGTGATGGGCTCGCCGATCGCCGGCCGCGTCCACCGCGACCTGGAGCCGCTGATCGGCTTCTTCGTCAACACCCTGGTGCTGCGCACCGACCTGTCGGGCGACCCGCGCGTCGAGGATTTTCTGGCCGCCGGAAAGCAGACGATCCTGGACGCCTATGCGCACCAGCACCTGCCGTTCGAAATGCTGGTGGAAGAGCTGCGGCCGGAGCGCAGCCTCAGCCACAGCCCGCTGTTCCAGATCCTCTTCGTGCTCCAGAACCGGGCGGTCGGTGGCACCGGGCTCGGGGGATCGCGGCTCGAAGCGGTGGGGGAGGGGAGCGGGATCGTGAAGCTGGACCTCGAGCTCAACGCGCTGGAGCACGAGGAGGGCCTGATCCTCACCTGGCTGTACAAGACGGACCTGTTCGAGGCGGCGACGGTGGAGCGGATGGCGGTGCGGTTCGGGGTTCTCCTGGAAGGGCTGCTGGCGCATCCGGAGGCGCGGGTGCAGGACCTGCCGCTGCTCGGTGAGAGCGACCGGAGCCAGTTGTCGGCGTGGAATGCGACGGCGGCGGCCTACCCGGTCGCGCCCTGTCTGCACGGGCTGATCGCGGCGCAGGCCGGGCGCACCCCCGAGGCGACGGCGGTGGAGGCGGAGGGTCTGAGCCTGAGCTTCGGCGAGCTG
>DIHE01000124.1 GCA_002420005.1 Holophagales bacterium UBA5704 | reverse complement strand
GGGGGCCATTCGGCCCCATGCTAGCGTATTGGAGCCTCAGCGGAGGAGCGAAGGGCCGCTCCTACCCCCGCACCCGCCCGCCCTCCCGCGCCAGGAACTCCGGCGGCGGGGTGTTGGCCGCGGTGTCGAGGGCGGGGAGGTCCATCATGCGGAGCATCTCTTCGGAGGAATCGAGTCCCGCGGTGGCCGCCTGGACCTCGTTTTCGATGAAGGCGGGGTCGCTCCTCGTCAGCGCCTGCTCCTGGATGAGGAGGATGGAGTTCTCGATGCGCAGCAGACGGGCGCGCAGGTTTTCCAGGTTGTCTTTCGCCTGATCGAGATTCGCCAGACGCTTCTTGAGGACGTCGAGGCTCTCGCCCAGCGGAACCTTCATGGTCTCGGAGACGCCCGGCTTTGCCAGGTCCGCCTCGACGCGGCGCAGGCTCTCCTCGATCTCCATGCGACGGGCCGGGGTCGAGAAACCGGCGAGGACCTGCTCCTGGGCCAGGGCGCGTAAAAAGGCCCAGAGGAGCTTGTTGACGCTCTCGGTCTGCTGCTCGTCGATGAGATCGCCCAGCATGTGGGTGCCCCTTCCCGAGGCGGCGGAACGCTGCAGCTCTTCGCAGCGCTCGCGCACCTTGGCGAAGCGCTCGCGGCGCTCCGGGGTCAAGGTGGCGGTCAGGCGCTCGGCCGCCACGTTCGAGGCGGTGGAGGCCTCGGCCGCGGAGCGCCGGCTGCGCACCAGGTTCTGGAAGCGTGGGTGGTGGGAGACCACGAGGAGATAGAGGATCTCCAGCGCGCCCACCACCGGCCAGACCGCCAGCGGGTGCATCACCACCACGCCCGCGAGCAGACCCCCGGCGAGCAGAATCAGGTTGTAGGGGACCTTGAAGGCCGCCTTCAGGTAGTCGACGATGCCGGTGGTCGCGGTTTGTGCCATGGACGGGTCGCCGAGCTAGTCCGAGGTCCCACTGCGCTTCTTGGCCGATCCGCCGTGCACCTTCTCTTTGAGCAGGGCCACGACCTCACGGAAGTCGTTGCGCGACTCCACCGCGAGGGGGGACTCGTCCGGACGCGGCAGCTTGATCTCCTCCACCAGCCGGCCCGGGCCGGATTTCATGATGTAGACCCGGTCGCCCAGGTAGGCCGCCTCGCTGATGCTGTGGGTGACGAAGAAGATGGTCGCGTGCAGCTCGCGCCACAAGCGGATCAGCGTCTCCTGCATCGAATACCGGGTCTCCGGATCGAGCGCGCCGAAGGGCTCGTCCATCAGGATGATGCGCGGATGCAGCGCCAGCGAGCGGGCGATCGCCACCCGCTGCCGCATGCCGCCGGACAGCTCGTGCGGATACTTGGTCTCGTGACCGCCCAGGCCCACCTTCTCGATCCAGGTGCGGGCGAGCTCGCGCCGTTCCTTCTTCGCCATCCCCTGCATCTCCAGGCCGAATTCCACGTTGCCGAGGACGGTGCGGTTCGGGTACGAGCTGTAGTCCTGGAAGACCATGCCGCGGTCGGGGCCGGGGCCGGCGACCGGCTTGCCGAACACCAGCACCTCGCCCGAGGTCGGCGGGAATTGCGGTTGCAGCCCGGCAATCAGCCGCAAAACGGTTGACTTGCCGCATCCGGAGGGGCCGAGGATGGTGATCAGCTCCCCCGCTTCCGGCAAGTCGTCGACGACGAAGGTGACGTCCTCGATCGCCGTGCTCCACTGGCTCCCCTGCCGGAAGCGCTTGGTGACCTGCTTGAACTGGACCACCGGCGGCTTGGGGCCGTGCGGCACCGTTTCGACCGCGCCGACCTCGGGCGTCCAGTCCTTCGGTGTGGATTTGAGAGCCTCGGTGTCGGCCACGGGTTACTCCTGCTCCTCGACGAAACGGTAGGGGAACAGCTTCTTCTGGGTGAACCAGAGGAGCCGGTCGATGCCGTAGGCGAGCGTGACGATGACGAACAACACCAGGTAGATGTGCTCGCGCGGGCCGCGCCGCTGCGCCACCTGGACGATGTAGCCCAGGCCGAACTTGGCGTCGATCAGCTCGGCGAGCACGATGTAGCCGAAGGCGAGCCCGAACAGCAGGCGCAGGGAGTTGAAGATGTCCGGCAGGGCGAGCGGGATCAGCACCTTCCCGATCACCTGGTGTTTCTTCGCTCCCAAGGTGTAGGCGGTCTCGGCGTAGCGCTCGTCCACGTCGAGAATCGCGCGGGTGGTGTCGAAGATCACGAAGCCGATGCAGGCGATGAAGATGAAGAAAACCTTTTGCGTCTCGCCGAGGCCGAACCAGACGAGGGTGAGCGGGATCAGCGCCGCGATCGGGACGTTGCGCAGGAAGAGCGTCACCGGCTTCAGGAACGACTCGACCGCCCGGAAGCAGCCGGCGGCGATGCCCACCGGAATCCCGATCACGGCGGCGAGGCCGAAGCCGAGGAGGATGCGCCACAGGCTCCAGCCGGTGCTGCGGGTGAGGGCGGCGTCGAACCACAAGGTCTTGACGTGACCCGCGACCTCCCCCGGGCTCGGCAGGGTGAGCGGCGAGAGCACCCGCTCCTCCGGGGAGCCCCAGGTGAGGGCTCCCCAGATGAGCAGGATGAACAAGACCGCAGCCACCTGGAGCGCGAGGCCCTGGAGCTGCGAAACCGGCCGCCGCAGGACCATGGCCCTAATTCTGCTCCAGCGGGAAGACCTTGATCTCGACGCGGCGGTTCAAGGCGTTGTTCCCCTCCTCGATCGGCCGCTCCCAGCCCACGCCGTCGACCGAGAACTGGTTCGGTTGCAGGTTGTACTTCTGGACGAGCTGTTCCTTGACCGCGTTGGCGCGGCTCAGCGACAGCTCCTGCACCGCGGTGAACGGGACGTATCCCTTCATCGAAGCGTCGGTGTGCCCCTCGATGGTGATGCGGGCCGCACCGAACTGCCCGGCGAGCTTCGCCACCTCCTCCAGGATCTTCTCGGCGTTCGGGTCGTACAGCGTGCCGTCCGCGTTCTTGTGGAAGAGGTCGTGGGAGTTGGTGTAGAAGTGGATACGCTGGACGTTGGTGAGGATCTCATCGGCCTCGGCCTTGATCGCCGAGACGCCCTTCGGGGTGAAGGTGACCGTGTACTCGTCCACCGAGCTCGCGTAGGGCTGCACGTTCTCCAGGTTCTTGATGAACGAGAAGTCCATCACCTGGTCGAAGCGCACCGCCGAGGTGATCGAGCCGAGCTTGAGATACAGCGTGCTCGCCGTCTCCCAATAGCGCTCGAAGTTCGTCGGGTTGTTCTGGTTCAGGAAGAACGCCTTGTTCTCGGCGTAGTTCGTCGAGTGGGCGTCGGCGAGCATCCCTTCCGCGTCGGCCACCGGCATGCCGTAGGCCTTGGCCATCAGCGCCGCCGCCTTCTTGCGGTTCGCCTCGACCTTGAGCGCCTCGACGGAGTCGAAGAAGCCGCGCACCATGCCGTCGATGATCTTCGGGTTGTCGCGCACGAAGTCGGCGCGGGCGAACATCACGTCCGAGATCAGCTTATTGGCCGTCGCCGTGCTCACCAGCAGCTTGTTGCCCGGCGCCTCGGCGAGCTTGTAGATGTCCGGCGCCCAGCTCACGCAGGCGGCGAGCGATTTGTCGGCGTTGAACGCCGCGGCGGCCTGGAAGGCGTCCTCGGTGAACCGGAAGTCGACGTCGCTCGGCTGCAGACCCGCGTTGATCAGCAGATTGAGCAGCAGGTAGTGCGACGGCGAATGCTGCGCCAGGGCGATCTTCTTGCCCTTCAGGTCCGCGATGGTGGCGATGTTCTTGCGCGCCACGATGCCGTCGCCGCCGTTCGACCAGTCGACCTGGAGGAAGGCGCGGGGCAGCGCGCGCGAGTCGGCTTTGAGCTGCTCATAGAAGAGCGGCATCATGTCGAGCGTCCACGCGGTGGCGTGGATGTTGCCCGAGGCGAAGGCGTTGATCGACTCGGACGGGCTGTCGATGATCTTGATCGCCACCTTGAACCCGTACTTCTTGTAGAACAGGCTGTCGGTCGACGGCTCGGTGCCGCCGTTGGCATAGAAGATGGGAGCCCAGCCGGCCCAGACGTTCAGACCGAGGACGACGGTGTTGTCCTGGAGCGGCTGATAGCTGGCCGCGCCCTTGACCTCGGGGAGCCGCTCGGACGGCACGAACTTGTATTCAGAGACGGTGGTGATGCCGCCGCTCTGGTCCGGAGCCTCGACCTGCCCTTCCTGCGCGCCCTGCTGCAGGTCCTCCTTGGAGATCTGGCCGCCGTCCGTCGCCTTGCCTTTGGGAAACAGCCAGTCGCGGCCCTGATAGACCCCCAGGCCCACGAGCCCGAGAGCGACCAGCAGCATCAAGACCCAAGCCGCCGGCTTGAGCTTCACCTCCGGGGAATCCGCCATGTCTTTGCCTCCTTGGACGGTCCTCCTGAAGAGGAGGACTTCGCCTTCATCATATATGTATGGCCCGGAGGTGGCGAAGGTTTCAAGGGGGGGCGGTCGACCCAGGCGGTCTGGAAGGCCCCGGAGGGGCCGGCAGCCTGTAGCCCGGGGCCAGAGCGCAGCGGCGGCCCCGGGTCAGGGAGTTAAAGAACGTCCAAGCCCCGTAGGGGCGGCAGCGAGGGAAGGCTCACGCGACCTGCGCGGTCAAGCGAATGCCCAGCGCATGCGCCACCTTCAGCACCGTGTCAAACCGCGGCTTCGCGCCCGGCGCGAGCGCCTTGTAGAGACTTTCGCGCCCGAGGCCCGCGTCCTTGGCGACCTGCGCCATACCACGGGCGCGCGCCACGTCGCCGAGCGCGAGCAGCAGAAGGTCGGGATCTCCCGTTTCGAGGACGGCGGTCATGTACTCGGCGACCGCCGCATCATCGGTGAGATAGCGCGCCGCGTCGAAAGGAAGCAGGTTGGGGGAAGCGTTGGCCTTGCTCATGGTTCCATCTCCAGTTGCTTGAGGATTCGCTGCGCTCGCTTGATGTCCCGGCCTTGCGTGGACTTGTCTCCACCGGCCAGCATGACAATCAGCAGGCTGCCCCTGCGTGTGAAGTACAGTCTGTACCCAGGTCCTGCATCGACGCGCATCTCCGCCACCTCACCGCCGACAGGCTTCCAATCGCCGAGATTTCCAGCCTCAGCAAGCCGCAGCCGCGCAACGATTCGGACCTGGCCACGGAGGTCCTTCAACCCATCGAGCCAGTCTTGGAACTCCTGTGTCTGGCGTAGTGTGTACACCGAAGTCACCGTATCCGCATGGATACAATTTGTCAAGGGAGCTCGCCGGTATCTACCGCCGAAGCTCGGGGCCGGCGGGGAGCACAACGCCTTCGGGATCGGCGCCGGCCGCCGCCAGCACCTCAGCGTCTGTCATCGCCTGGACGCGCGCCCAGTCGGTCTCGCCGTGGGGCGGCGCCTCACCAGGCTTCACGGTCAGCCGCGTCATACCCGTCTTGCACTCAATCCCGCGCCAGCAGCCGCACCGTGAAGGCCAAAGGATCGGCCAGATCGTCCGGCACCGGGACGTCGGGGGTGATGCCGACGACGTCCAGCGCTCCCGCGGGGAGGCTCCGGTTGCGGACGTAGAGCGGGACGCCGACGAAGTACGTGTGGTCGCCGCAGCCCAGGCTGTCCATGCCGACCTGCTGGTAGTCGATGTTGCCGCGCGTGTTCTCTCCGACCACGATCACGCGCGGGCTCTGCCGGGCGATCAGCAGCATCCCCTCCGGCGCACTGCCGACGGCGCGGTCGACCAGGAGGGCCACGCGGTGCGGGCCGGGGGCGACGACCGGCGGGGTGTAGAGCTCCCTTTCAAGGAACGGGACGAGCCGGCCGGGGTTTTCGCGCATGCGGCGCAGCGCGGGATCGAACACCGCTCCGTTCTCCCCCGACTGCTCTCGCATCGCTTCCAGGTTGCGGAGGTTGCGCGGCGAGGCGAGGATCTGGCTGTCCTCGCCGACCTCGGTGGGGCCGGTGAGAAGGTAGGGCACGAGATCGAAGTAGATGGCATTGCCCCCCACGTTGCCGCGCAGGTCGATCACCAGACCGTGCGCCTTGGCGATCTCGTCGCCCTTCGCCTTCACCAGGTCCTTGACCGGCTGCGCATACTCGCCCAGGAAGGACGGCATGGAGAGATAGAGGGTCGCGGCGTCCAGTCGCGCGAACACAGGTGCCTGCGGATCGGCAGGATCGAGGCGGGCGTCCGCCACCGCAGGGTGGAGGCGGCCCCAGGTCTGGATGCCGAAGACGAGGAGCGCGCCGCCGCGGTGGAGCGTCGCCTCTGCGCTCTGCCACACCCCCTGGGCATCCAGATAGGTGATGCGGTAGCCGCCGCGGCTCTGCCGCCGGAACATCGCGGCCAGGGCGCGGGAGGGGCTGCCGTCCGCGGCGAGACGCACCGCGACCAGGGTGCCGGCCGGCGTTCCGGGCTCGTGCAGGACGGCCAGCCGGCCGGTCCGCGCGTACCAGAGCCCTTCGAGGGGGTCGAGACGCTCGCGGTTCTTGTCGATCTCGGCGCGCGCCTCCGCCTCCGTCCACGCCCGTGCGGCCTCCGAGGCCGCCGCGTCCGGTCCCCCGCTTTTGGCATTGTGCGCGACGAACACGTGGGGATCCTGGAAGAAGGCCACGTAGGTCTCCAGTACCTGCAGGCAGCGATCCGGCCCGGCTCCGGCGGCATCGGCCTGCAGGACCGCCTTGAACCGGGCGTAGGCGTCGCGACGCTCCGCGTCCACCTTGATCACGTATCCGGCGTAGTCCGTTTCGACCGCGGCCACGGTTCGGTCGAACGCCGCGGCACACGTGCATTCGGCAGCGGGCGGCTCGGCGGCCCACCCGGCGCCCGCCAAGGCCAGAGCACAGGTCCAGAGGACGACGATTCTTCGTTGCATCATCCTATTCTCCACTTAGCTCAGAGCCGTTCTTTCGGGGGGAGGGAGGCCACGAACGTCTCGCAAAGGCCGACCCAGGCCTCCAGGTCCGCGTCGTCGGCGAGGCCGGGGGGATCGACGAAGACCATGCCCTTCATCGACTTCCCGGTGAAGTCCATGGTGCGGGTGTGCGGGCGCCCGAGGGCCTCCGCGTAGCGCTGCGGCCCCACCCGGGCCATCAGGGACTCTCCGAGGACGCCACAGCACATGTGTCCGGCCCAAAGGAACGCCAGGCCGCCGAACATCTTCTTCTCGGTGACCTCCGGCCGGTCGTCCAGGATCTCGCGCAGCCGCTGCGCCAAGCCTTCGTCGTAAGCCATCATTCAACTCTACACCGGGTCCCCCCACCCACGCGCGCCGGCCGCTCCTACCCGGCAAGGTGGCGCTCCACCGCGAACAGCGGTTGAACGTGGAAGAAGGAGGCCAGCCATGAGACATCAAGGCCTGACGGTCGCGCTGGCTCTGATCGCGCTTCTCGCAGGCGCGGGCCCCACCGGAGCACAGCCGAAACCCTGCGACATCGACAACCTCCCCGCCGCGACATTGCTCCTTCCCTACTTCGAGGTCACGTTGACCGATCCGTTGGACGGGAGCGCTCTCGTCGCCGTCACCAACACCTCGGCGGTGACCCGGATCGCCCATGTCACCCTGTGGACGAACTGGGCCATCCCCACCGTGAGCTTCGACATCGTTCTCACCCCGAACGACGTCCAGACCTTCGACCTCGCCAACCTCTTCCTGCGGGATCCGATCCTGCAGGCGGAAACCTCCGGGTGCACGGGAGCCCTGCGCCCGGGAACGCTGCACTGGAATACGGCGCTGCAGCCCGGGACGACCCCGGCCGAGCAGCGCACGCGCCTGATCCAGGCCCACCGCGGTGAGGTGATGCCGCTGTCCAACGGCAGCTTCCTCGCCGGCGCCGCGCAGGCGAACGGTCCCGACGGCGTCCGCGGCTACGTGACGATCGACGTGGTCAACCGGTGCAACGCCATCTTCCCATCGACTCCGGGCTATTTCAGGAAAGGGGGGAGAGGGATCGCGAGTGACGCCAACGCGCTCATCGGCGACGTCATCTGGGCCGGCTACCGGCACAGCGTCGCCTATGGCGAGCCCCTGGTCCACATCCGCGCTCACCCCACGGCGTTCAAGCCCGGGGACTACACCTTCTATGGCCGGTATGTGCGCGGCCAGGCCACCGACGACCGGCAAGCCCTGGGGCGCCGGTGGGCCAGCCGCTACCTCGCCGGCCCGATCGGTGTGTCGCAGGTTCTCTCCAACCTGCTCATCTGGCGCGACACCAAGTCGAGCTGGGCACGCCCTCTGCGCGTGGGGGTGAGCCCTCCCTGGCTGCCCCTTCCCCTGACCTCGTTCGAGGACTGGGATGAGGGAGAAGATCCCGTCGGCAGCACGCTTGATCCGGCCGCCGTCAGCCTCGCCACACAGCGGATCGATCTGTCGGACCCGGACGTCTACAGCCCGGGCTCTCCCTATGGTTGGCTGCGGATGGATCTCGGGCATACCAAAGGGGCGCTGTTCGGCGAGGACGCCCAGGCCTGGGTCGTCCTGCTCGCCAAGGCGGACAACTTCCCGAACAATGGAACGGATGCCGGCGTCGGCTTCCGGGCCTTCCCGCTCACCGGCCGCTGCAAGTAGACGGCACGGCCGCCCGGAGCCCCGGGCGGCCCGCCGGTTCAAGCGACCTCGACCGCCGCGTCGAGAGTAGCACCCCACCCCACGGTGGTGGGTGACCACCCCGGAGGGCGTGGAGCGCGAGGAGCCGGCCGGCCGATCATCAGGCCACAAGGAGGACGCTGCCATGACCACTGCCGTCTATCTGTTTCTGATCGCCGTCGCCGCTGCGGCCCTGGTCTTCGCTCTGGCCCCTCTGGGCAAGGCGTATTGGATGAACCGCGGGAAGCGCCTGGTGACCTGCCCGGAGACGAACGAGCCGGTCGCCGTCGAGGTCGACCCGGTGGATGCGGCGTTCCACTCCTTCCTCAAGACCCGCGAGGTCCATCTGCAGAGCTGCAGCCGCTGGCCGGAGAAGGCGGGCTGTGGGCAGGAATGTCTCGCCCAGATCGAGGCGTCTCCCAACGGCTGCCTGGTGCGCAGCGTCCTCGCCGAGTGGTGCACCGGCAAGGACTGCGCGGTGTGCGGACGGGGGATCTCTTTCGAGGTCGGTCAGCACAAGCCGGCTCTGATGAGCCCGGATCGGGTCACGAAGGAATGGGCCGACCTGCGGGTCGAGGACCTCCCCGAGACCCTCGCAACCCACCGGCCCGTCTGCTGGGATTGCCACATCGTGGAGACGCTCTACCGGCTGCATCCCGACCTGATCACCGAGCGGGCGGCGCACAAGGCCCACTGGGCGTAAGCGGGGCTACGGCATCACCGACGGCTCCTTCTTCACCTTCTCCCAGGTGAAGTCCCGCACGAGATCGCCCGGCCTGCAGGGGTCGGGCCGATCGAGGAGGCCGAGCGAGGCGGCGAGCTCTCCCACCACCGCCTCGGGGTGGACCCCGGAGTCCCGCAGCGCGCGCAAGGTTCGCCCGCCGTCGCGCTTGGAGAGCTTCTCACCGGCTGCATTGACCACCACCGGCACATGGGCCCAGTCCGGTGGTGTGCCGCCCAAGGCTTCATAGAGCTGGATCTGGCGCGCCGTGGAATCGAGCAGATCGGCGCCGCGCACGACCTCGTCGATACCCATGGCGAGATCGTCCACCACCACCGCCAGCTGGTAGGCATAGAGCCCGTCGCGCCGCTTGAGCACGAAATCCCCCACCGTCCGGTCCACCCGTTCCTCCCGGGCACCGAAGACACGGTCGTGCCAGAGCACCGGCCGGTCGTCCACCCGGAAGCGCAGCGCCGCATCCGGACGCTCCATCCGGCGCAACGCCTCCAGCCAGCCCGGGTCCAGAGATGCCGGCCGGAAGGAGGCCGGGTAGGGCGCCCCACCGTCCAATCCATGCGGCGCCGAGGCGATCGAGGCGAGGTCCTTGCGGGAGCGGCGGCAGGGGAAGAGGCGGCCGGCGGTGGCGAGCCGGTCCAGGGCGTCCTCATAGAGCGCGGAACGCCGCGATTGCTCATACGGTGCACACGGCCCGCCGAGGTCGGGTCCCTCGTCCCAATCGAGGCCGAGCCAGGCCAGGTCCTCCATCTGGAGCGCCGCCATCCCCGGAACCACCCGCGGCGGGTCCAGGTCTTCCAGGCGCCAGAGGAACGTGCCGCCGCGCGAACGGATGGAGAGCCAGGCGGCGAGCGCCGTGCGCGCGTTGCCGAGGTGGATCAGCCCGGTGGGAGACGGCGCATAGCGCCCCCGCGGGTGGCTGGCGTGGCGTGGCGTCCGGTGGATCGGGGCGGGAGGCACGCTCCTGCCTGCTTACTCTAGAGTCACTTGCGGGTGGATATTTGGTCGGGACGCCGAGATTTGAACTCGGGACCCCCTGAACCCCATTCAGGTACGCTACCAGGCTGCGCCACGTCCCGACCGGAAGGAATCGACTACCGGGGTTTTTCGAGGAGAAGGAGGATCTCGCGAGCTTCGCCGAGAGCCTTGGCAATCCCCGTGCGGAGAGTTTGTATCCGTTCGGCCGTGTCCGTGTCAAGCTGTGTCCCGAAGGCGGAGGGCTCGGCCTCCAGAACGGCTTCCGGGGCGTCCGCCGAAATCTCGGGCTCGCCCTCCTCGCCCTTCGCGGGCTCCGCCTCGGGTGCCGGTGGCGGAAGGGGGGCGGCGGCCTTCGGCTTGCGGCTCGCCGCCGGCTTCGCGGCGCCGCGCGGTGGCGGCGCCTCCTGCGGGGTGTCCGCCTCGTCCGGCTCGCCGAGAGACCCCGAAGCCAGCTCGGTCTCCAGCTTCTTCTTCGCACCGGCGATCGTGTAGCCCTCTCCGTAGAGAAGCTCCTTGATCCGCCGGATGATCTCCAGCTCCTTCTCGCTGTAGACCCGCTGCCCGGAGCGGCTCTTGCTCGGCGCCAGGGCGGGGAACTCGGTCTCCCAATAGCGAAGGACGTAGGGTTGGATGCCGAGGGCTTTGCAGGCCTCCCCGATCTTGTAGTACAGCCGCTTCTGGACCCGCGCCTTGCCCACCATGCGTTATTCGTCTCGCTCCCCGGCGCGCCCGCTGCGCCGCATCAGGTGGCCGTCGTCACCCTTGAGGCGGCGGGCCGGCTTGAAGCTCAGCCCCTTGTGCGCCCGGATGAAGATCTTCTCACCACTCACCGGATTGACGCCGACCCGCCCGGGCCGGTCGGTGATCTCGAAAGTCCCGAAGTTCTTGATCTTGACCGTTCTCCCGCTGCCCAGGGAGACCTTCACGGTCTGGAAGATCGCGTCGACGATCTCCGCCGCCTCGTTCTTGGTCAAGCCGCCATGGCGGTCGTAGACCACGTCGACAAGGTCGGCCTTGGTGCGGCCGGGCCGGACTCCGGTACGTGCGCCGGCTGAAGCGCCGGTTCCTGGAAGATTCTTCTTGGAGGCCATATCTGGTGGCAGCCCGAAGGCTGAGGAACTGTTTGAAGTATAGGGAATCAAACCGGCATGGACAAGGCCATCCGGTACCCCTCGCGATAGCGCGCCGCCACCACATCCCAGGTCAGCTCGGTCTCCGCCTTCCGGCGCCCCCGCTCCCCCATCGCCCGCACCCGGCCGGGGTTCCCCACCAACTCCCGGAGAGCCTCCCCCAGCGCCTGCGGGTCCTTCTCCGCCACCAGGCGGCCGGTGACGCCATCCTCCACCGCCAGAGGGATGCCCGAGATCCGGGTCGCGACGACCGGCAGGCCGCTCGCCATCGCCTCCAGGATCACGTTCGGCAGGCCGTCCACGTTGCCCTTCGCATCGTGCACCGCAGGAAGGACGAAGACGTCCGCCGCCCGGTAGAGGTCGGGCAGCGTATCGCGCAGCACCTTCCCCGGCAGGTGGAGCCGGCCGGGCCACTGCGCGGCGAGCGCGTTGAAGCGGTCCCAGAGATCGCCCGCGCCCGCCAGCACCACGTGCACGTCCGGCCGCGCGGCGAGCAGGCCCGGCAGGGCTTCCAGCAGGACCTGGAACCCCTTCTTGGTCGCCATCCGGCCGACGCCGAGGAGAAGCGGCGCGTCCGCCGGCACGCCCAGCTTCTCGCGCCAGAGGTGGCGCCGCGCCGGATCGGGGGAGAACGCGGCGACGTCCACGCCATAGGGGATGACCCGCGACCGCTCGGCAGGAAAGCCGAGGGCGCGGACGCGGTCCACCAGCTCCGGAGAACAGCCGGTGAGCAGGCGCGACCGGCCCAGAGCCCACCGGACGAGGGCGCGCACGCCGGGCTTCTCGGCGAGGAAGACGTCGCTGCCGTGGAGACCGATGGCGAGCGGCGTTCTCCCCACCGCCGCGGCGCCGATCAGCCCGTTGGGGACGATCCAGTGGGCATGGACGAGGTCGAAGCGCTCGCGCGCCAGCAGCCGGCGCGTCGCCCACCGCAGGGCGAGGCCGTAGAGAGGTGTCACCGCCCCGGCCAGGGCGCGCACCCGCTCGTCCGCCTCCAGGCTGCGGCCATACCCGAGCACCTCGAAGCGCTCCGGGGCATAGCGGAAGGTCACCACGTCCACCCCGCCCCTCTCCTCCGGCCAGGCGCCGGCCAGGCTCTGCGCATGCGGAGCGAGCACGGTCACCCGGTCCCCACCGCGGGCGAGGCCGAGGGCCAGGTCGCGGATGAACGGACCTGCGATGTCCCCGGCGAAACGGGGATAGGTCTGGGTGAGGAACAGGAGGCGCAAGGGAGGCCGCTTCAGTCCAGGCGTTCCTTCACCGAGTAGCTGTCGGGCCGCCGGAAGCTCTTGAAGGTGAACATCTCGCCGAGCAGGCCGGTGGTCAGGGTCTGGAACCCGAGCAGCATCAGAAGGACGCCGAGCAGCAGCAACGGCCGGTTCGAGAGGTACGCCCCGCCCATCCAGAGGACCGCCAGGTAGAGATTGATCGCGAAGCCGGCCCCCAGGAAGATCAGGCCGAAAGCACCGAACAGGTGCAGCGGCCGGCGGGTGTAACGGGTGATGAAGAGGACGGTGATGAGGTCGAGCAGCCCCTTGTAGAGGCGATCCCAGCCGTACTTGCTGACGCCGTGGAGACGCGGGTGGTGATGCACCGGAATCTCCCCGATGGAAAAACCGCGGCGGCTGGCGAGCACCGGAATGTAGCGGTGCAGCTCGCCGTAGACCGAGATCTGCTCCAGCACCTCGCGGCGGTAGGCCTTGAAGCCGCAGTTGAAGTCGTGGAGGTCGACCCCGGCGATGCGGCGGGTCACCCAGTTGAACAGGAGAGACGGCAACCGCTTCGAGGCCGGGTCGCGCCGCAGGTGCTTCCAGCCGGAGACGAGATCGAGGTCCTTGCCCTCCAGCGCCTCCAGGAAGCGCGGGATCTCGTCCGGATCGTCCTGGAGGTCGCCGTCCATGGTGATCAGGATCCGGCCGCGCGACTGGTCGAATCCGGCGGAAAGGGCGGCGGCCTTGCCGAAGTTGCGGCGCAGCCGCACCAGCTTGACCCGCGCATCGGCCGCATGCGCCTCGCGAATCCGCGCCACCGTGCCGTCCGAAGAGCCGTCGTCCACAAAGATGATCTCGAAGGAGCGCCCGAGCCCGTCGAGCACCGCAGCCACCCGCTCGGCCAGCTCGCGGATGGTCGCCTCTTCATCCATGACCGGCACCAGGACCGAGATCTCGACCTCCGCGGGCACCGCGGGCGCGGGAGGAGGCAGGGAGGCGGACGAGGGGTGCGGGATGGGGGCGGGGGTGCTCATCACGGGGGATTGTAGCCCAGAGGAGCAGACCCCGGCCGCGACCGCAGGATCTCCTCCGCCGCGGTCTTGCCGCTGCGCATGGAGTGGTCCATGTTGAAGTATTGCCACTCCCCGAAGCGTCCGATGTTCCAGATGCCGTGCTCGCGCAGCCAGGTGCGGATGAGGCCGACGTTCTTCGCGTGGTCGAGGTCGTAGATCACGTAGGCGGGCTGGATCTCTTCGGTGTGGATGAGGTCGATGCGGTCGTCCGGGTGCAGGATCTTCGCGAGCTTCAGGGCGTCCAAGGTGCGCTCGACGGCGGTGTCGCGGTCGAGCGGGCGCCACTGCGAGAAGGCGACCTCGGTGGCGATGGAGCTCTTGCCCGGGGGGACGGTGTCCGGGCTGAAGGTGGCCGGGAAGGACAGGCGGTGGAACGGGAAGGGCTCTTCGTAGAAATAGACCCAGTGCTTGTCCGAAACGTCCGGCCGGTCCACGCCGATGTTGATGCAGTAGATCCCCTGGTACTTGAGGGCCGCGCAGGCGCGCTCCACCTCGGGGGGAACGCCGGTGAAGAGGCGCGGGATCGAGGGCAGGGGCAACGAGAACAGGAGATGGTCGAAGGGGACCACCGCGCCGTCGCTGAAGACCACCTGCTTCGCCGGCAGCTCGATGCGCAGGGCCCGGCGTTGGAGGTGGACGTTCTTCAGCCTTGCCCCGAGGGCGCGCGGCAGGGGCTCGATGGCGCCGGTCCTGGGATACCAGAAGGAGGAGGTCGCCCCCACCTGGGCGACGTCGTCGGTCAAGGCCCCGGCGATGATCCGCTCATAGTCCGGCGTGGGGACGCGCCGGCCGATCCAGCTGAACTCCATCTCGGACGGCTCGATGGTCCAGATCTTCCGCGCGTACGGGATCATCAGCCGGTCGCTGATGCCGTCGCCGAACACGCCGCGCATCCACTCCTCGTAGTTGCGGGGTTGGAACTCCCCCCGCTCGAAGCGCTGCACGGCGCGCACCAGCTCGACCAGGCACTCGCGCACCAGCGGCACCGGCAGCCCGTACAGATGGGCCTGGAACGGGAAGCGCGTGTAGAGGTCGTGGGCGTGGTGGTAGATGAAGGCCTGGCGTTCCTGGGCATGGAAGTTGTCGCCCAGGAGGTCGCGGATCAGCGCCTCCATCTCGGCATCGATGGTGAAGAGGATGTGGGGTCCGTGGTCGAACAGATAACCGTCGACGGCGACGGAACGGGCGAGGCCGCCCACGCGCTCTTCCTTTTCATAGATCTGCCAGTGATCCTCGCCGGCCTGCTGCAAGGTCCAGGCGGCGGTCATGCCGGAGAGGCCACCGCCGAGGATCACGTCCTGTCGTTCACGCATCGCGCTCCTTCCGTCGTCATCCCATCAGCCGGTGAAACTCCCGCGTCGTCGCCGGCAACGGCTCGACCCCGAGCTCGTCGAGCAACAGTGTACACAGACGGTCGTACTGGCGCCGGACCATGTCGCGGCGCCCCTGCCGCGCGTAGAGCTGCATCAAGGACAGGTGGACCCGCTCCTGGAGCGGATCTTCGACCAGCACGGCGCGGCAGGCGTCGACCGCCTCCTCCACCCGTTCGAGGCGCTGGTACAGCTCGCCCAGGTTGCGCAGCAGCTCCAGGTAGACTTTCTGGTATCCCTCGCGACGCGCGGCCACCCAGGCCTCGTAGTGCCCTTGCAGGAAGGGCCCCCGGTAGAGGCTCCAGGCGCCGCGCCAGCGCTCCTCCGCCGCCGCGAGATCGCCGCGCGCCTTCTCCAGCTTCCCCTCCTCCACCCGGCGCACGAGATCATGGGCGTCCACCTCCCACGCGAAGTCGGGATTCAAGCGGTAGATGCCGCTGCGAAAAAGCAGGGAGGGCATCTCCTCCTTGCCGCGCCCTCCTTCGAGCGCGCGGCGCAGGTGACTGAGGGTAGGATGAAAGTTGCGATCGATCGTCTGCTCGCCGTCGGCCGGCCAGATCGCCTCGATCAGCTCCTCGCGGGTCGCCTCCAGGCCGGGTGAGGAGGCGAGATAGGCAAGGACCTGAAACGAGCGCCGCAGCCGGCATTCGATCTCGACCTCCCCGCGGGGTCCACGCTGCCGTGCGGATGGCGCGCCGAGGAGGGAGAGGACATAGGCGGGGCGGGTCTTTCCTGCTTCTGCAGGGACGGCCGGCGCCGTGTGCCGGGCCGCCGCAGGCTCCCGGTGCCGGCGGTCCCGCTCCAGGCCGGCGGCCAGCAGCCGGGGGACCCGGTCGCCGGCGGTCCCTTCCACCCAGAGGCCCCGCCCCACCGGGGGGATGCCCTCCCCAAGGCCGGAAAGCACCTCGTGGCGCAGGAAGTGGCGCACCGGTGCGATGTCCAGAAGCTGTTCGGGGGTGACGGCCTCCAGGCCGGCGCCGCCGGTGGCTTCGAGCGCCAGGCGCAGCGGCCGGTACCAACCGTCGGTCGCCTCCCACAGCCGGCGCACGGCCGACGGCGACGGCGATTCCCCGGTGACGAGCTCCCAGAGCGCGGCCACCTCGGCGGCGGTGAGCAGAAGCTCCTGCGGCGCGAGGAAGGAGACGCCCAATGCCGGATGGGCGCACCGGTGTTCTCCCGCAAACACCAGCTGCTGCCCGGGACGCAGCCATTGCGCCACGTCCACCACACCGTCTCCCGGATCTCCGGGGACGACCAGCCAGCGGACGCCACGGGAGGCGGCGGACTCGACGGCAGCCCGGCCGGAGGTGGCGAGCACGCCGAGAGAAAGGCCGTCGGCAGCAGCCCCCTGGTGCTCCAGAAAGGCGCACAGAAGGGACGACCGGCCGCTTCCCGGCCATCCCCAGACCTGCACGAGCGGAGTCTCCAGGGCACGGAGACGGGCGATCAAGCGCGCCGCTTGCGGGAGGAGATGAGTCATCGCAACGACAGGTCTCCTAGCGCCGGCCGACCTGTGCGGGATCGGGCTCCTCTTCGACCGCCAGCTCCGCCTCCCGGCCGAGACCGGCCGCCAGGAGCTCCCGGGTCAGGGCCGCCAGGCAACGGTTGGTGATCTTGCCCATGCTGGACATCTGGTAGCCCAGGCGCCGCGCCGCCTCCACCGGCTCATAGCCGAAATGGAAGCGGAGACGCAGCAGCTCCCTGCACCGGCCGGGAAGCCGGTCGAGAAGGCTCTCCAGATCGAACAAGAAGTCCGTGCGCTCCTGCGACGGCGCAACCGGCTCGGAAAGAACCTCCAGGATCGTCGAATCCACCGCCGAATAGATCCGCCGGCGGTTGGTCCGCCAGTACATCAGACAGTTGCGCTTGAGCGTCCCGAGAAGCCAGCACTCCGGCTCGCGCACCCGCTCCCATTGATAGACCAAGGCGAGAAGGCTCTGCTGCAGGACGTCTTCGGCATCCTCGGTGGGAATGCGATAGAAGGCCAGCAGGCGCTTGAGCTTCGGCTCAACCTCCTGCAGGAAGGCATCGAAGGTCAGCTCGGGCTCGGGGTTTTCCGGAGTGGGCATTCGAACGACCGAAAGGTTCTCGTCAGGCCCAACAATTAACATCTTTCCGGGACGTTGTCCAGCGAACAGGTGCTCAACCGGCGCGCAGCCGGTCGCGGACCTGCTGCATGTCTTCCCAGGTCGGCCGTTTGAGCGCCTGATTGCGCAACAGGGCGGCCGGGTGGTAGGTCACCATGGTGGGGACACCCTGGACCTGGTGCCACCGCCCGCGGATCTGGCCGATCGGGCTCTCGGTGCCGAGAAGGGCATGGGCGGCGATCCGGCCGAGGGCGACGAGGAGCTTCGGCTGCACCAGGGCGATCTGGCGCTCCAGATAGCCGCGGCAGGCCTGCACCTCGTCCGGCTGCGGATCGCGGTTTCCCGGCGGCCGGCACTTGACGACGTTGGCGATGTAGACCTCCTCCCGGGTCAAGCCGATCGCTTGCAGGATCTTGGTCAGAAGCTCGCCGGCCGGCCCGACGAACGGCAACCCCTGCCGGTCCTCTTCCGCCCCCGGTCCTTCCCCGATCAGCATCAGATCGGCGTCCGGATGGCCGGAGCCGAAGACGACGCTCTTCCTGCCCTCCGCGAGCCGGCACCGCGTACACGCCGCGGCGGCGGCCGCCAGGCTCTCCATCTCGGCGAGGCGGAGACCGGCGCCGGCCGCCGGAGCGGCGGGTGTGGAAAGGGCCGGCGTTGGCATGGGTGGGCGCACCGGGACCGTCAGCTCCGGGGCCGCAGGCGGCGCGGCGATCGCCACCGGACGGGAGCGCCGGTAGATCTCGCCATACCCGATGTCGTTCAGGTAGGCGAGGATCTCGGAGAGAGGTGTGGGAGCGGACCGGCTCACGAGGGGAGCATACCGCCGAACAGGTCGAGAAGACCCCCGGCGAGCGCTTCTTTCTGCTGGCGCGGGAAAAAGACGGGCTCGCCGGTGCGACGAAAGACGGTCACTTCGTTGGCGTCGCTGTCGAACGCGATGTCCTTGCGCGACACGTCATTGGCCACCAGGAAGTCGACCTTCTTGCGCTCCAGCTTGGCCGGCCCGTGCACCCCGAGGTCGCCGGTCTCCGCGGCGAAGCCGACCAGGACGGCGCGTGGCGCCACCGCCCGCAGACCGGCCAGGACATCGGGGTTGGCCTCCAGCTCCAGGAAGGGGACACCGTGCTCGCGCTTGATCTTCGTGGCCGCCGGGTGGAGGGGCCGGAAATCGGCCACCGCCGCCGCCATCAGGACCAGATCGGCCGCCGGTGCCACGCTCTCGACGGCGGCCTTCATGTCGAGCGCGGTGCGCACGTCGATCCGCTCGACGCCCGGCGGTGTCCCCAGGTGCACGGGGCCGGCCACCAGCACGACCCGCGCACCGCGGCGCACCGCCTCCGCCGCCAGGGCGAAGCCCATCTTGCCGCTCGACCGGTTGCCGAGGAACCGCACCGGATCGACCGGCTCGAAGGTGGGACCGGCGGTGACCAGCACGGTGCGGCCGGTGAGGGGACCGGGAAGGACGGCGGCCTCCACCGCCGCCGCGATCGCCTCCGGATCGGCCATCCGCCCCATCCCCACCTCGCCCGAGGCGAGCGGGCCTTCGATCGGCCCGGCGAACCGCACGCCGCGGCGGCGGAGGGTCTCGACGTTCTCGCGCACCGCGGGGTGGCTCCACATCGCGGAGTGCATCGCGGGAGCCGTCACCACGGGGCCGGTGAACGCGAGGGCGGTGGTGGTCAGAAAGTCGTCCGCCAGGCCGAGCGCGAGGCGGCCGAGGGTGTGCGCCGTGGCCGGCGCGATGCAGAGAACCTCGGCCCAGGCCGCGGCCTCAATGTGGACCTCGACGCCCGAGCCCGCCGCCTCCAGGTACTCCTCCTGAAGGACGGCCTGGCCGGAGAGGACTTCGAGGGTCAGGGGAGCCACGAACGAGGTGGCACTGCGCGTCAGGGCACAACGCACGGCGTGGCCACGCCCGCGCAAGCGCCGCACGATCTCAGCGGATTTGTAGGCGGCGATACCGCCGGTCACCCCGAGGAGGACGCGCAGAGGGCGGCTCATCGCTGGCGGGGCTCCCGGCTCAGTTCACGCTCGCGGCGACCGGCTGCTCTTCTTCGGGCTTGGCCTCTTCGGCCACCGGCTCCGGCGGCGGCGGGCCATAGCCCCACTCGACCATCCGGTTCTTGATCTCTTCCATCGCGACCCGAACCGCCTTCTTCTTGCCGGCTTCCACCTTGGGCCGGGCGCCGCGCAGGATCTGCTCCGCACGGTGGGCGGCGAGCAGGACGAGGCGGAATTTGCTGTCGATGCTCGGGGGGTTCGGGGGTGCGGGGGCCGCCTGCTTTTCTTCCATCTTCGAACGATCTCCTTGACGGCGGACCTTCGGACGCGCCGTCGGCACAGAAGGCTTGATCAGGTCTGGCTCAGGCGGGGGTGGTTCCCCGGTCCTGAAAGTCCTTGAGGATCTCTTGAATCCGGCCGAGCATCCGCTCGCGCCGGTGACGCTTCTCCAGAATGATGGCGGCCAGAGCTTCGCTCGCCCGGGAGGCGTCCTCATTGATGATAACATACCCGTACCGCTCGTAACGCTCGACCTCGGAGAGAGATACGGCCAGCCGCCGGGCGATGCGCCCGGGCTCGTCCAGGCCGCGACCCTGGAGGCGTTGGCGCAAGGCGTCGAAGCTCGGCGGCATGACGAAGATGCTGTGGGCCTCCGGCATCCGCGCCAGCACCTGCTCCGCCCCCTGGACGTCGATGTCGAGCAGCACATCGACGCCACGCTCCAGCCGCGGAGCGACCTCGTCCCGCGAGGTGCCATAGTAGTTGTCGTGCACCTGGGCCCACTCCAGAAAGCGGTCGGCCGCGATCATGTCGAGGAAGGTGGCATGGTCGATGAAGTGGTAGTCGACGCCGTCGCACTCCCCCTGGCGCGGCGCACGGGTGGTATGGCTGACCGAAAACTCGATGTCTCCGAAGCGGGCGAAACCGCCTTTGAGAAGAGCCTGGATGAGGGTGGTCTTGCCCGCTCCGGACGGGGCGGACAGGATGAAGAGCTCGCCGCGGTGCATGGAGAGGAGGATGGTAGCACAGGCGCCGGCAGCTTGGCCCGGCGCCGGGCTTTCGGTTAGACTTCCGCGGCTCTCCCCCGCAGCGGTTCCCCGGGGCCATCAGAAAACTCGTATCAGAAAGGAAAACAATGGAGCTCTTCCAGCAGATGGCGGGCATGGGGCACGAGCGGGTTCTCTTCTGCTCCAGCCCTGAAGTCGGTCTCCAGGCCATCATTGCCGTACATTCCACCGTGCTCGGCCCCGGCCTCGGCGGCGCGCGCATGTTTCCCTATCAAAGCATGGACGAGGCGCTCACCGACGTGCTCCGGCTCTCGCGGGGCATGACCTACAAGGCCGCGGTGACCGGGCTCAACCTCGGCGGCGGCAAGGCGGTCATCCTGGGCGATCCCAAGACGGACAAGACCGAGGCTCTCTTCCGCACCTTCGGCCGCTTCGTCGATTCGCTCGGCGGCCTCTACATCACCGCCGAGGATGTCGGCACCGACGTCGACGCCATGGAGTGGATCTACACCGAGACCCCCTGGGTGACCGGCGTCTCCGCGGTCCACGGCGGCAGCGGCGATCCGTCGCCGGTGACCGCCTTCGGCGTCCTGCAAGGGATCAAGGCGAGCGCCCGCTTCCTCTGGGGGAGCGATTCACTGGCCGGCCGTGCCGTGGCCATCCAGGGCCTCGGCAACGTCGGCTACCACCTCGGCAAGTTCCTCCTCGAAGACGAGAAGGCCAAGGTCTTCGGGGCCGACGTGGACGGCGACCGCATCGCCCGCGCCCGCGAGGCCGGCGTGGAGATCGTCCCCAAGGAGCAGATCCTCGAGGTCGACTGCGACGTGGTCGCCCCCTGCGCCCTCGGCGCCATCCTCGACGACAAGAGCATCCCGAAGCTGAAGTGCAAGATCGTGGCGGGCGCCGCCAACAACCAGCTCGCCGACGAGAAGCGGGACGGCCGGGCGGTGCACGACCGGGGCATCCTCTATGCGCCGGACTTCGTGATCAACGCGGGCGGCCTGATCAACGTCTACCATGAGCTGACCGGCTACAACCGAGAGCGCGCGATGCGCGCGGCGCGCGGCATCTACAACAACATGCTCCGCGTCTACGAGATCTCCCACGACGAAGCCATGCCGACCTACCAGGCCGCCGACCGCCTCGCCGAGGAGCGCATCGCGCGGGTGCAGCGGATGGCTCCGCAGCACTGGGGGCAGCACTGGAAGAAGACCATCCGCGAGCGCGCCCTGCCCCGCAACGGCGTGTAACGGAGGCGCACGAGGTCTCGTTGCAGCCCACCCACAGCATCGTCATCCCGAACCTCGACTCCCCGCTCGTCGACCGCACGCTCGCGGCGCTCGCCGGGCAGGGGGCGCCGGGCGAGGGGATCGAGGTGCTGGTGGTGGGCCGGGATGCTCCCGGCCGCGTGCCCCGCGACGGAGCGATCCGCTTCCTCGAATCCACCGACCGCCTGAGCCCCGCCGCGGCGCGCAACGTGGGCGTCGCCGCCGCCCGCGGCGCCAAGCTCCTGTTCACCGACGCCGACTGTCGCCCGCTCCCCGGCTGGATCGACCGGCTCTCCGCCGCCCTCGACACCGCACCGGTGGCCGGCGGCGGCGTCACCTTCCCGCGCGATCCGGCCGACACCGGTGTCTGGGCGCTCGCCGACAACATCGCCTCCTTCCACGACCTGCTCACCGACCGCCCGGCCGAGCCCGCCACACAGGGCGCGATCGGCAGCCTCAACCTGGCGGTGCGGCGCGACGCCTGGGAGACGGTCGGCCCGTTCGACGAGACGCTGCCCACCAGCGAGGACTTCGACTGGATTCTGCGCGCCCGCCGCGCCGGCCTCGCCACCGCCTTCGTCCCCACAGCCGTGGTCGAGCACGCCGCCGTGCGCCGCTCGCGCGCCGAGCTGGAGGGGCATGCCACCTGGTACGGCCGCCACTTCCACCGCTTCCGCACCCTCCACCCCGGCGTCTTCGACCGCGGCCCCACCTGGCGCAGCAAAAGCCTCCTGCGCGCCGCCGCACCGCTCAAGGCGGTCACCGGGGCGATGGCGATCTTCCGCAAGCATCCGGAGCTGCGCGGCTGCTGGCGGGCGTTCCCGGGGGTGGTGGCGTTCCGGCGGGCCTGGTACCGGGCGGTGTTGGAGGGGTGGGAGGGGGAAGAGTGAAAAAGGACGACAAAGTCACCAAGGTCACCAAGGACGAAAAGCCGGATTCTTCGTCCTTGCAGTCCTTGTCGTCCTTGCGGTCCCTTGCCCTGCCCGCGCCCATGAGGTCCACCGAAAGCCGCTTCCTGCGCTCCACGGTGGCGGCCTACGGCAGCCAGCTCGCCCGGGTGGTGATCCGCATCGCGGGGGACCTGCTGCTCGCCCGGCTCATCCTGCCGACGCGCTATGGCCTGTTCGACCTCGCGTTCGGCATCGTGCTGATCGCCGGCATCTTCCGCGATCTCGGGCTCCCCTATCAGCTCGTGCGCGACGAGCGGAAGCCCTATGGCACGGTGTTCCTGTGGACGGCCGGCGCGGGCCTTGCGCTCACCCTGGGGCTCGCGGCCGGCGCGCCGCTGTTCGCCGGGCTCGATCCGGGGCTCCCCGCGGTGTTGCGGGTGTTCGCGCTCGTCGTCCTGCTCGACGGTCTCGCGGTGGTCCCCAAGGTCTTCTTCGAGCGCGAGCTGGAGGTCGGCCGGCTGGTGCTCCCCGAGGTGCTGCGCGGCCTCGCCATGGCGACGGTCTCGATCACCCTGGCGGTGCAGCACTACGGCGTGTGGAGCCTGGTGGCCGGGCAGATCGCCGGCGCGGCCCTGTTCGCCGGAATGCTCTGGCTGCGGGCCTATGGCCGCATGCCTCTGGTCTTCGCGCCGCGCCTTCTCCCCGACCTGATCCGCCGCTCGACGACGCTCTTCTTCATCGCGCTGATGGCCCTGCCGGTGCCGTACGTCTCCCGGTTCGTCATCGGCGGCGTCTTCCCCGGGGCGGGGGGCACGTTTCTCCTCGCCCAGTACGGCAAGGCGCGGGAGTGGGGGTTCCGCCTCCAGGAGCTCATCCAGCCGGCGGTGTCGCGCGTGCTCTACCCCGCTCTCGTCGCCTACCGCGGCGAGCGCGCGCGTTTCTTCGGCGCCTACCGGATCGGCACGATCTCCATCCTCGCCCTGGAGACGCTCGCCGCCTACTTCCTGTTCTTCAACACCGAGATCGTCCTGCTCCAGATCCTCATCGGGCCGCAGTGGGCGGCGGCCGTGCCGATCCTGAAGATCCTCTGCTTCGTGCCGCTCACCGATCCTTTCTCGCGGCTCGGCGGCGAGGTGCTCAAGACCGAGGGGGAGGACCGCGCCTGGCTGGTCGCCGTGGTGCTCAACTTCGTCTCGCTGGTCGGCTTCGGCATCCTCCTAACCCGCGCTCTGGGGGTCGAAGGCATGGCCTGGGCGCCCTACCTGCTGCTCGGCAACCAGCTCCTGGCCTGGCGGATCTGGCGCATCTGCGGCGCGGAATTCTGGAAGCTCACCCGCGACCTGCTGTTCGTCTACCTGCTGCCGCTGCCTTTGTTCCTCGGCGTGGCCTGGCTCTGCCCGGCGGAGTCCTGGCTGCGCCTCGGCGCCTCGGTGGCGGTGAGCCTGGTGGCGGCGGCGATCTACGTCGGGAGGTTCCAGCGGCCGTTCCGGGCGTTCTTCACCTCCCGCGGGGAGGAGGCCGCGTGAAGGTCGCCTTCGTGATGCCCGGGGTGGGCATCTTCCGCCGCGGCTCGGAGGCCTTCGTGGTGGAGCTGTGCGCCGGCCTCGCGGCGCGCCACGGGTTCGACGTCATGCTGTACTGCCGCGGCCCGGCGCCGGTGCCCCACCGCCGCATCCGGGCCTTGCCGCGCGACACACGTTGGGTGAACGCGACCTACGCCGCCACTCGCTTCGGCCGCAAGGTCTTCGACACGTTGTTCCTCGATCCCCTGAGCCTGGAGTGGTACACCGCGGCGCTCTCCGCCTTCCCGGCGCTCTGGCGCGGCGGCTATGACGCCGTCGTGATGGAGGGCGGTCTGGTGGGCGCCTGGTGCTGCCGGCTGCTGCGCGCCGTCCGCGGGGTGCCGTTCGTCGACGTCGCCCACGGCCAGGACCCCAAGTGGGAGGGAGCGTTCGCCCGCCAGAAGCCGGATCGGGTGGTCGCCTTCACCGTGGCGGGGCGGCGGATGATCCTCGGGCAGGCGCCGCGCGCCCGGGTCGCCGTGGTCCCCCTGGGAGTCGACCTGGAGCGGTTCCACCCCGGTGTCCCTCCGGTGCCGCTCGACCTGCCGCGGCCGATCGTCCTCTGCGTCGGCGCCGTGGACTCCCACAAGCGGATGGACCTCGCGGTCGAGGCCACGGCGCGCGCCGGGGCGAGCCTGGTGATCCTCGGCACAGGACCGGAGGAGGCCGCGGTGGACCGCCTCGCCGCCGTCCGCCTGCCCGGGCGCTATCTGCGGCGCACCGTGCCGCGCGAAGAGATGCCCGGCTGGTACACGGCGGCCGATTGCCTGACCCTCCCTTCGCGGACGGAGTCGTTCGGCCTGACCTATGTGGAGGCGCTTGCCTGCGGCCGGCCCGCGGTGGCGCCGGACGACGAGGTGCGGCGCGCGGTGATCGGCGAAGGGGGCCTCTGTTGTGACGTCACCGATCCGGAGGCCTATGCCGGAGCCCTGACGGCCGCCCTCTCCCGCACCTGGGGAAACCTCCCGCGGCAGAGCGCCGAGCGGTTTCCGGCCACGGCGACGATCGATGCCTGGGCGGCCCTGCTGCAGGAGATCGCCGCATGAGCCGGCCGCCGATCCTCATGCTCCACCACGTCGAGCCCGGCCCGCTCGATCCGCCCCCCCTGCATCTGAACAGCTATCTGACGCGCGCCGACTTCGCCGGCTTCCTGGACGATCTCGCGGCGCGCGGCCTCCGCACCTTGACCTGCGCCGAGGCTTTTCAGCCCAACCCTCCGCGGCGAAGCGTCGTCCTCACCTTCGACGACGGTTGCCGCTGCTTCCGCGACCATGCATTCCCCGAGCTCCAGGCGCGCGGCATGACCGCCACCCTGTACGTGGTGAGCGGCGCGCTCGGCGGCACCAACCACTGGGACCGGGCCGCCGGCGAACGCACCGAGGAGCTGCTGGGGGCCGACGACCTGCGCACGCTCGCCACCGCCGGCATCGAGATCGCCTCGCACAGCCGGCACCACCGCGACCTCCCCGCCTGCTCCGACGCCGAGCTGGCCGAGGAGATCGCCGGCTCCCGCGCCGATCTGGAGGCGCTCCTCGGGGCGCCGCCCCAGACGTTCTGTTATCCGTACGGCCATGTGGACGAGCGCACCCATGCGGCGGCCCGCGCGGCGGGCTACGGTGCGGCGGTGAGCATCCACGCGCAACCGGGAGCCCGCCCCGGCGATCCCTGGGCCTGGCCGCGGCTGATCCTCAACCCCGGCGAAAGCCGCTTCGAGCGCCGGCTCAAGCTGAGCGGTCTCTATCCGCTGTGGAGCCGCCTCCCGCGGCTCGGCATCCTGCGCCGGCTCCGAGGTCGCCGGTGACAGATCCCCTGCATGGCCACGTCCTTGGAGCTTACGGGCTCACCACATCCGCAGACGGAGTCAGCACATCCCGAGAAGTTGTCAGAAGCTCAGCAGACGGGCTACCTCGGAAGCTGACGGAGTCAGCACATCCCGAGAAGTTCCCAGAGATCAGCTGACGGGCTCGCCACTTCTGCTTCCGGAGTCAGCACGTCTCGGGAAGTTGGCAGGAGATCAGCAGACGGGCTCGCCACTTCTGCTTCCGGAGACTGCACTTCCCGAGAAGCTCTCGGGAGATCAGCTGACGGGCGCACCTCGGAAGCTTCCGGAATCAGCCCATCCCGGGATGTTCTCAGAGATCAGTGGACGGGCTCGCCACTTCTGCTTCCGGAGTCAGCACGTCTCGGGAAGTTGTCAGGAGAGCAGCAGACGGGCTCGCCACTTCT
>DIHE01000167.1 GCA_002420005.1 Holophagales bacterium UBA5704 | reverse complement strand
AACAGACCCGCCAGCCGGTCGGCATAGACCAGGTCCATCGGCCGCTCGTCAGGCCGATCACCGAGCGCCTCGAAGCACAAGCCGCCCAGACCCTGCCGGCGGTCGTAGATGCCGTGGCCGTCGAAGTGGACGACGTCGAAAGGCTCGTCGCGCTCCGCGGCGGTTTGCAGGGCCTTTTCCAGCTCCGCGTAGGTGGGCGGCTGGAGAACCGTCAGACGGGCGAGGGCACCGAGGCTCTCCACCGCCGCGGTCAGCGGCTCGGCGCTGCTGCGGTGATCGAAATAGCCCGCCTTCTCCGGCCGCGGGCTGAGGGCCAGGATGCGCAGCGGCAAGGCGGAGGGCCGGGCCGGTTGCAGCTTGCGATTGGGCAGGCGCCGGCGGACGCGCACGGCGTCCCGGCCCTGGAACAGCCAGGCGTCGCCATCGTGCAGAAGTTCCCACGGCAGCCCCAGCAGCTCGTTGGCCGCCTCTTGCGCGGAGGCCCGGGCTTCCTCGGTCGCGCCCTTCAGCAGATCGCCGTCCACCTGCACGGAAAAGCGGCGCTCGGCCTTCTGGGCTTTTTGCCAGGCGGAGAGGGCCTCGCGCGCCTCCTCCTCGCCCAGGGCAGCCTTGAACAGCTCTGCACCCCACGCCGGCAGCCTCTTCTCGATGCCTGCCGCACGTTCCTGGAACACGCCCACTGGCCAGAGGTGATAGCTCTCCAGGTACCACCGCAGATCCGCGGTCTCGATGGGACCGAGCGGCGCGGTCAAGGAGAACCGGCAGCTTTCGATACGCCGACTCTCGATGCTCCGCCCGCCGACCTGCGCCGGCTCGTAGACGAGCGTGGCCGTCGCCCGGGCGCGGCGCTTTCCTTCGGCCGTCTCGATCGTGGGATCGAGGAGAGTGAGGATCAGCTCCGCGACCGGCTTGGCGTCCGGCTCCTCGAAGGGCTGGGCATCAGTGGGGAGACGCTCCCCCAGGGCCGCGAGAAGGACGGGCAGCGCTGCGCTCAGGCCGGCCGGGCCGATCTCGATGGGCACGGCGACCGGCTCCTCGTCGAACCAGGTGCCGAGCGCAGAGGGGGTGATCCCGGGCCGCAGCAGCGGGATGACGCGGTAGCCGTCCGCCTTCCGCCGCTCTTCGACCTCCAGGGCTTTCTGGACCTCCCGGCGCACCCACGGTGAATTGACGGTCTGCGGGCTCAACACGACGAGCACCTGCGAGGCCGTCTCGATCGCTTTCTCGATCTCCGGCCCCAGCTTGTCGCCCCCGCGCAGTTGGCGGGAGTCCACCCACACCGGGAGCCGGCGAGCTTCCAGCTCCCGGCGCAGCTCGGCCACGAAGGAGTCGTCGGCGGAGGCGTGCGAGAGGAAGATCACGTGCGCGGTGTCTCCAATGATTCAGGGTCTGCCGAGAGACTATGGGGGCGGGGGCGGGGTTGTCAAACAGCGCTCCCAGGGGGCGTGCTGCGATCTGTCGTGGCGGCCCGCCGGCATTGACAGTCCCTTCTCCAGAAGGATAGAAAGCTCGTCATGGCCTCCGCGAGCGGCCGGCCGCTCTCCGTGTTCGTCAGCTACAGCCACCGCGACAAGGAGTGGCTGGACCGCCTGCGCGTCCATCTCAAGCCTCTCGAACGCAACGGAACGATCGAGGTGTGGGCCGATACGGGGCTTGAGACCGGGCAGGTCTGGCTCGATGGGATCCGCCGCGGGCTCGCGGAGGCGTCCGCGGCCGTGCTTCTGGTGAGCGCGGACTTCTTGGCGTCCGACTTCATCGCCGGGGAGGAGCTGCCTCCTCTCCTCGAAGCGGCCGCATCGCGGGGCGTCGCCCTCCTTCCTCTCTATCTCAGCCCCTGCCGGCTCGCCTCCGTGCCGGCGCTCGCCCGGCTTCAGTCGGTGAATCCTCTCGACCGGCCGCTGATCGCCCTGTCGCGGCCCGAGCAGGAGGCGGTCTTCGTCCGTCTGGCCGAAGCTGTGGAGGCCGCCCTCACCTCTCCCGCCGCCCGGCTCCGGGCCAAGATCCGCCGCCGGTTCGAGGAGATCGAGAAGCTCCGCCGCCCCAGCCTGAACGACCTGCACCGGGCTGAGGACCGCGCCTTCATGGGCGGGATGTGGCAGGGCCTGGAGCTCGCCGACAAGGGCATGTTCCTGCTCGAAGAGTTGACGGCCCTCGGTTCCGGAGACAAGGCCCTGCGCAGCATCCTGCTCCAGGAGATCGTCACGAACCGGGAGCAGAAGGCGAGGGTCAACCAGGAGCTGAAAGCCCACAACGAGAGGGAGTTGGCCAAAGTGCGCGACCTCATCGCCAACGGCCCGAAATCCTGACGGCGCGACGAGGCGCCAGCCGGCCCAGCGACCGCCGATCCCCCGACAAGACTTTTCCCCGTTCGTCCGGTAAAATGGGGACACTGATTGCCTGCCTTCACTTTCGATGGGGAGAGAACATGCGCGGAGATCGCGCGCACGCCCAGGAGGGCCCTCCGGCCTGGAAGCCGGGAGGGGACCCTCTTCTGGGCAGCGTCCTTTCACGGTACTGCGTCCTCGGCCTGCTCGGCCGAGGCGGCATGGGTGTCGTGTATCGCGCGCGCGACACACAGACCGGCCAGGAGGTGGCCCTCAAGCTGCTCGCCACGGGGCGGATGAGCGCCGGCGACTCGGAACGCTTCCGGCGTGAGGCACGGGCGGCGGTGTCGCTCGATCATCCGAACATCGCAAAGGTCCTCGAAGTCGGCGAGCACGAGGGGCGGCCGTTCCTCGTCCTTCCTCTCTATGAGGGCGAGACGCTCAAGAAGCGGCTCGACCGTGCGGAGGAGGTCGCCCCGATGCCGGTGGCGGAGATCGTATCGATCGCCGCGCAGCTCGCCTCGGCCCTGGAGACGGCGCACAGCGCCGGCATCATCCATCGCGATCTCAAGCCGGCCAACCTGATCCTCACCCGCGGCGGGCGGGTGAAGCTGCTCGACTTCGGCCTCGCGTTCTGGGAAGGGTCGACCCGCCTCACCGACTCCGACGGCGCCGTGGGCACCGTGGCCTACATGGCCCCGGAGCAGCTGCGCGGCGAGGAGGTCGATGCCCGCGCCGACCTCTGGGCGTTCGGCGCCGTTCTCTACGAAATGCTGGCCGGCCGCTCGCCCTTCACCCGCGGCCCGCAGGAGTCGTTGCAGGATCTGATGTTGACGATCCTCGAAAAAGAGCCACCGGCCCTCGCCGAGCTGCGCCCGGAGACGCCGCCGGTGCTCGCTGCGATCGTCGCGCGCTGCCTGCAGAAAGACCCGGCGGCCCGCTTCGCCAATGCCGGCGAGATCGTCGAGGCCCTGCGCGGAGCGGCCGTCCTCGCCGATCCGCATCCGCGCCCGGATCGCCAGTCCTCCGGGATGGGCCTCTGGATCCTCCTTTTCGTCGGCGTCCTTCTGGTCCTGGGGCTCGCCGTGTCCAACCAGCTCGGGCCGAAAGACGCGATCCAGGTGCGGGTGGCCCATCCGGAGGTGCAAGGCCTGCCGGAAGCGGAGACCCGGCGCTTGTCCGACAATCTCAAGCGGGCCTTGGAGCAGGCGCTGCGCGACGTCGAAGGGGTCGCCGTGACCGCACCGCCGCAGCCCGCCAAGGAAACGGTCACCGCCAGCGCCTACTGCGGCCCCCGCATCTGCCAGGTGATCCTCCATCGCCTCGATGCCAAGGACAACCGGGAGCTGTGGACCGAAACCCTCCAGCTGCCGGTCGACGAGCCCGCCGACCTGTCGATCGAGATGGGACGGCGGATGCGGCGGGCTTATCCCCCCAGCCGCTGACGCCGGAACCACTCCAGCGGCTTGATCAGCCGGTAGCGCCGCTCCCGCCCCTCCAGGTCGACGCCCACGGCCAGCTTCTTCCAGCGGACATAGAGCTGACCGTGCTTGCGTTCCTTGGTCAGGCGCAGGCGCGAGAGGATGTCGAAACGGCCGCCGAGGACCTGCAGCGGCTCGACCTCGATGGCGCCGTCGGCCAGGCGCAGCTCGCCGCGCGCCGCCACCGGGGTGTTGCGCAGGCGGCTGGCGAACCAGACGAGATAGGGCTTGTGACGGCCCAGGACCTCGAGGAGGAACCCTGCTTCTTTCATGTCCAGCCGGATCGTGCTCTGCAAGGAGAGCGGCTCGGCCCAGACCATCGAGCCCTTCTCCAGCTCCACGTTGGCGAACCAGGCCGTGTGGTGGCGCCGGCTGCGCGCCGGCCCGGCGTCCGGGCCGACGTGGCGGATCTCGACCCGGTCGAGGGCGAGGCGGGTTCCATCCAGAATGAAGCGCCTCTTGCGCAGGTCGGAGCTCTTGAGCCGCGTGTGCAGGTGGAGGGATCCCGAAAGGTCCAGGTCCTCCACCTCCACCCGCACCGCGTCCGAGCTCAGGTCGATCTCGCCATAGGCCGTCTGGGTCGCCACCTCCAGGGTGAGGTCGAAGCTCAGCTTCCCTTGTCCCTGACGGATCGAGACGCCGGTGCCCGGCGGCAGATAGGAGTTGTAAAACGCGAGATCCTCCACCACCGCCTCGGGCAGGACGATCCGCGCCAGAACATTCTTGCCCGGCTCGGCGAGGTCGAGATCGGCCGAGGTCACGCTGAGATGCAGCTTTTCCCCCGTGACGTGAGCCGGCGCATTCGGCCGGTCCCGCGCCGCGATCGCGAACCGGCCGAAGTCGACGCCGAGGACGAAATGGGGCTGGCCCGGACCCGGAATCACCATCCCCTGCACCGTCGCCGAGCCGGTGGCCCGGCTCAGCAGATACTCGACCGAGAGGTTCGCCGGATCGATGGTGAGGCGCGTCGGGGGGAGGAGATGGCCCGCTTCCAGCCGGATGTCCGCAGAGAGCCGGCCGCTGCCGCCCAGGTTGAGCAGCGGAGATTTGCCGAGATAGGGACGCAGGAAGCCCAGGGAGGAGATCTCGCCTTCCACCGCCACCGTCCCGGAGAACAGCCGGAAGAGGCCGGCCCCGCGCAGCTCGCCCGGGGTGAACGGAGCGACGCGGAGATCCGAGAGAAGCGTGATGTCGCGCGCCACCGGCCGGCCCTTCGACTCGATGCGGGCGCGGTCGAATCCGAGGAGGAGCCGGTCGAGCCGGCAGGAACGCTCGGCGCCGAAGGTGGCGTCCAGATCCGCCTCGATCCGGCCGTTGCCGACCAGGCGGCTGGTACCGAGGATCGCCTCGCGCAGGCCGGTGACGTGCGCATCGACGAGCCGCAAGCGCCAGGCCTCCGTGCCGGCCGCACCGGCCAGCCACTCGCCGGGCCGGCTCTTGCGCACCTCCAGCCGCGCTCCCACCGCCCGCACCTGGGTGAGCGCCGCCTCGTGCCGCGCCAGGGATTGCAGATCGATCTTGCCCTGTGCCCGGTCCAGGCCGAGCGTCCAGGCCACCCGCTCTCCCACGCCGTTCATCTGCAGCCCGGACGTCTCCAGGTCCGCGACCGGGGGCAGACCCTCCCCTTGCAGCGCCGCGAGAAAACGTCCCAGATGCAGATCGCCGGCCGGCACGCTCGCCCGCGCCGCCGCGGCGCGCAGCAGAGGACGGCGGCCCGGCACCTCCCCGAAGACCAGATTCCGCGCCTCGACCGCGAGCCGCGGCTCCTTGCCTCCCTCCACCGTCGCGATGGTCGTTCCCAGCTCGAAGAAGCTGCCCGGTGCGAGAGCGCCCCGGACGATCCGCAGCTCCGCCCGCGCCGGGCCGGCACCGACCGCCGGCAGATCGCGGAGCCGCGGCACCACGGCCTTCGCCCGGACGACGAGAGAGGCGCAGTCGAGCACCGCGAGGCCGGCGATGCGGCGCACCGCGCAGGGCGCCAAGCCCCCCTCCAGATGCGCCTCGACGCCGCGGGCCACCACCTCGTTCCCATTCAGGACCCGAGCACGCTTCATCTCGACGGCCGTCTCGCGCATCTCCAGAACGTCGCCGTCCCAGGTGAGGGCTCCCTCGATCCGCCCCTCCCCTTCCAGCCGGTAGGGGCCGGAACGCACCTCGCGGAGCTGCTCGATGCGCGCCGGCCCGATGGCGATCGCCCAAGGCGATGCGGCACCGGCCTCCCGGGGCGGCGCCGGCCGCGTCGCCTCGTCCACCTGCACGGTCACGCCCGTGGCCACCAGATCGTCCAGCACGACGCGCCGGGAGAGGAGGGCCACGAGGTCGAGCCGGGCGCTCCCCCGGTCGATCGACACTTCCGCCGCCGCCTTCCGGCCGGCGGCCTCGAAGCGGAGGCTCTCCGCCTCGATCGCACCGACCAGCACCTGCTCCCGCAGCGACCGCGCCTGGGCGGCCAACCGGCTCAGACGCAGCTCCGGCGTGGCCGCCGAGGCCCTCGCCCGTGCCATCGACAGGAACGGCGTCCCGTCGCGCCGCCGCAAGGTGATTCCCGCGGCCTCTCCCGCCAGCACCAGCCGCCCCTCTTCAACCGATCCGGCCAACGCCACCTGCGCCCCTCCAGGAGTCGCGAAACGTACCCGGCTGCCGGGGACGAGCCGGCCCTGCTCCAGGCGCAGATCCACCGCCAGCCGCCCGGCGCCGGACGGCGCCCCCTCCGCGGGGCCGATGCGGTCGAAGATCGGCAACGCCGCGGCCTCCCCCGTCGCCTCCAGGTGACCGGAGAGAAAATCGAAACCGGCGATTCCGCGGTGCTCCCGCGGCGCATAGGGTCCCAGCCGCAGCTCGGCGCGCAGATCGACGTGGCGGGCGATCTCAGTGCCGCGCAGCAGAGCCCGGCCCGCCGGTATGCGGACCACCGAGGACCCCAGCTCGGCCTCCCGGCGCATCACGATCCGCAGACTGCCGGAAGCCGTGCCGTCGCCCTGGAGGAGCAAAGGGCCGTACCCGATCTCGCGCACCGCGGCGAGATCGATCTTTTCCAGCCGCACCGTCCAGGGTGGTTTGCGCCCATCCGGCCGCGGCGTCGCGGGAGGCGGCACCCGGTTCGTCTGCGACCGCACGCCGCGGGCCTGGAGCGCCTCGACGTGCACCTCCCGCCGCAGCAGCGCCGGCAGATCGATCCGCGCCTCCCCCGCCTCGGCGGTGATCCACCAATGCACCCGCGGCTGCCGGCCGCGCAGCTCCAGCCCCTGGAAATGCACCACCCCCGGCCAGACGCTCCACGCCGACGACCAGCCCATCCGGAACCGCTCCGGCCGGCGGTTGATCAGCGCGGGACCGATCGAAGGAAGAAGAAACAGGTTCGCCGCAACCGGATAGAGGGCTGCGAGGACGAGCACCCCGACGACCAGCCGCTGGATCCAGGTGCGTAGGGTGGGCGGGAGAGGCATGCCGGGGACAGTTTATCGCGCGGCGAGGTCATGAGAGATCGAGGTGCTGGACCGCCGGGTGGTGGTGGTGGAGCGGTGCCTCGGGAAAACCCGGAATGTCGGGTTCGATGAGCTGTGAGGTCTCAGGTCCTGGATGAGTAGTCCAACGTTGCCGGCCCGCAGGAAAGCGGGCCGGCAACGGGAGTGCTTCTGTGGAGCGCCTTACGGCGTGTAGGTCACGGTGAGCTGCGGCTTGTTGTTGGTCGTGGCGTTTTCACCGGCATAGAAACCGATGTAGTCGTAGCCGCTGTCGTCGTTGTCATCCGTGGTGAAGGTGAGGCGCAGCTGGGTCGTGCCGGTCTTGTTGATCGCGGCGAGGCCGGCCGCATTCAGGGTGCCGGTCGAGGCCGAGCCGTTGGTGGCCGGGTTGGACATCGTGGCCACATTGGCCGCGGTGGCCGCCGCCTGCCAGTCGGCGAAGGCGAAGGCGGTCGAGCCGCCGAAGCCGCCGGTGACGATGTCGGCCTGGCAGGAGCCATGGGTCGTGAACGGGTTGGTGCCCGAGGAGGTGCCGCGCACCAGGCGCAGCGTTGCGGAGGTGATCGTCGCGGTGTCCGGAATCGACGAGGTGTCGAACGAGACGAGGCTCTTGTACTGCTCATCGACGTTGGTGTCGCCCACCCGCAGCGCCGCGGTGGTGTTGTCGGTCGAGTTGCCGCCGCCGCCGACGTTGGTGGTCTCTCCCACCTCCCAGAGACGGCCGTCCTGCGCCGCCACCGAGTAGAAGGTGACGGTGACCGGGGTCGGGGGAGCCACCGCGGTGACGGTGACCGGGATCTCGTTGGAGATCAGGGTCGAACCGCAGCCCGGGGTCGTCCGCTGCACCAGGAAGTAGTTGCCGGTGGCCGGGAAGTCCGCGCAGTTGAGCACGTAGCTCGTCCCGGTCTGGCTGGCAATGTTGGTGATCGTGCCGCCCGTGGTCGTGCGGTAACCCCACTGGTGGGTGCTGGTGCCGCCGCCGGTGTCGGTGACTGTGGCCGTGCCGCCCAGGCAGGGGCTGCCGATGGTGGTGCTGCCGGCGACCGCGATCGTGGTGTTGGAGAGCGGAGCCGCGAGGCTGATCGTGGCACTGCCCGCCGCGGGCTGATTGCAGGTCGAGGAGGACACGCCGGTGACCGTGTAGGTGGTGGCGGAGGTGATCGACGACACGGTGCGGGTCGCCGGGGTGGCGGAGACGCCGCTCTGGACAAAGCCGTCCGACCAGGTGAGCGTCCAGGGGCCGGTGCCGATGAGATCGACCGTCAGGTTGGCGGAGCCACCGGAGCAGACCGAGGTCGAGCCCGAGACCTTCGCCGGGATGCCGCAGCCGACGTCGAGCCGGCCATGGCCATAGAGGTTGTTGGGCCGCGCACCGGCCGCGCTGCTGCACGTGGCGGTGGTCAGGGTGATCGCCTTGGCGGACGAGGTGAGACGGCTCTCCACCGCGTCGACGTTGCCGATCAGCGAGGGGAACGCCGAGAGGAGGAGCGCCACACCACCGGCCACGTGCGGACCGGCCATCGAGGTGCCGGAGAGCGAGGAGTAGCTGGTGTCGCTGGTGTTGTAGGACGAGCGGGTGCTGGTGCCGGGGGCCGCGATGTCCGGCTTGATGCGGTTGCTGCCGTCCACCGTCACCGGGCCGCGGCTGCTGAAGGTGGCGAGGGTGTCGGCGCCGGTGTTGAGCGCGCCGACGGTGAACGACGGGTCATAAATGGCGGCCGGGGTGTCGATCGTCGAGCAGCCCGAGCCGGTGTTGCCGGCCGAGACGACCATCACGATGCCGGCGGCGCGGGTGTTGTTGACGCCGGTCAGCAGGATGTTGGGCGTCGTACAGCCTTCGCTCGCCGGGCAGCCCCAGGAGTTGTTGGTCACGTGCGGAGCCTTGCTCGGATCCCCCTGGGCGGTGGTGCCGCCGACCGGATAGGGGGCGAGGAAGAACTCCATGCACTCGAGGTAGGTGGCCGGCGTGCCGGCTCCCTGGTTCATGTTGCGGCAGCCGATCCACTTGGCCCCCGGCGCCATGCCGATCTGGTTGGCGCCGTCGAGGCCGACGATGGTGCCCATGGTGTGGGTGCCGTGGCCGTTGTCGTCGCAGGGCGCCGCGGCGTTGGCGCCGCACGAGCCGCCGCCGGAGTGGACCGAGTCGTGCCAGTTGTAGTCATGGCTGGCGGTGGTGCCGTTCCAGCCGCGGTAGGCACTCTTGAGCGCGGCGTGGGTCCAGCGGTAGCCGGTGTCCGCCCCCGCGACCACGATGCCGGTGCCGTTGTAGCCCAGATTCCAGACGTTCGGCGCCCGCACGTAGCTGATGCCGGGCTCGACCGCGGTGATCGCCTTGTCGGTCAGCAGGTCGGGCCAGTCCGGATTGAATTCCAGCGGCTCCGGGGCGTGCGGCTGGGGCACGTTCTGCCGCATCTCCGGGTTGCCGTCGACCCGCTGGACGTCGGGCCGGGCGGCGAGCAGCTGGGCGAGCCGGCGGTCGCCTTTGACCAGCAGCGCGTTGACCAGGTAGAAGGAGCGGTACTCCACGCCCCGCGCATCGAGCTCGGCGCGGATCGCCCGCTGCGAGGCCTGGGCGGCCTGGAAGAGGGTCTCGTAGACGAACCGACCCTTGGCGAGCTTCCCCTTGAGCTGTTTGGCCTCGGCGAGATTCGCCTGCTTCGCCATCACGACGAAGAACTCCGTCTGCGCACCGGCGCGGGTGTTCTCGATCACCCACGAGTCGATTTTCCGGGCGGCCGGATCCCCTTGCGCCAGGGCCGCGGACGTGCACATCGCCAAGCCGGACACCAGCGCCAATCCTGTCTTCAGCAGCCGCGAAACAGCGTTGCCGAGGCCGGTCCTCCCCTGCAGATTCATCATCCTCATCAGTCTCTCCTCAGGTAGATGGTTGGATGCCTACCATCTATGTCGGTGCGCGCCGGGGGCCTGGACGGGACAAGAAGGAGGAGATTCGCTCCGGATCGGTCTCTTCGATGCCCTTCCCGCTTGCCTCGCCGCGGAAGAAAGGGGTAGATTCCCTGACGCGCGGGGGGCGCGAGTTGGGGGCTTGTCCCGCATTCGACGTCTGAAGCACCTATAGTGTAGGGGCCTGTCTCGTCGCACCGATCCCACGGTGCCGGCTCGCCCTTTGTTCATAGAAAGGCGTACTTGCGTGAAGAGGGTGGCGTTGGTCACGGGGGCGAGCCGGGGGATCGGGCTCGAAATCTGCCGACAGCTCGGTCAGGCCGGTTGTACCGTGGTGCTCACCGCGCGCGATGCACAGCGCGGCGGCAAAGCCGCCGCGACCTTGCGCGAGGAAGGGCTGGAGGTGAGCTTTCATCCGCTCGACGTGACGGATCCGGAAACGGTTCGCGCGACCGCCGCCTTCGTCGAGGGCACGCTGGGCCGGCTGGACGCTCTGGTCAACAACGCCGCCACGTCGCTCGATCCACGAGCCACTCTGGCAACGGCGGACCTCGACGTGGTGCGCCGGACGCTGGATGCCAATTTCCTGGGAGCGCTGCGGTGCTGCCAGGCGTTCCTGCCCCTGATGCAACGGCAGGGCTACGGCCGGATCGTCAACGTGTCGAGCGGACGGGGCTCGTTCTCCAAGCTCGCCTCCGGAGGACCCAGCTACCGGATTTCCAAGGCTGTGCTCAATGCCTTCACAGTCATCCTCGCCAACGAGCTCAAGGACTCCAACATCCTGGTCAATGCGATGACCCCCGGCTGGGTGCGTACCCACCTGGGCGGGGTGCGGGCCCCGCGCTCGACTGCGCAGGGCGCGGAGACCGCGGTCTGGCTCGCGCTGCTCGCGGACGATGGTCCGCGGGGCAAGTTCTTCAAGGATCGCGAGGAGTTCCCATGGTAGATGCCAAGATGGGTGAGGTGATGCGGGCGGCGCGCCAGGCGCGCATGGCGCGCGAGCTGGAGAGCTCCTGCCACGATCCGCGCGAGCCGATCGCCCGCAAGATCCGCCGGATGCAGCGCGCGCTCTCTCCAGAGCTGCCGGCGCCCATCCGCGCCTTGCGCACCTACGACCCGGCCTGGGCCGCCCGTTTCGCCGCCGAGGCGAAGCGGTTCCGCGACGCTTTGGGAGAGGCCGTCGTGCGGATCGAGCACTTCGGGAGCACGGCGATCCCCAATCCCGCCCTCTCGGCGAAGAACATGGTCGATTTCCTGGTGGCGCTGCGGGACCCCGCGGCCGTCCTGCAGGCGGACGAGGCTCTCGCACAGCTCGGCTACACCGGGTACGGAGACGGTCCCTGCGATCCGGAAACCACCTGGTGGTGGCGGATCGAAGGGGAGGAGGTCGCCTTCGTCGCACACCTGTGCACGGCTGCGAATCCCTGGATCAAGACGGTGGTGGACTTTCGCGACTACCTCTGCGCCCATCCCGGCGAGTGCGTCCGCTATGAAGAGCTGAAGCGCCGCCTGGCGGCGGAGCCGGATCGCTCCCTCTTCGAGTACAGCCTCGGCAAGTTGCGCCTGTTCTACGAAATCAGTGGCAAGGCCACGGCCTGGAGCCGCAGTGGCCGGCCACCCGAGGATTTGCCGTCCTGACGTCCGTTCTCCGGAGGTGTCCATGAAGCCGATCCAACGTTCGAGCTCACCTGCGAGTCAGCTGATCGATTACTGGAACGACACGCGGCTGCACGCCGCCGCGGCGAAGTCGACCTCCGTGCGCCCGGCGCCGGGGATCGTTCCCTGGCGCGAGGCCCTCCCGGACGTTCTCGCGGTCGGGTATGGAGTGATGGCCCAGCCCCGGTTCCTGAACGGTGCCTGGCAGGAGGTGCGCTGGCGCACCACGCCTTCGGCGGGGGCGCTCTATCCGTTCGAAGTGATCGCCACGATCGTCGGCGAAGGCAGTTATCTCTGGCAGCCGGAGACGGGGCGTCTCACCCCCTTGGACGCACGGCCCCTCCACGCCGAGGAGCTGGCGGCGGCCGGCTTCGTCACCCGGCCCGGCGATCGGGTGGAGGCGCTCATCACCCTCGTCGCCCGTCCCTGGTTGAGCATGAAGAAATACCGCCTGCGCGGCTACGGCTATTGCCATCTCGACGTCGGGCACACGGCCACCAACCTGGCGCTCTACATGACGGCCCTGGGGCACGAGCCGATGCTTCACCTGCGGTTCTCGCGCTCCTTCCTGGCGGAGCACCTGAAGCTCGAAGGCCTGTGCCGGGAGCCTCTGGCGGTGCTCTCCTTCTCCAGCGCCACGCCGGGTCCCGACGCGGCGGAAGGCACGGCGGCGCGGCGCATCCATCCGGCCTCAGGTCTGGAGCTGCCCGGCGAGGGGGAGCTCCAGGGCTGGGAAACGCTCCAGGGGCTGCTCTCGTTCGATTTCGCCATCCAGCCTCCGGCCGAGCCCGGCACCGCACAGCTGCTTTCCGCGGTGGAGGAGGCTCCCGCCGGCTCTCTGCTGGCGTTGCCGGAAGGCCGCCCACCGCTCGCCTCGGCCGCGGAGTGGCGCACCGCGATCCTCGCGCGACGTTCGGCCAAGGGATTCCGCAACGAGCCGGTGAGCCTGGCGCAGCTTGGCGAGCTGCTGGGAGCGCTGCGCGGGGAGGGCCTCACGGCGGATTGCGGCGGCGACGGCCTGGCGGGTCTGGGCGTGCGCATCGTGGCGCGCGACGTCGCAGGCCTCACCGGCGTCTTCTCCTACGATCCGCAGCGCCATGCGCTGCGGCGCCTCGACGAGGTGGCCGGCGATCCCCTGCCGGCCTGCATGCAGCAGGGGCTGGCCGGTTCGGCCGCGGCGCTGGTGGTCCTCCATGCTCCGATGCTGCGCCGGATCGAGGCGTGCGGATACTCGGCCTTTGCCGAGCTGCAGTTCCGGGCCGCCGAGATCGGCCAGCGCCTGCACCTGGCGGCGACCCGGCTGGACGCCTTGGCGATCACCTGCATCGGAGGTTTCGACAGCGAAGAGAGCGCTGCGCTCGCCCGGCTGGACACCGGCGAGGAGACCGTCTACGTGGTCCTGGTCGGCATCGGCGACGACTCGGTGTTCAAGCATGACCAATGGAACGTGGCCTTCAGCCATGGTTTCACCTCGACCCTGGAAGATTGACGACCGATGAACCGGCCACTGCTCGACCACCCGGCTTTCGCCCGCCACTTCACCCCGGAGCACAGGGAGCTGCGCGAACGCGCCCGGCGTACGTTCGATCCCGCCCATCTGGCCGCCTGGGTGCACGGCCCCGGCGGCCACCTCACGAAAACGCAGTGGCAGGAGCTCGGCCGGCTCGGCTTCCTGGGGCTCTCTCTGCCGCGCGAGCTGGGCGGCCACGGGCTCGGCCTGCTGGGTGCCCTGATTCTTTCCGAGGCGGCCGGACAGCTCGGCGATCTCGGGATTTCGCTCGGCCTGCACTGCCAGATCGAGATCACCGCCGAATGGCTGGCCACCGCCCACGAAGACGAGGTGCGCCGCCGTTTTCTCCCCGGGATGATCGCCGGCCGCCTCATCGGCTGCGCCTGCGACACCGAGCCGGGAGACACCGGAGACCGCCAGATGGCGGCGACCGCCGTCCGCGATGGGGACGAGCTGGTGATCAATGCGCGCAAGATCTACATCGTCAACGGTTCCAACGCCGACCTCTGCTTCGTCACCTTGAAGATCGACGGCGAGATGGCGACCGCCGTGGTGGAAAAGGAGCGGCCCGGCGTTCAGGTGCTCCACGTCTTCGACAAGCTGGGGACCCGCTCGATCGATTCGGCGTTTCTCTCTTTCACCGACGTCCGCGTGCCGGCCTCCCACCTCTCCGTCAAGCGCGGCGTCCGCCAGCTCATGCATTGGAACAAGGTGATGACCGCGGCGCGCTTTCTGATGAGCGCCGATGCCTGCATCCTGCACCGCTCCCTGCTCCATCGCATGCTGGAGTATGGCAAGGCGCGTACCGTCGAGGGCCGGCCGCTGGCGAGCTGGCCGGTCCAGCGCCAGGTGCTGGCGCGGGCGGCCGCCGACCAGGAGCTGATGCAGGCCGGCCTGATCGAGGGCTTCGAGCAGCTCGTGAGCCGCAAGAACGCGGTGGCCGAGATCGCGGCGCTCAAGTGGTTCTGCGTCGACCGCACAACCCGCTTCGCCGCCCATTGCGCCGAGATGCAAGGCGGCGCGGGCTACATGTGGGACAGCGATTTCCTGCGCGGCCACGCGCAGGTGCTCGGGCTCAAGATGGCGGGCGGCAGCCTGACCACGATGCAGACCATCGCCGGCCAGGCGCTCGCCTACCGTGAAGAGCTGGAGGCGCTGGGTTGAGCACCGCCGGAATCCTGCGGGACGCGGCCTTCGAGGCCTTCGCCCGCCACGGTGGACGCACCGCGGTCGCGGGAGGCGCCGAGGTCCTGTCCTATACGGAGCTCGGCCGCCGCATCCGCGACGCCGCAGAGCGCCTGCGCGGCACGCTGCCGGCCGGGCCGCACGTCGGGTTCTGCCTCGGCAACGGCCCCGAGTACGTGGTGCTCTACGGCGCGACACTCGCCGCCGCCGGCCTGCCGCTCCTGCTCGACGCGAGCTTCAACACCGGCGAGATCGCGGCGATCCGCGCCGACTGCGGTCTCGACGCGCTGGTGCTCGAGCGGTCGAAGGCGGAGGCCTTCGACCTGCCCGGAAAGGGAGAGCCGCTCCCGTTCGCGGGCGACGTCGTCGTCCTGCCGCTCGCGCAGAGCGGCGCGCCCACCTACCGGCCACGGCCGGACACCGAGGTGTGCCGCTTCACCTCCGGCACCACCGGGCGGCCCAAGTGCCTGGAGTTCAGCGGCCACGCCGTGCTCTCTGCGGCGCGCAACTGGGTCGAAGGGACCCGGATGCGGGCCGAGGACCGGACGCTCTGCCTGGCCGCCCTGTCGAACGGGCTCGCCTTCAACACCTCTCTGCTCGCCACCTTCCTGGCCGGCGGCGAGCTGCACTTCTTCAAAGGAGCGCCGCTCACCCGGCCCGTCGCGCGGCGGATCGAAGAAGCCGGGATCACCCGGCTGGTGGCGTTCCCCACCCTCTACCGCAACTTCGTGGCCCCCGGCGGGCCGGCCCGCGCCACCCTCGCGAGCCTCGTCTACGCGATCTCCGCCGGCGCGCCGCTGTGGCCCGACGTGCGCGAAGAGTTCCGCTCTCTATATGGCCTCGACGTTTCAGACTACTATGGGATCGCCGAGACCGGCCCGTGCACGTTCGAGCGCCATGCCGGCCACCATCGCGGGCTCGGCGAGCCGCTGCCGGGCGCGGAGATCCGGATCGCTCCCGATCCGGACGGCGCGGACGGGGAGGAAGGGACCGGCGAGGTGCTGGTGCGAACCGCCTCGATGGCGAGCGGGTACCTGAACCATCCCGGGTTGTTCGAGCAGCGGGTGGACGCCGAGGGCTTCTATCATTCCGGGGATCGCGGCCGGCTCATCGACGGCCGGCTGCATCTGGTGGGCAGGACGCAGGATCACATCAACGTCGCGGGAAGGAAGATCGATCCCACCGAGGTGGTCGCCGTGGTGACGGCGCTCGACGGAGTCGAGGACGCGGTCGCCTTTCCCGACGAGGATCTGAACCGCGAGGCGCTGGTTCACCTGGTGGTCGTCGCCGCGGACGGCGGGCTCACGAAGGCGGTGGTGGCGGACGCCTGCCGCGCGCGGCTCGCCCCCTGGAAGATTCCCGGCCGGATCAGCTTCGTCCGGGAGATCCCGCGCACCGGCATCGGCAAACCGCGGATCGCCGCACTGCGCGAACAGCTCAACGCAAGAAAGGAACCGGCGGAATGAACGAGGAAGAACAGGCCGCGGCGGCCCGGCGGGTACGGCGGCTGATCTACATGGCGGCGGGCGGCAAGATTCAGGAGGAGGACCTCGGGAACGGCGAGACCGACCTGCGAACCATCGGGCTCGACTCGCTCGGCTACCTGAACCTGCTCGAAGGGCTGGAGCGCACCTTCGGCGTGGCGATCGATCTCGACCAGGAGGAGGACCACAGCTTCCTGCACACCATCGACAACATCGTGCGCTACATCGGCGCCCGGAGCGCGCAGGCGTGAGCGAGCCGGATCGGGTCCCCGAGAACGATTGGGCGCTGCAGGAGCACCGCTTCGCCCTCACCTTGCTCGGCGCGTGCTTCGGAGCGGAGCCGGGGCCCGGCGAGGCGGTGCAGACCGGCGGCCGGCGCGCCGCGCTCGGCCTGTTCACGCCGACTCCGGAGGGGGGCTGGGGGACTCTCGCCGGAGAGCTTTCCGGCGACGGGCTGCTGGTGCAGGGCGACGTCCGGCTCCCGGGGCCGGCCGCCGAGGCTTCGCTGGTCCTGGTGCGGCTGGCGCCCGAGGAGCACCGGCTGGCCTGGCTCGATCTGGGGACCCCGGGCGTGGAGCGCCGCGGTTCCCGGACGGGCGGTCCCGTCGGTCCCGGCCCGTGGTGGATCCACGCCGAAAGAGCCTTGATCGGCCCCGCCTTCGTCTCGCGGCCGGTGACGCTCGAACCGGGCGGAACGTTCTTCGGTCTCCTGGAGTCCTACGCGACCGCCTGGGCTCCCGAGGCCGTGCGCTGTGCCCAGGAGGGCGCTCGCGCCCTGCGCCGCGCCGCGCGGACCTCGGGCTTCCAGACGTCGCAGCTCGTCGCCCTGGGGATCACCGCGGTCGAGATCGAAGCCGACCTGGCCGCCGCCGCCGTCCGGCGCACCGGCGGGCTCACCGTGGCGGCTGCCGCCGCGCGGGCCCTGAGCGCGGTGGCGGCCAAGACGCAGGAGCTGCAGGAGGGGTTCGGGCTGGACCCCGGCGGCCCGTTGCGGGCCGCGGACGGCCGGGCCGCAACGCTGACCGCCTTTCTCGGCGGGCCGCTGTTTCTCGAAAACCTGGCCGCCCGGACGCTGGGCCTCATGGAGATGCGATGACGGCAACGCCACAGCCTGTTCCGTTCGACGCCGGACGCTGGCACTGGACGGCCGCCGAAGCCCGGATCGAAGACCACCTCGGGCGCCGGAGCCTCTACCTCAAAGGCGGCATCGCGACCGCCGACGGCGTGCGTTGCGCCAACGGCTGGATGGAATTCGACATCGCCTTCACCGGGGCGCGAGGATTCGTGGGTGGCGCCTGGCGCGTCCTGGACGCGCAGAATTTCGAGGAATTCTACCTGCGTCCTCATCAGTCCGGAAACCCCGATGCCAATCAGTACACTCCGGTCTTCCATGGCATCCGGGGCTGGCAGCTCTACCATGGCAAGCGGTACTGCGTCCCCGTCCCTTATCGCTTCAATGCCTGGATCCACGTCAAGATCCTGTTCGCCGGCGCCCAGGCGGAGATCTACGTGGACGACATGGAGAAGCCGGCGCTCTTCATCGATCGGCTCCAGCGCCCGGTCGAGCCCGGTGGGGTCGGCGTCAGCGCGCTGGACTTCGCGCCGGCCCACTTCTCCGATTTCTCGTTCGTGGAGACGGACACACCGCCGATCCAGGGCACGCCGGGAGCTCCTGAGACGCCGGCCCCCGGCGTCGTCGCCTCCTGGTCGGTGTCGGACACCTTCCGGGAGAGCGAAATCGAAGGCCGGCTCACCCTCGGCCCCGACGATCTCGCCGCCCGCCGCTGGACGCGCCTCGCGGTGGAGCCTTCCGGGCTCGCCAACCTCGCCCGCGTGCAAGGGATCCGAGAGCGCAACGACACGGTTTTCGCCCGCACCACCGTCCGATCGAGCCATGAGCAGGTGAAGCGGCTCGACGTCGGATTCAGCGACCGGGTGCGGGTCTATCTGAATGGCCGCCTGCTCTTTCGCGGCGACGACACGGCCTTCTCGCGGGACTACCGGTTTCTGGGGAGCATCGGGTATTACGATGCGCTCTACCTGCCGCTGCGGGAAGGGGAGAACGAGATTCTGGTGGCTGTTACGGAAGACCCCCGGAGCCTGGGCGGGTGGGGGATCCAGGCCCGGGTTGAAGATCTCGCCGGGCTCACCCTCGGGGATTGACACACCGAAGACCCCTTCAAGAGAAAGGAATGGGCATGCTCGACATCATCCAGGACAAGCCGCAAGCCGCACCGCGGGAACCCGAAGCCCCGCCAAGGACCGGCGAGCCGGACCTTTCGCGCAAAGGGGTGATCCTCACCTACCCGATGTTTCGCTTCTGGAACAAGGAGGCGGTGGACCTCGGCGTGAAGCCGCAGCGACTGAACATCTACGTGCACATGCCGTACTGCATCCAGCGCTGCGCCTACTGCTATTTCAAGACCACGACGCTCAAGGACAACCGGCTCCAGGAGATCGACCGCTACGCGGCTTCGGTCTGCAAGGAGCTGGAGACCGGATCGCAGCGGTTCCACCTGCGGGAGCGGCCGGTCGAGACGGTGTATTTCGGCGGCGGCACGCCGACCCTCCTGTCGGAGGAGAACATCGACAAGCTCTTCGCCACGCTGCGCGAAAACTTCACACTGGACCATCCGCAGATCACCTTCGAAGGCGAGCCGGTGACCTTGACCGAGCGCAAGGCGGCGGTGCTGCAGCGCAACCAGGTCAACCGGATCAGCCTCGGCATCCAGTCGTTCAAGGAAGAGATCGTCTTCCAGACCGGACGGCGGGACACCGAGGAGCAGACGATGAAGGCCATCGAGCTCGCCAAGGCGACAGGTGCCGAGGTGAACGTCGACCTGCTGAGCGGCCTGGCCGGCGAGACGCCCGAGACCTGGGCCTACTCGGTGCGGCGGGCGATCGAGGCCGGCGTGCACAACATCACCCTCTACAAGCTGGAGCTCTACGCCAACACGCCGTATTACACCTCCGAGAAGCACAACGAGATCGAGCTGCCCACCGACGAGGAGGAGCTCGTGCTGATCGAATATGCCCACGCCGAGCTGGCGAAGCACGGCTATCGCCCGGTCAATGCGTTCACCTTCACCAAGGGCGGCGCGCACGACCAGCTGAACACGCGCAGCCGCTGGCAGGGCAATGACAGCTATGCGGTCGGCGTCTCCGCCTTCGGCTCGCTCGGCACCTGGAACTACCAGAACACGAACGACATCAGCGCCTATGTCGAAGCGGTCGAGCGCGGCGAGCTGGCGGCGTTCCGGGCCTACAACAGCAACACCTTCGACCTCGCGGTGCGCGACGCGGTGATGGGCATCAAGCTGGTCCGCCTCGACCACCTCTGGTTCCGGGAGAAGCACGGCCTCGATCTGCTGACCGTCTGCGAGGACGAGCTTCGGCGGCTCGTCGACGAACGTTTCGTCACCGTGGACGACCAGGAAATCGCCCTGACCGCCCGCGGCCTCATCTTCCCAGACTACGTGGCGCGGCGGATCGAAGGGGCGATGAAACAATTCAGCGGAACCGGCTTCGGCAGCCGTGCCCGGGTCCGCTTCTAGGACACACGTACAGAAAGGACTGGACTCTGATGCAGCAGGATGAAGTGCTCGCCGGGATCAAGCACATTGTCGCCGAGGACCTGGATCTGAACCTGGCTTACGACAAACTCGACGAGACCACTCCGCTCTTCGAGGGTGGTCTCTCTCTCGACTCGGTGATTCTCGTCGAGCTGATCAGCTTCATCGAAAAGCGCTTCGGCATCGAGCTGCGGGACGACGTGCTCAACATGGAGACCTTCCGCGACCTGCGCTCGGTGGCGCAGGTCGTCCGGGAGCACATGGCACAACAGGCCTGACGAGTGCGCGCGCCCGATTTCTTCATCGCCGGGGCTCCGAGGTGCGGTACCACCTCGATGTACACCTACCTGCGGCAGCACCCGGACATCTGGACGTCGCCCCACAAGGAGCCGCACTTCTTCGGCAGCGACCTGTCGCTCCTGCCGGGTGCCGTCCGCGAGGAAGAGCTGTATCTTTCCCTGTTCGCCGGCGCCGGCTCCCGGCCGCGCGCCGGGGAGGCTTCGGTCTGGTACCTGCTGTCGGAGAAGGCGCCGTTCGAGATCCACGCCTATGCGCCCACGGCGCGGATCCTCCTTCTGTTGCGCGACCCGTGCCAGATGGCCGCCTCGCTCCATGCGCTCTTCCTGCGCACCGGCAATGAGGACCTGCCCTCTTTCGAGGAGGCTCTCGCCGCGGAGCCGGAGCGCCGGGAAGGGCGCCGTCTCGCCGCCGGGACCTACCTTCCGGAAGGATTGATCTATACCGAGGTGGTACGGCACGCCGCCAAAGTCGAGCGGTATTTTTCCGTGTTCGGCCGCGAGAACGTCCATTGCATCCTGTTCGACGACCTGGTGCGCGACACCGCCGGGGTCTATCGGCGGGCGCTGGAGTTCCTCGGTGTCGATCCGTCGTTCGAAGCCGAGCTCGATCCGCACAAAGCGAACGAAAGGGTGCGCATGATGGTGATCCGTCAACTGGCGCGCATTCCGGCCGAGATCCGGCGCCGGATGCGTTTCGAGGATATGCGGGAGCACGAAGGGGCTCCCCGGGCGCCGCTGCCCGCCGCGCTCCTGGAGCGCCTGCGGGCGGCGTTCGCCCCCGATGTCGAGCGCCTCGGAGCCCTGCTCGGCCGCGACCTTTCGGCCTGGACACGGGGGGCGCGTGTCTAGGCCGCCGCTCCTCGCGCCCGACGGCCCGGCCCTCCTCGCCCGGCTGGCCGGCGAGCCCGGCCTCCGCGACCACGCGGTGACCGACGGGCTCCACACCGTCTCCTACGCCGAGACCACCGCCCTGTTCGCCGAGCTCGACCACCGCTTCGCGAAAGCCGGCGGCGCACCGGGCCATCCCCTGGCGCTCGAATGCTCGCAGAGCACGGCCGGAGCCCTCGCCCTTCTCTGGGTGCTCGCCCGGCGCCGCGACGTCGTCCTGCTTCCGGATCTCGGCGAGGCCTCCAAAGAAACCGGCATCCCGCGCTTCATTCCGAGCTTCTGCGCGCATGTGGTCACCGTGGCGGCGGCCCGGGCGCGCGCGGCCGCGGCGCCGATGGAGGCGATCGAGATCGCGGTCCACGACGGCTTCGTCGCCGAGCCGGCCACCGCCGGTTTTGCAGGTCCCGACCTTTACCTGCGCACCTCGGGAAGCACCGGTCTCCCCAAGCTCACCCGGATGTCGCACCAGAAATGGCTCAACAACGCCCTCGCCTGCGTCGAGCGCTGGGGGCTCACGGCCGACGACCGGCTGAGCGTGCCGGTGCCGATCTTCCACAGCTACGGCTTCGGTGCCGCCTTCCTCCCCGGGCTTCTCGCCGGAACCTCGATGGACGTGGGCTCCGGCGGCAACGTCCTGCGCTATCTCGAACGGGAGGAGGCCTTCGATCCCAACGTGGCGTTCCTGACCCCGGCCCTGTGCGACATGTTTCTCACCGTGCGCAAGACCCTGCGGCCCTACCGGCTGGTGGTGACCGCCGGGGACAAGATCAAGCGCGAAACCATGGCCGGCTTCGAGCCGCGCTTCGGTCCGCTGCTCAACCTCTATGGCAGCGCCGAGATGGGAGCCGTCTCCGCCGCCTCCCCCACCGATCCGGCCGAGCAGCGCCTCGCCACCGCCGGATATCCGCTCGCCGGCATCGAGCTGGAGGTGGAAGAGACCGGCGACGCCCTCGAAACGGCGGCCGGGGAACGGGCCGGGCGGCTGGTGTGCCGGCAGCAGAACGGCTCGGCCGGGTACTTGATCCACGACGGGGCCTGGCGGTTCGAGCCCCGGGGCGACGCAGAGTGGTTCGGCACCGGGGACTTGGCGAAGATCCGTGCCGACGGGTACGTCGAGATCCTCGGCCGCTCCGGCCTGAGCGTCAAGCGGGACGGCCTGCTGGTGGTCTTCGCCGACGTCGAGATGGCGGTCGAGAAGGCGCCGGGCATCCGGCGGGCGGTCGTCGTCGCCGCCGGAGAGACCCGCCGCGGCCCGCGCCTGGTCGCCGTCTGCCTGCGCGATCCGGAGGCGGAACCGCCGCCGACCCCCGACGCCATACGCCGGAGCTGCTTCGACCTGTTGCCGCGCTATGCCGTGCCCGACGAGGTGAAGATCGTGGAGGCCCTGCCGACCCTGCCGAGCGGCAAGGTGGACCGCCGCGCGATCCGGGACTTGGCCGCGACGTAGGTCGCGACGACCGTCGGCGCTCAGGCGCCGAGGCGGATGGCGAGCCGTTCGGCGAGCACCTGGACCTGGGGCTTCGCCAGCAGGCTGTAGTGGTCGCCGGGGACCGGGCAGACCTCGATGTCACCGAGGAGGATCTCCTCCCATCCGTTGGCCGGCGCCTCCGGCAGGCCGGCGGCCGGCTCGGCGCGGAAGAGGGTCACAAAGAGCGACTCGTCCAGCCAGGGCTCGGGACGATAGCGGTGGAGCGCCTCCAGGTGCGCGCGATAGACGGCGACCAGACGCTCTCTCTGCTGCGGGCCGAGCGCCTCGGCCGCCGGTCCCAGGTCGTGGGCCAGCAGGGTCTCCACCTCCGCGTCCACCGGTGCCGATGCGCCGCACAACCGCGGCGACCAGCTGTCCAACAGGGCGAGCCACTCGACCCGCGCCCCGGCGGCGCGGAGCTGGCGGGCCATCTCGTACGCCACGGTGCCGCCGAACGACCACCCCCCCAGCCGGTACGGCCCTTCCGGCTGCACGGTGCGCACCGCCCGCACATAGGCCGCCGCCATCTCGGAGATGTCGGCCGACGGGGCGCTGCGCCCGTCGAGCCCGCGCGCCTGGAGCCCATAGAACGGCTGCCCGGGTCCCAGCGCCTGCGCCAGCTCGACGTAGGAGAAGACCGCTCCACCGATGGCATGGACGCAGAAGAACGGAGTCCGGCTCCCGCCGGCCCCCGCCAGGCGCACGGCCGGCGCGGCGTCCGCCGCAGCCCGGTCCCGCCTCTCCCGGAGGCGCGCCACCAGGATCTCGCGTTGCGCAGGGGTCAGATCGGACAAGGTGGACGGTGCGGTGGTCTGCGTCTGCATGATTCTCCGAAAACGGGCGGTAGGGCGCGATCCCCTCACGAGGGATCGGCTCATCGAAACATCTCCATACATCGAAGGTGCGTGCCCCGCCCGAAAGCGAGACACCGAGGGACGAGGAGGCCTGCGGTGGCGGGCTCCGGCGGAGGCTTCTCACCTCACGGTCAAAAGAAGCCTCCCGGCCGCACCGACTGTCGAGAGAAGAAGTCCACCAGGATCTCCGCCAGCTGCTGCGGCTTCTCGACCACCAGGTTGTGGCCGGCGCCGGGCACCAGGGTGTAGCGGCCGTTCTTGACCGCGGCGGCGAGGATCTCCCCTTCGGGCGGCGGGAAGATGCAGTCCTCTGCGGCGGAGACCACCTGCACCGGGCAGCGCACCTTGGGCAGGTCCTCGCGCAGATCGATCGCCTCGACCGCCACCATGATCTGGCCGACGCCGCGGTGCCAGATCTCCGGCAGGTTGGTGATCCACTGGCGCTGCAGCTCGACGTTCTCCTTCTCGCGGGCCGTGTACTCGGCGCCGAACATGGGCAGCGAGACGTCGAACAGGCGGGCGGCATCCGTGGCGAGCAGGGCATCGCGCACCGGCGCCAGGCTGCGCCAGGCCCCTTCCGGGCGGATGTAGTCGCTGGAGGTGATCGCCGCGACCGAGGCGACGCGCTCGGGAAAACGGGCCGCCATCCGCAGCGCGGCGAGCGAGCCGAAGGAGACACCCGCGATGTGCACCCGGCGCAGCGCCAGATGGTCGAGAAGCGCCAGGACGTCCCGGACATGGGCGTCGAGATGCGGTTCCTGCACGCCCACGGAGAAGAACTGGCCGCGGAAGTCGGTGCGCACGACCTTCCAGGAGGCCTCCAGGCGCGGCACCAGCGGCTGCCAGGCCGCCAGGCTCATCAAGGCTCCATTGAGCAGCAGCAGAGGCTCTCCGCGCCCGGAGACCCGGTGGGTGAGAAAGGGGCTCTTGCTCATGGCTCCCTACCCCTTGCCGCCGCCCTTCCACTCCTTGAATTCCTGCGGGCCGGCGGCCCTGGCCTTGGGGGTGTCGGCCTTGCCGCCGTCGGTGATGATTTTCTTGCCCGCATTGCGGGCGGCCATCTGGGCGGCCCGTGCCTCAAAGGAGGCTTCGAGCCGCTGCTCGGCATCCTTCCGGACGTGGCACTGCTTGTACTTCTTGCCGCTGCCGCACCAGCAGGGCTCGTTGCGGCCGGGGAGCTTGCCGCTCCGGCCTTCGGCGGCGCCGGACGGACGGGGAGTCAACAGGTTCTTGAGCCACTGCATCAGTGCCACGATCATGCTCCTTCGAGGTGGTTCCGGCGGAAGGTCCGGCGGGAGGAGAATCTTACCTCCGGACCTCGATGAGGTCGATCACCTTCTTCACGCCGGGGGTGCCCTGCGCCGCGCGCAGCGCCAGGCTCTTGCGTTCCGCATCCGGCACCCGGCCGCGCACGCTCACCACCCCGTCGGTCGATTCGACCTCCAGGTGCAAGGCATGGCGGCCGATCTCGCCCAGCAGATTCTTGCCGACCCGCAGCTCCAGCGCAGCGTCCTGGACTTCCTGCTCGGTCCCGGCCACCGCCTGCCCCACCGGGGTCTCGGCACCGTCCCCGTCTTTCAAGGACAGCGCACTGTCCACCCGGGCCACTCCCGGGACCGACAGGGCCACCTCCTCGGCGAGCTCCTGGGTGGCCCGCTTCTCCACCCGGCCGGTCAAATAGACACGCGAGCCTGCCGTATCGACGGTGATGCCGAGGGCATCGAACCCCAGCTTCTCGATCAGGGCGAGGCGCACGTCGGCACCGAGAGAGGCATCGGCGACGTTCTCTTCCCGCCCGGCCCATCCACCCCGGGCGGTGCCGGGCGCCGTCGCTGCGCAGGCCGCGAGCAGGGAGACGGCCAGCAGGGCCGCCAGGAGCATCGGAAGCATCGGAACGTGGGCTCGGTTCATCATCTCGTCCTCCGGGCCGCCCGGCTTGCAAGATCACCGCCAGCCGGCCGTGGCGCCCGCTCACCCGGCGCCGAGGCACGTTTCGAGAACGGCCATCGCACCGAACATCTTGTGCTCGGCCTGCCGCCAGGCCAGGCTCTGGGGGCCGTCGAGCACCTCGTCGGTGACGTCGTCGCCGCGCACCGCCGGCAGATCGTGCAGGAAGACCGTCCCGCCGGGCTTCCCGACCCGCTGCATCAGACGGGCGTCCACGGTGAACGGCAGGAAGCGCTCGCGCCAGTCCGGATCGGGCTTCGGCACCCCCATCGTCTGCCAGCGGGTGGCGTAGACCGCGTCAACCCCGCACGGCAGGTCGTCCGCCCGGTGGTGCTGCACAATCACCGCTCCGCGCTCCCGGCCGACCTCCCGCGCCGCGTCGAGAATGGGCTCCGGCACGCCATAGCCCGCCGGGGTGGCGATGGTCAGGCGCGCTCCGGGCACGCGGGCCAGCGCATGGGCGAGTGCCGCCACGGTGTTGTTGCCTTCCCCGACATAGAGAAGGTGCACGCCGTCGAGGCTGCCGCGGGCTTCGAGCAGGGTCGAAAGGTCGGCGATCGCCTGGGTCGGGTGCTCTTCGGTGCTCATCGCGTTGATGACCGCCATCCGGCCCTGCCGCGCCAAGGCCTCCATCTCGGCCATCGCGTCGTTGGTACGGACGACGAGGGCGTCCAAGTACCCCGAAAGGACCCGTCCGGTGTCTTCCACCGTCTCGCCCGTGACCAGCTGCAGGTCCTGCGGGCCGAAGGAGACGGTCGACGCTCCCAGCTTCTGGGCGCCCACCGTGAACGAAGTCCGCGTACGGGTGGACGAACGCCGGAAGAAGATGCCGACGGTCTTGCCGGCGAGCGGCTTCTTGTCCTGGTCGCGGCCGGCGGCGAAGTCCGCCGCACGGCGCACCAGGGCGGCGAGCTCTCCGGCGTCGAGATGTTGTAAGGAGAGCAGATGCCTCATGGCTGGACCTGGTCCTCGCTCACCGGTTCGGCCATGCCGACCAGGATTTCCCGCGCCCCTGTATACGGCGCCCGGCCGTGCGCCACCAGCATGTTGTCCAGCATCAACAGATCTCCCTTGTGCCAGGGGAAGCTCACCGTGGCCCCGTGGTAGGCCGCGCGCAGCGCGTCCATCACCGCGGGCTCGATCGAGGCCCCGTCTCCGTAGTAGGTGTTGGCCGGCAGGTCGGCCTCGTCAAACTCCTCCAGAAGCGCCTCGCGCACTCCGGGCTCCAGCGTCGAGACGTGGAAGAACGTGGCGTGGTTGAACCACAGGGTCTCTCCGGTCTTGGGATGGCGCACCACGGCAGACCGCACGGCGCGGGTGCGCAGGCGGCCTCCGTCCTTCCACTCCACCGCGATCCCTTTTGCCCGGCAGTGCTCTTCGACCTGCCGCCGGTCCTCGGTCTGGAACACGGTGCGCCAGTCGAGCCCGAAGCCGTCCCCGAAGTTGCGGACGTACATCCACTTGCGCCGCGCGAAAGCCTCGCGGATCGCGGGGTCGAGGGCATCGCGCACCCGCCGGCAATCGGCGATCGGCGTCTCCCCGCCGCTGCCGGGAGCCACCTTGCAGAAGAAGAACAGCCGCCGCGGCCATTCTTTCTGGTAGGAGTTCTCGTTGTGCAGGAAGATCGGCTGATTGGCCGGATAGTCGGTGGAGGTGTAGATGTTCCCTTGCACCGCGTGGCGGGGCGAGGAACGCTCCCGGTACTCGAGCGACTCGCCGGACGAGGCGCGAATGAAGGCTTCGAGGTCCTCCGGCCCGTGCAGGTCGAAACCCCGGAAGAGGATTCCCCCGTACCGGAGCAGCTTCTCCTCCAGCAGCTCGCGGTGCGCCGCGGCCCAGGCCATCAGATCGACCCCGGGGCTCGCCGGCTCGACGAGCAAGGGGAGGTCGCCGATCGGCAACGAGCCGAAGCGCACCAGGGATTCGCTCGACACGGTCACGGCGCGTCGGATGCCCCCCAGGCTGCGCAGGGAGGGCAGGGCGGGG
>DIHE01000110.1 GCA_002420005.1 Holophagales bacterium UBA5704 | reverse complement strand
GGAGTTCCTGGCGCGGGAGGGCGGGCGGGTGCGGGGGTAGGAGCGGCCCTTCGCTCCTCCGCTGAGGCTCCAATACGCTAGCATGGGGCCGAATGGCCCCCCTTTCTCCGCAGTCCACCGGCCGGCCGGCGCGGCCCCCGGCGCTTGCCGCCTGCGGCAAGTGGCTGCCCCCGTTGCTTCTCGTCGCCCTGGTGGCCGGGTTCTATGCGGGGACAACCACGAATCCGCTGGCTTCCGATGACTACCTGCTGGTGACCGCCGCGGCGCAGGGGCCCCTCGCCTCCCTGCGCTATCAAGGCGGATATCACTACTACCCGGCCGGGATGCTGCTGTTGTCTCTCGAATACTCGCTCTGGGGGACCGCTCCGGCCGGTTATCACTGGACGGGGATTCTTCTTCTCGCCGCGACGGGCCTGCTGGGGGTGGCGCTCGGCCGGGCGCTGGGCTTGGGGGAGCCGGCGTGCTGGGCGGCGGCGGTGCTGTTGGTGGGCAATGGGCTGATCCACGAGATCCCGCTGTGGGCGTGCGCGGTCCTGCACTCCGCGTCCGTCTGCCTCTACCTGGGCGCGCTCCTCGCGTTTCTGGGACATTTGCGCACCGGCCGCCGACGGTATGCGGTGGGTTGTTTGTTGCTCTACGTTCTCGCCCTGCTCACCCACGAACAATCCCTCTCCTTGCCGGTGGCCGCCGTGCTGCTTCTGGCCGTGGAGCCGCGATGGACCCGGGCGAAGGCGCCACTTCTGGCGATGCTCGTCGTCGGGGCCGTCTTCGGGGTGATCAAGCTGGTGTTCAACGACGGGACGGACCTGGCTCCGGGGTTGGGCACCGGGCTGGTGCGTAGCGCCGGGGCCTCGCTGCTGCACCTCCTGCGCGTTCTGGTGCCCAATCTGAGCTGGCAGGCGGCGTGGCAGATTCTCGACCCTCCCCTGGTGGGAGGGTTGAAGCTACTGGTTCGCGTCGGCGTCGTCGCCGCGGGGGTGGCGGTCTTCGCCGCCCTGCCACGGCTGGGCAAGCTCCTGGCTCTGTGGACGGCGGCGCATGTGGGGATGATGGTGTTGGCGATCGGCCTGTCGTCGCGCCACTACCTGCTGCCTCTCGTGCCGGCGTCCTTGCTGATCGGCTTGCTGCTGGAGCGGATGGCCGACCGCTGGCCGGGGTGGCGCCGTGGGCTTCTGGTCGCCGTCGGCGTCGTGCCGCTGTTGGTGCCGGGCATCGTGACCGCGAGCGCGCGCAAGGCGGTGTGGGCCGAGGCCGGCCGGGTGGCGAACCGCTTGCTGGCCGATGCGGAGGCGGCTGTCGCCGCGCGGCCCGACCGGCCGAAGCTCTTCGTCGTCAATTTGCCGGACGGGTTGGACCTCGGCGAATCAGAACCGGCGTACATCTTCCGTTTCGGCTTCGAGGACGCCCTGGCCTGGAGCTTTCCCGGCAGCGCCCCCGGCGTCGTGCGCCTGCGCAGCAAGGCCCCGCCGCCGCGCACCGAGCCCTCCGGCCGGGTGGTGTCCGACGGCGGGCTCGCCGCCTTGGCGGCCGACCCGCGCCATCTCGTGCTGCGGTACGAACCGCGCAGCCGCCGGCTCGTCGTCTTGCACCCTTGAGGAATCCCGGCCGTCCGCGGCCTCTGGTAGAGTCGTCCTCTACGGGAGGACGCAATGCGCACAGAGATTCTTGTTATGTTGTCAGTACTGATGATGGGAGCTGTGGTCGTCGGTGCGGCCGAGGCGCCCCGTCCGTTCACGGCGCGGGACATGCACGCGATGCAGCGGCTCAGCAATCCCCAGCCTTCGCCCGATGGGCGCCGGTTGGTCTACGTCGAGCGCACCACGGATTTTGCGGCGAACAAGGGCCGTAACGACCTCTGGCTGATCGATCTCGACGGCTCCAACCCCACCCGGCTCACCAGCGATGTGGCCTCGGACACGGAGCCGCGCTGGGCGCCGGATGGCAAGGGGCTGTACTTCCTTTCGACCCGCTCCGGCTCGAGCCAGGTGTGGTGGATGCCGATTCCGGGGACGGACAAGGACGCGGTCCAGGTCACCCATTTGCCGCTCGACGTGTCCAACCTGTTGGTGGCACCCGACGGCTCGCACCTCGCGTTCAGCTTGGAAGTCTTTCCCGACTGTCCGACTCTCGCCTGCACGGTCGAGCGGTTGGCGGCGGCGGAGAAGCGGGGCACTTCGGCCCGGGTCTACGATGGTGGCTTCTATCGCCATTGGGACACCTGGAGCGATGGCCGGCGCAACCACCTCTTCGTCGCTCCTCTCACGGGGACCAAGGCCGGCGAGCCGGTGGACCTCGTTCCCGGAATGTTGGCCGATGTGCCGTCGCGGCCGTTCGGCGGCGCCGAGGAGTGGGCGTTTTCGCCTGACAGCAAGACGCTGGTCTTCGCCGCGCGCCTGGCCGGGATCAAGAACCGGGAAGAGCCCTGGTCGACCAACCTGGACCTCTATGAGGTGGCCGTCGATGGCCGTGGCGCGCCGCGCAACCTGACGGCGGACAACCGGGCTACGGATACCCAGCCCGTCTTTTCACCGGACGGCAAGACGCTCGCCTACTTGAAGATGCGGCGCCCGGGCTTCGAGGCGGATCGGTACTGGATCGCCTTGCGCGATGTGGCGTCCGGCGACGAGCGCATCCTGGCGTCGACCTGGGACCGTTCGTCGGACGGCGTCGTCTTCTCGCCGGACGGCAAGACGATCTACACCACCGCGTTCGACATCGGCCAGGTCCCCCTTTTCGCCATCGACGTAGCCACCGGAGCCGTGCGCAAGGTGGTCGCCGAGGGGAGCGTGCACGACATCCGCGTGGCGGGCGACCGGCTCGTCTTCGGCCTCGATCACCTCCGGTCGCCGGTCGAGCTGCACACGGTGAAGCCGGACGGCACCGGTCTGAAGCAGATCACCGCAGTCAATCGCGAACGGCTGGCGGGGCTGCTCCTCGGTGAGCCCGAGCAGTTCTCTTTTCAGGGGGCTGGTGGCGACACCGTCTGGGGCTGGGTGGTCAAACCGGTCAACTTCGACCCGAGCAAAAAATATCCGATCGCTTTCCTCATCCATGGCGGGCCGCAGGGTTCGTTCCACAACGAATTCCATTACCGCTGGAATCCGCAAACCTACGCGGGAGCCGGGTACGCCTCGATTTTCATCGACTTTCACGGCTCCTTGGGGTATGGTCAGGACTTCACGGATGCGATCCGCAGGGACTGGGGCGGCAAGCCCCTGGAGGACTTGCAGAAGGGGATGGCTGCCGCACTGCAGCGCTATCCTTGGCTGGACGGCGACCGGGCCTGTGCGCTCGGTGCCTCCTATGGTGGCTACATGGTGGCGTGGATCGCCAGCCAGTGGGCGGACGGGTTCCGCTGCCTGGTGAACCATGACGGCACCTTCGACCAGCGGATGATGTACTACGGCACGGAGGAAATCTGGTTCCCCGAATGGGAGCACGGCGGACCTTATTGGGAGAATGCGGATCATTTCGAGCGGCAGAATCCCGTGCGTTTCGTGGACCGGTGGAAGACGCCGATGCTGGTGATTCATGGCGGCCTCGACTACCGGATCCCGGACAACCAGGGCATCGGGGCCTTCAATGCATTGCAGCGGCGGGGCATCCCGAGTCGGTTCGTCCATTTCCCGGACGAGAATCATTGGGTCCTCAAGCCGGGGAACAGCATCTTCTGGCATGAGACGGTGCTCGGCTGGCTCGATCAGTGGTTGAAGGACGCGCCGGCCCGGCCGGCACCGTGAAGCGCAGGCACGCGCGTTGTCTCCGGTAGCCCGTCGGCGGCAACTCTCTGGAGGAAGGAGGAAGCCCGATGACGATTCCCATGCCCGGTGCCCTCCGCTGGCGCGAGATGTACCCCCTGGTGGAGGGAGACGGCTCGTGCGGCCTCATCTATGACCTGGAGAGGGCCGCCGTTCTGGAGGTTCCAGAGGAGCTGCGCTTCTACGTGGCACCGGCGTTGGAGGCAGGTGACCTGGACGACGGTCTGCTGAGCTGGCTGGTCCAGGAGGATCTGCTCACGGCGGAAAACCCGCCGGGGGCAAACGGCGGTGAGTCGGCGGGCTTCCAGGCCGGCCGCTGGAATCTGGGGGCGGTCCACCGGGTGGACGATCAGGTGTTCGCCGAGCTGGGACCACGCACCGAGAGCGAGATCGCCGGAGCGATCGAGCCGGTGTTCAAGCAGAGTCTGGGCGCGTCGCGCGTCGAGCTGTGCTTTTCGTGGCCGGAGGGGGTGCCGGACGTCGAGGTGGTGCGGCAGCTTCTGGTGGAGGCGGGGCGGTTGGCGGTGGCGCATCAGCAGATCGGTTTCCAGCTCGCCCTGGACGTGCGGCAGGTCGAGCCGGTCCTCTCCACCTGCCTCGCCGGCATCCCCCTGCGGGTGAAGGTCCGGTGTGCGCCGTTCCCGGCGCGCGGCGGGGCGGCCGAGCTGCGCCGCTGGGAGACGTCCGCTGCATCCGTGCTCCTCCTGGCTCCCTTGCGGGAGCGGGTCACCGTGAGCTGCGAGTTGCCCGGTGGTGCCCGGCTGCTGGATCTGTGGGACTGGGCGAAGCGCCTGCGCCTGTGTCACCTCGATGCGGATCGCCTTCCAGGAGGGTCTCTACGCGAGTATCGCAACGACCTCCGGCTGGTCTGCAACGAGATGGCGTCCGAGCTGGAGGCGCGGCGTTCGCCGATCGACTACCAGCCGGTCACCCGCATCGTGCGGCGCTTGATGGGGACGGAACCGGGCGGGAGGGCGGCGAGCTCCGCCTTCGCCTGGGCCGCCGGCTCCGAGCCCTATCCGGGCCTCGAAGGCCTCCCTCCCGAGGCGCGGGAAGGGAAGGACGATCCCTGTCCCCGCTGCTGGGCGCGCAAGGTGTGCAATCACAGCTCGTTCCTGACCCCGGCCTCGGCGGGAGAGAGTCCCGCCCCAACCGGAGAGCGCTGCGCCCTCTGGCTCGCCGAGGCCGAGGCCGCGCTGCGCCTCTACCATCGCTTGGCGCATTGCGATCCCATCGACGTCGTCCACTTCATCGAAGCCCCCGGCCAGCTTCCCTTCGATCCGATCCGCCGCGACGAGGCGGAGGACGCGAAGCTGCCGTGTTGAGAGGAGCTCCTCGCACCGGCTGGTTGCGACAAGCAAGCCCCGTCGGCTCGGCGGGCGGAGGCAAGATGCTACAGGTTGGGCATGATGTGCGACAACCTGCCCTCCTTCTATGGCCGTCACCCCGAAATCGCCCACCATCGCCGGTGACGTGCGACAAGCTCCCCTCGACCGTTGAACGAAGAGCCCCTTCCGTCCGGCGCCTCGCTGCTGGTTGCGACAAAGAAGCGACAACTGCCAAGAAGAGTCGCCACTGTCGCGACATCGAGGAGCCAGGATGCGACATGTCAAGTCCCACTGGAACGAGTCGCGGCCATTCTGCGCCAACCCGCCGGCCTTCGCGCCACAACACGCGATGATCTGCGACAAGAAGCACCGATTCGCCGAGCCAGCGCTCCCTGCTTGTCGCAAGTCGATGGCTTTTCGCGACAAGCTGAGCCCATTCTGCGACAAGTCAAGCGCTCATCATCAACGAATCAGGAGAACCGTTGACAGATCAGGTGATTCTGCGACAAGTCGCGCCCAGCTTGTCGCAGGTTGAAGGGAGCCGGAGGCCCAAGGTCCGTTGCCGAGGATGCGAAAGCCCCCTCGGCTGCCATTGCACAAACGAGTGCGGTGTAGTCCTGCCGGACCCGCGGTGGCTCAGCCGGCGTGCCGTAGCCGGCGGTTGGGGCGGACGGCTTTGACGAGAGGATGATCGACGAAGCCGCGCACCTGCCGGCCCGTGGCACGGACGGCCACCGCCCCGGCGGCTTCGAGGACGACCGGCGGAGTGTCGAGGAACGGTTCGAGGAGGGCGCGGAGCCGGCGCAGGATCTCCTGGCGGCCACCGCTCCCGGCGGCATCGTGAAGGCCCGTCGCGCGCGGGCGGCCCCCGCCGGTGCCATCCAACGTCACCGTGCGACGCGGCAGGTCCGCGTCCACCAGGACCTCACGGACCTCTCCGCTCTCCTGGAGGAGCCAGTCCGCGAGCTCGGGGTCGCGGATCTTCTCGAATTCTGTGGTGCCTGGGGTCAACATACGCTTCCCCCTCTTCTAATAGCCCCTCTCGCGGGCAAAGTCAATCGCCCGGAGCACGTTCAGCCGGCCGAAGCCATAGCGATGGTCCTGGCCGGCTTCGCCCAGGTCCTCGACCGCCCCCGTGATCAGGTCGGAAATCAGGAACGCCCGGCGTGCCCCGGTTTCCTTCTTCCGGATGTCCGTGGCGCTCAGGAGCCGCCCAGTACAGGTGCCAAGGAAAAGCGCAGGCACCTCCCCGGAGCTCTTTGGCCTCGTTGGCCGACATGATTGACATGGACGCTGAAAAAATGTAAGTTGAAGGCTAAATGCCGCTAATGCCGCTCTAGGTCTGGGGGCGCCACGGTCGGCTCTACTACTCCCGAAGGGGAGACAGGGCAGGCTGGCGTCGGGGTGACTCGGGTGTCGAAGCTAGGTAAGCTAGGTTAGTTGTTTGGCGGAAGCCGGGAAGTCATCGGATGCCGAAACAGCAATATCTCTTCATTTCCTACGCGAGGGGCGATCACGACCGAGTGCTTCCCCTCGTCGAAGCAGTCCGAAAGGAACTAGAGTTTCGCGCCCTCCCAATACAAGTCTGGATGGATGTGTCTAACCTCCAACCAGGCGAGAGTTGGAATGCGGCGATTACTGCCGCGCTCGAGTCCTCCGTTGGCGGTCTCTTCTTTGTCTCACCGCGCTCACTCCAGTCCGAATGGGTTCGCCGCGAACTTCAGGTGGCAACTACGACCCAGACCAGACTTGTTATACCCGTGTTTCTGCACAAAAACCTAGAAGGGGCGCCCCCTGAGCTGATTGAGCGGCAAGGGATCGACCTCTCAGGCCGGCCAACCGGCGAATGGATTATGGCAGCGGCCGCAAATGTCGCCGATGCAGTCGAGAGGCATCTGAAATCGACCAGGAAGCCGCTGCCCGTTGTGGCGAAAACGGAGGCACCGGCAATTGCGGCTGACCTTGCAAGAGAATTGAGGTCACCTACTGGCCTGGTAGAAAATGCCGGAGCACCGACGTCGGTATTCGTTGTTCACGGTCACAGCGACAAAGCTCTCGCGGAGTTGGAACGCTTTCTCACCTCTATCGAGGTGGAGCCCGTCATTTTGGCGCGTCGGGGCGAATCGGCACAGTCACTTTTCCAGAAGTTTATGGCCGTTGCGTCTAGGGCACGCTTTGCCGTTGTGCTTCTCAGTTCGGACGATTACGGTGCCTCGCGGAGACAGTATGATGCAAAGGGTGTTGGCGGCCGGGCCCTTCAGTTCCGCGCGCGCCAAAACGTCGTACTTGAACTGGGCTTCTTTTATGGTCGCTTGGGCTGGGAGAATGTCTTCGTTGTCTACGAGGATCCGACCGAGGTCTTCCCCAATTTTGAGCGCCCCTCAGACTTGGGCGGGGTAGTATTTGAGTCCATGGCGGATACGGCATGGCAAGGTAATCTCAGAGAGAGATTGATAAAGGCGGGGTTTTCAATACCTAACTCCGCCGTGCCGCGGATAGGCTCATTGGCAGCAGGTTCAGGGTCCGATAAGGGTTCCACCCTGATCAGAGTTTGAAGCCCTTTCGCGAGATCCGGCTGTTGAAGAAGTGCGTCGAGGGCCGCGGGGGAGCGGTGGTTGAACAGAGCGACCGGCCGCCCGCCCATAGGTCAGGCCCCCGGCGAGAAATCTGGCCGCTCTGCCCAAGGCTCCTCAGGTGCGGGCTGTAGAGAACCGCGATGACCTGGTCGAGCTCGCGGTCCCCCTCCTCGCCGGCAGAGAAGCGGTCGCGCAGGGGCGTTCCAACGGATTTCTTTGGCATCGTGGAGTCCAAGTCGGTGAGCGATGGCTATCATACCAGGGACAGGGGCGGCAGAAACCTCCGCGTACCCGCCGCCGTATCGGCCGACAGCCGTCCCTCGGGTTCGTCCCGGGGCACCCACAAGGGGCGCCCCTACATCCGGGCATCTGGCGCGTCGGTCCCTGGGGAATGCTAGACTTCATCCGGAGAGGCAAGGAGAGGACCGGGTGAGCAAAGTCGAGCGCCTGGAGCAGGAGATCCGCCAGCTGACACCTCGGGAACTGGCCGAGCTGATGGCGCGGATGCTGGAGTCTGACGCCGAGCTCTGGGATCGCCAGATCGAGCAGGATGCGCAGGCCGGCCGGTTGGATGGTCTGGCCAAGAAGGCCCTCGCGTCCTATGCCGCCGGGAAGCACTCCGAGCTTTGAAGCACTTCACCACGCCGGACTTCTGGATCCTCTACGAGGCGCTTCCTCCATCCGTCCAGGACTTGGCCGACGAGTCGTTCGCTCTTCTGGGCTGAACGGGCAACCCTCACCGGCCGTTTGTCGTATGGGGAGGCAGGCCCCTCGTGCCGGCCGAAGACAGGGCACCCACAAGGGGCGCCCCTACATCCCAAGGAGGATTTCCCATGACCAGGCGCTTCTTCGCCTGCCTGTCGTTGCTCGTCGCGCTCCTCGCGGGCGCCGTGATGCCTGCCGCCGCCGCCGGACCCGAAGGTCGTTGGGCCGGTGCCATCCAGATTCCCGGGACGGAGCTGAGCGTCCAGATCGACCTTGCGCCGGTTGAGGGTGGCGGGTGGAAGGGCGACATCGACATCCCGCTCCAGAATGCCCGCGATCTGCCGCTCACCGACTTTGCGGTGGACGGCACCTCCGTCACGTTCAAGATCGGGGGGATTCCGGGCGACCCGACATTCCATGGCACGCTCGCCGCGGACGGCTCCAAGCTCGCCGGGGACTTCACGCAGAACGGTCAGACGTTCCCCTTCCAGCTCGAGCGGCCGTCCACCACCGGGCCGACGGACGAGGAGCTGAAGGCCCACCTCGCCGAGTACGTGCCGAAGATCCTGGAGACCTGGAAGGTGCCGGGGCTCGCCCTGGCGGTGGTGCGCGACGGCAAGGTCGTGCTGGTCGAAGGGTACGGCGTGCGCGACCGGGAGAAGAACCTGCCGGTCACCGCCGAGACGCTCTTCGCCATCGGCTCGTCGAGCAAGGCGTTCACCACCGCGGCGCTCGGGATGCTGGTCGACGAAGGCAAGATCGAATGGGACAAACCGGTGCGCACCTGGCTGCCGGACTTCAAGCTGCACGATCCGTTCGCCACCGAGCGGATGACCCCGCGCGACCTCTCCAGCCACCGCTCCGGGCTGCCGCGCCATGACCTCATGTGGTACGGCACCAGCGCCACCCGGGCCGAGCTGTTCTCCCGGCTGGGCGACCTGGAGCCGTCGGCCGATTTCCGGACCAAATGGCAATACCAGAACCTGATGTTCCTGACCGCCGGATACCTGGTGGAGAAGGTCGCGGGCAAGACCTGGGAGGATTTCATCCGCGAACGGCTGTTCACGCCGCTCGGGATGACCGCCTCGAATCTCTCGATCGCCGAGATGGAGAAGGTGGAGAATCGCTCTCTCGGCTACCAGGAGAAGGACGAAGAGGAGGGCGGCGCCCTGGAGGTGATGCCCTACCGCCCGATCGACGCCATCGGCCCGGCGGGGTCGATCAACTCCAATGTGGTGGATATGGCGAAATGGGTGCAGTTCCAGCTCGGCGACGGCACCTGGGAGGGCAAGACCCTGCTCAACCGCGCCACCCTGGACGAGCTGCACCGGCCGGTGATCGTGCTCGACGGTGGGGGCATCGTGTCGCTTCTGGCGGACGAGGAGCTGCCCTGGGTGATGTATGCCCTCGGCTGGTTCGTCCAGCCCTACCGCGGCCATCTGGTCGTCCACCATGGCGGCAACATCGACGGCTTCTCGGCCTTCGTGACGATGCTGCCCAAGGAAAACGCCGGCCTGGTCATCCTGACCAACAAGAACGGCACGGTCGCACCTCTCGTGCTCGCCGCCCATATCCATGACCGCCTTCTCGGCCTGCCGGAAAAGGACTGGAGCGGGCTGATGAAAGCGAAGCGGGACGAGGCGCAGAAGGCCGCCAAGGAGGCCGAGAAGGCGCAGGACGAGGGACGCAAAGCCGGCACGAAACCGGGGCATGCGCTGCCCGACTACGCCGGCTTGTACGCCCATCCGTCCTACGGTGATCTGACGGTCGAAGTGCTGGGCAAGGGGCTCGGCTTGACCTACAACGCCTTGCAGAAGTCACCGATGGAGCATTGGCACTACGACGTCTGGAATCTGACCGAAGGCGAGGGAAAGGGGACGAAGGTCAACTTCGAGACCAACCTCCAGGGGGAGGTGGAGCGCCTGTCCGTCTCGCTCGAGCCGTCGGTCGACCCGATCGTCTTCACCCGCAAGCCCGTCGAGCTCACCGCCGAGCAGCTCCGCCGCTTCGCAGGGCAGTATGAGCTGCCGGGTGTGGTGGCCGTCGTCGAGCTGCAGGGGGGGAACCGGTTGACGGTGACGGTGCCGGGCCAGCCGACCTACGACCTGTTGGCCTATCGAGCCAATGAGCTGCGCCTGAAAGGCCTGCCCGGCTTCAGCCTGCGGTTCGAGGAAAAGGACGGCAAGATCGTCGCGGCGAGCTTCGTGCAGCCGAACGGGACGTTCCGGGCGCCCCGGAAGTGAGGTGCGGGTCTGCCGGGAGAATGACGCAGTCGCGGGCCTGAGCGCAACACCCCGTCACGTCGGGCCGGGCCACCTCTTCACGTGAAGGGCGCCCACCCCGCAGAGGGTTGGCGCAGACCTCCACCTCGCCGATGCTCGGGTGCATCGGGTGGAGGTGGCCCCATGGGTGAGCGCATTCTCCTGGCAGTTCTCCTCGTCGCCAGCACGGCGTTTTTCCTTCGCAGTCTCGCGCAGAAGCTCCGGGTGATCACCGCCGGGGCTTCCGAGCCGCGCCCGCGCACGGATGCGGTGGGGCGGCGGTTGCAGGTCGCGCTGCGCGAGGTGCTGCTCCAGACGCGCGTCATCGGCGGCCGGCCGGTGGTCGGCGTGCTGCACGCGGTGGTCTTCTTCGGCTTCGTCCTGTTCGGGCTCGAGACCGTCGAGCACTTCCTGCAAGGCTTCGGAATCACCTGGCTGGAACCGCTCCTCGGGCCGGCGTTGCCGGCGTTTCGCGGTTTCATGGCGGGAGTCGCGGTGCTGGTCCTGGTGGCCATTCTCGGCCTCGCGTTCCGCCGCTTTGTGCTGGTCAAGATCTCCCCCGATCCCCGCTCCTGGACGTCGGCGGTGGTGGCGGTGTTCATCGTCCTGCTGATGGTGACCTACCTGAACGGGATCCGCGCCGCGCCGTGGGCGCCGCAAGCCAACTGGTGGCTCCATGCGCTGATCATCCTCGCCTTTCCTCACGTCATCCTGCGCAGCAAGCACTTCCACATCCTGATGGCGCCGGTCTGCCTCTTCCTGCGGGTGGAGCGGCTCGGGGACTACGTCCCGCTCGACCTGGAGGCCCTGGCCGAGGCGGCGGACGAGGGCGAGGTCACCCTGGGGCTCGAAAACCTGAAGAGCGTTCCGTGGAAGATGCGGATGGATTTCTTCACCTGCGTCGAGTGCAAGCGCTGCACCGAGAACTGTCCGGCGAACCTCTCCGGCAGCCCGCTCGATCCCCGGGGTTTCGTGCTCGCCGGCCGCCGGGCGATCCAGACCGGTGCACCCGAAGATTCCGTGATCGGCGGTGTGCTCAGCGAGGAGGCCTTGGGCACCTGTGTCACCTGCGGGGCCTGCGAGAACGTCTGCCCGGTGGGGGTGGAGCACCTCCAGCTCCTGGTCGGCGCCAAGCGCGCCCAGGCGCTCGCCAGCGGCCGCGGGGTGGTGGCGAGCCACTTCTTCCGCGCCATCGAGCAGCACGGCAATCCCTTGTCGCAGCCGCGCAGCGACCGGCGCGCGTTGCTGGACGACCTGAAGCTGCCGCGCTTCACCGGGGCGGACGGCGAATGGCTGCTCTGGCTCGGCTGCCTGTGGGGGTTCAGCCGGGACCAGCGCGGTGCGGTGGCGGCGTTCCAGCGGGTGCTGGGGGCCTCCGGTCTGCGCTGGGGAGTGCTCGCCGACGAGCCCTGCTGTGGCCACCACTCGCGGCGGCAGGGGGAGGAGATGCAGTTCCAGGAGCAGGCCCGCAAGTCGATCGACGTCCTGCGCGCGCAAGGGGTGCGCCGGATCGTCACCCCGTGCCCGCACTGCCTCCACACCCTGCGGCGCGACATGCCACCTCTGGACGGAGACCTGGTGGTGGAGGAGGTGTTGCACCACACCGAGCTGATGGCCCGCCTGATCGACCAGGGCCGCCTGCCGGTCGATGGCGGCCCGGGCCGCAACGGCCGGGCCGCCACGTTCCACGATCCGTGCTACCTGGCGCGGTTCGAAGGTGTGACGGATGCGCCGCGGGCGGTGTTGGCGGCGGCCGGGGTGGAGGTGCGCGAGCTGCCGCACCGGCGCGAGCGCACTTTGTGCTGTGGCGGCGGCGCGGCGGGCTTCGCCCGTGAGGAGCGGGTGGACCGGCCGCGGGCCGGTGAGATCGCCGCCTCCGGCGCGAAGCTGCTCGTCACCGCCTGCCCGGAATGCCGAATGATGTTGAATGCGGCGACCGAAGAGACCCGCGACGTCGCAGAGCTGGTCGCCGCTTCCCTGCAGCTCCCGCAGGCGGCCGAGGCCGCCGGTGGTTGAGCCGGAGGACCCGAACCATGATCGCACCGGTGAAGCTCCCCGAGCCCCCGGATCTCGAGACCCGCATCCTGAGCCTGTTTTCGGAGCATCCCACCGAGGAGCTCCAGCTGCTGGACATCGCCGCCAAGGCGCATATCAGCGGCCGGCTGGCCGATCTGCGCCATGCCGCCGATGCACTGGTCGACCACGGCGAGTTGCGCCTGGCCAGCCGGCATGGCGGACGCTACTACCGCCTGGCGGTTGCGCACTGACGGCTTCGGCCACGGGGAGCGGCACCCCGGTTTGACCTTCCTGCCCGATCCTGCGAGGATTGCGGGCTGCGATGGTCCGCTTCGTCGTCGCCCATTCGTCCGAGGCCAGCCCCTTGATCGACCGCTTCCACCTGGAGCCGGTGGCAGAGGGGCCGTTTCGCGTCTTTCGCGGGGATGATGACGAGCTCGGTGCGATCTGGCTGATCGTCTCGGGACCGGGGAAGGCGGCGGCCGCGGCGGCGACGTCCTATCTCCACCTGCTGGCCGGAGGCCGCATGGACCGCGCCTGGATCAATGCCGGGGTCGCCGGCCACTGCAAGGCCTCGGTCGGTCAAGGCTTCGTCGCCCACAAGGTGGCCGATGCGGCGAGCGGTGCGGCCTGGTACCCCCAGCTCGTCGGTGAAAGTCCGCGCCCGACCGCGCCCGTCCTCTCGCTCGAACGGGTCGAGGAGGAGTACACCCTCCCTTGGATCTATGAGATGGAAGCCGCCGGGTTCGTTCCCACCGCCGGCCGCTTCGCCACCGCCGAGCTGGTCCACTGCTACAAGGTCATCTCCGACACGCCGGACACCCTGGTGTCGCGACGGATGCCGGCCGCCCAGGTGGCCGGCCTGGTGGAGGACAACCTGGGAGGAATCACCGAGCTGGCCCGCGGTCTGGCCGTGCTGGCGCGGGAGCTGGACGTGCTGGCGATGGAGCCGCCGGGTTTCTCCGAGGCGCTGGAGCGGTGGCCCTTTCCCGAGGCCGACCGGCCGCGCCTGCGCCGCCTGCTGCGGCGGGTCACGGTTCTCGTGCCGGCAGTCGGCCCGCAGGCGCTCTGGGAGGAGATCGGCGCGGCGGGCCCGGCCTCCCGGCCGGATGACGTGTTGCACGGGCTGGAGGTCCGGCTCGCGGTGGTTCCGGTCCTTCTCGCCGAACCGGCCGACGGAGCCGGCTCATGATCTACGTCGAGGAGGAGATCCTGAGCCACCCGCGCACCCTGCAGGTCTGCGAACGGTTCCCGGATGCGGAGGTCGTCCCCTGTGCCCGGGCCGGCGAGGTGTTCCTGCGCAAAGGGCAGAGCTTCCGGTTGCAGAAGAGGAGCCCGTCCCTGATTCTGGCGAAGAAGCAGCGGGGCTTTCTCACCGAGGCACCGGCCGGCTTCGGCTTTCCCGGCGCGCGCAATCTGATCCTCTCCCACATGCAGAACTGCATCTACGATTGCCGGTACTGCTTCCTCCAGGGCATGCACCGCTCGGCCCATTACGTGCTCTTCGTCAACTATGAGGACTTCCTCTGGGCGATGGAGGAGCGCATCCGCAGCGCCGCGGCCGGCGAGGTGTTGTGGTTCTTTTCCGGCTACGATTGCGACAGCCTGGCCCTTGAGCCGGTGACCCGTTTCGCCGCCGGTTTCGTCCCGTTCTTCGGCCGCTTCCCACAGGCGTTTCTCGAGCTGCGCACCAAGAGCACGCAGATCAAGTCGCTCCTGGAGATGGAGGCCTTGCCCAATGTGATCGTGGCGTTCAGCTTCACACCGGAGGAAGTGCAGCGGTCGCTGGAGCACCTGACCCCGCCGGTCGACCGGCGCCTGCGCGCCATGGCCAAGCTCCAGGAGCGCGGCTGGAAGCTCGGCTTGCGGTTCGATCCGGTGATCTATTGCGAAGGCTACCGTGGGCAATACCGCCGGCTCTTCGCCCAGGTCTTCGAGACTCTGCAGAGCGACGGCCTGCATTCGGTCAGTCTCGGGCCGTTGCGCCTGGCCTCCGGCATCTTCCACAGCATGGAGCGCCTCTTTCCGGAGGAGCCGCTGCTGGCCGGCCCGTTGGAGGAGATCGAGGGCACCGTGGGCTATGGCCGCGAGCTGGAGGAGGAGATACAGGCGTTCTGTGTCGAGGAGCTGCTGCGCCACATCCCGCGCGAGCTCTTCGTGCCGAGCCTGAGCGCGCTGCCCAGCCCACCGGCCCCCCCCTCCGGCGACGGGTGAGGGGGCTTCGGCCGGGGACGGTCACTTCAGATATCTGTCGAGGAACGCCAGTGTCGCCGAGTAGGCCTTCTCCTGTGAATCCTTGCGCTTGAACCCGTGTCCCTCGTTCTCGAAGACGATGTACTCGACGGGAACCCCCTTCTTGCGCACTGCGGCCACGATGTCGTCCGACTCCTGGCGGAGCACGCGCGGATCGTTGGCTCCTTGCAACACGAGGAGCGGCCGCTCGATCTTGTCGGCATGGAAGACCGGTGAGATGCGCCGCAGGCGCTCGGCATCCTGGACCGGGTCCCCCATCTCCTGGTACAGCGAGGATCCGATCGCTCTCCAGTAGGGCGGGAAGCTCTCCAGGGTGCGCAGCCAGTTGGCGACTCCGTAGAAATCGACGCCCACGGCGAATTCCTTGGGGCGGAAGGCGAGCGCGGCGAGCACCATGAAGCCGCCGTAGCTGCGGCCGATGATGCCGATCCGCTGCGGATCGATCCAGCCGGTGGCGGCGAGCATCGCCTTGCCGGCCACACAGTCGTCGAGATCCGCCTCGCCGTGCTTGCGGTCGTCCAGCTTGTTGAACGTCTTGCCGTAGCCGCCGCTGCCCCGGTTGTTGATGGCGTAGACCGCGTAGCCATGGTTCAACAGGTACTGGAGAAATCCGTCGTAGCCGAGGAGCGAGGCACCGCCGGGGCCGCCGTGGACCCACACGAGGGCAGGGACCTTCTTCTCCGGCGACGCACCATGGGGCCGGTAGAGGATGCCGGGGATTTCGAGGCCGTCGTACGACTTGAAGCGGACCACCTCGCCGGGGACGAGATGCTCCGGGTCGACATGCGGCAGGGCCCGGGTGAGCTGGCGCGTCTCGCCGGAGGCGAGGTCGCGCACGAAGAGATCTTTCGGCCCGGTCCCCTCCGCGTAGAACGCCATCCGGCGGCCGTCGGGGGAGAAGGTAACCGCGCTGACGCTCTTCTTGTCGAGGCTCGGCAGCGGAATGGGCTGCATCCCGGCGGCCTCGAAGAGGCGCAGCTCGATACGTGCGTCATTGTTGAGAACCACCAGAAAGTATTTGCCCTTCCCGGCGAAGTAGGCGCCGCCGACGTCCCAGGAGGTGCGCAGGACCTCCGCCGTCGTGGCGGTCGCCAGGTCGTAGCGCATCAGGTAGGTGAACTCCGCCCCTTTGTCGGTGAGGTAGTAGAGGCTCTTGCCGTCGGGGCTGAAGGTCTCCGCGAAGTACGCGACTTCCGTGGCCGGGTCGTCGCCGGGATTGAGCAGGCGCGTGGTGCCGGTGGTGCGGTCGTGCAGGTAGAGGTCCAGGTTGTTGGTGCCCACCGTCTGCGACAGCACGATCTTGCTGCGATCCGGCGACACCTGCTCGGGCAGGAAGCCCCCTTCGTTCTTGAACAGGAGCGTGCGCCGGTATCCGTCGAGCGTCATCTCGTACAGGTCGAACATCTCCGGGTCGCGATCATTGGTCGAGAAGAAGAAGGACGTGTCATCGGTCGACCAGCCGTGAAAGATCGCCTTGACCTTGTCGCCGGGCGTCAGGTCGCGGACCTGGCCGTCCGGTGCCTGGACATAAAGGTGGCCGTTTTCGTCCCCTCCCTGGTCGCTCGCGTAGAGGAAGCGTTCGTCGTGGGGGAAATAGCCCAGGACGCTGACCGCGCTCACCGTGGACCGGGTGAGCTGGACGGGGGCACCGCCGTCGACCGGCACGGCGAAGGCGTTGAAGGTCCCGGTCTGGTCGCTCGCGATGAGCAGCTTGCTTCCGTCGGGCGAGAACGAGCCCCCCTGGTAGAGCGTGGTCGTGAGGAATTGCTGGATGGTGTACCGGGGGACCTGCGGCGCTGGTGGGGCGTTCTGCCCGGCCGCCGATGCGGACAGGGTGAGCGCCGCGGCAACACCGGTGAGAAGGGAGTGGAATCTGCTGCGATCCATGCACGTCTCCTTGAGGACGAAGGGAAGTCTTCATCCTCTCATGTGCGGTTTCGCGGCAAAACCGGGCCGGCACCCGTGCGGAACGAGGATGAGGAGGCATCTCCGTTGTCCGGGTCCGGGTGCCGGCCAGGACGCTGCGTGCGCGGTGAAGGGTCGCCGCGCACACCGTGGGAACGTGGCAGGAGGTGGATTCTTACCGGGCCGGGGGGGCGGTGTAGCCCGTCAGCTCCACGTAGCCGCGGCCGGTGACGGGGGTTCCGCGGCGGGTGCCTGCGACCGTCACCGCGCCTTCCCAGTAGCGGAACGACACGTCCAGCTCCTGGTCGGCGAGGAGCGGGGTGACGGTGAGGTCCAGCTCCTCGGCCGGCACACGCACCCGCCGGCGGGACGGATAGCGGGCGCCGGAGCGCGGGCTCTGCCAGTGGTCGAGCGCCTCCAGGGAAAAACCGCCGAAGGCGACCGGGCGGGAAGAGGCGTCCGGCTCGATGAAGCGCCCGCTGCTCGCGGGATCGGGCGTTCCGTCGATCCGGCGGAGCTGGTAAAGCATGAGGTCGGTGCCGTCGTCGAGCTGGAGGGCGAACCAGTCCCAGCCCACCTGCCCGGCGCCGAGCGCGCTGGTGCTCCATTCCCGATCCATCCACACCGCGCCGGTGACCGCGAAGCGTTCCGCGCCGAGCTGGACGGAGCCGGTGGCGGGCATGCGGGGGAGCGAGTAGTAGAACGAAGCGTTCCCCGGCTCGGCGCTCTTGCGGCTCAGGCCGCGGTCGCCCTGGAGGACGGGCGGTTTCCCCTCCGCCAGCTCCAGGTCGAGCGCCACCTCCCCCTGGGCCGCCTGCAGGCGGAGTGGAGCGAAACCGCCGCCGACCGCCGTCGCCGACCAGTCCTGCACCCAGACCCGGAACGGCGCCGCCTCCGCACCTGCGAGCCCGAGAGCTCCGCGGCTCCACCGCTCGAAGGCATGGAAGCGTCCGCCCGCGGCGTCCGTCACCGCAAAGTGGGCGAGCCAGGCCTGGCGGGTCGCCCAGGCCGATCCCCGCTCCGCCATCCGGGGAGCGAGCGCCGCGCGGAAGAACGTGAGCTGAAACCCGAACCGCCGGCCCTCGGCCGTGGCCAGGTTGCCGGTGTAGTACCACCACTCGGTGCGGAAACCCGGGTGGGGACCGTGATCCGCGGGGAAGGAGAAGGTCTGCGGCGCCAGAGCCCGCTCATACCCCGACTCATCCGCCGCCCGCAGCACTCCTGCGACCGAAAGCGCGGGCGCCGGTGGGGCGGGCGCATCCCGGCAGCCGGCGAGGAGGAGGGCGGAGAGGAGGAGGGTGCGGCGGGTGGGGAACGGCATCGAGCCTACCCCAGGTGGAGCTGGCCGGCGGCGCGCTGGTGGGGATCGGTGCCGGCGTGGGCGTAGAGGTCGAGCACCTCGTCGGTGGGGCCGTCGGCGCGCAGCCGGCCGGCGTCGAGCCAGATGCAGCGGTCGCAGTTCTCCCGCACAGCCTGGGCGACGTGGGAGACCATCAGCACGGTGGTGCCGGCGGCGTGGAACTCGGCGAGCCGGCGTTCGCATTTCTCGGTGAAGGCGGCGTCGCCGACGGTCAGCACCTCGTCGAGGATGAGGACGTCGGGCAGCCAGGCGGTGGCGATCGAGAAACCGAGGCGCGCCTGCATGCCCGAGGAGTAGTTGCGGATCGGCGAGCGGATGAAGTCGCCGAGACCGCTGAACTCCACGATCGGCCCGATCTGGGCGTCGATCTCGCGCCGGCTGCGGCCGAGGAGCAGGGCGTTCAGGTAGATGTTCTCGTAGCCGGTCAGCTCATGGTCGAAGCCGGTGCCGAGCTCCAGGATCGGGGCGAGCCGGCCGTGGATCTCGGCGGTCCCCAGGTTCGGCTTGAGGACCCGCGAGATCACCTTGAGCAAGGTGCTCTTGCCGGCCCCGTTCCTGCCGATGAGGCCGACCCGTTCCCCCTGGCGGATGGTGAGCGAGACGTTGTGCAGCGCCCACAGCTTCTCGTAGGACAGGGCGCCGCGCATCCAGTGGATGGCGTATTCCTTGAGCGACGGGATGCGCTGCTTGGCGAGGCGGTAGCACAGGGAGACCCCCTCCAGGCGCACGCGCACTTCGGCCTCGCTCACGGCGGTCATCGGCGGGTCGGGCATGGGGCTAAATATAGAACGGGATCCGGTCGCTGCTGCGGCGGAACACCCAGGCGCCGAGGGCGAGGACGAGGAGCGCGATGCCGACGGCGACGCCGAGGTGCGAGAGCGGCGGGATCTCTCCCTGGTAGATGGGATCCCGGAACACCTCCAGGATCGAACGGATCGGGTTGTAACGGACCACCCAGCGCAGGTGCTCGGGGACGATGTCCTTCGGATAGATGACCGGCGTCAGATAGAAGAGCAGGGTGAGGAGCACGCCGATCAGCTCGATGACGTCGTTGAAGAACACCGCGAGCGGCGACAGCAGGAGGCCCGCGCCCAGCGTGAAGATCGCGACGATCAGCATCGCCACCGGCAGGAACAGCAGCTGCCAGCGCAGCGGATGGCCGGTGAAGACGAGCAGCGCGAAGAGCGGCAGCAGGGCGAAGGCCAGGTTGATCAGCCCGGAGAGCACCGTCGCCAGCGGGAAGACCGCCTTGGGGACGGGGAGCTTCTGCAGGAGCTGGGCGTTCCCCTTGAGGCTGTTCATCGAGGCGACGATGCTCTGGCTGAAGAAGTTCCAGAACAGGAGCCCGGCGAGGGCGTAGATCGCGTAGTTCTCCGGGACCTCGACGCTCTTGGTTTGGAAGAGGTGGCTGAAGACGGTGCGCAGCACCAGCATCATCAGCAGGGGCTGCAGCATGGTCCAGAGGAAGCCGATCGAGGAGCGGCGGTAGCGCACTTTGAGGTCGCGGGCCACGAGGGCGACGACCAGGTCGCGGTAGCGGAGCAGCTCCATGCGGTGCTTTCTATCTCGCCCGCCGCGCCTTGGCAAGCGCCGCCCGCGCGGTGCGGAGGTCGGCGTCCTCGGCACGCCAGGCGGCGCGCTCCGCCGCAGGCACGAACGGGGAGGCGAGCAGCCGGCCGAGCCGGCGCAAGGCGGCCCCGGCGGCGAGCGCCTGTGCCGCGCGGTGGGCCCATGCCGCGCCCCGGCAGCGCCGCGCCCAGCGCAGCAGGTCGGTCCACAGGAGGTCCCGGCGCGACCGGCTGCCGATGCTGGCACCGTGGTGGTGGAGGACGTGGACGTCCGGCAGGATCTCGACGGTCCAGCCGGCCTTTCCCAGGCGGACGCAGAGGTCCAGGTCCTGCCCGTAGAAGCGGAAGCTCTCGTCGAAGCCGCCGGCCTCCTCCCAGGCGATGCGGCGCACGGCGAGGGCGGCGCCGGTCACCCAGTCGACCGGACCGGCCGGTGCGCCCGGCGGCTTGAGCCGCCGCCACCCCGGCAGGCGGGCGAGGAGAGGTGCGGCGCCGCTCGCGAGGAGGAACAGCCAGCGCAGGGTCGGCGCCCGGCCGCCGCTCCACTGCGGGCTGCCGTCGGGGTAGGAGAGGGTGGCGCCGGCCGCGCCGAGCCGCGGATTGCGGGCGAAGGCGGCACGAAGGGCGGTGAGGGCGCCGGGGGCGACCTCGGTGTCGCTGTTGAGGAGCAGGAGGAGGTCGGCTGTGGCCGCCGCCATGCCGCGGTTGGCGGCGCGGGTGAAGCCCAGGGCCGGGTCGTTGCGCAGGACCCGGACCTGCGGATGCGCAGCCGCGAGGGCGGCGGCGGTGCCGTCGCGGCTGCCGTCGTCGACCACCACGAGGTCCAGGTCCGCGGTGCCCTCACAGGCCAGGCTCTCCACGCAGCGCAGGGTCAGGTCGCGGGTGCCGTGTGTCGGGATAACAACGGAGAGGGCGGTCATGGGTCGTAGTAGAATCGGCAGGCGCAGCGAGCCACCGAGCAGACTACCATGCCGACCGAACGGGTCATCGAGATCCCCTGGTGCCTGCAACAGATCCCGCAGTCCGGGCGCATCCTGGACGTGGGGTGCTGTGAGGCCACCTATCTCGGCGTGATCGCGCAGACCGACCGCGAGCTGCACGGCCTCGATCCGCGCGACGGCGCGGCGCTGATGCCGCCCGGCGCCGTCTTCCACCACCAGAGCCTGATCGGCAACACCCTGCCGCGCCGCTTCTTCGACGCCGTGCTGGTGATCTCGGTGATCGAGCACATCGGTCTGCCCTGCTATGAGCAGGAGCCGTTCCCGCGCGGTGACGCGCTGGCGCTCGCCGAGGTGGCGGAGCTGCTGCGGCCGGGCGCGCCCGCCCTGCTCACCGTGCCGGCGGGGCAGAGCAAGGTGGTCTCCTGGTACCGCCAATACAGCCCGCGCGACCTCCACCGCCTGTTCGCCGGCTGGCGCACCGAGATCTTCTACTGGGGATTCGACGGCCGGGAGTACGCCCCGATCGCCGAGGGCGAGGTGGAGCGCTACGACTACCGCGACCGCCACGATCCGCGCGCCGGGGCCGGTGCGATGGCTGCCATCAAGGCCTGGCCGGGCTGAGCCATGCGCGTCGGCATCGACTTCCGCATGCTCTCGGCGGGCGGGCTCGTCGTGCGCCGCGGCATGGGGCGGTACACGCAGCAACAGGTCCGTGAGGTGCTCGGGCGCGGGGGCGACGAGGAGCTGGTGCTGTTTTGCCGCGAGGACGCCGACGTCGCCGCGCTGCTGCCCGAGATCGCCGCCTCGCCGCGGGTGTCGATCGCCACGCTGCCCCCGTTCGACCGCTCCGCGGACGTGCTCGGTGCGACCGAGGAGCTGCAGCGGGCGATCGACCGCCAGGGGGTGGACGTCTTCCACCTGACGACGCCCTGCCATCTCGACGATCTGGTGCCCTGGCGCATCGACGCGCCCGTGGTGGCCACGCTGTACGACCTGATCCCGCTCCGCTACCCGGAGCATTACCTGGCCGCGCCGGGCCGCCGGGACCTGTATGAACGGGCCCTGCGCCTCGTCCGCCGCGCCGGGCGGGTGGTCGCCATCTCCCACCACGCCGGGCAGGAGGCGGAGCGCCTCCTCGGTCTGCCGGCGGAGCGCGTCCGCGTCGCCTGGCCGATCGCCGAGCCCTGTTTTCAACCTCTGGACGAGGCGGAGCGCGAGCGGCGGCTCGCCCCACTGCGCGCGCGTCTCGGTGTGCCGGAGGGCTTCGTGCTCACCGTCTCGCATCTGCATCACACGAAGAACCTGCGCGGGCTGCTTGATGCCTGGCGCCTGCTGCCGGCGGACCTGCGGCGGGCGTCTCCCCTGGTCCTGGCCTGCCGCCTCGATCCGGCGGACGAGGCCCGCGCCGCCGGCTGGGCGCGGGAGCGGGGGATCGAGGAGGATCTGCGCTTCACCGGGTTCGTCGAGGACGCGGAGCTGGTGGCGCTGTACAACGCGGCGACCCTCTACGTGCATCCGTCGCGCGCCGAGGGGTTCGGCCTGCCGGTGCTGGAGGCGATGCGCTGCGGTGCGCCCGTGGCGGTGGCGGACGCCGGCTCGCTCCCCGAGGTGGTGGGGGAGGCGGCGGCGCGGTTCGATCCCGAACGGCCGCAGGACCTGGCGCGGGTTCTGGAGCAGCTGCTGGGCGACGCGGCCGGCCGCCGTGCGCTGGGGGACCAGGCGCGGCACCGCGCCGCGGGCTTCTGCGCCGAGGACCTGGGCCGCGAGACGCTCGCCGCCTACGAGGAGGCCGCCGCCGGGTCATCGCACCGCCGGCCGCGTCCCTCGCTGCGGCTCGCCTTGTGGACGCCGGTACCGCCGCAGCCGAGCGGCATCGCGGACTACAGCGTCGAGCTGCTGCGCGAGCTGGTGGGCGGTGCGGAGGTGGAGGTGTTCGTGGACGAGGGTGTCCTGCCCGCCGCCGAGGTCGAGGAGCTGGCGCCCGTCCACCGCTTCACCGCGTTTGCGCGGCGCCACCGGAGGCGGCCGTTCGACGCCGTCCTCCTCCAGCTCGGCGCCTCGCTGTTCCACCTCTACATGCAGGCGCTCCTGGAGCCGGCCGGCGGCCCGCCGGTGATCGCCACGCTGCACGACCTCACCTGGGGGGCGCTGTTGCACCGGGCGGCGTACCTGGACGGGGACCTCGCGCGGTTCCATCGGGAGCTGGCGGCGTCCGAGGGGGAGGAGGCCTTGGCGCAGCTCCGCGCGCTCGAAGCCGGCGATCCGGCGGCCTTCGCGGCCGGGCTGGAGGGCTTCCTCAACCGCCATCCCGTCCTCGGCGGCGTGGTCGCGGCGACGGCGGCGCAGATCGTCCACATGCCGCGCGCTGCGGTGGACCTGGCGATCCGCTATGCCGGCAGCCGGGTGCACGAGTTTCCGATGGGGGTGGAGGACCCGCGCCGCGCGCTCGCGGCGGCCGGGGCCGATCCGCGCAGCGAGCTGGGGCTCTCCCCGGCCGCCTTCGTGGTCGGTGCGTTCGGCGTGGCGCATCCGGTCAAGCGCCTGGAGGCGGCGGTCGCCGCGCTCGGCCGTCTCGCCGCGGAGCATCCCGCCGCCGATCCGGTGCTTCTGGTGGTCGGGCCGTTCGCCGCGCCCGGCTACCGGCTGCGCCTGGAGTCGCTGGCGGCGGAGCGCGGGGTGGCCGATCGGCTGCGCATCCTCGGCCGGGTCGAAGGGGCCGCGTTTGAGCGGGCGCTTCTCGCCTGCGACGCGGTGGTGAACCTGCGGTACCCTTTCCGCGGCCAGATGTCGGCGACGCTGATGCGCGCCCTCGCCGCCGGCCGTCCGGTGGTGATCACCGACGTGCCCGAGTGGGCGCATTTTCCCGAGACCTTCTGTTTGCGTCTGGCGCCGGACGAGGCGGAGGCGGACGGTCTCGCGGCGCATCTGCTCGGCCTGTCGCGCGATCGGGAGCGCTGCCGGCGTCTCGGCGAGGAGGCGCGCCGTTTCTGGGAGGAGCACGCGACGCCGGCCCACATGGCGGCGGGTTACCGCCGCGTCCTGGCCGAGGTGCTGGGGCGGTCGATCGAGGAGGAACGATGAGCGACAACCGGGAGACCGCGCTGGAGCGGATGGAGGAGATCTACCGCCGCTGGGACGCCGTGCGGGCGCGCAGCAGCCGCGACGAGGCGTCCGCCGGAGGAGCGGTCTCGCGTCTCGCCGGGTTCGTCGGGCGCACCGTGCGGCGCATCCGCGATCTCGGCATCTCCTGGGACCTGCAGCGCGACCTGTTCCGCGCCCTGCTCGACCGGGTGGCCGAGCTGGACAGCCGCCTGACCGCGGGGGAAGCCGCCCTGGCGCAGCTCCAGGCGGGCGAGGCGGACATCCGGGCGGCCCTGGATGCGATGTGGAAGCTGCACGCGGCGTACGACGCCGGCTCCGCGTTCGATCTGCGCGAGCGCCACGAGATCCTGCGCGTGCGCCAGGCGCGTCTCGAAGGAGCCCTGGCGGACCTGCGCGAGGAGATGGCCGCTCTGCGCGGCGAAGGCACCCCCACCTTGCCGCTCACCCCGCGCGACGTCGCCGAGATCCTCGCCGCGGTGGAGCAGGGTCCCGGAGAGGCCGGAGCCGTCGAGGTCTCGTTCCAGGACGTGCGCGCCGAGCCCCTCCTGCTCGCCGCCCGCCGCCACTTCGGCGGCCGTCTCGCCGCCGCCGGGCCGTCCTACCGGGCGCCGAACGACCTCTGGGTGCACGTCGATTTCACCGCGGCGTGGAATCGTCCGATCCTGCTCGACAACGCCGCCGCCCGCCTCGCCCCGGAAGGGCGCTTCGTGCTGGTCACCGCCCCCGCCACGGGAGCGCTGCCGGAGCATCCGGGGCTGGTGCTGGAAGAGGACAGGGTGGTGGCGCTGGCCGGGGGCGGTGCGGTGCGGGTGGTGGGGTGGCGGACAACCAGAAAAGGACCATAAGGACAACAACGACAACAACGACCCGGGCTTCAGTCCTTGGGGTCCTTGGTCCTTGCGTCCTTGCCGTCCTTGGCGACCTTGTCGTCCTTCACCCTTCCACCGTCACCACCACGGTGAAGGTATTCTCCCGCGTCTCCCCGAACCACCGCACCAGCTCCTGCACCAGCCCGACCTTCACCTCATAGCGGCCCGGCGGCGCCGGGGTGCCGTCGGGGGCGAAGGCGGCGAGGACGACCTCGGCGCCGGCGCTGGTGCCGGGGGCGAGCACATGCGGCAGCTCGGAGCGCTGATCCACCTTCGACACCCCGTCCTGCATCCACTGCACGCCGAAGCGGACGACGCCGCGGGGATCGTCGCGTGTGCCGTAGGGAATCCACGGTGCGGCGGTGCCGCAGTGGGTGAGCCGCACGGCGAGGCGGGTGGAGCCCCCCGGCTTCAGGCGGATCGGATCGAGCGGCTCCAGCGCCGTCAGCCGCGCGCACTCCGCCTCCGCCGGCAGCGCTGCGCCGGGGTCCGCGGGGACCAGCCAGCCGTCGCGCGCCAGCCGGTCCTGCAGGGCGCCCGGGCGCACCCAGAGGGCCTGGTTGAGCCCCTTCTCGGGGAACACCAGGCGTGCTCCGATCCGGCGCTCCCCGAGCTGCTTGTCCGAGATCACCAGATCGGAGGGCGGTGGCGCGGTGCGGCTGTCGAAGACGACGTACGGTGCCTCGCCGATGCGGAGCTGATAGGCGAAAAACTCGTCCATCCGCGCCGCGGCGAGGTCGTAGGCCACTTCCGGGACGCCGAGGGCGCGCACCGCCACGGGGAGCGAGCGGGCCTCGAAGCCGGCCCGTTGCACCGGCACCAGCCAGGTCTGGTGGACCTTCACCGCGCCGGCGAGGAACAGGGCTCCCGCGAGGCCGGCCGCCAGCCGGGGGTGCCACCGGCCAGCGGCGAAGACCGCGGCGCCGGCCACCGTGGCGAGCGCCGCGATACGCAGCAGCCGCAGGCCCCCGAGGATCTGCATCGCCGGCAGCAGCCCGGCGATGTTCATCTCGGCGTAGACCTGGCGCAGGACCGCGTCTTTGTGGCCGGCGAGGAGGAGCAGGGCGAGAAGCATGGGGAGGAGCGTCAACGCCCATTGTGGCAGCGGATGCCGGCGGGCCACACCGCCGAGCCCGGCGAGCCCGGCGACCAGGAAGGGCGCGAGGAAGGCCTCCGCATAGCGGCCATACACCGTGAAGTCGGCGCGCGGGAAGTGGGTGAGGAACGCCGACGAGGTGGCGAGCAACGCCGCCGCAACCGCCAGGGTGAACCCCGCCGCCAGCCGTTGAGCGCCGTCCTCGCCCTTCCAGGCCGTGCGGCCGAGCATCCAGACACCCAGGGGGAACAGCAGCAGGCTGGCCACGGTGAGATTCCACACCTGGCCGACGAGCGAGAGCGCGGCGTTGCCCATCCCTTCCGGGGCGAACAGGCGCGCCAGCACCTCCCCCGTCCCATAGCGCGGCGCGCCGGCCCAGAGGCGGGCGCCCACCAAGGCGTCCAGCCACCGCGTCGCGGCGAGGGCCGCGAGGGCGGCCCCCCCGGCCGCGAGGACCGCGCGTCCGGCCAGCCGGCGGCCGAGCCAGAGGCCGCCCAGGGCGAGAAGGGTGAGGGGAACCAGCCCGATCGCCCGCTCGTGCACCGCATAGGTGCCGACCGCCAGCAGGGCCACGGCACAGGCGGCGGCCGTGCCCGGGCGGACCAGCAGACGCTGGAAGGCCACCAGGAGCCCGGCGATCAGCGGGATCAGCAGGCTCTCCGACCAGGTGAGGTTCGGCTGCAACAGGAACGACGTGTAGAGGCTCGCGGCGAAGGCTGCGGCGAGCGCATCGGCATGCGCCAGGGCGAACGTCCGCCGTGCCCAGACCGCCAGCAGGGGAAACAGCGCGGTCATCAGGAAGGCGTTGAGCGCGAGCGCCAGCTTGTACACGGTGAGCGGATCGCCGCTCACCCACCAGGCCGGCGCGACGAGCAAGGGATAGCCGAACCGGTAGCGGGCGGCCCACTCGACGAACGGCGGCGCCAGGCTCGGATACGGCGCCCGGCCGGCGAGAAACCGGGCGATGCCCAGGTTGGCCGCCTCATCGCCGTAGATGATCGGTGCCCGCATCGGTGCCGCCAGCACCAGATGCAGGGCGAGCAGGAGCGCGCACCCGGCGAGGAGCGCCACGTTCCAGATCCTGGAGTCCCGGCCGTTCGTTCCGGACATCGCCGCGCATGCTACCATCCACCCCCGCCGGGGATGCACCCCCTTCGAGGGCAACCGATTGAATCTGCGTGACCTTCGCGACCTCTGGCGCCTCGCCCTCCGGCGCAAGGACTCCGAGGAGAGCTACCGTGCGTTCCAGTCCTTCCAGGCGGGCCTGCTCATCCGCCACCTGGAGGCGCACGGCGTGCGCTTCGCCGGCAGCACGCTGCTCGACCTGGGCAGCGGCCTCGGCGGCTACAGCCGCGAGCTGGCGGCCCGCGGGGCCCGCGTCTATGCGGTGGACCTGACCCCGCCCCGCCTGCGCGGCGCCAACCTCCACCCCATCCAGGCCAGCGCCACCGCCGTGCCGCTGCCGGACGCCGCGGTCGACCTGGTGTTCTGCGCCAGCCTCATCGAGCACGTGCCGCACCCCGAGGAGATCCTCGCCGAGATCGAGCGCGTGCTGAAGCCCGGCGGCACGGCCTACGTGAGCTTTCCGCCCTACTACAGCCCGCTCGGCGGCCATGAGTACGCGCCGTTCCACTACCTGGGCGAAAAGGTGGCGATGCGCCTGCGCGGCCGGCGCCGGGTGCCCGGCTGGGTGAAGGACCTGTACCCGGTGCACGGCGACGCCGCGAGCTTCGCCGATCTGTTCACCGGCTGGGGCCTGTTTCGGATGACCATCCGCAAGTTCCGCCGCCTGCTCCGCACCTCGCGCCTCGTCTGCCTCGACATGTCGACGCGCTACCTGCCGATCTCGTGCATCCGCTGGCCCTGGATCGGCGAGGTCCTCACCTGGCACGCCCAGTTCCTGCTGCGAAAACCGCTCTGAGGAGACGCGATGCGCACCTCGATCAAGGACTACGCCCGCCTCGTCGCCACCACGCTCCCCATCGCGGAGCCGGTCTACGAATTCGGTGCCCTCCAGGTCGCCGGCCAGGAAGGCTTCGCCGACCTGCGCCCTCTCTTCCCGGGCAAGACCTACGTCGGCTGCGACATGCGCCCCGGCCCCGGCGTCGACCGCCTGCTCGACCTGCACGCCCTCGACCTGCCCGACGCCACGGCGGGGACCATTCTCTGCTTCGACACCCTGGAGCATGTGGAGTATCCGCACCGCGCGGTGGAGGAGATGTTCCGCGTGCTGCGCCCGGGGGGTGTCCTCGCGATCACCTCGGTGATGGACTTCCACATCCACGACCACCCGCACGACTATTGGCGCTTCACCCCGGACGCCTTCCGCAGCCTGCTACGCCCCTGTGCCCAGGTCCAGGTGGACTGGGCCGGCCGCGAGATCTTCCCCCACACCGTCGTCGGCCTCGGCGTGAAGGGCGCCACGCTCGACCTCGCCGCCTACACCCGCGAGATCGCCGCCTGGCAGCGCCGCTGGTGGAACCCCAAAGGCCGCTCGTGGCAGACCGCCATCCACCAGCTCACTCCGCCCCTCCTGCTCGATCTGTATCGGCGGCTGCAGAGAGGGTGAGAGCTCAGGGGTTCCTGAGCCCACGGCGGAGGGCGGCGACGGTCTGCCCGAGGGAAGACCCGGGCTGGAACCGGAATGCCTCCCTCGATCAATTTCAGCTCGACTTCGCCGAGATCGTTGACGTCGATGCTGATCCCTGGTAACCCGCACCTTTACAGCGGCGCGATCAGACCCGCCTCCGCCTCGGTGGGCTGGAAGGCGGAGACACCGACGAAACCGGGGCCGGCATTGGCGCCCACCGCGGGTCCGACTTCGACCGCCAAGGCTTCGATGACCTGGAAGCGCTCGCGCAACGTCCTCTCCAGGCGATCCGCCTGGGCGGGGACGTCGGCGTGGCCGATGGCGGCGATCAGCGGTTTGCGCACATCGATCCGCTCCGCCAGGACTTCGAGGAGCCGGGGCTGGGCGTTGCGCCCGCCGCGCGCCTGGCCGAGCGGGGTGACCTCGCCATCGACGACGCCGAGGATGGGCTTGATGCGCAGCAGGCCGCCGAGGAGCGCCCGTGCCCGGCCGATCCGGCCGCCACGCGCCAGGTATTCCAGAGTGTCGACCACGAACAGGGTGTGCACCCGCGGGGCCATGTCGCGCAGACGGCGGACGATCCGCTCCGCCGGCTCGCTGCGCGCCGCCATGCGGGCGGCGAACAAGGCGAGCAGGCAGAGCCCGGCGCTCACCTGGCCGGTGTCGAGCACGGCGAGACGGCGGGTCCCGCCCGTCCGGGCCAGCTCGGTTTGCGCCGCGGCGGTGGCGTTCTCGAAGGTCTTCGAGAGCAGCGACGAGATGTGCAGCGAGACGACCTCATGTCCCTGGTCGAGCAGATTGCGGAAGAGCGGTGCGAACTCGGCCGCCGGGGGTGGCGCGGAGGCCGGATGGTCCTTGCTCCGGGTGAGCAGCGGATAGAACTGCCCGGGCTGCAGGTCGATCCGGTCGCGGTAGATCTGCTTGCCGAAGGCGACGGTGAGCGGCACCACGGTGATGCCGTGCGCGCGGGCGAGGTCCGGCGGCAGGTCGGAGGTGGAGTCGGTGACGATGCGTACCTGTGCCTCCGGCTCCTTGCAAAGCAGCACGCCGAGCCCGGTGAGGTGCTGGATCTCCTGGGCGATGGCGCCGTCGTGCGCAGGGACTCCGTCGAGCACCTGCTGCGCCGTCGCGCCGCGCTGGATGAGACCGAGGATCTGCTGCTGCACCGGGGTGAACACGGTGGAGAAGAAGGCCGGCTTGATGTCCAGCTCCAGGCGCAGCCGCGGGTCCGGCAGCTCGCCCAGGGAATCCTCGATGGCGGCGAAGATCAGCGTGCCGAGGTCCTCGTCGATCTCGCGTGCCGCGCCGGCGGCGAGGTCGCCGGGCATCAGCTTGACCGGGCCTTCGTGGAGGCGTCCGAGGCGGCAGAAGGCCTTGGAGCCGCGCGCTGCGCCGGCTGCCACGGCCACCACCTTGCCACGTTCGAGCAGCAGCGCGCCGCCGCGCAGCTCCAGCTTGCCGCTCACCCCCGCGGCGCCGAGACCGCGCAGCAGGTCGAACAGGGGAGTCCGCGACAGGTCGCCGAGGAGCGCCGTCAGGCTCGCATCCGGATCGAGGTTGAGCTCGCGGCCGAGCAGCACGAGCCGCACGCGGCGCGCGATCTCGTCGATGCGCAGGCCGGCGGCGACCAGAAACTCCGCGGTCTCCGGGAGATCCTCCTCTTCCTCGGGGCGGTTGCCGAGCACCACCAGGGTGCGCTCGTCGCCGTCCGCCGTGGCGGCCAGCTCGGCGAGCAGCCCGGCGGGATCGGGGAGGCTCTGCAATGCCTCGGTGGTGGCCACGGTGAGGGCGGCGCCGAGACCGCGGGCGAAGCGGCGCCCTTGCGCGGCGTCGGCGAGCGGTACGACCTCATAGCCGTCGGCCGCCAGATGGTGGCTGAGCCCGTGCAGCCGGTCGGCCCGGGGGTCGAGAAGGAGGATGGTCGGTCGCGCCATGGCGAGGATGGGGGGGAGAGCGCTCTGCGCTCAGCGCGCCTTTCGCGGCTGCAGGAGGCGCAGGAGGCCGAGCAGGCTCTGCGGCGCGTGCGGGCTGGAGCGCCACTTGCGGCTGCCTTGCAGCAGCTCGGCGGCGGCGCGCTGGGCGGCGGGCGTGGTGGCGACCACCAGGCCGGTGGCGGCGAGGCCGCTCGCATCGAGGCGCTGGACGGCGCTCAGCGCTCCTTCGGGCGCCTTGGCACCGGTAAGCCAGAGGAGGACGCCGGCACAGCCCGGCACGATCGCGGCGAGCTGCGGCTGCGGCCCGGCGGCGAGGATCTGGACATGCAGCGCGAGCTTGCCGCCACCGGCACCGCTGAACGTGGCACTGCCGGCGCGGCGCGCCTCCACCTGCTCGACCAGCTTGCGCAGCTCCGGGTGCGTGGCATAGCCCGGCACCTCTTCGAACAGCCGGCGCAGCTCCGGCCAGGCCTCCGGCTCGACGAGCGCGAGGTAGGGGAGCGCCTCCGCCGGCAGCCCGGCGGCGGCTGCGGCGGCGATCAGCTCGGCGATCCCCACTTCGAGCAGGATGGCACTGGAGATCTCCATCGTGTTCTGCGGCGCCATGCCGGGGGCCTGCTCCCCGGTGGCGACATAGCCGTTCTCGACCAGCCAGGCGAGGGCGACGCGGGTGGTCAAGGGGGCTTCGGCCTCATCCATGATGAGATCGAAGAGGCGGGTGCCGCGCTGGCCCCGGATGCGCGAGAGCAGGCGACGCAGCGGCAGGTTGCCGAACTCCGGCTCGTCGCCGAGCTCCTTGCCGCCGGCCGTCAGGGGCTCGCCGGTGAAGGGGAGGAATTGCCGGCGCTTGGCCAACTCGTCCTTGAGCCAGGCGGCACGCATCAACAGCTCGTTCATCGGCAGATCGCGGCTCGGCTCGCCGACCGGCTCGCCGGGATCGACGCGGAAGCTTCCCTCTTCGATCGAGAGCAGGGTGAGCAGCGCCTCCTTGCCGCGCAGCCCCTGCCAGCGGGCGGCCACCAGCTCGCCGCCCGACAGGTCGATCGTGCCGGAGCCGGCGGCGCCGCGCACCTTGAGATGGCCGGTCTTGTTCACCTGCTGGAGATATTGCAACACCGCCCACAGCGGATGGCTGACCAGGTCTCCCTGCAGCAGGTGGAGGCCGGCGGTGCGGCTGCCGAGCAGGCGCTTGACCCGCAGCTCCAGCTCTTCCGGATCGAACGGGCGGATCAGGCAGTCGTCGGCCCCGGCGCGCAAGACGTCCATGCGGTGCGCCGGCTCCGGGCTGTCGGAGAGCGCCACGATGGAGACCGCGCGGGTGCCGGGCCGGTTGCGCAGCTCGGCGATCAGCGCCAGGGCCGCGGCGCTCTCCCCGGGGACGTCGAGCACAACGAGGTCGATCTGGTGCTCATCCACCCGGGAGGCGGCCCGGGTGGCGTCGAACAGCATTTCCACCTGGTGGCCTGCGACGCGCAGGCGGTCTTCGAGGAGCGCGGCGGAAATCTGGTCCTTCTCGATCAGGAGGAGCTTGGCCATGGCCGCACCATCTTATCGCCTTATCGCGGGTAGAGGAGCCGCAGGATGCCCAGGAGGCTGCGCGGGGCATGCGGGCTGGTGCGCCACTTGCGTGTGCCCTTGGCGAGCTCGGCGGCGGTGCTCTGGCCGGCCGGGGTGGTGGCGAGCAGGATTCCGGTGGCGGCGAGCCGGCCGGTTTCGAGGCGTTGCACCACCGGCCGCGCCTGGTCGCGCACCGCCGCTCCGGCGAGCCACAGGAGCACGCCTGCGCATTCGGGGACCAGGGTGGCGAGCGCGGGAGGCGCCGCGGCGGTGAGCACCTGGACGTGCAAGGCCAGCTTGCCGTTCCCGGCGGTGAAATGGGCGCTGCCGGCGCGGTGCAGCTCGACGTGATCGACCAGTGTGCGCAGCTCCTCATTGGCCGGAAATCCGGGTGCGGTCTCGATCAGCCGGCGCAGCTGCGGCCAGACGGGTGCCTCCACCAGCACCAGGTACGGCAAGGTGGATGCGGGCAAGCCCGCCGCGGTGGCCACGGTGACCAGATCGTCGATCGCGAGGTCGAAGACGAGGGCATTCGAGATCTCCACCGTGCTCTGCGGCGAGGCCATGCCGGCGGCTTTGTCGCGCGGCAGGAGGGCGCCCTGCTCGCACAGCCAGGCGACGCACAGGCGGGTGGTGAGCGGCGCTTCGGCTTCGTCGGTCATCAGATCGAACAGGCGGATGCCGGGCTGGCGCTGGATGCGGCCGAGGATGCGTTGGAGAGGAAGCCCGGCGAATTCCGGCTGGACCTTGGGCAGCTCGGCGACGGCGAGCAGCGGCTCGCCGGTGGCGGGCAGGAAGTTGCGCCGCTTTTCGAGCTCGTCCTTGAGCCAGGCCGCCTGCATCAGCAGCTCGTTCATCGACAGCGTCCCGGTTCCCTCACCGGTGATCTCGGCGGCCTCGGAGCCGTCGAAGCGGAAGCTGCCCTCCTCGACCGCCAGCAGGGTGACCAGGGCGTCCTGGCCGCGCAGACCCTGCCAGCGGGCGGCCACCAGCTCGCCGGCGCGCAGGTCGATCGTCCCCGAGCCGTTGCCGCCGTGCACCCGCAGGTGTCCGGTCTTGTTCACCTGCTGCAGGTACTGGAGCACCGCCCACAGCGGATGGGTGGCGAGGTCTCCTTGCAGGAGCTGGAGCTTGGCGAGGCGGCTGCCGAGCAGGCGCTCGACCCGGATCACCAGCTCCTCCGGATCGAACGGACGGGTGAGGAAGTCGTCGGCGCCGGCCCGCAGCACCTCGACGCGCCAGGCCGGGTCCTTGCCGTCCGCGAGCACCACCAGGGCGACCGAGCGGGTGCCGGGATGCGCGCGCAGCGCGTGCAAGGCGTCGAGAGCCTCGGCCGCCTCGCCCGCCATGCCGAGCACCACGAGGTCGATCTGCTCCGTGTCGATCCGCGCCACCGCCCGGTCGAGGTCGGCCAGGATCTCCACCGAATAGCCGGCCACCCGTAAACGGTCCTCCAGGACCGCCGCAGCGACCGGATCGCTTTCCATCAAGAGAAGTTTTGCCATGAGCTGTCGAAAGATCCTCCTCGCGGTGGGCATTGTATCTGGGAGACCCCCCATGGGCGCTCCCTTTCTGCGGAGAGGTCGGAGCCGTATCGCACGGAGCCCTCACCCCCGACCGCCCGAAGACCGGTTGTGCACCCTCCACGCCGCGGCGTACGTCGTCCACGCCGCGGCGCAGGTGAGGCGAGCCGGGTCGGGGAGGGTCCGTGCCGGGTGAGGGATGACCCACGCCGCGGCGTGGAGGACCTGGGCCGCGGCGCAGCCGGCCCACGCCGCGGCGCAGCTCATGTACGCCGTGGCGCAGATGGGCTCTGCCGGTCGGAGGAGACTTGCGCCGCGGCGCGGGAGGCCTGCGCCGCGGCGTCACCCGTCCACGCCGCGGCGTAGAAGACGCCGCACAGTGTGGCGAAGCCCCGAGAGGTGCCGGGCACGTCCCCGAGGCGGCCGGCGGGGGTCGCGGTGGGAAAGGAGCCGGCCATGGTCCGCAAGCTGCCGCCTGCGCCCCCTGGGAGCGCCGGCGTCTCACCGGGGCCGGCGGCCCGGCCCGGAATTGGGGCCTGTCTCGAAATAACTGCGTCGGCTCGGGCCTCTTCGCCCGGCGATGAATCGCCGGGCTATCAACGGCGCCCCGTGAACGGGGCTTTAAACCGTCTTCAGACGGCGCTGCTGATAGCCCGGGCA
>DIHE01000106.1:362-41424 GCA_002420005.1 Holophagales bacterium UBA5704 | reverse complement strand
TTCAACCTGACGTTCTTCCCGCAGTTCGTCCTCGGCTACCTCGGCATGCCGCGGCGCTACTGGGCGTACCCGGAAGAGTTCCAGGTGCTCAACGTGCTTTCCAGCGCGGGCGCTTCCGTGCTGGGCGTCGGGTTCCTCCTGCCGCTCGGCTACTTCCTCTGGTCGATGCGCTATGGCGTCAAGAGCGGCGACAACCCGTGGGGCGCCGTCGGCCTCGAATGGGACACCCCTTCGCCGCCGCCGACCGAGAACTTCCTGACCACCCCGGTTGTGACGAACGAACCGTACGAGTACAACCCTCAGGAGGTGCACGCGCGCACCTCCCACCCGGAGGCCCGCGTTGGCTAGCACAGCGATCGACAGTCATTTGGAGGGGTTGGGCGGATCGCACGGGGGGCACCACCCCTCGCTGCAGCATCAGTTCGACAGTCTCGAGCAGCAGAAGGAATCTTCGACGCTCGGGATGTGGATGTTCCTGGTCACCGAGGTCATGTTCTTCGGCGGCCTGTTCGGCGCGTACGTGGTCTACCGTGAGAAGTTCCACGGCGTGTTCGCGGCGGCGAGCCATGAGCTCAACGTGACCCTGGGCGCGTTCAACACCGCCGTGCTGATCGGCAGCAGCTTGACCATGGCGCTGGCGATCTGGGCGGCGCAGCTGAACAAGCGCAAGCAGGTCGTGCTGTTCCTGTTGCTGACCATCGTGCTCGGCTCCGTGTTCCTCGGGGTCAAGGCGGTGGAGTACAAGGAGAAGTTCGACCACCACCTGGTGCCCGGGCCGCACTTCCAGCCCGATCCTGCGCATGCCTCGGCGGCGTTGATCGAGGCGGGGGACAAGGCGCAGGTCTTCTTCTCCCTGTACTTCATCATGACGGGCATCCACGCCTTGCACATGATCATCGGCATCGGCGTGCTGGCCTGGCTGACGGTCCTTTCCTGGAAGGGACGGTTCGACGCGACGTACTACAACCCCCTGGAGTGCGCGGGTCTGTACTGGCACTTCGTGGACATCGTCTGGATCTTCCTGTTCCCGCTTCTGTACCTGATCGGGGCGCACGCCCGCTAGGAGAGCCCATGGCCGAGCAGCACGTGACATCGGTGAAGCTGTATCTGGCGATCTTCTTCGCCCTGATGGTGGGGACCGCCTTGACGGTCGGAGTGGCCAAGGTGGACCTGGGGGCGTGGAACGACATCGTGATGTTGGCGGTCGCGGTGACCAAGGCGGTCCTGGTGATCCTCTTCTTCATGCACGTGAAGTACAGCACCCGCCTGACGGCCCTGACCGCCGCGGGAGGTTTCCTCTTCCTGGGAATCCTGCTGCTCTACACGCTGAACGACTACTTCTCCCGCGGCGCCTTCCTGCTCGACGTCCCGGGCAAGTAAGGGAGACTCGCGCAGCGAGACGAAAACGGCCGGCGGAGACGCCGGCCGTTTTTCGTTGGGGGGACCGGGTGGTCCAAGAGGTGCGGCTTGCGCCCCCCGGAGAGCACCACGACGCCGGAAGTCTGCTACTGTCCTGACCGAGGAGGTCGAAGATGGCCAACGTGATGTTTGAGCTGCCCGACGAGGTGTACGAAGCCCTCCGCCGCTCGCCGAGCGAGGTCCAACGAGACCTGCGTCTCGCCGCCGCCATCCGTTGGTACTCGCAGGGTTTGATCTCCCAGGAACGGGCAGCCATGGCGGCCGGTCTGGATCGCACCGATTTCCTGATGGCGCTCGCCCGTGAGCAGGTCGACGCCTTCCATGTCGACCTCGACCAGCTCGCGCGGGAGATCGAGGGTGAGTGAGGCGCCGGTCGTCAACTCGTCTCCTCTGATCTACCTCGCTCACTCCGGCCTGCTCCCTCTTCTGGAGGTCGTCGGCACACCGATTCGTGTCCCCGGAGCCGTTGCGGCCGAGATCAAACGCCGGGGACCGGAGGACCCAACAGCGCGTGCCCTGAGAGCTGTGCCCTGGCTCGAAGAGATCGGTTCAATGGTGCCGCACCCGCGGGTGGCCCTCTGGAATCTTGGCCCTGGGGAGACGGCGGTCCTCTCATGGGCGCTCGATCATCCGGGCTGTGTCGCGATCCTCGACGACCGGGCCGGCAGGCGCTGCGCCGAGTTCCTCGGCATCCGTTTCATCGGAACGCTGGGGATCGTGCTCCGCGCGAAACGACTTGGCCGAGTCGACTCTGCGCGCCCCCTCGTCCAGCGGCTTCAGGAAGCCGGGATGTACCTTTCCGATCGGGTCCTTGAGCCAGCGCTGACGTTGGTTGGAGAGTAGAGCCCGGTCGAAAAGGCCAAGCAGGCTCAGATGGATGATCGGGCCCGCGTCCGCGAGGGCGATCAATCGCTTGGCGCGAACTCGGCCGCGAGGTTTAACTACGTCGGCCCGGGCCTCTTCGCCCGGCGATGAAACGCCTGTCTACCGCCGGGCGGAGAGTGCGGCTCGCTGGCTGGCGTCGAAAATTCGCGGGTCTATTCCTTTGAGAGGGACTTTGTTTTCGGCTGCAGCTCTGACCATCTCTCTGGAGAGAGCAGCGGCAGAGTCCGCCATAGGTGCTCGAACTGGCCGGTGAAAATGTCCACATGATCCCGCGATGCCGGCGTCAAAGGTTCACCCTTGATCTTCCAATACTTGTTCTCGCCCCAGTCGTAAACTCGAAACTTGGCTCCTTTCCAACGGCAGAAAGAGATATACCAGGAAAGGATAGGCTTCTTGACGCAGAACCCATGAACCACAGGGAGTTGGTCATACAGTTTTATCTCCAGCGTCAGTTCACGGCCCGTGGCGCGAATCTGCGGCAGCTCGTCATCGATCCATTCCCGAATCGCGGCAAGTCTTTTGGAAGAATGTTCTCTCCACTCGTGAGTCTCCCTCGGGAGCCATGAAGGTTCGTAGTCCCAGACGGGAGATATCATCAGCATGCGCACATGAACTCTTCTGATCAAGTGGTTGCCCAAGATCGCATCATCGATGTACTTCCAGGCGTGATCCATGTCGAGGCCGAGCCAATCCATCTCCAGGAGGTCGATCGGATAAAGTCTGGATGCCTCTTCCTTCAATGAATCGATACAGTTGGGCAGGCGAAGCTGCTGAGCAAGGTCATCTAGGAGGCCCGCGAAACTATTCCTCATTTCCCCCATGGATGTCTCGACCCTTAACGCGAGCCTTCCAGTGCTTGTATCCAGCTTGTCTAGTCTCTTGGCGATGACGAAAACCATCCTCACCATGCCCAGTGCGATGAAAATAGCAGCGGAGAGATAAATGCGTTCACGGTCACTCTCGTCTAGGCCTGGAAATGGGACAGCATGAAGTATTTCTATGGAAACTACCGCCACCGCCAGAAGTAATGCGAGGAGCTGTACTCCCCACCTAGAGATCGCATGCTCGTAGTTTTCGAAGCGCTCGGAAAATGTTTCTCCTTTGGGCTCCTTTAGTCTCATCGCAGGCTCCCGTATGAAAGTAAGAAATCTGGATGATCGGTGATGACGCCGCTTAACGGCAAGGTCCAGCAGGCCGCATGCTCTTCCTTGGTCTTCACACCATAGCAAAGCGATTTGATTCCTCGATCCAGGAGTTGCCCGAGCAAGGCGGAGTCAAGGACCTCATAGTCCCACACAACACAGCTCAAAGATGGAAGGCGGTCGAGCATCGCATTGAGGGATTCGTGGTCCGCAGGCCGATTAGCAAGAAGGGCGCCGTACCTAAGTCGGCGGTCCTGGCCCGTAGTTTCGACCAGGTTATGCCAGAAGGAGGTGATGAGGATGTTGTGAGAGCCCGCATACTCCCGGAGAACCTCATGTGTGGCCTCAGCCGCAGCCGGTGTCTTGATCTCGACGTTCCAAAGACCTGAAGCCCAGATGTCGAGGGCTTCATCCAGGGTGGGAACTGGATGGCCCAGCGCTTCGGCAAGCTCATCCCGAGTCAGGCGGGAGACTTCTCTGCCATCTGGAGTGATTCGATCGTGACAGAGAACTGGAAGCCGATCTGCGCTCAGGCGCACATCGGTTTCGATCCCATCAACGCCCAAGGCAATCGCCGCTTGGAAGGCCTCAAGGGTGTTCTCGGGGTTCCGGGCACAGACCCCCCGATGACTGATGATCAGCATAGTCCTACCTCCGCCGGTCAGACTTCCACGTGACGCGGTCTCTTCGAGAACGGAGTGGATCGGGCACCGAGGACACCATCCGGCCCCCTGGCGGGGAGATCCGGCGAAATCGCTGGCGCTTGCAATGATTGCAGAACTCTCAAGAGAATGGAAGCCAGGCAAGTGGTGCTTGTTGGTGACGACCGCCATTCCGGCCGGTGACAAAGGCGGGCCGCCGAGCCGTTGGTCTGCTGCCAGGCAGCGGGTGCCAGCCACGAAATCAGGCGCGGCGCGGAGCGTGCGCCGGGCGTTTTTTCAGCCAGCGGAAGACCTGGTCGGCCGACGGGTGATCGCCGCCTCCCAGCCGCTGCCAGACGTCCTTGGGCAGCCTGCCCAGACCGCGAGCCAGGGCGACCGCGAGGCCCTGCTGCCACCCGACGCCCGCGAGGTCCACGACCAGGGGGACGAAGGCGTCGTGCCCGGCGAGAGAGGAGCTCTCGGCGAGAAGACCGTGGGCCAGGCCGGCGCGCATCAGGGAGCTCTTGCCCGTACCTGAGTCGCCGATCAGGAACACCAGCCGAAACCGGCCACATTGCCGAGCGAGGTGAGCCGCCTCCTCCTCGCGGCCGACGAGGTGTGCCGGGTCGTCGGAGGAAAGGAGGAAGCGTTCCTTCTTGAGGAGGACGGAGCGGCGGCTCAACGTTGCGAGGAGGGAGACGACCGTGAGCGCCAGGAGGACGGCGGTGACCAACCAGCGCGTTTCGGGAGGGAGATCCTTGAGAGCGGAGACCGAACCGGCCAGCGCTTTCACCAGGTCGATGAAGGCGGACGTCGCCGTGGCCGCCGCCCCGAGGAGGGTGACATAGGCCTTCCAGTCCAGCGCCAGCTTCTGCAGTCTCGGGCTCACCGGCAAATCCCTCCGCACCCTGCTGTGGTCACGCCATGGTGCCGCTCTCGGGTGACCGGCGGCACGGTCTCTCCTCTTCTGAAGTTGCGGGTGTCATTGTAGCGTGGTCAGTGGCTGGGTAGGTCCTCGAACCGCCGGGCTGGGGCTGCCCGCCGGAAGACCGGGGTGGTCCGAGAGGTGGGGTGCGCGCCCCCTGGGAGCGCTGGCGTCTCGCCGGCAACGGGTGCCTCTCTCGCGACCCTTCAGGCCGCGGTGAGGGATCGCCTTCATTCCCCAGGGAATCGGCCTGTGGCCTCATCCCTGGGCTCGGATCTCCCGGCCCTCCGGGCCGGAAAACAGGCGCCCCCACCCGGGGTGTCAATAAAGCAGAATCAGGTAGAGTGGCAGGCCCGCTGCTTCGCGCCACCGGCTTCGGCGGTCTTCGAGCCGGATTCTCATCAGGCGGCCCGGATTCCCAGCCAGCGAACCTCTTCGATCTCGAGATCCTCCAGATCCGTGTGCAGGACGTAGAGCTCTCGCTGCGGGTCGCGGCGATGCAGGGCCTTGTACCCTGCCATCGCCGTCAGCCCATCCGAGTAGGTCTCCAGGACGGCAAGATCGTCGAGAATCCGTTGGCCCGCTTCCGAGTGGGCGGCAAGGGCCTCCACCAGGAGCCACTGGTGCGGATAGTGCTGCCGGATTCCCTTCCATTCCATCGAGCGATCCTCTCTGGCGGGCCACGCTACAGCCCGCCCTTCAGTCCATCGCGAAGAAAGTACCACGACGTCGGCCGAGGCGGGCCCGCTTCCGCGACGACGATCCAGCAACAGGTGCCAGCCACGAAATCAGCCCTTGCTCAAGAAGCCCTGGGCGCGGGTGCGGGGCATTCCGCCACGTGGCGCCGCCTTCATTCCCCAGGGAATCGGCCTGTGGCCTCATCCCTGGGCTCCGATCTCCCGGCCCTCCGGGCCGGAGCCGGGTGGACCTCGACTCACTCAGTGCCGCGAAACTCGCGGATCACCTCAATGGGGCCCACGATATTGGCGTTGAGCTCGGCGAGATCCTCGGCAGGAATCCACCACTCGGTATGGTGGGAGCCGCCGACTTGGTGAATCGGATAGCGACTCATGAAGCTCTTCCGGACATGGAACCGGGTGACATAGCCGCACCCGCTCTCCTTGACGTTCCAATCGCGTGCGATCTCGACTGCGTATTGTTCGTTGGTGACCGGGTAGAAGATCGGCTGACCCGGTAAACGGGGAGGCCACTGTGTTGAGCCGCTCGCCTTGACCAGCTCAAGCTCGGCAGGCCCTGTGGGCCGATAGAGAGTCGTTGTCTCGGTCATCTGGATAGGCCATGGAGGTGGGTGGAATCAATGGGACATTCTATCAAAGAGGGGGCGCGTGGCGCTCGGCTCGCGTCTCCTGAGTGATGCCTGCGCAGTTCCCGAACCGGTCACGCCATCCGATATCATGTCCTCTCTCCGCATAATCCGGTGACGCGGGCGCCGGAGAGAAGCCGGGAGCGACGGCAGAGGGTGTCTGAACCGAGGGGGAGTCGGTATGACCGAGGAAGAGCGGCTGATCGAGAAGCTTCGGCGGATCGAGGCTCTGTTTGCCAGGCCGGGCACGGAAGGGGAGCGGATCGCCGCGGAACGGGCGAGGGACCGCATCCGGGCCCGCCTGCAAGAGGTCGAGAAGGTCGATCCGGCCGTCGAGTATCGGTTCTCCCTGGCGGATGAATGGTCGCGACGCCTGCTGATCGCCCTGCTCCGGCGCTACGGCCTCGCTCCCTACCGGCGCCATGGGCAGCGCCGGACGACCGTCATGGCCCGGGTCTCGTCGCGGTTCGTCGACGAGACGCTCTGGCCGGAATTCCAGGCACTCCAGACGACGCTGCAGAACTACTTCGACGACTTCACGTCGCGGATCGTCGCCCAGGTCCTCAACGCCGACACGCGGGATGCCGAGGAGAGGTGAGGCGGGCGCGATCCGGGCGAGGACTGAGCGGCCGGGAGGCGACAGCGGGATGTCGGCAGGCAGATTTCCGGCCGCCACGGGTGAGCTGCCAGGGATCGGGTAGAATCCAAGGGCCATGCCGATGCGTGTCCGACAGGACCCTGAGAGAGCGCAACCGTCCCGGACCTCCGGGCCGTCCTCCTCCGGCTTTGCGGTCAGCCCCTTCCGGCAGGCACCGACCGGGCCGGCCACGGCTCTGCCGGGCGCGGAGCCCGCTTCGGTTCTGCCTCCTGCCGAGGGCCCGCGGGAGGCGGTCGAGAAGCTTGCACGGCAACGGTTCGGCCCGATCTCCTTCGAGGGCGAGAAGCACTACGTCCGCTACCGGATTCAGAGCGGCCACGTGGAGCTGGGGATCAATCCGGAGTGGCGGGACCTCTCCGACATCTTGCAGGCGCTCGCCTACCGGGAGGCCGGTGGCGGGGCCATCTCAGAGGAGGTGAGTGAGCTCCGGAGGCAGGCCGTGCAGACCTTGCAACGGCTGGACCAGTTGCTCCGGTTTCGCAACCTGGAAGGACGCCAGCTTTCGATCGGCGAGCAAATCGAGGCTGCGCAGCGGCTCGCCGGGCTGTTCGGGGCCCTGGCCGAGAGAACCGGGAGCCTGGACATCTACGGCGGTACTCTCCATGGGGACGGAAACCAGGACACCGATGTTGTCGGCTTCGATCGGCAGGCCGTGGTCCAGCAGGGGCAGGTCATCGACCCCGCACCGTCCTTCGACCCGGACGAGCCCGAGAACCAGCCGATGGCGGTCGAGGCCAGTTCTTCGAACCTGGGCATGGAGGTCGAGGAGGAAGCACTGAGGAAAGCCGACGGCCCCCTGCCGCTCCTCGGGCGGGAGGCGGCGCGGCAGGTGCGAGAGGTGCAACGGGGAGGCCAGCCGCTGTCCCGTGAGCTGCGCGGTTTCTTCGAGCCACGCTTCGGCACCTCCCTGGCCCACGTCCGGCTGCACGCCGATGCGGCAGGGGATCGGGCCAGCCGGTATCTCAACGCGCGTGCCTTCACCCTGGGGAGCCATATCGCCGTCCGCCGCGACCAATATGCACCGCACAGCACGGTGGGGCGGTGGCTGATCGCCCATGAGCTGGCGCATGCGCTTCCCGCCGGACGGCGGGGTGCCGGGGGGCCGCCGCGCCTGGGGGGGGCCCGGGACCGCGCCGAGCTTGCTGCGGATCGCGCCGCCGACGCCGTCATGTCCGGTGCCCTGCCACCCGGGGAGTTGGGTGGCGCGGTGGCGGACGGGGTGGTCCGCCGGGCGCCCCCTACGGGCTCCATGGCCGATCCGATCAAGATCGTCTTTTTCAAGACCAAGGGGATTTACAAGAATTTCCAGGCCACCGGCTACAGCGGCGCACTCGAGACCTTCACACCCTTCGCGACCAATGAGCTGCCCACGCCCAGAATGAGGACCACGGCAGCGAATGTGGGTGCGACGGCGGTCAACAAGCAGATCGGCGGCAGCGGACCTCTCGTCAAGGGGGTGGAAATCGGAGTCACCGATCCGAACACCTCGCTGAAGGGGCAGGTCCTCCAGCGCGTTCTCTCGCCCAACCGCTGGGCCGAGGGAATTTTCAAGACCGCTCTCGGGAAGCAGGGTTTCAACTGGACCAACTTCGCTCCCGATCACGTCCACGACCTCGCCATGTCGGGACCCGATCAGTTTCCCAACCTGTGGCCTCTGGATTCGACCGTCAACGGCCTGGCCAATCAGACCTACCAGCAGAAGGTCCAATACCTCGACACCTCCGGCACCCCCCGGACCCACGCCGTCTCCCATCTTGTCAATAAATATTTCAAAGTGGTCCGCCTGCAGAAGCCGACGTAGACGTGATGGCGACTCTGCCGAACCCCTCCGGCCTTTTGGCCGTTCGCGACGTCCACAAGCGGTTCGCCACCGCCGCGGCGCCTGTGGAGGTGCTCTGCGGGGTCTCGTTCGAGCTGGCGGCCGGGGAGGCCTTGGCGCTCACCGGGCCGTCGGGCTCCGGGAAGAGCACGCTGCTCCACCTGCTCGGTGCGCTCGACCGTCCGTCGGAAGGTACGATCGAGATCGCCGGCAGCGATCCCTTCGCCTTGCCGGAGCCGGAGCTCGCCGGGTTCCGCAACCGCACGATCGGCTTCGTGTTCCAGGACTCCCATCTGCTGCCGCAGCTCACCGTGCTGGACAACGTCCTGCTCCCCTCGCTCGCGTTTCCGGGGCGCAGCCTCGCGCCCGCCGCCGCCCGGGAGAGGGCCGAGGCGCTGCTCGCCCGGGTCGGCCTCGGCCACCGGAGGGCGCACCGGCCGGCCGAGCTGTCCGGCGGGGAGCGGCAACGGGCCGCGGTGGCGCGGGCGCTGCTGCTGCGGCCCGCGGTGCTGCTCTGCGATGAGCCGACCGGCAGTCTGGACCGGGCGGCGGCGGCGAACGTGGCGGACCTTCTCTTCGAGCTGCATGCGGCGGAGGGCACGGTGCTCGTCGCCGCGACGCACAGCCTTGAGCTCGCCGCGCGCTTCTCCCGCCGCTTCGAGCTGGTGGAGGGACGGTGCGTCGAGCCCTCCGCAGCCTGATCCATTTCCGCCGAGCCGGCCTGGCGGTGGCGCTCGGGGCCGCCGTGTCCACCGCCGTCCTCACCGGAGCCCTGCTGACCGGCGACTCGATGCGTGGCAGCCTGCGCGGCCTCACCCTGGAGCGCCTCGGGGGCATCGACCTCGCGCTGGTGGCGGACCACTTTTTCCGGGAGCAGCTGGCGGCGGACCTGGCGCGCCGCCACGCGGGCTCCGTCGCGCCCGTGATCGTGCTGCGCGGGTCTGCCGAGCACGCCGGCTCGGAGGCGCGCGGGGCGGAGGTGGCCATCTACGGAGTCGACGGCCGGTTCGCCTCGCTCTACGGGGCCGAGGACGGCGGAGACACCTTGCCGGAGATGGCGGCCGGGGCGCCCTCGCCGGGCCTTTTTCCGCCTCTGGTCCTCAACGAGACGCTGGGCCGCGAGCTGGGCGCCCGGGCGGGGGACGATGTCCTCCTCTCGTTCGAGCGGCCGGGGGAGATCCCGCGCGAGACCGTGCTCGGCGAGCGCGGGTCCGACGGCGTGCTCGCCACCCGCCGTTTCACCGTGGCGCGCGTGCTGCCCGACCGCGGTCTCGGCCGCTTCGGCCTCGCAGCGCACCAGACCGGATCGCGCACCGCCTTCGCGCCTCTCGCCGTGCTGCAGGAGGCGGCTGAGCGGCGGGGAGAGGTCAACGCGCTGCTCGCCGCTCCTCCCGCGGGTGCGGCGACGGTGGACCTGCGTCCCTCCCTGGGGCTGGAGGATCTCGGGCTGCGCGTGGTGCGGGGCGAGCGGCACGTGTCACTGGAGAGCGATGCGCTGTTCCTGCCCCGTGCGGCGGCCGAGGCTGCGACGGCGCTCGCCGGCGCTTCGGGGATGGAGGTCTTCACCTACCTCGCCACCCAGCTGCGGACGGGGGGCCGGCTCCTTCCTTATTCGATGGTCGCCGGGCTCCCGGCCGCTTCCGGTCTGCCGGTGGCGGACGGCGAGATCCTGCTCAACCAATGGGCCGCCGACGATCTCCAGGCCCGCCCGGGCGATCCGGTCGAGATGAGCTATCTGGTCCTGGAGCCCGGCGGCGGCGTGCTGGAACGAACGGCCACCCTGCGCCTCGGGGGAGTCGTCCCGATGGACGGCCCGGGGGCGGATCGCACCCTCACTCCACGGTTTCCGGGGATCGAGGAGATGAACGACATGGCGGCCTGGGAGCCGCCGTTTCCGGTGGATCTGGGGCTCATCCGTCCGCAGGACGAGGCCTACTGGGACCGCCATGGAGCGGCGCCGAAGGCGTTCGTGTCACTCGCGACCGCCCGCGCGCTGTGGACCACACGGTTCGGGGACCTGACCGCCCTGCGCTTCCCGGGCGACGATCCGGCCCGCCTGGAGGAGCTCCTGCGCCGCGAGCTGCCGCAGACGGTGGACCCGGCGCCGTTCGGCCTGGTCTGGCATCCGGTGAAAGACGAGGGTCTCGCGGCGGCGGCGGGCTCGACCGATTTCGCCGGCCTGTTCCTGGCCTTCAGCTTCTTCCTGATCCTCGCCGCCGTGTTGCTCGCGGGGCTGCTGTTCAGCCTCGGCGTGGAGCGCCGCGCGGGCGAGCTGGGCCTCCTTCTCGCCCTCGGCTTTCCCGTCCGCTCCGTGCGGGCGAGCCTGCTCGCCGAAGGAGCGGTGATGGCGGGAGTCGGAGCGCTGCTCGGCCTCGCCGGGGCGGTCGCCTATGCCGGGCTGCTGATGGCGGGTCTGCGCACCTGGTGGCTCCCGGCGGTGGGCACGCCGCACCTCTCCCTGCACGTGGCACCCGCGAGCCTCGCGCTGGGCTGGGCCGCCTCGGTCGCCGCCGTCCTTCTGGCGATCGCCTGGACCGTCCGCCGGCTCGCCCGGCTGCCGCCTCCCGCCCTCCTCGCCGGTTCGACCACGGTGCCGGAAGCCCGGCCGGGCCGCCTGGCGCGCCGGCTGGCTCCGGGGGGAGCTCTCCTCGCCGGAGGGACTCTCGCCGCGTCCGCCGCGTTCGGCAGCTCCGCGTCGCCCGTGGTGTGGATCTGGATCGGTACATGCCTTCTGACGTCCGGCCTTGCCTGGGCCGCGTTGTGGTTGCGCCGGCCGCCTCCGGCGCACCACCTCACGCTGCCGGGCCTCGCGGCGCGCAATGCCGCGGCCAACCCGGGCCGCAGCCTGCTCGCCATCGCGCTGGTGGCCTGTGCGAGCTTCGTGCTGGTCACCGTGGCGGCGAACCGGCAGGGCGCCGTTCCGGAGCCAGGGCCAGGAGCCGGATTCACGCTGCTCGCCGAGTCCGCCGTGCCGCTGCCGCAGGACCCGGCGAGCCCGGAAGGCCGGTTCGGCCTGGGCCTGTTCGACGTGGACGAGGCGGCGCTCCAGGGAGTCTCGTTTCTCTCTCTGCGCGTAGTGCCGGGGGACGACGTGAGCTGCCGCAATCTCTACCGGCCCACCCGTCCGCGCCTCGTCGGAGCCCCTCCGGACCTCGCCGGCCGAGCCGGTCTGCGCGTCCAGAAGGCCCTCGACGCCACACAGGACCCCTGGAGCCTCAGGGAGAAGGACCTCGCGCCTGGCGTCTTGCCGGTGCTGGCCGACGCCAATTCCGCCACCTGGATCCTGAAGCTCGCGCCGGGCGACGAGCTGGCGATGGACGACGAGAACGGGCGGCCGATCCGGCTGCGCCTCGTCGGGCTGCTGGAGCGGAGCGTCTTCCAAAGCGAGCTTCTGATCCCCGATGAGGACCTCCTGCGCCATTTCCCGAGCCTCGCCCGGCGATCCTTCTTCTTGATCGGCGCGCCCCAGGAGCGGGAGGCCGAGGTCACCCGGGTCCTCGAAGAGGGGCTCGGCCGCTTCGGCTTCGACGTCTCCCCGGTCGCCGCGCGGCTCGCCGCGTTCCATGCCGTGGAGGACACCTATCTCTCGACCTTCCAGGCTTTGGGAGGCCTCGGGCTCCTGCTCGGAACCTGCGGCCTCGCGGTGGCCCTTCTGCGCAGCCTGATCGAGCGCCGCGGAGAGCTGGCGACCCTGCGGGCCACCGGCTTTCCCCGCCGCCGCATCGCCTGGCTGGTGCTGGGAGAGAACACCTTCTTGTTGCTCGCCGGCCTCGCCATCGGGACCCTGGCGGGCCTTCTCGCCGTGGCGCCGCAGCTGGTCGCGGCCGGAGCAGGCCTCGAGCGCCTCGTTCGCGGACCCTTGCCCGCGACGCTTCTCGCGGTGCTCGCCGTCGGTCTTCTTTCCGGCGGGCTCGCCGTGTGGGGAGCGCTGCGGGCGCCGTTGCTCGCGACGCTCAAGGAAGACCGCTGATTTCCAGGAGGACTTGCGATGAGCTGGCTCGTGTTCGCGTTGATGACCGTCGTCTCGTGGGGCCTGTACGGCGTTTTTCTCCACACCGGCCAGATGGGCATGGCCGATCCGGTGAGTGGACGCTACAAGGCGTTCCTGTTCGTGGGGTTGGCCTACTTCCTCACCGCTGTGCTGGCGCCGCTCCTGGTGCTCAAGCTGCAGGGGGCCACCTGGGCGTTTCCGGCCAAGGGCGCTCTCTGGTCGCTCCTCGCCGGCACGGTGGGCGCCGCCGGAGCGTTCTGCGTGCTGCTCGCCTTCGGAGCCAAGGGGACGCCGCCGGTGGTGATGTCGATCGTCTTCGGCGGCGCACCGGTGGTGAACGCCTTGTACTCGCTGGCTCTCCACCCGCCGCGCGGCGGGTGGGCCGGCATCCGCTGGCCGTTCTACGTCGGCCTGCTCCTCGTCGCGCTCGGAGGCTGTCTGGTGACCCTCTACAAGCCGGCCCCGGCGTCCCCGGCCGGGGCCGCCCCCGGGCGGCCGGGGGGCACGTAGCTCAGCCCCGAAGCCGGCCGGTGAACGCCTCGACCGCCTTGCAGAAGGCGGAGGAGCTCTCCACGTGCGGCAGGTCGGCGCTCCCCGGGAACACCTCCACCTGCGCATCGGGCAGCCGGCGCAGCCAGAGGTCGGCGTTCGCCACCGGCGCCGCCTTGGCGGTGCGTCCCCAGGTGAGGAGCACCGGCACCTCCAGTTGATCGAGCCCCTCCTCGACCTCCAGCCAGAGATCGCCGCGCAGGAGCGCCGAGAGGGCTGTGCGGGCGTGCGCCTTGTGGCTCGCCCGGTAGTGATGGTCGAGGAGCGCCGCGTCCACCCGCTCGGGGGCGGCATAGGCCTCGCGCCGCAGGTGATGGTCGAGCGAGGCGCGGCTGGTCAAGAGGTCGAGCGTGGTGGAGCGCACCACCGGGACCTGCAGGAGGCGGCGCAGGAACGCGGCGCCGGAGGAGCCGAGCGCGGCGGAGTCGGCCCTGAGCCCGATCGGATTGACCAGGACGAGGCCGAGCACCCGCTCGGGATGCTCCAGGGCGATGCGCACCGCATAGGCGGCGGAGAGCCCCGCCGCAACGATCATCGCCGGGCCGTCGATCGCGCGGTCGAGGAAGCCGGCGAGCGCCCGCACGTACAGCTCGGGAAGGTGCCCGCCCGCGGGCGTCTCGGAGCGGCCCCAGCCGGGGAGGTCCGGGACGAACACGGAATGATTCTCCGCCAACCGCTCCGCGGAAGCGCGCCATTGGCTGGCGTCATAACCGGGGCCGAAGGAATGGAGCAGGAGGAACGGCGGCGTGCCGGTGCCCAGCTCCTGGAAGACGATCTCGCCGAGCGCGCCCGGAAAGCGGTGCGCCCGGCCCCACCGCGGCGCCTGCGGGGCCTCGGCGCGGCGGCGGATCACCTCGCTCACCAGCACCGGCAATCCCACCGCCGCCCCGGCGAGAAGCAACCCCGCCGCGACCCGCGTCTTGGAAGGGGAGCAGGTCGAGCCGGAAGAGGTCCTTCCGGACCTGTAGGTTCGCTGAATGGTCATGGGAGGGAGGATAGCAGAAACCCCGCGGATCGGCCCCGGGGCCGATCCGCGGGAAGGAGATCAGGAGCCTAGCCCCTGTATTTGCACTGCCCCTGGGCGATCATGTCGGAGATGTAATAGAAATGGCTGGAATCCGGCGAGTAGGTCGCCAGCTTCTCGCGCAGCACGTCGATGCAATCGTTCGCCGGGGTCATGCCGGCGCGGAACGCGCCCGTCGGGCCGATGGACCACGGCGTGCCGGTGGCCGGATCGGGCAGGACGATGTTGTAGAACAGGCTGCCCAGGTAGGCGCCGTTGCTCTTGAAGGCCTGGAATTCGACGTTGACCGCGATGTCGGCCGAGAACAGGCCGCCGGTCGCCGAGGTCCGGCGCAGGGTCATCATCGTCGTAGCCTGCGGGCCGGAGAGGCTGACCGTCCAGTTGAGGTTTCCGCACGGCGTCGCATGCGACCCTGCGCTGGCAAACCGCAGCAGGACGACCTGGATGGGCGTCGTTGCCACCAGGCTGCTGTTGAACGTCGCGGCATTGAGACGGGCGACGACCGTGTCGTAGTCCGTGCCGGGCGCGGGAGCGCCCCGCAGGGCGATCTTGTGGTTCCAGGTCGCCGAGGCCGGCGCGCCGCACAGCGACTCGACGTCACCGGCAGGGAAGTTGAAATCGGTCTGGCCGTTGTTCGGCGTCACCCAGAAATCCTTGCCCGGGGGGATCGACGCAACGGTGGTGACCTGGGCGAGGGCGGGAAGGGCCAGCAGGGTCAACGAGGCCGCGAAAAAGGTGTTACGGAGGGTTGAGCTTTTCATTTTTGACGTTCTCCAAAAAAATGGTTGAGGTGGTCTGTGCGATGCGCAGCGAGGGCTGCAGGGCCAAGGGCGGGCCGCGGGAGCGGGGGCTCATCGGGTCTCCTCCCGCCGCCGGTCGAGCAGCGTGAGCACGGAGCCGGCTCCCGCAAGGGTGAGCAGGCAGGCGCCGGCGAGCCCGAAGACGACGAGCAGGCCGAGCGCCCGGTTGGTCGGAACCCGGGAGGCGAGCAGGAGGCCGAAGCCCAGGATGATCGCCAGCGCATCGGTGACGACGGCCGGGCCGGCTTCGGCGGCGGCTACACGGGCGGGCCGTGGCAGGCCGGCCGCGGCGGCCGCACGGTGGCGCTCCAGGAAGTGGATGCAGTAGTCGTCGCCGATTCCCAGGGTCACCGCACAGAAGATCGACGTGGCCACGCCCAGGGGAAGGCCCACCCAGCCCATCAGCCCGAAGGTCCACGCCACGGCGATCGTCGTCGGTGCGGCACAAGCGAGCCCGCGGCGCCACGAACGGCAGAGCAGGCTGAGGATCAGGACGTTGGCCGCCAGCGCGCCGAGGAGAGACCCGGTCTGGGTGCGGACGATCGCCGGAATCATCGCCTGGGACACCGCGAGGTCGCCCGCCAGCTCGACCCGGGCGTGGACAGGGGCGAGCTCCCGGCGCTCCAGCCGGCGGATCTCTTCGATCACCTTCGCGGTCTTCTGGAAGTTGGCCCCTTTGAGCAGCACGGTGGCCACGGTGCGCCGGAAGCCGTCGTCCACCAGCTCCGTCCGCCGGGCGGTGCCCCGCACGTTGCCGATGCGCCGCACATGCAGGTAGATCCAGGACGGGTTGTCCACGATCGCCCGGGTCCATTCGCGGCGCCCTCCCCAGAGGAAGGCGGTGGTGGTGAGGTGGCTGTGCAGGCCGAGGACGCCGCCCACGTCCGGATGGGCGCGCAGGCTCTTCTCGAAGCGGCCGAGGGCTTCCACCGCCGAGCCGGCGAGCAGCGGGCCGCGGGCCGCCGGGATCACCGGCACCCGGGATTCCGGCGTGTCGAAGGTCACCACGGCCAGCAGCACGTGCGTGCCGGAGAAGAGCCGGTCGATGCGCTCCGTGTCCCGGCGCAGCCGGCTGGCCGGGGAGAAGTTGTCGATCCAGGAGTCCTGGATGATCAGCCGGGGGATGCCGAACGCGGCGATCCCGGTGACCAGGGCGAGCGCGGTCAGGGTGAGCCGCGGCCGGGCGGTGAGGGCGTGCACCAGCCGGAGGAGGCGGCCCGGCTGCTCCGCCGACCCGGCTGGCGGCCCGGCCGCCGGAATCCCGTCCGGCCACAGCGCCAGCAGAGCCGGCGTGGCCACGAGGGACCAGAGCAGGCAGAACAGCACGCCGAGCGCGGTGAACAGTCCGAAGCGGCTGACCGGCAGGATGGCCGAGGTGAGAAACGAGAGGAACCCGACCGCGGTCGTGATGGAGGTGAGGACCACCGGCGCCGCCAGCTCGCCGAGGATGCGGTGGAGCGCCGCGGCCGGCGGCTCGGCCGCAGGCCGGTGCCGGTAGTGCCAGAGCAGGTGCACCTCGTCCGCCAGCCCGATGGTGGTGAGCAGGACCGGGATCATCGCGGTGGTCAGGTACACCGGCTGTCCGCACCAGCCCATGAGGCCGAGGGTGAACACCTGGGCGGCGCCCACCTTGGCGAGGCCGAGGAGCGCCGCCCAGGCCCGGCCGCAGGCCCACCACAGCACGGCGGCGATGACCGCCAGGGCGAGCGGCACCAGAAGGGCGAGGTCGGCCAGGACATGCTCGCCGAGGAGCGCCTCGGCAGCCGGCGCACCGACCACCGAGAGATGGTCGGACGCCGTCTCATGGCGCAGGGCGAGGGCGGCGACGCGGTGGTAGAGCGCGGTGCGGTCCACCGCCGAGCCGCGGGGATCGGACGGCCCGGGGACGCCGACCAGGATCGCCGTGGCCCGCCGGTCGCGGGAGACCAGGGTCCCGTGGAGGACGTCGATCGCCTCCACGTCCGCCTGCACCTCGGCGAGCCGGTCGGGTGTTCGCGGCGGGGGCTCGAGGAGCGGCCGGAATTGAAAGCTGCCGGGATAGAAGGCGCCGCCGCTCTCGGTGGCGAGGCTCTGCACGTCCTGCGGATCGACCCCCGGCAACGCCGCAAGCTCCCGGGTCAGCTGCCGGACGAGCTCGAGCGTCGCAGGGTTGAAGATGCCCGCCGGATGCCGGCTCTCCACGACGACGAGCAGCGGGTCTTTGAGGCCGAACGTCTGCCGGGCGTCCCGGTCACGAGCGATCGCCGGGTCCTCCGGCGGCACCAGGGAGTGTCCGTCGGTGCGCAGCTCCAGGCGCAACAGGCCCGGGGCCATCGCGGCCACCAGGCTGAGCAGAAGGGCCATTGCCGTCCGTGGCCGCGCCGCCGCCAGCCTTCCGGGCCTCGCCCAATTCGTGAAGTTACGCATGATATCGTCATTGAGTCCGTTCGATGCGGACAGACTCTGAAAACTACTGGTGCTTCAACCGCGCATTTGCGAGCCGTGGGAGGCAAGATTCCTCGTGACAAGAGGAGGGAAGAGGAGGGAAGAGGCGCGCCGGGCTCCCCTCGGCGCCGGCTTTGGGGTACAATCCGCGGTCCTGTAGGTCAGGAAGCAGGAAGCAAGCTATGCCGGTTCTTCCCATCGTCCGCCTCGGTCATCCCGCGCTTCGGGCCGTCGCCCGGGCGCTCTCCCCCGAGCAGCTCGCCGGTGCCGAGATGCAGCAGCTCATCGACGATCTGGTCGACACCATGCGCGAAGCGCACGGCGTCGGTCTCGCCGCATCGCAGGTGGCGGCAGAGATCCAGGTCTTCGTCTACGAATCCGCCGGGCACGACATTCCCCTGCGCGTGGTGGTCAACCCGATGATCACCCCCCAGGAGCGCGAGCTCGTCTACGACTGGGAGGGGTGCCTCTCCATTCCCGATCTGCGGGGGATGGTGCCGCGCCACCCGGAGGTGCGGGTCCAGGGGCTGGACCGCTCCGGGCAGCCGCTCGACTACCTCTGCCGCGGCTTCGAGGCGCGCATCGTCCAGCACGAGTTCGACCATCTGAACGGCGTCGTCTTCCTCGACCGGATGCGCGATTTCAAGACCCTCGGCTACATCGACGAGTGGCAGCGCATGGGCGACGGGGAAGGGGACGAGAGCGCGGTCGGCTGAACGGTGGCCCGGGAGCTGGTCATCGCCTGGGCCGGTCGCCACCAACGCCAGAGCTGGGACGACCTGTGCGCCGAATACCGCCGCCGCATCGTGCGCCAGGTGCCGTTGCGGGACGTCCCGGTGCGCGCCCGGGCGGCGGCGGACGATCCGCAGCGCAAGCGGGCGGAGGGGCAGGCCCTCCTCGCCGCACTTCCCGACCCGGCCTGGATCGTGGCCCTCGACGGCGGCGGCGAGCAGCCGGATTCCGTGCAGCTCGCCGAGCGCCTGTCGCGGCTGCGCAGCACCTGGCCGCATCCCATCGCCTTCCTCCTCGGCTCCGACCTCGGGCTCGACACGGCGGTCCTCGCCGCGGCGCGCTGGACCCTCTCGCTCGGCCGGCTCACCCTGTCGCACGAGCTGGCCAGGGTCGTCCTCTACGAGCAGCTCTACCGGGCGCTCACCATCGAGGCCGGAATGAGCTATCATCGCGAGCCCTGATTTTTTGCCTGTGAAAGGAGACCCCCAGGTGCCCAAGACAGACAAGGCCAAGATGCCCGCGGCCCCGGTGCCGGAGATGAGCCCGGAGCGCTTCGAGGCCCTGCGGAACCGCCTGCAGGTTCAGCGGCAGGAAATCCTCAACATGTACAAGCAGGACGTCCGGGCGGGGCAGGAGTCGACGGACGACGGAACCGAGGACATCGTGGACCGGGCGAACAACTCGTACAACCGCGAGCTGATGTTCTCGATCTCGGACGGCGAGCGGCTTCTCCTGCTGCAGATCGAGGGCGCGATCAAGCGGATGGAGGGTGGGGTCTACGGACGGTGCACCGGGTGCGGCAACGGCATCCATCCGCTGCGCCTGGAGGCGGTTCCCTGGGCGCGCTTCTGCATCGATTGCCAGGAGCTGGCGGAGAAGGGTCTGCTCGAGGCCGACGCCTCCTGACCCGCGATCCTTTTGGCCGACGCCGTCGATCGCTTCGTCGCCGAGCTGACCCGGGGCACCCCGCCGCAGGTCTGCCTGGTGCATGGTGACCTGGTCCTGGCGGAGCCCGCCGCCGAGCGGGTCGCGGCGGCGGTGGCCGCTGCGCTCGGTGGTGCACCGGAACGCCACCGGCGCCCCGCCTCGCTCTCTCCCCTGTTGCAGGACCTCCGCACGTTCTCCCTCTTCGCCTCCGCCAAGGCGCTCCTGGTGGTCGACTCCGCCGTCTTCGCCGACCGCGGTGCCGCCGCCGAGCTGATCGACGACGCCTCCGAGGTGTTGCCGGTCGCGGTCGAGGACCGGCCGCTCTCCGGCCGCGAGCGGCAGGCCGCCTCGCGCCTGTTCCAGGCGCTTCACCTGTTCGACCTCGATCCACAGGCCGGTGCGCCGGATCGCCTGCTCGGCGCGCTGCCGGTCTGGGCGTTCGAAGGCGGTACCTCGCGCCGCTCGCGCGGTGGCCGGGCGCGCAGCAAGAAGCAGGCGGAGGAGCTGCGCGCGAGCTTCGCCGGCCTGCTGGAGATGGCCCGCCGCGACGGGATTCAAGGCGCCGGCGAGGGCGATCTCGCGACGCTCGCGGACGTCATCCGCGGCGGCCTGCCGGCCGGGCATGCGCTGATCCTCGCCGAGCGCTCGGCGGCCGCCGACCATCCGGTTGTCCGCCTGCTGACCGAGCGCAAGGCGGTGCTCGGCGTCGGCTCGGTGGAAGCCGCGGAGCGCGGCGGAGGATGGGAAGGGCTGGATCTCCTGGCCACCGAGCTGGAGCGCCAGACCGGTGTGGCCATCGCGGGCGACGCCCTCGCCGAGCTGGCCAAGCGCACCCTGCGCCAGGAGGGCGACCGCCGCGGTGGCCGGGAGAGCGGCGGCATCGACGCCGACTCGACCGCCCGCTTCGCCGGGGAATACCGCAAGCTCGCCCATCTCGCCGCGGCGACCGGCAAGATCGACCGCAAGCTGGTCGACCAGTCGGTGGAGGACCGCGGAGAGGAAGACGTCTGGCAGCTCCTGGATGCGGTCTCCGCCGGCCGCTCCGGAGAGGCGCTCGACCGTCTGCACCGCCTGATCCACGGCGCCGACGATCCGCTCAACGCGCGGCTCGGTTTCTTTTCGCTGTTCGCCTCATTCTGCCGCCAGCTCACCGCGGTGCGCGGCCTGATGCGCGTCCACCGCATCGCCGCCGGTGAAGGGAACTACGCCCGTTTCAAGGACCGTCTGGCGCCGGTCCTTCAGGGAGAGATCCCGGGGGGCGGCAAGAACCCGCTCGCCGGCCTTCACCCGTTCCGCCTGCACAAGGCCTATCTCGCCGCCTGCCGTGTTCCGGAAGCCCTGGTCGTGCGCCTCCCCTCCGATCTCCTGGACACCGAGCTGCAGCTCAAAGGGGAGAGCGACGAGGCGGACGCCGCACTGGCGCATCTGGTGGCACGGGTAAGCGCCGCCGCCGCGGGCACCGGGAGACGCTGATGCCGAAAGACCTGCCCTCCGACGAGATCCGCCGCGCCCTCCATCGCGCCGCCGACCTCGCCGCCGATTACCTGGAGTCCGTCGAGCGCCATCCGGTCGTGCCGCGCATCCAGCCGGGCGACGTGGCGCGCCAGCTGCCGGTGGCGCCGCCGGAGCACCCGGAGGCGATGGACGCGATCCTCGACGACTACCTGCGGCTCATCGAGCCGAACGTGACCCACTGGAACCACCCGGGCTTTCTGGCCTACTTCGGGATCACCGGCTCGGGACCGGGCGTCGTCGCCGAGACGCTCGCCGCGGCGCTCAACGTCAATGCCATGCTCTGGCGCTCCGGACCCGCCCCCACCGAGCTGGAAGGGCGCGTCTGCGACTGGCTGCGCCAGTTGATGGAGCTGCCGGAAGGCTTCCATGGGCACATCAACGACACGGCCTCGTCGAGCACCCTGGTCGCCCTCGCCGCGGCGCGCCACCGGCTCCCGGGCCTCGCCGTCCGGGAGCGCGGTCTCGCCGGCCGGCCGGAGGTGCCGCCGCTGGTCGTCTACGCCTGCGACCAGGCCCACTCCTCGGTCGACAAGGCGGCGATCGTGCTCGGCCTCGGGCAGGAGAACGTCCGGCGGGTGGAGAGCGACGCCGCGTTCCGGATGTCGGTGCCGGCCCTCGCCGCCGCCGTGGCGGCCGACCGCGCCGCCGGCCGGCTGCCGATGGCCGTGGTCGCCACGGTCGGTTCCACCTCGACCACCAGCATCGATCCGGTGGAGGAGATCGCCGACCTCTGCGCGCGCGAAGGGATCTGGCTGCACGTCGACGCCGCCTACGCCGGCTCGGCGGCGATCTGCCCGGAGAGCCGCGCCTTGATGCAGGGCATCGAGCGGGCCGATTCGCTGGTGACCAATCCGCACAAATGGCTGTTCACGCCGGTCGATTGCTCGGTGCTCTTCGTGCGCGATCTCGCCAACTTGCAGGCGGCGTTCTCCCTGGTCCCCGAATACCTGCGCACCGGCGACGCCGGGGTGACGAACCTGATGGACCTGGGCTTTCAGCTCGGCCGCCGCTTCCGCTCGCTGAAGCTGTGGATGGTCCTGCGCGCCTACGGCGTCGAGGGGCTCCGCGCGCATCTGCGGGAGCATTGTGCGCTGGCGCTCGCGCTCGCGGAGCGGATCACCGCCGAGCCCGGTTTCGAGCTGGCGGCGCCGGTTCCCTTCAGCACCGTCTGCTTCCGCGCCGTCCCCGCCGGCCTCGCCGATCCGGCCGCACTCGACCGTTTCAACGAGCGCCTGCTCGCCGGGATCAATGCGGCAGGGCCGTTCTTCCTCTCCCACACCGCCTTGCGTGGGCGGTACACCCTGCGGGTGGCGATCGGCAATGTGAAGACCACCGCCCGGCACCTCGACGCGCTGTGGGATCTGGTGCAGGAGACCGCGCGCGGTCTCCTGCCGGAATAGCCGCCGGAATCGTCAGAGCACGGTTTCGCGCACGATCTCCTCGACCGTGGTGAGGCCGTCGCGCACCTTTTGCAGCCCGCTCATGCGCAGCGTCATCATCCCGCCCTGGATGGCCTTGTTGCGCAGCTCGAAGGAGCTGGCACCGGAGAGCACCATCTCGCGCATCTCGTCGTCCACCTCGAGCACCTCATAGAGACCGACGCGGCCCTTGTAGCCGGTGTTGTTGCAGCGGTCGCAGCCGCGCCCGCGGAACAGCTTGAGCGTGCGGCCCTCGTGCTCCGAGAAGCCGGCGCTCACCAGGCCGGCGTTGGCCACCTCCATCGGTTCCTTGCAGAAGGTGCAGATACGGCGGACGAGGCGCTGGGCGACGATCAGGTGCACCGAGGTGGCCACCAGGAACGGCTCGATGCCCATGTTCATCAGACGGTTGATCGTCGAGGGCGCGTCGTTGGTGTGCAGGGTGGAGAGCACGAGGTGGCCGGTCATCGCGGCCTTGATCGCCACCTCGGCCGTCTCGAAGTCGCGGATCTCGCCCACCAGGATGATGTTCGGGTCCTGCCGCAGGAAAGAGCGCAGGGCCGCGGCGAAGTTGAGACCGATCTGCTCGCGCGTCTGGACCTGGTTGATGCCGTTCAGGTTGAACTCGACCGGGTCCTCGGCGGTCATGATGTTGACCTCCGGGGTGTTGATGCGCGACAAGGCCGAGTAGAGCGTGTTCGTCTTGCCCGAGCCGGTGGGGCCGGTGACCAGCACCATGCCGTACGGCTTCAGGATGGCGGCCTCGAACTTGCGCAGCGATTCGGCCTCGAAGCCCAGCTTGGTCATGTCCAGCATGAGCTTGTCTTTGTCGAGAAGCCGCATGACGATCTTCTCGCCGAAGAGCGTGGGCAGCACCGACACGCGATAGTCGAGGTCTTTCGACTTGCCGGAGATCTTGGTCTTGATCTTGATGCGCCCGTCCTGCGGCAGCCGCTTCTCGGCGATGTCGAGCTTCGCCATGATCTTGGCGCGGCTGGTGATCGCCTCCCGCAGCTTGAGCGGGGGCCGCATCATCTCGTAGAGGATGCCGTCGATGCGGTAGCGGACGCGGTAGTCCTTCTCGTACGGCTCGATGTGGATGTCCGAGGCGCCGCGCTTGATCGCGTCGGTCAGAATCAGGTTCACCAGCTTGACCACCGGCGCCTGCTCCGATTCCTCTTCCAGGGTGGCGAGGTCGAGATCCTCTTCTTCTTCGAGGACCTCGAGATCGCTGCCGCTCTCCTCGGAGAGGTCCTCCATCACCTTCTTGAGCTCGATCGCGTGGGTGGACCCGTAGTAGCGGTCGATCGCGCCGCGGATGGCGGTCTCGGAGGCCACGACCGGCTCGACCTTGTAGCCGGTCATGAACTTCACGTCGTCCATCGCGAACACGTTCGTGGGATCGATCATCGCCACGGTCACCGTGGCGCCCGTCTTGGCCACCGGGAAGATGGTGTACTTGCGGGCGATGTCGGCCGGGATGATCTTGATCACGCCCTCGTCGACGTCCATGCCGTGCAGCTCCACCGCCGGCACCTTGAAGTGCTGCGACAAAGCCTCGACGAGCTGCTTGTCGGTCATGTGACCGAGCTTCACCAGATTGGTGCCGAGGCGGCCTCCCTGGTCTTTCTGGAGGGCCAGGGCCTCCGCGAGCTGGTTCTGGGTGATCTTGCCGCCGCGGACGAGAAGCTCTCCCAGCTTGTCGGGTTGGGCGGCCTGCTTGCGGGCGGCTTCCGGTGTTGGTGGCGCCATGGGTTCTCCGTGCTGCGGCCTCCATCCCTTCACGGGGGGAGGCGAACCTCGTGCTCAACTTGAAGCAGTGCGCAGTCTAGCAGCGCCCGGGAAAGGGGGTCAACGCCGGAGAGCCAAGAGGGACGGGGCTTGTCGAATTTTGCGCATGTGGCTACGTTTTGGGACGGCCGAGGATCTCCGCCGCCCGCTCGGCCACCTGGTGGGCGGGAATCTCCAGCAGGCAGGCTTTGGTCTCGGCGAGGCGGCGGTGGCAGAAACTGCAGGGCAGACTCCGCCACAGCGCCAGCTCCGGAGCACCGTAGGGTCCGTTGCGCTGCGGGTCGGTGGGGCCCAGGAGCATGAGGACGTTCGTGCCCAGGGCATGCGCCAGGTGGGTCGGCCCGGAGTCGCCGCCGAGGACGAGGCGGGCGCGGCGCAACAGGGCCGCCAGGGTGGGCAGGTCCGGCGCGTCCACCGCCCGGGCGGCGCCGCTGGATGCCTCCTCGACCCGGGCGGCGAGAGTCTCCTCGCCCCTGGCGCGGGCGACCCGCGTCGGCAGCCCCGCCGCCTCGTACAGCCGCCGCGCCACCTCTCCCCAGCGTTCCGGCGGATAGACCTTGTTCGCCCAGCCGGCGCCGGGATGCAGAAGGACGAAGGCCTCCGGCAGGGCTTCGAGAGTGGCCCGGGTGGCGGCCGGGAGCGCGCCTTGAAAGATCTTGTCCGGCCCGAAGTCGGCCGGCTCGGCCGGCAGGCCCAGGCCGTCGAGGAGCGAGAGCATGCGGTCCACCGCGTGCACCCCCCGGGGCGCCACGGGCTCGCTGATCCACACCGCGCTGGACGGCTCGCGCCGTTCCCGCCGGGTGGCGCCGATCCGCCGGTCGCAGAGGGTGAGGGCGGAGATCGCACCCGCCTTGTGGTTGCCCATCAGATCGAGCGTGACCTCGGGGGCGAAGCGGTCGAGCGCGGCGAGGAAGGCGCCGAGCTCGCGCACCGTGCGCCGGGAGAAGGGCGCGCGGCCCCAATGCCGCAGGCGCACCACGAGAAGCTCGTCGAGATCGGGGTGACCGGCGAGCACCGGCGCCATGCCCTCCTCGACCACCCAGCCGATCCGGGCTTGCGGGAGATGGCGGCGCAAGGCGCCGAGCACGGGCAGAGCGTGCACCACGTCACCCAGCGCACTGGTGCGGACGATGAGAATCCTCATGCGAGGATCGAGAGGTAGGCCCGCCAGGCGCCCACCTCGTCGGTGCTCACCTTGGCCATCACGCGGGCGATCTGGGCGATGTGGTTGAGGTCGTGCACCGCCCAGGTGGCCAGGAGCTGGCGCAGGGTGACCGGGCCGAGCGCAGGATGCAGGCCGGGCCACTCCAGCTGCGCCTCGGTCAGCTGCCAGGAGCGCACGGTCTCCAGGTTCGCGCGGCGCAGCTCGGCGAACCCTTCGAGCAGGTCCTCCATGGACCGATCCGCGAAGCGTTCGAGCTGGGCGAAGCGGTCGAACGGCTCGAACGGGCGGGCCGCACCATGCTCCAGAATGATCCGGGCGCGCGGCACCCAGTCCGTCTCTTCACCATGGATGAGATGGCCCACCACGTCGAAGGCGCTCCAGGTGCCGGGGCCTTCGGTGGCTGCGTGCCGGGTGGCGCGGGTGCCGAGCAGGAGCGCGTCGAGAACGCCCGGCGTCCGCGCCAGAAGGTCGAGGGTCTCTCCGAGGTCGAAGCTCATGGCGTCGCGGATTGTACCAGCCCGCCGAGCCGAGCTCGTTCACGCCGCCATGGCGCCTAGTTGTACATCCGGCGGGCCGCCACGTTGATCTGGATGGCGGAGGACGAGTCGGCCGACATCCGGAGACCGTGGTGGTCGAGGCCCATGACGCCGAAGATCTCGTCGCGGAGCATGCGGCAGGCGGGATCGTCCAGGTCGCGCATGCGCTCGATGTCGATGGGGACGATGGCGCGGATGCGCGCCGGGCGCTTGCCCATGACGACCACGCGGTCGGCGAGCTGGACCGCCTCTTCCACGTCGTGGGTGACGAAGAGGACCGTCCGCTTCTCGCGCTGCCAGATATGGATCAGCTCCTGGCGCAGGCGCAGGCGGGTGAGGTAGTCGAGAGCGCCGAACGGCTCGTCCATGAAGAGGACGTCCGGCTCGGCGGCGAGGGCACGGGCGATCTCCACCCGCTGGCGCATGCCGCCCGACAGCTCGCGGGGGAAGGTCTTGGCGAAGCCGGTCAATCCCACCATCTCGATGTAGTGCTCGACCAGCTCGCGCTTCTCGGCTTCGGAGTCGCGCTTGACGCCGAAGCCGACGTTCTCCTCCACCGTCAGCCACGGGAAGGAGGCGTTCTCCTGGAAGATGAAGATCCGTTTCGGGTCGGGACCGTGGATCGCCCGGCCGTCGATCGAGGCGTCTCCCTCCGTGGGCTGGAGGAAACCGCCGAGGATGTTGAGCAGGGTCGACTTGCCGCAGCCCGAGGGGCCGACGAGGCAGATGAACTCACCGTCGCGGACGTCGAGGGAGATGTCCTCCAGCACGTGAACCGGTTGGGCCTCTTTCGTCTTTGGCCGGAAGGTCATCCACAGCTTGCGCACCGAGATCTTGGGCCGGAAGGCCGCCGGATGGGGCACAGCGTCGAAGGTCGGGGTCGGTCGAGGTGCCGTCAGGATCATGTTCATCTCCCTCCAGAGCGAAACGGATTGGATTGGGCGTGAGCCCGATGTCTTCAAAGTGTGGCCAGCCCGCGAAAGCGGGACAGCGTCCGGCTACTTCCGCAGGTGCGGAGGGAGCTGGATGCTGCCCGTCGAATCGCCGGACACCCGCTGGCCCTGGTGGTCGAGACCCATGACGCCGAAGATCTCGTCGCGCAGCATCCGGCAGGTGGGATCGTCGAGGTCGCGCGGGCGCGGCACGTCGACGGGAACGATGGCGCGGATGCGGGAGGGGCGGCGGCCCATCACCACCACCCGGTCGGCGAGCTGCACGGCCTCTTCGACGTCGTGGGTGACGAAGAGGACCGTCCGCTTCTCGCGTTGCCAGATCTGGATCAGCTCATGGCGCAGGCGCAGGCGGGTGAGGTAGTCGAGGGCGCCGAACGGCTCGTCCATGAAGAGGACGTCCGGCTCGGCGGCGAGGGCGCGGGCGATCTCCACCCGCTGCCGCATGCCGCCGGACAGCTCCCGCGGGTGGGTCTTGGCGAAGCCGGTCAGGCCGACCATCTCGATGTAGTGCGAGACCAGGGCCTTCCGGTCGGCTTCGGTCTCGCGCTTGACGCCGAAACCGACGTTCTCCTCGACGGTCAGCCAGGGGAACACGGCGTTCTCCTGGAAGATGAAGATGCGCTTCGGGTCGGGTTCGAGCACCGGCCGGCCGTCGGCAAGGATCTCCCCCTGCGTCGCCTTGAGGAAGCCTCCGGCGATGTTGAGCAGGGTCGACTTCCCGCACCCCGAGGGGCCGACGAGACAGACGAACTCGCCGTCGCGGACGTCGAGGTGGATGTCCTCCAGAACGTGGATCGGCTGCGCCGGATCGCCCTTCCGCTGGAACGTCATCCAGAGGCTGCGGACGGCGATCTTGCTGCGGGTGTCGTCCTGGGGAGCGGCCATCAGCGGCTGAGACCCCAGCGCACTTCGTCCAGTTTTTCCATCTGGCGGATGAGCAGGTCGAGCCCGAGCCCGATCAGGCCGATCAGCACCATGCCGGCGACCACGAGGTCGTAGCGCTTGCCGGCGTTGCGGGCGTCGATGATGAGGTAGCCGAGCCCCGAGTTGACCGCGATCATCTCCGCCGCCACCACCACCAGCCAGGCGACGCCGAGGGCGAGCCGCAGGCCGGTCAGGATCTGCGGCAGGGCGGCCGGAAAGACCACCTTGCGGAACAGATCGAGCCCGGTGATCCCGAAGTTGCGGGCGGCGCGGATGTAGACGAGCTGGATGTTCTGCACCGCCGCCATCGCCGCCGTGGTGATCGGGAACAAGCTGGCGAGGAAGATCAGGAAGATGGGGGCGACGTCGGAGACGCCGAACCAGAGGATGGCCACCGGAATCCAGGCGATGGGCGAGATCGGGCGCAGCACCTGGATGGCCGGGTTGAACGCCCGGGTGAGCGGCGTGAACCAGCCGAGGAGCAGGCCGAACGGGATGCCCACGAAGACGGCGAGCAGGAAGCCGGCGGTCACCCGGAACAAGGACGCCACGATGTATTTGACCAGCACGCCCTTCTGCGCCAGCTCGACGAGGCCGGCGACCACCATGAGAGGCGTCGGAAAAATGTCGGAGCCCGTCACCTTGACGGCGAAGTGCCATCCGGTGACGAAGACGATGGCCACCAAAAGGGGCAGGCCGATGGACTGCAAACGATCTTTCATGGTGCCTCCCAGGGATACGGGCCCACGTCCGTGGTGTTCTCCGAGAACCGCGGGTCCGCGTACTGCTCGAACGGGAGCGGCCCGTCCAAGACCTTCATCTTGAGCGCCAGGCGCTCGATCTCTTCAAAATCCTTCTTCACCAGGCGCAGCTTGGTATAGGTGACCCGGTCGGGGGGCTTGCTGAGCACGAAGCGGAGCAGGCGGGGATCCTGGTTGTAGTAGTTCTCGGCGACCGCTTTGGCGGCCTTCATGCGGTGCTCCATGCTCTGGTCGAGCCAGAGCCCGCTCTGGGCGATCCCGTTCACCAGGCCCTGCACCTGCTCGGGGTGGTCGCGGATGAAGTCCTCGCGGACGACCAGCACGCACGAGATGAAGTTCGGCCACAGCTCCTTCGCCTGGTAGAGGACGCGGCCGTAGCCGTCGAGCTCGGTCTGCCCCATGAACGGCTCGCCTGAGATGATGGCGTCGACGGCGCCGGCATACAAGGCGGCCGGCATGTCCGGCGGCGGCATCTCGAGGAGCGTGATGTCGCTCGCCGTGAGGTCGTTGTCCTCGAGCGCCTTGGCGATCATCAGGAACTGGTTGGAGAAGCGGTTGGGCACCGCCACCCGCTTTCCACGGAGGTCCTTCATCGTGTGGATGTCGGACTCCTTGCGGACCATCAGGGCCGAGCCGTCTCGATGGCCCAGGTAGACGATCTTCACGGGCACGCCCTGTTGGCGCAACGCCATGGCCATCGGCGCAAGCATGAAGCTCGCCGGGTTGTGCCCCGAGATGAATGCTTCCTTCAATTCCGGCCAACCGCTGAACCTCACGGGTTCATACAACCCCTCACCGGACCGGCTCTTGTTGATCCAGTCGGTGACGGGGCACGTGAGGTGTCAGGTGACGGGGAGGAAGCCGACCCGGTACCGGGACCGCTCCTCCACCTCCTTCCGGAGACCGAGCTTGGCGAGGGGATCGAAGCCGAGGTTCAACCAGGCATGGGCGAACCCCAAAGAAACCGCGACGCCGAGGGCGCCGAGGGTGACACGTCCGAGCTTGTTCATCTGGTCCTCCAACAAGAGCCAACGGCAACGACAATCCTCGCAAGCTGAAGCTCCTGCGAGTCGCTTGAAAGGTGCCGCTCTGCCGTGAAAACGGGACACTCTTTTCAGAACTGGACGTTGTCGACGAAAAACGCGGCGAGCTGCACCTTCTTCGACACCAGGTCGGAGGCCATCTCGGGCGTGAGCACGAACTGGCCCCCTCGCTCTCCGGAGGTGGTGAGGAGAAGGAGGTCGAACGCCGCGACCTTGCCCGGGAAACGGTCCCGGATGTGCAGGATGGCGTTGGCTCCCACGGCGAGGCCGCGGAAGACCCCGGTCTCGCCGTCGGCCGTCACCTCGACGAGCGGATGGTTGCCCTGGGTGCCGGCGAACACCGCCACGGTGGGGATGCCCTGGCCCGAGAAGAACTGGCGGATCTCCGCGGCGACGTCTGCCGCCGCAAAGGGCCGCCGGGGGAGGGAGCCGAAGTCGCGGTTCCCGCTCTTCATCTTGACACTCTCCAGGACCGTGGCCTTGGCCGTTTCGCGCTGTGGCCCCGGCAGGGCCGCGCCGCGCCGGGCGATGACGTCCGACAGGCGGGGCGACTGCGGCGGTGCCGGCGTGCCGTCCGCCGACGGAGCGGCGTCCTGCAGGATGACGGCGTTGCCGCCGTAGTCGGCCTGGTTGGCGGACTCGGTGCGCTTCACGTCGATCAGGCGGGCGTCGAGGACGCTCGCCGTCCCATTGGGGAGGACGATGTAGGCGCGGTTTCCCTCGATCCGGTATTTGCCCTTGGACTGGACGGTGGAGCCGTCTTTCAAGTAGATGGTGTAGGCGGCGAGGGGGGCTGCCGCGAGGAGCGCCACCAGGATGCAGAGGGTGGCCCGGCGGAGGAGGGGGAAGCTGCGCATCGCATTCTCCTTGAGTCGCGGAGGACATGATACCCTGCGTGCCCGATCATGGCGAATTTCTCCCCCCCTTCTTCCGGTCTTCTCCTCCTCGAAGACGGCAGCGTCTTCACCGGCGAGGTCGCCTCTCCGGGTACCCGCTTCGGCGAGGTCGTCTTCAACACCTCCATGACCGGCTACCAGGAGATCCTCACCGATCCGTCCTACCGTGGGCAGATCGTGGTGATGACCCAGCCGCACATCGGCAACTACGGCACCGGGCCGGAGGCGGCCGAATCCTCCCGGCCGTGGGCCGAAGGCTTCATCGCCCGCCAGCTCACCTCCCGTCCGTCGGGTACGGAGAGCGGCCGCAGCGAAGGGCTGGTCGCCTACCTGCGGCGCCACGGAGTGCCGGCCCTGCAGGGGCTCGACACCCGGGCGGTGGTGCGGCGGCTGCGCGAGCGCGGCGCCTTGCGCGGCGTGCTGACCACCGAGCTGTCGGACATCGACCGCCTCGCCGCCGAGCTGGCTGATTTTCCCACCATGGCCGGCCGCGCGCTGGTCCACGAGGTGACCTGCGCGGCGCCCTGGGAGATGCCGGTGCCGGAGGGGACCCGGGAGCGTTGCCATCTGGCCGTCTATGACTTCGGCGTCAAGGCCAACATCCTGCGCGAGCTCGCGGCGCGCGGCGCGCGGTTGAGCGTGCTGCCGGCCGGAACCTCCGCCGCCGCGTGCCTGGCGCTGGAGCCGGACGGGGTGATCCTCTCCAACGGGCCGGGCGATCCGGAGCCGCTCACCGAGATCGTCGGCAACGTCCGCGAGATCCTCGCCGCAGGGCGGCCGGTCTTCGGCATCTGCCTGGGCCACCAGCTCCTCGGGCTCGCCCTGGGGGCGCGCACCTTCAAGCTCAAGTTCGGCCACCATGGCGGCAACCAGCCGGTGCGCGACCTGCGCACGGGCAAGGTGGCGATCACCAGCCAGAACCACGGCTTCGCCATCGACCCCGACTCCCTCCCCGCGGGTTGCACCGTCACCCAGATCAACCTGAACGACGGGACGGTGGAAGGCTTCGCCGTGGAGGGGCGTCCGGTGCAATCCGTGCAGTACCACCCGGAGGCGGCGCCCGGGCCGCATGACGCCGCGGGGCTGTTCGACCGCTTCCTCGACGGCGTCGCGCGCGCCTGACCCGGAGGTCTCTCCGGTGGCGACCCGCACCTCCTCCCGCCTCGCCGGCCCGCTTCCGTGGGTGATCGCTTGGCGCTTCCTGCGCGGCCAGCGCAGCCGTCTGCTCGACGGCACGGCGCGGGCGGCGCTCCTGGCGACCGCCCTGGGGGTGACCGCGATGGTGATCGCCATGGCGCTGATGACCGGTTACCGCGAGGACCTGCAGGCGAAGCTGGTGCAGGGCAATGCCGCGGTGATGGCCTATCCCACCGGGGGCGGCAAAGGGGCCGAGCTGTCGCGGGAGACGCTCGCGGCTCTGCGGCGCATCCCGGGCGTCGAGAAGATCGGCCGGGTCGCCTACGGCCAAGGCTCTCTCTCGGGACCGTCCCGGCCGCAGGGGTTGGAGGTGGTCCTGCGCGGCGTGGATCCGGGGGGCGGCCAGCTCACCGCCGGCGCCGCCGAGCTGGCGACCCAGGAGGGGCTCGCCGGTGCGGTGCTGGGCGCCGATCTGGCCGATCGCCTGGGAGCGCGCCGAGAGGATGTCCTGCGGCTCGTGGCCCTCGGCTTCGTGGAAGGACGGCCGCGCTTCCATTACCGGAGCCTGCGCGTCACCGGGACCTTCGCGACCGGCTTCGCCGAGTTCGACCGCAGCTGGGTGGTGCTCGACCGCCGGGTGGTCGAGGGCCTGATGGGTGGCGAGGCGGCGGTCGATCTTCTGGAGCTCACCGTGGCGGATCCGTCCGAGGCACCGCGGATCGCGGAAGCGGCCACCGTGCTCCTCGAACCGGACTACCTGGTCACCGATTGGCGGCAGCTCAACCGGGAGCTGTTCACCGCTCTGCAGCTGCAGCAGATCGCCTTGTTCCTGGTCCTCGGCCTGATCGTCCTCGTCTCGACCTTCAACGTGGCGTCGACGCTCGTCGTCCTGGTGCGGGAGCGGATGCGCGACATCGGCCTGCTGGGAGCGCTGGGCCTGCCGCCGCGCAGCCTGCGCTGGATCTTCCTGCTCTACGGGGGCTTTCTCGGCGGGCTCGGCACCCTTCTCGGCGCGGCGTTCGGTGGCGGCATCTGCTGGCTGCTCACCCGCTTCGAGCTGATCCGCTTCGAACCCGAGGTGGCGGCGATCTACTTCATCAGCTCGGTCCCGTTCCGCGTCGAGCCGCGGGATCTGCTGGCGGTGGTCGGCTTCGCCCTGCTGGTCACCCTGGCTGCCTGCTTCCTCCCGGCCTGGCGGGCGGCACGGGTGGACCCTTCGTCGGCTCTGCGGTACGAGTAGGCTCGGGGCCTCTTGCCCTACGCCGACACGCTCTCGTTCCGCTCGCCGGACATGATGCGCCAGGAGATGACCTTCTCGTCGATCTCGCGCAGGCGGGAGGCGATCAGGCGGCAGAGGAGCTGGAGGAACTCGGCGGCGGCGTCGGGGTCCATGCTGAGGACCTCGTGGACGGTCGCCTGGTCGAGGGCCAGCACGGTGAGCGCGCCGTTGTAGGCACGGGCATCGGCGGAGCGGGGCTGGCCGTCGATCAGCGCCATCTCGCCGAAGAAATCGCCGCGCTCGAGGATCGCGAGCGCCTCCTCGCCCGCGCCGGGGATGTACTTGCTGATCAGGGCGCGGCCGTCCAGGATGACGTACATCTCGGTTCCGGCATCCCCCTCCTGGAAGAGGGAGGCACCGGCCGCGAAGCGCTTCTCGCGGGAGAAGGCGGTCAGGGTGGCCAACTCCTTGCGCGAGATCCCCTGCTCGCGGAAGAGACGGATCTTGTCGGTCTCTTCGACCTTGATCGCGGAGCCCCCTCCGCCGGCCGGCTGCTTGCGCAAGCGCACGAAGCTCTCCGGGGTCACCTCGGTCGAGAAGAAGCTGCCGAGCTGGTCGTTGGTGGCGCGCAGCTTGCGGGCCAGGCTGTGCCAGAGCGTCCAATAGAGCTGCACGCCCAGGTCCGGCGCCTCCTCCAGAAGCGGCGCCAGGGCCTCGGCGTCCAGCCGTAGCACCTGGCAGGGCGCGAGGGCGACCGCATCGGCCGCATGGTCGTGACGCGCCACGAAGCCGGCTTCGCCGAAGAGCTCTCCGGGGAGGACGCTGCCGAGCAGAAAGGTGCCGTAGCCGGTGGTGCGCTGGAGCGAAACCTCGCCGCTCTCCAGGAGATACAGGTCACCGCCCGGGGACTGATGCGCGAACACCAGGTCGCCCGCGTCGTGCACCTGCTCGGTGACGGCGGCGGTGAGCGCGAAGACCTGCTCGTCCGAAAGATGGGCCCAGGGTTTCTGCCGGCGCAGGCGGGCCGCCATGTCCAGCGGGCCGCGGCCCGCCCGCTGCGGTGCCGTGGCATGGACCTGGGCCGTGTCGAAAGCGGCCAGCCCGGACTCCTCCAGGAAGCGCTCGCGGTGCCATTCCAGCCGGTCGAACGCGATGCGGAGATGATCCTGGCGTTCGCGAAAGACCTGCCCGAGCTCGCGATTGCCCCAGCCGAGGATCTGCTTGAGCGTCTGGATGCGGCGCCGGAGCCGCGCCACTCCTTCCTCGTCGCCCTCATTCAGGAGGAGAAAGGCGTGGACGGTGGCGCGCAGGGCGGCCTCGTACTGCTTGCGCTCGTACTCGGTGCGTCCGAGGAGCTCCGAGACCTCGCGATCGAAAGGGTTGTAGCGCAAGGCCTGCGCCAGCTCGTCGGCGGCGTTGTCGAGCTCCTTGCGGCGAAACAGGAGGCGGCCGTGCAGCTTGTGGGTCGACGGGGTGGCCAGGCTCTTCGCCTTGGCGATCTCGATGCACTCGGTGGCGCGGGCGTTCTCGCCTTTCTCAGCGTAGAGGTGGGCCAGGCCGAGGAAGTGGGCGGCGTCGATGGCATTGCGGCGCAGCCCCTCGCGCAAGGTTTCCTTGACGCTGCGCGACGGCCCTCCTCCCTGCAGGCGCTGCTGGGAGCGCGCCTCGGCGAGGCTCAGCTTGACGCTCAGATTCTTCGGGTCCAGGCGCAGTGCCAGGAGAAGAAGCTCGGAGGCTTCCTCAGGGCGACCGTTCTGGCTGAACCGGTTGGCCAGCTCGGTCAGCGCGGTGACATCCCGCGCGAGACTCTGCGCATCGCTCATCCGACAGCTCCCCGCAAGGAGTCGGAGCATAGCACGCAACCCCCGTGCCCGTCGCCGGGCCGGGGGTTGCTGCGTTCTGTCGGGTGGGAAAAGGGGGACGGTCTACGGGCCCGAGGTGGCCGGGGCACGCATGTCGTCGAATACGATCCCGAGGTTCTCGACGCCGTTGTCGCGGACCTCGTCCATGAACGCGGCGACCTTGCCGTATTCGAGGTCGCCGTCGGCCGCAAAGAACACGACCTTGCTCTGGCGGCCCTTCAGCACCTCGCTCAGCTTGTCGGGGAACTCGGCGTTCGGGATCATCTGCTTGTTGATGTACTTGTTGCCGCTGAGGTCCATCCGGACGACGACCTGGTCGCTCATGTCCGGCGGCGGCGCCGCAGACTCCACCTTCGGCGGGACCTGGACCTCGTAGCCCATCTGCAGCAGCGGGGTCACCACCATGAAGATGATGAGGAGGACGAGCACCACGTCCACCAGGGGCGTGATGTTGATGTCACCCTTGGGCCCGCTTGAGCTCCCGCTGACGTTCATCGCCATTGTCGTGACTCCTTCCTGAGCGGCCTAGGCGCCGGGCGCCTGGTATTTCTCCGTGATGACACCGACGCGGCTGAAGCCCGCTTCGTTGACCTGCTGCATCAGCTTGCGGACCTGGCTGTACTTCAGGCGCTTGTCGCCTTTGATGACGACGTCCTTGTCGGGCGTCTGCGTGTGGATGTCCGCGAGGGTCGCTTCCAACCGCTCGTCGGGGACCCAGTTGGTCTCCACGAAGACGTGACCGTCCGGGTACTTCATGGCGAGGGTGAGCTGCTTCTGGCCTTCCGGCATCTTCTCCGGCTGGTTGGTCTGCGGAAGCTGCACGTCGGCGCCCTTCTGGAGCATCGGCGTGACCACCATGAAGATGATGAGCATCACCAGGCAGACGTCCACCAGAGGAGTGACGTTGATGTCACTCTTGACCTCCGCCACCATCTTGCTGTGCTTCGGTTTAGGCCGCATTCTTGCCCCTCTTCTTCTTCATGAAGAAGTCGACCAGCTCGGAGGAGGAGTTGGACATCTCGACGGACAGCCGCTCGAGCTGGGCCGTGAAGTAGTTGAACATCCAGGCGGCGGGAATCGCCACGCCGAGACCGAACGCGGTGGCGACGAGCGCCTCCGCGATACCGGCCGAGACCGCGCCGATACCGCCGGAGCCGGTGAGCGCCATGCCGTGGAAGGCGTTGATGATGCCGATGACGGTTCCGAACAGGCCGATGAAGGGGGTGATGGTGGCGATGGTCGCGAGGGAGCCGATGCCCTTCTTGAAGTCGGAGGTGGTGAGGAGGGTCGACCGCTCGATGGCACGGCCGGCGGCCTCGACGACCTCGATCTCGGACAGCGGGCTCGTCTGGCTCTCGAACTGGAACGCCTGGAGGCCGGCCGAGACGACGCGGGCCAGGTGGCTCTGCGGGTACTTCCCGGCGGCGTCGATGGCGGCCTGGGGACGGTCGTTCTTCAGATGCTCGGCGGCGACCTTCGCGAACGCGAGAGACTGCTTGCGCGCCTTGCGGAACAGGATGATGCGCTCGACACAGACGTACAGCGACCAGACGGACATCAGGATCAGGGAGATGATCACACCCTTGTTGAGGATGGTCATCTGTTCCCAGAGGACGAGAGGATTCAGATCCATGCGCTTCTCCTTTGACTAGAAAGTTGACTTGAAAGTTGACGTTGAAAAGTCTGGGTGCTCACTGCACCTGGAAGTTGACGGTCAGGGTGTAGTAGACCTTTACGGGCTTGCCCTGGAACTGCGCCGGCTTGAACTTCCACTTCTGCACGGCGTCCATGGCGGCCCGGTCGAGCCCCATCGGGAGGCCTTTGAGCACCCGGGCATTCGTGACGTTGCCTCGCTCGTCGATGATCGCCTCGACGATCACCACGCCGGTCACGCGCGCCTTGCGCGCCACCTCGGTGTAGACGGGGGGAGAGCCGGAGATCTTCTCCGGGCGGCTCACGCCGCCGCCGACCCGCAGGGGGGCGTCATCGACCACTCCGCCGGGCGTGCCTCCGACGACGCCTCCGGGAGTGCCACCCACCACACCGCCGACGACTCCGCCGGCGACTCCACCCTCCACGCCTCCTTCGACGCCTCCCTCGACGCCGACCGACATCTCGGGCACGTTCGACGGATCCGGGAGCTTGTCCGGGATCTCCACCGGCTGCACCGGCTCGGTCATCTGGGGGACCACCTTCGGCGTGTCCACCTTGGGTGCCGCCTTGGGGGGAGCCGGCGGGGGGGGCGGCGGCGGCGGCGGCGGCGGGGCCGCGGCGCTCATGAACACGACATTGATCGGCGGCTCCGGAACCGCCGGCACGTTCCAGTACTGGGCGAAGAGCAGCGCGCCGAACACGACCGCGTGGAAACCGACCGCGATCGGCATGAGCCAATAGCGGATGCCGCGGCTGCTCCTTTTGGTATCCAGCTCGATCAGGGAGTTTTCGAACATTTCGGCACCTCTACTTTGTGCAGGCGTTGCTCAGGCCGCCGGTTTGGCCTGCTGAGCCGCCTGCGATTTCTTGCGCAGCTCGACCGCCTTGTCGCGCCACTGGTTGGCCAGGTCCAGGTATTCCTGCTTCTTCGCTTCGTCGAGGGTCACATCCGCCTTCTGCCGGTACAGGAGGTTGTAGTAGACCATCGCCTCGAAGTAGTCGGCTTTGGTGTCCAGCGCCTGCTTGATGGAGGTCAGCCCGAGGTCCACGTAGCGCTCGCGGCCCGTCGCGTCGAGGGACGTGTCGTTGCGGACCTTGTCCCAGGCCGAGACGCCGACCGAGTACAACATCTCGGAACGCTTCTCCGGAGAGACCTGCTGGGCGAGCTCCGCGGCCTTCTCGAGCTGGCCCGACTGGATGTAGATGTTGACCTTCATCCCTTCCAGCTCCCCCTTCTTCTCCGGGTGCTGCTGGATCTGCTGGTCGATGTCGGCCATCGCCTTGTCGTACTGCTTCGAGTTCACGTACATGCCCAGCAGGTACTCGCGGACCTTGGCATCCTTCGGGTAGTCCTTCAAGTAGTTCTCGAAGGCCTCGATCGCGACCCGCTCGTATTCCTTGTTCTCGCTGCGCGAGTCGCCCGGGCGATAGAGGGCGAGGGCCGAGAGGCCGACCGAGCGCCAGGCGAAGGTCGCGGCCGGATCGAGCTCGAGACCTTTCTGGAACTGCGGGAGTGCCTTGGCATAGGACTCCTGGTTGTAGAACGCATTGCCCTTCTTGAGCTCGACCCGGGCGCGGACCTTGTTGCATCCGCTGAGCACCGGCGCCGCCAGCAGCAGAAGGGCGAGAAGATAGGTCGTCGGTCTGTGCATAATCACCTCTCCGCCTCTTAGATGGGGGCAGAACGAATTTAGTTCCCGCAGGGGGCCGGCAGAACCGGCCCGCCGTGAGTGGCTGGAGCTTCAGCAGAGCTCATGCCGAGGTCTCTTCCCTTCACTCTCCGGCGGCCGGAGCCAAGGCCGCCATGTCTTCTTCGCCCCGCGACACCACCACCGCCGCCGCGAGGTCGCCGCTGACGTTCAGCACGGTGCGGCACATGTCGAGGAGACGGTCCACGCCGAGGATCAGCCCGATCCCTTCCGCCGGGATGCCGACGAGGCCGAGGATCATGGCCACCACCGGGATGGACCCGGAGGGGACACCGGCGGTGCCGATCCCCCCCAGAATACAGATACCGACCACCATCGCCTGCTGCGCCCAGCTCAGCTGGATGCCGTAGAACTGGGCGAGGAAGAGCACCGTGACCCCTTCAAAGAGGGCGGTGCCGTTCTGGTTCATCGTCGCGCCGATGGTGAGCACGAACCGCGAGACGTTGGCCGGGAGGTGCAGCTTCTCCTCGGCCACCCGCAGGGCGGTCGGCAGGGTCGCATTGCTGGACGAGGTGGAGAAGGCGGTGATCATCGCCTCCTCGATCCCCTTGAAAAAGGCCCGCGGGCTCATCCCCCCCAGGAATTTCACCGCCAGCGCATAGACGACGAACTGGTGGATGGCCAGGGCGAGCAGCACAACACCTACGTAGAGCAAGAGTTGCTGCAGGATCTCGTAGCCGAGCTGGGCGGTGAGGTTGAACAGCAGCGCGAAGACGCCCACGGGGGCGAAGGCGATCACCAGGTCGATGAGCCGCATGCTGATGTCCAACAGCCCTTCGACGGCTTCCTGGAAGCGCAGGGCGGCGGGGGTGCGCACCAGCGCGAGGCCGATGCCGACAAAGAGGGAAAAGAACATGACTCCCAGCATGTCCCCTTCCGCCGCGGCCTTGATCGGGTTGCGGGGAACGATGTTGACGATCAGGTCGATGCCCGACGCCGGTGCCGCCGCGGGGGTGGGCGAGGGCGCCGGAGCCTGGGCCATCCGCTGGGCGGCGGTCGCCTCCAGACGCTCTTTGAGCTCGGGGGAGATGGCGTCTCCCGGCCGGAAGACGTTCACCAGGGTGATGCCGAGGAGGACGGCGACGGCCGAGACGCACACCGTATAGGCCAGCGACTTGAGCCCGATCCGCCCCAGGGAGCGCGGGTCGCCCATCCCGGCCACGCCGAGGACGAGGGCCGAGAAGATCAGCGGGACGACCAGCATGAACAGGAGGTTCAGGAAGATCTTCCCCAGCGGGCCGGTCACCCACTTGATGAAGCTCTGCAACCCTGGGGAGTCCCCCCCGGTGAGATAGGCCACGATCCCCCCGGCGGCACCCAGAAGGCCGCCGAGGAGGATGCGGGTGTGGAGGGGAAGTTTCTTCCGCGCCATGGAAATCGGCGCCCATCCTAGAGGAAAACGGGCCGGATGCAAACCCCGTCGATTTTGGCGCCGCCAAGGGAGGCGCTGCTGACCTGCGCCGGCTCCCCGGGGCGGCGTCCGTGATGCGCGGTGCGCCGGTGCCTGCAAGAAAATGCATGACCACTGCGGCGGCGAGTACGAGATCATCAAGGAAGAGGATCAGGACGGCCCGCTGGGTACCCAGCGGAGGATCTGGTTCAAGTGTCTAGGCGCTTCGGCGGCCCCGGGTGGAGTAGAATCGTGACATCTGACCCGAACAGGGAGGTAGAGCCATGGCCGACGTCAAGATCATCGCCAGTCCGGATTTCCCCGAGCAAACCGCCGAGGTCGTGACCTTGCAGGGAAGCGTGCTTCTCGGCATCCGCGGCAAAGGTGAGGTCGGTGCGGAGAAGATCGAGCTCGAGAACAACCTCGATCGTGTTTCCGTCCAGACCGAGGACGAGACCCGGAGCCTGCTGGGCGCCGCCGGCTGGGGGCTCGCCGGCTCCCTTCTTCTCGGCCCGACCGGGCTCCTGCTCGGCGCGCTCTGGGGCGCCCGCAAGCAGAAGGAGATCTGCTTCGACGCTCAGCTGAAGGACGGCCGGAAGTTCCTCGGCATCGCCGACGTGACGACCTTCCAGAAGCTCAAGGCCGTCACCTACCGCTGATCCTGGTTGAGGGTCCGAAAAAGAGACCGGGCGGTGCCTCGCGGGAGCACCGCCCGGAGAGGCCCGGAGAGCTTACGCACTCGGGCCCCGGAGGAGCCACCCGGGTTCAGGGATACCCGCAGGCGGCGAGGCAGGCGCCGGTGCTTCCACCGTCGCACTTGCAGCAGGCGAAGCAATTGTTGGGGTCCGCGGCGCAGGTGCTGCAGAAACCCGCGGCGGTTGCGGTCTTGGGCAGGCCCGAGACGATCGCCGCGGCGACCAGGGCGGAGGCGAACAGAAGCTTGACCAGGCGGCTCATCGGCTTCTTTTTGCGCTGGGCGTGACAACTCGCTTCAAACATGTCGGTCTCCTTTGTGCTGCGTTTCTCGGTGGCCGAAGGCCGGCGCGCGCTCCGGAATGCTCAGCCACCTGTCAGGAGATGCGCGACTGCGGGCTGAAATCGGTCACAGCCTCCGAGTCTCCGTTGGCTGTGCGGTGGTTCCGGGGGTCCGATCCGGTGTAGCATGCGCCCAGCCTGCGGCGGATGGCCGCTCCCGGAAGACTCCCGATGCCCCAAAGCCACCTGCTCCGCCTCGCCCGCGCCGGTTATGAATACCTGACGCGCCGGACCACTCTCCGCGGGGGGCCGTTGCGCCTGTGGGTCGAGCCGACCAACACCTGCAACCTCAAGTGCCCCATGTGCCGCACGCCGCTGCTCGCGGAGTCGGTGCCCAAGGGGTTGATGTCGATCGACACCTTCACGCAGGTGATCGAGAAGACGAAGCCCTACGTGCGCGAGGTGTTCCTGTTCCTGGGCGGCGAGCCGCTCCTCAACAAGCGCCTCCCGGAGATGGTGGCGATCGCGAGCGCCGCGGGGATGCGCACCAAGCTGCACACCAACGCGACGCTGATGGACGAGACCTGGTCGCGCAAGCTCCTCGACGCCGGGCTCGATTTCATCTCCTTTTCGTTCGACGGCTGCGACGAGGCGACCTACAAGGAATTCCGCGTCGGCGGAGATTTCGCCCGGACCTGCGCCAACGTCCGCCGGTTCGCCGAGCTCAAGCGGGAGATGGGGAAGAAGGAGCCGGTGACCGTCGTCCAGCTCATCGAGCGGCCGGACTGGGATGCCGCGGAGAGGCGGCGGCAGCGCGACGGCATCCGCCAACTCTTCGGCGGCGTCGGCATCAAC
>DIHE01000106.1:0-148 GCA_002420005.1 Holophagales bacterium UBA5704 | reverse complement strand
CTTCGGCGGCGTCGGCATCAACCGCTTCAAGTTCATCAAGCTGCACAACTTCGGCGGTCTGCTGGAGGACCCGGCGTTCCTCGCCGGCAGCGACTTCTCCCCTTGTTCCTTCCTCTGGTACACCCTGAACGTCGGCTTCGACGGCCTG
>DIHE01000092.1:598-22834 GCA_002420005.1 Holophagales bacterium UBA5704 | reverse complement strand
CACCCCCCAGAGTCGGACGGTCACCCCCCAGAGTCGGATGGTCTCCCCCCAGAGTCAGATGGTCACGCCCCAGAGCCGGATGGTGACGGCCCAGTGTCGGATGGTCACGCCCCAGAGTCGAAGCAGGTTCCACCCCCTCCGGCTCGATCCCACGGAACGCAAGGGGTTGTGCGTGACCAGCTACGTCAAGTGCGAGCAGATCCTGACCCTCTCGAAATCACGCCTTGACGGCGCGAGGTTGTCCCTCACCCACACGTCCGCCGTCTCGGCGTAGCGCCGATCCAGTCCTCCAAGCACGTTGGACATCACCAAGAGGCCGGAGTGACGCCTACTTGTTCCCCCCAGCCATCTTCTCCGCCTCCGGCAGCCGCCGGAGGCGGCGCATGCTCCAGATGCCGAAGGCCGGGCCGAGTGCGAGGATGGCGAGGGCTCCGTGCCAGCCGATGAGGTCGCGCAGGGGTGGGACCATGCGGATGGTGAAGAGGGTGAGGAGAAAGCCCAGGCTGGTCTGGATGGTCAGGGCGGTGCCGATGTAGCGCGGATCGGTCAGTTCGGTGACCGCGGCGCTGAACTGGGCGCTGTCTGCCACGACCGCGAATCCCCAGACAAAGCAGAGGGCGGTGAGCAGACCGGGCTGGTGGAAGAAGAGGCCGGCGGCCAGGCAGCAGGCTCCGGAGAGGAGCAGGCTCCAGACGGTGATGCGGGTCCGCCCGAGCCGGTCGGCGAGCTTGCCCGCGAGGACCGAGCCGAGCGCTCCGGCCGCGAGCACACCGAAGCCGGCCAGACGGGCGCCGCGGGGGTCCCAGCCGGCCGCTTCGTAGCTCGCCAGGAGGAGGAAGGGCACCCAAGTCCACATGGCGTACAGCTCCCACATGTGCCCGAGGTAGCCGAAGTTGGCGAGCCGGGTTGGGCGGTGGGCGAGCGCGCGGCCGGCGAAGCGCCAGTCGAACGGCGGTGCCTGGCCCAGGAAGGGGCCGGGGCGGATCAGGAACGCCGCGATGAGAGAGGCCACGACAGCCTGGCCCGCCGTCAGCAGCAGGACCCCGCGCCAGGGGGGCATCCCGCTCGCGGTGGCATTGAGCAGATGGGGGACGGCCGAGCCGGCGGTGGTCGCCGCCACCACCAGACCGATCCCCAGCCCGCGATCCTCCCGGCACCAGGACGCCACCAGCTTCATCCCCGGCGGATAGACACCCGCGAGCGCCATGCCGGTCAGGAACCGGAGAGCGAGCGTCGGGGCGTATCCGGTGTCGAGCAGGGAGATGGCGGCATTACACAACGCCGCAGCGAGAGCGCTGACGGCCACGAGCCGCTGGGCGGAGAGCCGATCCGCCAGGTTCAACACGGCGGAGAGAAGCGCGCCCGCCACGAAGCCGATCTGGACGCTCATCGTCAGCCACGACTGCTCGGCCCCGGAGAGACCCCACTCCGCATTGAGCTGGGGCACGACCGCCGAAGCCGAGAACCAGACCGAGATCGCCAGGAGCTCGGCCAGGACCAGGAGGCCGACGTTGCGCCATTTGCCGGGGAGAGGGGATGACATGAGGGGCGATGCTATCCCGGGATCTACCGGAACACCCGGAACCACCACGCGAACAGCTTCTTGACCGTCGGCGTCAGCTTGGTGCGGCGCCAGGCGTCGGCGGCTTTTTTCACCACCTCTCCCTGCGTGGGATAGGGGTGGATGACGCTCGCGATCTTCCCCAAGCCGATCTTGTGGGTGACTGCCAGGCAGAGCTCCCCGATCATGTCGCCGGCGTGCTCGGCGACCAGGGTGGCGCCGAGGATCTCGTCGGTGCCCTTCTTGAGGTGGAGCCGCAGGAACCCCTCGTCGGCGCCGTCGAGGATCGCCCGGTCGACGGTGGACAGCTCCACGGTCAGCGTGTCGACCTCGATCCCCTTCTCTCTCGCGTCCTTTTCATAGAGTCCGACGTGGGCGATCTCGGGGCTCGTGTAGGTGCACCAGGGAAGGGTGAGCGCGCTCGCCTTGGCCCGGCCCTTGAACAGGGCGTTCTGGATCACGATGCGGGCCTGCGCGTCCGCCGCGTGGGTGAACTGGTAGCGCGAGGCCACGTCACCGCAGGCGTAGATCCGCGGATTGCTGGTGCGCAGGTGATCGTCCACCTCGACGCCGGCTTTCGTGGAACGCACCCCGGCAGCCTCCAGGCCGAGACCCTCCAGGTTCGGTACACGGCCGGCCGCGACGAGAATGTGATCGGCCTCGATCTCCTGGCGCGTGCCGTCTTTCTCGAGGACGAGCGCCTTCCCGCCGTGGCCGGAACGCGCTTCGACGATCTTCACGCCGAGCTCCAGGTGGACTCCGTCGGCGAGCAGCGAGCGCTGGACGATGGCGGCTGCGTCGGCGTCCTCCCGGATGAGGACCTGGGGGGCCACGTCGAGGAGGCTCACCCGGCTGCCGAGGCGGGCGAAGGACTGGGCCAGCTCGCAGCCGATCGGGCCGCCGCCGATGACCACCAGCCTCTCCGGCAACGCGGTCAGGTTGAACACCGTCTCGTTGGTCAGGAAACCGGCTTCCGCGAGCCCGGGGACGGGCGGCACCCCGGCCCGCCCGCCGGTGGCGATCACCGCGCGGCGGAAGCGCAGCGTCTTGCCGCCGACCTCCACGGTGTCCGGCCCGGTGAAGCGTCCGTCGCCCAGGAAGACGTCGACGCCCAGGCTGCGGAACCGCGCGAAGCTGTCGTGCACGCTGATGCCGGCGCGCAGCCGCCGCATCCGTTCCATGGCGGCGGCGAAGTCGCCACGGCTCGCCGGATCGACCGCCGGGCCGGCGAAGCGCGCTTGCGCCTGCCGCGCATCGTGCCAGGCCCGGGCCGCGCGGATCACCCCTTTCGAGGGGACGCAGCCGACGTTGAGACAGTCGCCGCCCATCAGGTGGCGTTCGATCAGGGCCACACGGGCGCCCAGGCCGGCGGCGCCGGCCGCCGAGACGAGGCCGGCCGTGCCGCCGCCGATCACCACCAGGTGATAGCGCGGCGCCGGCTCCGGGTTGACCCAGGAGGACGGATGCACGTTGTCGAGGAGCTTCTGGTTGTGGACGTCGAGCGGCTCGACGGGTGCGGGAGCATGCATGTGCGTGGGCTCAGTCACGAGGGGCCTCCGGGGTTTCGCCGATCTCCTGGCGCAGCGCCCGGCCGGCCAGCCGGGTGATGAAGGTGGTCACCGCGATGGTGGCCGCGAGGCCGATGCCGAGCGTCACCCAGTATTCGACGCCCCGCTCGGTCTTGGCCCCACCGGCCACCGCGGCGAGGCTGCCCGCCGCCTTTCCATAGTAGACGTAGAGCAGGGTGCCCGGGAGCATGGCGACCGAGGCCAGGAGATAGTCGAGAAAGCGGACCTTGGTCAGGCCCAGGGAATAGTTGAGCAGGTTGAACGGAAAAACCGGCGAGAGGCGCAGCAGGGCGACGATCTTGAAGCCCTCCTTGCCCACGGCCCGGTCGATCGCGGCGAAACGGGCGTTGCCCGCGATCCGCCGTTCGATCCAGCCGCGCGCGCCGTAGCGCGCCACGAGAAACGCCGCCGCCGCACCGAGGGTGGCCCCGGCGAACGTGTAGAGCGTCCCTTCGACCAGGCCGAACAGCGCGCCCGCGGCGAGGGTCAGAAGCGAGCCCGGAATGAAGCCGACGGTGGCCAGGGCGTAGCCCAGGATGAACACCAGGGGGCCCCAGAAACCCAGATTTTCGACCCAGCCGGCGAATTGAGGAAGGAACTGGCCGGCCTGCCGGCCCCCCAGGATCAGGGCGGCGATGACGACGGCGGCGATCGCCAGGGTCAGGAACAGCTTCCCTCGCGAGGGCGGGGGCTGCTCCGAAGACGGGGTGGTGCTCACGTGCGGCTCCTCTCTGGACGGGCCGGACGTTTTGCGGGTTCCGGCGGATCGGGTCCGCCTGATCTTACGTCCCGGCCGGCCCCGGTGGATGGCCGCCTGCCGGAGGCGGGAGCAGGAGCGGTATCTGGCGAAGTCTTGAGGACTGGTGGGCACGGCGTGGCGTGACGTGTTGTCGCGAGCGGAGCGCACTCGAAGTTGATCCAATTCCGTGGTATCATTCCGTTAAATTGTCCGTCCCCCCGCGAGGGTCCAAGCCATGAAGAAGATGTCGAATCTGCTTTCCACGCTGCTTGGTTTCGCCGTCGCTGCGCTGTTGCTGTCCGCGGCGTTGGCTCCTCTGGTGCAGGGAGCTCTGGTGACGAGAACCGACCAGCAGGCGCAGGCGCGCACTGCGGGAGACATCGACATGGTCGGTCGGGCGCTGTTCAGCTGGCTCAGCGATCAGGTCGGTGCAGCTGCAGCAGGACAATCCCAGATCGCGGTCCCCGCTCCCATCCAGATGACCGACTACCCGGTGATCTCGCCGGGGGGGCTCACAAGCCTTCTGGTGCCGGTGTACCTGTCGGAGGTGCCGGAGCTGGATGGCTGGAACCACCCCTACGATTTCCGCCTCAACGCCGCCAACCCCCTCGCGCCGAAGGTCATGGCGCTGCGCAGCCCGGGCCGGGACGGAGCTTATGGGGGAACTTCCTACCTCGCCGGGCGGTTCAATCCTGAGAGTTTCGACGAAGACATCGTCTGGGCGGACGGCTATGCCGTCCGCTGGCCGCGGAGCCGTACCGACCGGGAGGCACAGATGCAGACCCTCAAAGACGTCCAGAGCATCGGCGCGGCCCTGTTCAACTGGCTCACCGACCAGACCGGCTTCGCGGGCACGGACGAGACACCGGTCCAGGGTGGCCCCTCCCCGGTCCAGATGACCGACTACCCGCTGATCTCCTATGTGGCTCTCGACAGCCTCCTGGTGCCGCAATACATGCCCTACCTTCCGGAGAGGGATGGCTGGGAGAACCCGTTTGAATTTCGCCTCAACACGGCGAACCCGCTGGCGCCGCGGGTGATGGCGATCCGCAGTCCCGGGCGCAACGGTACGTTTTCGGGAGACACCTATCTCGTGACGTCGTTCGATCCGGACCGCTTCGACGAAGACATCGTCTGGGCCGACGGCCTGCTCGTGCGCTGGCCCGCGACCGGCCAGGGCTTGTCGTTCTCCACGCTCACCCCGTGCAGAATTTTCGATACGCGGCCCGCTTCGGCGCTCCAATCCGGCTCCACGACGCTGTTCGAGATCGGTGCCGCGTGCGGCGTCCCTGCCGCGGCCAAGGCGGTGGCGGTGACCATCACCGCCGTCGGCCCGACCGGCGCCGGGTACATGACCCTGGTTCCCGAAGGGCTCCCGGTGCCTTTGGTGAGCACGATCACCTTTGCCGCCGGCCAGACGAGAACCAACAACGCAATCCTCAGCCTTTCCGCGGGATCCGTCGGCTCGATCGAAGCCAAGGCCGTCGTGGCCGGCAACGGCCAAGTGCACCTGGTTCTGGACGTGACCGGCTACTTCGAATAAGGCCGAGCGAGCCTCCTCGGAACCGCAGGGGGCAGAATGGTCTCCCACCGGTGACGACGGAGGGCTCGCTGCATGATGTCCGGCTTCACGAAATCAGCCGGCCGCACTTCGGCCTACGCCTTCTCCTTGAACACGATGTCGATGGCGAGGCCGGCGGCGAGGAGCAGGGCGCTCTGGTGCTGGACCTGGGCGGCGCGGTCGGAGAGGGCGATGACGTAGGTGTCGGCCGAGGTGAACAGCTCTTTGCCGAGCCCTCCCCACTTCTTGGAGACGGTACCGAGCTCCGCGCCGGATCCGTCGAGGAAGCGGAAGTTCCAGCCCTTCCAGTCGCCTTTGACCTCCGCCACCTGCTGGCCGGTGGCGTCGTGGGCGTAGAAGCCGCCGCCGAGCGAGAACGCCTTGCTGGTGAAACGGCCGATCACGAGGCCGTTGGCGTCGCTGACCTCGACGCGCGTGCGCAGGAAGCCCGGGGCCTTCTTGAGCGAGAGCACCGGGCGTGGTGCGCCGGCCTCGTAGATGTTGATCGTGGTCGGCAGGAAGTTCTTCTTGACCAGGAGGCGGCCGTACTTCGCCCAGCTCGCCGGCTCGTCCTTGGCCACGCCGATCGCCTGTTGCGTCTCGGGATCGAAGAGGTCATAGGTGTCCGTCAGCTTCAGCAACGAGACGTGTTCCTTGACGATGTAGCTTCGCCGGTTCAGTAGCACAGGCTCCTCCTTTGAACGTACGGCCGTCTGCTTCCAGATGACGAGCCCCTCGATTCTATTTCACGTAGGGGCTTGCCGCCGTGGCGTCCGCCGGGGAATCGGCAGGGTGTGGCCGGGGAGGAGCGCCCACCAATAGAGCGGTTCGAGGGCCTGGTGCGTCCAGTGGCTGAGGCGGTTTTCCTCCAGCAAGCGCAGCGGCCCGAGCCAGGGGAGCGGGAAGGGACCGGGGGCCGTTTCCGTGCCATAGCCGCCGTCGAGCAGGAGTGCCCGGCCCCGGCCGCTTTCGACAAAGCAGCTCATGTGCCCGTCGAAGGTTTCGGAGGCCCTCCCCTGGATGGTGTGCAGCAGGCTCTCAGATACGATACGGCTCTGGAAGTAGGCGACCGAGCCGAATTTGCCCACCGGGAGGTCGGTGGCGTCGCCGAGGACGAACACGTCGTCGAGCCCGCGGGCGCGCAGCGTGTCCGGCGCGGTGGGGACGAAGCCGAGCGCGTCGCCGAGGCCGGATCGGGTGACGAACGGCGCTCCCCGATGCGGCGGGATGACGATCAGGAGGTCCCAGGACAGGGTCCGGCCGTCGGCTGCCCGGAGCGTCCGTTCTCCGGGCTCCAGGGCGGCGGGGACGAAGCTCCGCTCAACGGTGATCCCGCGGCGTTGTAGAAGCCCATCAAGGACGTGGGCCGCCTGCGGCCCCGGCCACACCGCCGCGTCCGGGGTGGTCAGGACGAGCTCCACCCGGGTGCGCCGTCCGCGCCGGGTGAACAGCTCGTCAGCCAGGAAAAGGAGCTCCAGCGGGGCCGCCGGTCCTTTGATCGGTGTCGCCGGAAGGCTCACCACGAGGCGACCCTCCTGAAATCTCTCCAGCGCGTTGCGCAGGGAGAGGGCTCCGGGGAGGGAATAGGGCTCGTGGACCGCTTGGCCCCAGTGCCCGTCGAGAGACCGGGCGAGCTCGTCCACCCCGGCAACTGCACCGCTCGCGAGAACCAGCAGGTCATAGCGCAGCGGAGATCCGGCGCCCACGGTGATCCGCCTGGTGGTGGGATCGACGGCGTGTACCTCCTCCTGAATCCAGTGGACGCGGGAAGACAAGGTCGCAGCCCGCGGACGTTCGAGCGCCTCGGCACCGCGGCCGTCGAAGGGGAGGGCGACCAACCCCGGTTGGTAGAGGTGGCGGGGAGACGGATCGACCACGGAGACCGACCAGTCGTGCGGCACGCTCCGGCTCACCCGGTTGGCGACCATGGTGCCCGCCGTCCCGGCGCCCAGAATGACCAGGTGCTTCATGGGTCGATTGTCGGCGGTCGCGTCCACTCGGCGCGCCGGCTCGGGAGAGGGTCGCAGGGTGCGCCGCGAGGTGGCGCGCAGCAGCGGCGGCGGTCTACCTCATGAGGTGGTGGCGGCCTGCCCTCGGGAGGGGCCACGGCGGGGCTACAGCACCGGTGCCATCCACCGTGCCATGGTGTCCCCCGCCCGGTGCAGGAGGGTCCGGCGTTTCCAGTCGCCGCGGCGGATCTCGACCGCGCTCTTAAGGTCGTTCTCGAACGCCGCCTCCATCTTGCGGGCGGTTTCCTCACAGAGGACGACCAGATCGCATTCGGCGTTGAAGACGAAGGAGCGGAAATCGAGATTGGTCGAGCCGGCCACGGAGACCCGGCCGTCCGCCACCATGCACTTGGCATGCAGGATCGAAGGCTGGTATTCGAAGATCCGCACGCCGCGCTGGAGCAGCCGCGAGAAGTAGCCGTGCCCGGCATGGCGGGCGAGCGGGACGTCGGAGAGGCCGGGCAGGAGGAGGCGCACGTCCACGCCACGTTGCGCCGCCTGGCCGAGGATGCGCACCGCCGCCCATCCCGGGGCGAAGTAGGCGTTGGTGATCCACACCGACGTGCGCGCCGCGGAGACCACGGCGGCGAGGGCCGCCGCCGTCTCCGCCTGGCCGCGGTTCGGCTTGGAATCCAGCACCAGGATGCGCGCTCCCGGAGCCTCGGCGCGCGCCAAGTCGAGAGGCGGGAGATCGAGCGCCGCGCCCTCGGCGCCGGTCCAGCTCTCCTCGAAGACGACGGCCATCTCCCAGGCGGTGGGGCCGAGGATGCGCAGGTGGGTGTCCCGCCAGGTGGTGCCCGGTGGCATCCGAACCCCCAGGGTGCTGCCGTACTCTTCGCCGATGTTCATGCCGCCGGTGAACGCGACGTGGCGGTCCACCACCAGGATTTTCCGGTGGTCGCGGAACGGGTGGTACCAGAGCTTCTTGATCAGCGGGTGATAGAGCCGGCTCTCGATGCCGCGCAGGGCCATTTCGCGCCAGAAGGCGCCGCTGGTGGAGATGGAGCCGAGGGCGTCCGCCACCACCTGCACGCGCACGCCGCGGGCGGCGGCTCCGGCGAGGTCCTCCAGAAAGGCGCGGCCGGTGGAATCGTCCTTATAGATATAGGACTCCAGCAGGATCTCGCGCTCGGCGGCGCGCACCGCGGCGCGCATGGCGGCGAAGGCGTCCTCGCCCCGGGTGTACACCTCGACCTCGTTGCCGCCCAGGAACGGAGCGCCGTCGATCTTCTGCAAGAGGGTTTCGAAACCGGGATCCCGGACACCTGCGGGCAGCTTCTGGGCGAGCCGCACCACGCGCTGGCCACGCAGGTCCGCAGGCAGCCGGCGCCCCAGAAACGGACGGAGGATCGGGCGCAGGCGGCGGGTTTTGCGCGGGCTCATGGGAAACGGACGGGTCGTGCCGGTGCCGAGTATGGCAGAAGACGCAGGAGGCCGGGCTCTCGGCAGCGGCCGAGGTGGGCCCGCGACAAAGCCCGCGAGGGGCCGCGGTGGACGTCAAGACGCGCGGTGTTCGAGAAGATAGCGCCAAGTCGCGAGAGGCGTCCTGCGCCGCGCCAGGCGCACGAGCACGCCGAGACGCTCCGACCGAACCCATCCATCGATGTCCGCGGCGCGCGAGACGTACGCTTCGCCCTCCAGAACCCGGATGTCGAAATGCAGATTGCGGCCCCGCGTATCGGCAATCCAGAGCTCCGGGATGCCGGCCTGGGCATAAAGAGGAGGCAGGCGCCGGGTGTCTTTGCGGACGGAGCTGTCGCTGACGACCTCGACGACGATGTCTGGAGCACCCTCGATCTCGGTGTACCGATCCGGCCCTTTTCCGGCAGCCGGCAGGTAGCGGACGCGGCCGGCCTGGAGCGAGGCCCAGAGGACGACGACGACGTCGGGCTCGGCGGAAAGCCGGGCGAGGGGGGAGGTGATTCGGGTGCTGTCCGCGAAGACCTCGCCGAGATCCTGCGCCGTCACGAGCGCATGGAGCGCGGCGGTGAAGGCGACCTTGACGATACCGTGAGTGTGCAAGTCCTCCGGGCTCATATCGACCTCCACCTCCCCCGCCAGATAATCGATCCGCCCGGTCTCAGGGAAGGCCTGCGATCGGCACCATTTCCGGAAGCCCTCAAAGGTGGCCGCGGCCGCCGGGATGCGGAGGCTCTCTGCGATGGCGACGGCGGCGGGCATGGTGGAATTCTACCTCGTGAACGGGTGCCTACAGCACCGGCGCCAGCGCCTTCTGCCGGAACTCCAGCGTTTCGTGGGAGCCCAGTGGCCGGACTTTCACTCCCGCACCACCCCCGCACACCCCGGGCGCGCCAGGTCCACCCGCCAGATGCCGTCGAAGCCTTCGATCCGCAGGCCGTCGGGGGTGGTGCGCAGGCCGAGGCGGTCGAAGCAGTCGGGGGTGGCGCCGAGGGCGAGGAGGAGCTGGGGGAGGGTGTTCGAGTGGCCGACGAGGAGGACGGCGCGGTCGCCGGCGTGCGTCTCCTTCACCCGGGCGAGAAAGGGGGGGATCTCGTCCGGGCGGGTGGTCGCATCGTCGGCGGTCAGCGGGACGTGGGCGCGGGTCGCCAGCGGATGGCCGGTGGCGAGGGTGCGCGTGGTGCGGCTGGTGTAGACGGCGGCGATGCCGGCGTCCTTCAGGCGGTCGGCCAAGGCTTCGGCGCGTGCCGTTCCCGCGGGGGCGAGCGGTTGGAACGCATCGAGCTCGGACGGCCAGGGCTCCAGCTTCTCGGCATGCCGCACCAGCCAGACCGTGTCCAGCCCGGCGGCCGGGACCGCCAGGAGGACCAGGAGGAGCGGCAGGGCGCGGAGGCGGCGCACCGCCCGCCTCCCGGGCCGGAGGGAGCTCTCTCGCATCGGACGGGTCCTCCGCGCCTCAGTCCATCTGCTTGCGCAACACGGTCGGGATGTCGTAGTCGTCCACGTTCGACCAGTTCGGCCCGAAACCGTTCGGATCATCGCCCCGCACGTGGGCGATCGCCTTGCGGTAGAACGGGATGTCGGCCGGCGACGGCTCCTCCTCCTTGAGCAGCGGTGGCGGCACGGGCATCGGCCGCACCGGGCTCGACGCCAGGGCGGAGACCGGGACGCGCGGACGCTGCTGCTCCGGGCCGCGGTCGAAGCCGGTGGCGATCACCGTCACCTTCATCGCCTCTTCGATGGTCGGATCGATCACCATGCCCGAGATGATGTTGGCGTCCGGATCGACCGCCTCGGAGATGATGCGGGCCGCCTCGGCCACCTCGTGGAGGGTGAGGTCGTAGCCGCCCGAGATGTTGATCAGCACGCCCTTGGCGCCCTGGATCGACGTCTCTTCGAGCAGCGGCGACGAGATCGCCCGCTGCGCCGCTTCGAGCGCCCGGTGCTCGCCCTTGGCGATGCCGGTGCCCATCAGCGCCATGCCCATGCCGGTCATGATCGTCCGCACGTCGGCGAAATCGACGTTGACCTCGCCGGGGATGGTGATCAGGTCGCTGATGCCCTGCACCGCCTGGCGCAGCACGTCGTCGGCGATGCGGAAGGCCTCCGACAAGGGCGTGCCGCGCTCCACGAAGTTGAGCAGCCGCTCATTCGGGATGGTGATCAGGGTGTCCACCGAGTTGCGCAGCTCCTCGACCCCGCGCTCGGCCTGCTGCATGCGGCGGCGGCCTTCGAAGCCGAACGGCTTGGTGACCACCGCCACGGTGAGCGCCCCGATCTCGGCGGCCAGCGAGGCGATGATCGGCGCCGCGCCGGTGCCGGTGCCGCCACCGAGGCCGGCGGTCAGGAAGACCATGTCGGCCCCTTCCAGGGTCTCGAGGATCTTCTCGGTGTCCTCGAGCGCCGCCTTGCGCCCCATCTCCGGGTCGGCGCCCGCACCCAGCCCCTTGGTGAGCAGGCCGCCGATCTGCAGCTTGGTCTGCGCCCGGCACTTGTTGAGCGCCTGCTGGTCGGTGTTGGCGGCGATGAACTCGATCCCCCGCAACTGGGCGTCGACCATCCGGTTCACGGCGTTGCCCCCGCCGCCCCCGACGCCGATGACCTTGATGCGGGCGCCGGAGTCGGCGATCGCCTGGAGGCGCGAGCGGGTGGCCGCCTCTTGCGGTGTCTCCGGAGCGTCCTGGTCGTCGAACAGAATCATGATGCACCCCCTTTTCCCGGGTTGACGTGGATTCTCACAAGAGGTCCGAGAACATGCCGCGCAAGCTGCCCATCACGTTGCGCACGCTGAACCCCGATTTCTTCTGGACCTTCACCTGGCTCTCTTCGGCGCCCTGCGCATAGAGCAAGAGCCCCGAGGCGGTCGCCCAGCCGGGGCTGCTGATCACGTCGACCAGCCCGCCCAGGCCGCGCGGCAAACCATAGCGCACACCGGCGTCGAAGATCTGCTCGGACATCTCGAGCAGGCCGTCGAGCTGGGCGCCGCCGCCGGTCAGCACGACACCGCCGCGCAGCCCTTCGTCCGACGCATTCTTGCGCAGGTCGTCGCGCAGCATGTTGAACAGCTCCTCGGCGCGCGGCTGCAGGATCTCGCAGAGCTCGCGCTTCGGCACGATGCGCGAGGAGCCGCCGGCCACGGTGGGGACGGCGATCCCCTCTTCTTCGATCACCATGCTGGGCAGGCAGCACCCCTGCTTGATCTTGATCCGCTCCGCTTCGGCGAACGGGGTCCGCAGCACCATCGCGAGGTCGTTGGTGAAGTGGCCGGCGCCGATCGGGGCGACGCCGCTGTACTGGATCTCACCGTCGCGGAAGAGGGCGTATTCGGTGGTGCCGGCGCCGATGTCGATGAGCAACACGCCGAGCTCCCGCTCGTCGGGGGTGAGCACCGCCTCGGCGGTGGCGAGCGGCTCGAACACCATCTCGACGACCTCGATACCGGCGCGGTTGACGCAGGTGAGGAGGGTGCGCGAGCGGGTGATGTTGCCGGTGACCAGATGGGTCATCACCTCCATGCGGGTGCCCAGCATGCCGAGGGGATCGTCGATCCCGCCTTGCTCGTCGACGATGAACTCCTGCGGTACGGCATGCAGGATCTCGCGATCCGACGGCAGGGCCGCAGACTTGGCGGCGTCGAGCACCCGCTGGATGTCCTGGCGGGTGATCTCGCGGTCCTTGCGTGCCACGGTGACCATGCCGCGCGAGTTGACGCTGCGGATGTCGGCCCCGGCGACGCCTACGTAGGCGCGCGAGATCTCGACGCCCGCCATCACCTCGGCCTCCTCGCTGGCGGCCTTGAGCGCCTCGACGGTGGCCTCGACGTTGACGATGTTGCCACGCCGGGTCCCGCGGTTGGGGGCGAGCCCTTTGCCCACCACCTCGATGCCGCCCTTGTCGTCGCGTTGGCCGATGAGCACCCCGATCTTCGAGGACCCGATGTCAATACCCACGTAGTAAGGTTCTGGTTTGGCCATGGCCTGGACCCTCATCCGGTAAATTGCACATCTGAAACCACTGTCTTGCCCGCGGCTTGCGCCGCGGCGGCGGTCGCCGGTTGCACCACGATCCGCCGCGAGAACCGCAGGTCCACCGCCGCGATGGCCGGGTACCTGCGATCGAGCTCGGGCAGCAGCTCTTCGAGGCGGCGCACCTTGGGGCCCACCTGTCCGCGGGTGACGAGCAGGGGGAAGCGCAAGGCGCCGGTGTGGAGACGGAAATCCTCCTCGCCGAGCACCTCGACCAGGGTGAGCGCGCCGGCCCAGTCGGGGCGGACCCGTCCCAACTCGGCCGCCACGTCCAGCGCGCTCGCCACGCCGCCCGCCACCGGGTGGGTGAACCGCACCTCCAGGAGGCCGGCCCGCCGCGCCTCCTCGGGCGTGTCCACCGGGACGATCGGCCGCCCTGCGCTGTCCGTGTAGTACAGGCGTCCGGCGTTCGACAGGAACGCCTCGGGATGCCGTTCGGAGATCCCCACCCGCAGCAGACCGGGGAGCTCCTTGCGCAGCTCCACCGCGTCGATCCACGGGTTGCGCCGCAGCTCGGCCGCGACCTCACCCAGCGGCAGGCGGACCAGGTTCTTGCCTTCGAGCGGGGCGAGCCGCGCCGCCACCCAGGTGGCGGGCACCCGCTCGGAGCCTCCCTCCACGACCACCTCGCGGAGCTGGAAGCGCGGCGAGGTGAGCACCCAGGTGGCCAGGCCCGCCGGCAGGGCGACCAGCAACAGGGCTGCGGCCAGCGGCCGGAGCAGGACCTGCAGCGGATGCGCACGGCGGCGGCGCGGCGGCGTGGCACCCCGGCGGCGGAAGTCGAGCACCCGCGCACCGCTGCCGCCGATGGAGTGGCCGGTCTGGGCCGGGCCGGGACCGCGCAGCAGGGTGCCGGTCATGGCGCGGCTCCTTCCGCGGCGAGCCTCTCGGCCAGCCGGTTGACGTCGCCCGCGCCCAGGGTCACCAGGACGTCCCCCGGCTGCACGTGCTCGGCGAGGACCGCGGGGGCCTCCCGCCAGCTCGGGCAATAGACGACGTTGCGGTGGCCGCTGCGCCGCGCCGCGTCGGCCACCAGCTCGCCGGTGACCCCTTCGATCGGTGCCTCGCGCGAGGGATAGACGTCGGTCACCACCGCGAGGTCGGCGCCGAGGAGGGCGCTGCCGAAGCTGTCCGCGAAGTCGCGGGTGCGCGAGAAGAGATGCGGCTGGAACACCGCCAGCACCCGGCCGGCGGGGAAGGACTGGCGCGCCGCCTCGAGCGTCGCGGCGACCTCGGTCGGATGGTGGGCATAGTCGTCGACCACGACCGCGCCATGCCAGGAGCCGACCTGCTCGAAACGGCGGTGCACGCCGCCGAAGCCCTGGATGGCACGGCCGATGGTGTCGAAGTCGATGCGCAGCGCGAGCCCGACGCCCACCGTGGCGAGCGCGTTCAAGACGTTGTGGCGGCCGGGGATGGGCAGCTCGATCCGCCCGAGGTCGATGCGGTCGAGCCGGCGGTCGCCGCGCAGGCGCACACCGAAACGGCTGCCCCGCCCATGCGGTTCCAGATCCACCGCCGAGAGGTCCGCCTGCGGCGAGAAGCCGTAGGTGATGATGCGGCGGTCGGCGACGCGGGGCAGGATCTGCTGCACGTTGGGATCGTCCAGGCAGACGATGAGCCGGCCGAAGAACGGCACGCGCCCGGCGAACTCGACGAAGGCGTCCTGGATCGCCGCCAGGTCCTTGTAGGTGTCCAGGTGGTCGGTGTCGATGTTGGTGATCACCGCAATCACCGGGGTGAGGCGCAGGAAGCTGCGGTCGAACTCGTCCGCCTCGGCGACCAGGTACTGGCTCTTGCCGAGCCGCGCACCGGTGCCGAGAAGGCGCAGGCGGCCGCCGACGATCACCGTGGGATCGAGCTGCGCCTCGGTGAGCACCGTGCCGACCAGCGAGGTGGTGGTGGTCTTGCCGTGGGTGCCGGCGACCGCGATGCCGTAGCGCAGGCGCATCAGCTCGCCGAGCATCTCGGCGCGGCGCACCACGGTGATGCCGCGGCGGCGCGCCTCGCGCAGCTCCGGGTTGTCCTCCGAGACCGCGGAGGAGATGACCACCAGGTCCACGCCGTCGAGGTGGTCCGGCGAATGTCCTTCCGAAAACTGCACGCCGAGCTGCTCCAGGCGAGCGGTCACCTCGCTGCGCGCCCGGTCGCAGCCGCTCACCGTGAGGGTGCTCTCCTCGAGGTCGGCGAGGATCTCGGCGATGCCGCTCATCCCGGCGCCGCCGATGCCGATGAAGTGGATCCGCGACAGGTCGGTGAACTGGTTGAACATCAGCGGACCCCTCCCAGCGCTTCGAGGCGGTCGGCGATCTCGGCCACCGCCCGCGGATGGGCGAGGCTCCGGGCGGCGCGGCCCATGGTGGCGAGGCGCGACAGGTCTCCAGGGAGCTCGCCAAGGAGCTCGCCGAGGCGGTCGGCCAGCCGCTCCGGGGTCAGCTCGGCGGAGAGGATCATCGCGGCGGCTCCGGCGTCGACGAGCACCTTGGCGTTGTCCACCTGGTGCCCCTGCGCCAGGGAGAGAGGGACGAGCAGCGAGGCGCGGCCGGCGGCGCAGATCTCGGCCAGGGTGATGGCTCCGGCGCGCGAGACGAGGAGGTGGCTCGCCGCCATCGCGGCGGCCACGTCGTCGAGGAACGGCACCACCTCGATCCGTTCGTCACCGGCGAAGCCCGCCTCCGCCCAGGCGGCGCGGGCGGCCTCCAGGTTGCGCGCCCCGGCCTGGTGCAGAACGCGGAGCGCCGGATGGCTCCCGGAGAGCCGGCGGATGGCCGCGGGGAGCGCCTGGTTGATCGACTGTGCCCCCTGGCTGCCGCCGAGCACGAGGAGGCGCAGCGGGGCCGGCGGCAGCTCGGCGGGCACCGCGAAGAACGCCGCGCGCACCGGCACGCCGGTCACCCAGGAGGGGCAACGCAGGTCTTTCGCCGTGGCGCTCCAGCCCACCGCGGCGCCGCTCGCGCAGCGCGAGGCCAGGCGGTTGGCGACCCCGGCGCGGGCGTTGGGCTCCAGCAGGAGGACCGGCCGCCGGGCGAGCCGGGCGCCGAGCACCGCGGGTGCCGAGGCGTAGCCGCCGGTGCCCAGGACCACCTGCGCGCCGATGCGCCGCAGCAGGCCCGCGGCGGCGAACGCCGAGCGGGCGGCGACGGCGAGCGCCTGCACCTTGGCGACGAGGCCCCGGCCGACCAGCGGCCGGGCGGGGAGGGCATGGAAGGCGATACCGCGCTCGGGCACCAGCCGCGCCTCCAGCCCGCTCGCGGAGCCCGCGAAGCTCACCCGCCACCCCCGGGACACCAGCTCCTCCCCCACCGCGAGCGCAGGGAAGATGTGGCCTCCGGTGCCGCCACCGGCGAGCAGGACGTGCAGGGAGGGAGTCGATCCGGGCATTGCATGCGTCCGTTCCATCAGCCGTGTTGCGACACGTTGAGCAGCACGCCGCAGGCGCACAGGGTGACCACCAGGGACGAGCCGCCATACGAGATGAACGGCAGCGGAATCCCCTTGGTGGGGAGGAGCGCCACGGTGACGCTCACGTTGATCAGAGCCTGCAGGACGAGCACGCCGGTGAGCCCCCAGCCGAGATAACGGCCGAACAGGTCCGGCGCCTTCTGCCCGGCGCGGAAACCGCGCCAGGCGAGGACGCCGAACGCGGCGACCACCGCGAGGGCGCCCAGCATGCCCAGCTCCTCGGCGACGATCGAGAAGATGAAGTCCGACTCCGGGTGCGGCAGGAAGTAGAGCTTCTGCACGCTCTTGCCCGCGCCCAGCCCGAAGAGGCCTCCGGAGCCCACGGCGATCAGCGACTGCAACGCCTGGAAACCGCTCCCCAGGGGGTCCTTCTCCGGATCGATGAACGCGAACAGCCGCTCGCGCCGGTAGGGCTCCATCCACACCAGGGCGGCGATGAGCGGTGGCACCAGGGCGAACGCACCCGCCAGGTAGCGCCAGGAGAGCCCGCCGAGGAAGGCCATGAGAAACGCGACGGCCCCCAGCAGGACGGCCGTCCCCATGTCCGGCTGCAACAGGATCAGGCCGGCGAGGAGGGCGGTGAGCAAGGCCGCCGGCACGAGGAACGCAGCGCGGTTGACGTTCTCCTCCTGCTTCTCGATCAGCGAGGCGAGGAACGGGATGAGGGCGAGCTTGGCGAGCTCCGACGGCTGCACGGAGACGCCGGCCACGAAGAACCAGCGGCGCGTCGCATTGAGCTCCGGCGCAAACAGCACCGCCACCAGGAGGACCAGCTCCACCCCGAGCACGGAGTAGAGCACCGCCGGCCGGCGCAGGTGGCGATAGTCCATCGACATCAGGCCGATCATGAGGACCATCCCGAGCCCGGCCGCCACCGCCTGCTTGACCAGGAACGAGGTCCAGACACCGCTGCCGCGCGCGAAGGCGGCGCTCGCCGAGTACACCATCACCAGCCCGAACGAGAGGAGCAGCACGACGGTGGTGAACAGCACCCGGTCAACCGCGAGCTTCTTGGCCATCCGGCCCTCCTTCCAGAAGCTCGCGGACGAGCGCTTGGAACACCTCGCCGCGGTGGACGAAGCTGCGGAACTGGTCGAAGCTCGCGCAGGCCGGAGAGAGCACCACGGCCTCGCCGGCCACCGCCTGCGCCGCCGCCGCGCGCACCGCCCGGTCCAGGGTCTCCGACCGTTCGAACGGCACGGCGTCTCCCAGGGCGGCGGCGCACTCCTCGGCGGCCTCGCCGATCAGGTAGACGCGGCGCGCCTTCTGCCGCACGAGAGGAGTGAGGACCGCGAGGTCGGCGCCTTTGTTGCGCCCGCCCAGGATGAGGTGGACGGTGCCGTCGGCGAACCCTTCCAGGGACTTGAGGGTGGCGCCGGGATTGGTCCCCTTGGAATCGTCGTAGAAGACGACGCCGTTCCTCTCGCCGGCCCGCTGCATGCGGTGGGGGAGGCCCTGGAAGCTGCGCAGGCCGCGGCGGATCTCCGCCGGCTCGGCGCCGATGGCACGGGCGAGGAGGGCGGCGGCCATCGCGTTCTCCAGGTTCTGCACCCCGGCGAGCGGCACGTCGGCGGCGTCGAACAGGTACACGTCCGGCTCCCCGGGGGTCACTTCCAGCACCCGGCCGTCCGGCGTGGCCCAGCAGCCGTCGAGCACCCGGCCGCGGCGCGAGAACCAGCGCTTGCGCGCCTCGGTGGCCGCGTCGGCGGCCTCCGGGTCGTCGGCGTTCAGCACGGCGATTCCTGCGGAGTCCATGGGCAGGAAGAGACGTTTCTTGGAGGCCACGTAGGCGGCCATCGAGCCATAGCGGTCGAGGTGATCCTCCGAGAGGTTGAGCAGGGCGGCGGCACGCGGCTTGAACGTCACCAGGCCGTCGACCTGGAAGCTCGACAGCTCGACCACGAAGGCGCGGCCGGGCGGGCCCTCGACGAGGCCGATGAGCGGCACGCCGATGTTGCCGCACACCTCCACCGGGATGCCGGCGGCGCGCACCATGGCGCCGGTGAGCGCAGTGGTGGTGCTCTTGCCGTTGCTGCCGGTGATCGCCACGATCGGTCCCTGGATGAGCGGGTGGGCCAGCTCGACCTCGGCGATCACCGGCGCTCCCCGGGCGCGCGCGGCGGCGAGGAGCGGCCGGTCCATCGGGACACCCGGGGAGACCACCACGGCGTCGATCTTGCCGGCCGGCAGGCCGTCCGGCTCGGCGCCGGCCAGGATCTCCAGCTTCCCCTTGGCGGTCGCCGCGAACGTGTGGAGATCGGCGAGGTCGAGCTTCTCCTCCGGCCGCGCATCGACGGCGACCACGGAGACCTCGCGCGAGAGGAGGAGGCGGGCCGCGGCGCGGCCGGACAATCCCAGCCCGTACACCAGAACCCGCTCCAGGCGGCCGTTGCCCCAGGGTGCTCTCATCGCAACTTGAGGGTCGAAAGAGAGAGGAGCGCAAAGAGGATCGAGAGGATCCAGAAGCGCACGATGACCTTCGGCTCGGCCCAGCCGCAGAGCTCGAAGTGGTGGTGCAAGGGGGCCATGCGGAAGACCCGCTTCTTGCGCAGCTTGAACGAGGTGACCTGGATGATCACCGAGAGCGCCTCCAGCACGAACAGGCCGCCGACCAGGGCGAGCAGGATCTCCTGCTTGGCGAGCACCGCGACGCCGCCGATCGCACCGCCGAGCGAGAGCGACCCGACGTCGCCCATGAACACCTCGGCGGGGTGCGCGTTGTACCAGAGGAAACCGAGCCCGGCGCCGACCATCGCACCGCAGAAGACCGCCACCTCGCCCACCCCCGGCACGAAGGAGAGCTGCAGGTATCCGGAGATCACCTTGTGGCCCGCCACGTAGGTGAACACGGCGTAGGTCGCCGCCGCCACCGTGGTGGCACCGATCGCCAGCCCGTCGAGGCCGTCGGTCAGGTTGACCGCGTTCGAAACGCCGACCAGGACGAGCACCACGAAGGGGATGTAGAGGAACCCCAGATTCAGCACGACCTTTTTGAAGAACGGGAAGGTCAGAGCCGGATCGAACCCGACGTAGAGGAGGCTCAGCCCGAGCGCGGAGGCGACGAGGATCTGGCCGAGCAGCTTTTGCCGCGCGGTGAGCCCCAGGCTCCGGCCGCGCCGCACCTTCAGGTAGTCGTCGAGGAAGCCGACGATCCCGAAGCCGGCGGTGACCATCACCACCAGCCAGACGTAGACGTTCTGGAGGTCGGCCCAGAGGAGGGTCGGCACCAGGGTGGCGAACAGGATGAGCAGCCCGCCCATGGTGGGGGTGCCGGCCTTGATCTGGTGCGCCTGCGGCCCGACGTCGCGGATGTTCTGCCCCACCGACAGGCGGCGCAACGTGCGGATGAACCACGGCCCCAGCAGCCAGGAGAGCAGCAGGGCCGTGACGATCGCTCCCGCCGCCCGGAACGTGATGTAGCGGAAGACGTTGAACAGCGCGAACTGCTCGTGCAGCGGATAGAGCAGGTGGTAGAGCATCAGGCGCGGCCCTCCCCCGCCGCCCGGGACTCGGCGCCCCCCAAGAGACGCCGCACCACGAGATCGAGCTTCACGCCCCGCGATCCTTTGACCAGGAGGACGTCCCCGGCGCGCGCTTCGGCTTCGGCCCAGGCGGCGGCGGCGGCGGCATCGGGCTGCCAGGAGGCGCCGGAGCCGGCCGTCCGCGCCCCGGCGGCCAGCTCGCGCGCCAGCTCGCCGACGCCGAGAACCGCGGCAAAGCCGAGCTGGGCGGCCCGCTCGCCGAGCTCGCGGTGGTAGCGGGGGCCGTCCGGCCCGAGCTCCAGCATGTCGCCGAGCACGGCGATCCAGCGGCTTCCGGGCAGGTTGCGCGCCCCCTCCAACGCTTTGCCGAGGGCATCGGGGTTCGAGTTGTAGGAGTCGTCGACCAGCGTATAGGAGCCGCGCGGGCCGGTGACCCGGTGCACGATGCCGCGCATGGCGGCCGGCTGGACGCTCCTCACGGCGCCGGCGATCTCGCGCAGGGTGAGGCCGAGCCCCCAGGCGCAGGCCGCGGCGGCCAGGCAGTTCTCCACGTTGTACAGGCCGTGGAGCGGCAGCCGCACGTCCTGTTGCTCTCCGGCCGCCTCCAGGCGGAACCGGCTGCCCACGCCTTCGGGTTCCTGCATCAGGTGGCGGGCGCGCATCTCCGCGGTCTCCGCATGGATGCCGTACCACACCACCCGGCCGCGCCACTCTGGGCGTGCGGCATGGCGGCGGACGATGCGGACGACCTCGGGATCGTCCGCGTTGGCCGCGATCAGCCCGTCCTCCGCCAAGCCGGCGAGCAGCTCCGCCTTCGCCTCGGCGATCGCCTGGACGGTGCCGAAGAACTCCAGATGCGCCGGCCGGACGAGGGTGAACGCCGCCGCGTCCGGCCGCCCCAGGAGGCTGAGCTGGCGCAGCTCGCCCGGCGTCGACATGCCCATCTCAGCCACCATCCATTCGGTGCCGTCGGGGACGTTCAAGAGGGACAGCGGGAAGCCGTACAGGTTGTTGAGGTTCCCCGGCGTCCACGCCACCTTGTCGCCGTAGCGCGCGGCGAGGATGGCGCCGAGCAGCTCCTTGGTGGTGGTCTTGCCCGCCGAGCCGGTGATCCCCACGAGCCGCGCCGGTACCCCCCGCGAGCGCACCGCATGAGCCAGCGCGTGCAGAGCCTCGAAGGTGTCCGCCACCTCGAGGATCGCTCCGGCGGATCGGTCGGAGCCGTCCGGTGTCCAGGCTCCCGCCTGCACCACCGCCGCCCCGGCGCCGCGCGCCAGGGCGTCGCCGACGAAGCGGTGCCCGTCGGTCTGCTCGCCCGCAAAGGCGAAGAAGACCTCGCCGCCCCGGATCTTGCGGGAGTCGATCGCAGCACCGGAGCATGCCGCGGCCGGATCGCCCTGGACGATCCGGCCGTTCATCGCGCGGGCGATCTCAGCGACGGACAGGCGAGCCAAAACGCTCCTCCAACGCCGTCTCGATCTCGGCGAAATCGGAGAACGGAATCTTCCGGTCTCCCACGATCTGTTCGTTCTCGTGCCCTTTGCCCGCCACCAGCACCGCCCAGCCCGGGCCGGCCGCGGCGAGCGCCTGGCGGATCGCCTCGCGCCGGTCGGGCACGAGGCGGAAGTCCGTGTTGCCGCTCGCGCGGAGCCCTTCCTCCACGGCGGCGAGGATGGCCAGCGGGTCTTCGCTGCGCGGGTTGTCCGAGGTGGCGATGGGGAGGTCGGCCAGCTCGCCGGCGACCTTGCCCATGATCGGGCGCTTCCCCGGATCGCGGTCGCCGCCGCAGCCGAAGACCACCGCGACCTTCTCGATGCCCACCATCTCGCGGGCCGAACCGAGCGCCGCTGCGAGCGCCGCGTCGGTGTGGGCATAGTCGACGAACACCGCGAACGGCTGGCCGCGGTCGACCGGTTCCATGCGCCCGGGGACCGGCCGCTCGGCGGCGAGCGCCTGCGCGATGGCGTCGTGCGGGAGGCCCAGGGCCTCGGCGCCGGCCACCGCCGCGAGGAGGTTCGACAGGTTGTAGCGGCCGAGCAGGCGGGTGGTGAAGCGGATCTCCCCGCGCGGCGTGCGGATCGCGCCGCGGATGCCGCGGGCGTCGAGGGTCACATCCTCGACCGTCACCGCGCCATCGGCCCCGAAGGTCAGGGCCTCCGGCCTCTCGGCGGCGAGGCGCCGGCCCCAGGGGTCGTCGAGGTTGACCACCGCCCGGGCGCCGGGCTTCAACAGGTCAAACAACCGCCGCTTGGCCTGGAAGTAGCTCTCCATGTCCGGATGGAAGTCCAGGTGGTCGCGGCTCAGGTTGGTGAACAGCGCCACGTCGAGCTCCAGGCCGTTCACCCGCCCCATCTCCAGGGCGTGTGAGGAGATCTCCATCGCCACGGCCGCGGCGCCCGCCTCGCGCATC
>DIHE01000092.1:0-387 GCA_002420005.1 Holophagales bacterium UBA5704 | reverse complement strand
CCGCGGCGCCCGCCTCGCGCATCCGGCGCAGCGTGCGGAAGAGGTCCGAGGCTTCGGGGGTGGTGCGGCCGCCGGGGAACGTGCGCCCGCCGAAGCGGTAGCCGAGCGTACCGATGAAGCCGGCCGGCTTTCCCGCCGCCTCCAGCAGGGCGGTGAGCAGGGTCGCGGTGGTCGACTTGCCGTTCGTTCCGGTGACCCCGGCGAGCACCAGCTCGCGCTGCGGCTCGCCGTAGGCGCGGACCGCCAGCGGGCCGAGCAGGGCGCGCGGATCGTCCAGCTCGACCCAGGGCACGGCGAGGCCGGCGGGCCGCCCGCCGGCGGGAAGCGGGCCGGCCACGGCGGCGGCGCCGCGCTTCAGCGCGGCCGGCACGAACGTCCGCCCCCCCA
>DIHE01000065.1:416-19105 GCA_002420005.1 Holophagales bacterium UBA5704 | reverse complement strand
GGGAGGTGGGGGTGGGGGCCTCGGCGGTGCGGGGAGCGGAGTTTCGTGAGTCCGCGGTCTACCTGCGCACCTGCCGGCAGGTCTCGGAGACGCTGGCGGAGGCGATGCGATGAGCCGCCACAAGTCCACCGTCTTTCATTCGATCGTCACCGCCGTTTCCGCGGTTCCCGCGGTCACCGCCATCCCGTTCCAGCGCTGGCCGTCCGGCGTCTCCACCTGAAGGAGCCAGGTCCCGGCCGGAACGCCGTCGAGGAGGGCCTTGCCGTCGAGGAGGGGCCAGGCGGTGACGATGGAGCCGCCGGGGCCGAGGGTCCAGAACGGTTGCTGGTCCGCGGTGAGAAGGCGAACCGTCCCTTGCAGGCCCGAGGCGAGGAGGGCGGAGACCCGCACCAGGAGCCGGCCCGCCGGGGGGAGTGTGAGGGAGAGGGGATCGGCGGGGACCACGAGCGGTGTGCCGGTCACGGCGCCCCCTTCGGCGGCGGCGAAGAGGGTCCAGGCACCGGCCGGGAGGGATGCCAGGTCGATGGTACCCGTCGTGTCGGCCGGGCGGGTGTCGGCGAGCACGGTGACGCCGGACGCGTCGCGCGCCAGGACGTGGACGAGCCCCGGCACCTCGCCCGAGGCGAGGCGGACCCGGAGCTTCGCGCCCGCCGCCGGTTCGAGGCTGATGTCGATTCCGTCGACCTCCTGGCCACCGGCGAGCTGGATCTCCTGGCTCGCCGCGGTGAATCCCTGGGCGCGGGCTTCCAGCCGGTAGCGGCCGGGCTGCACGTGGTACATCGCGAAACGGCCGTCGTCCTTGGTGCCGGTGGAGACCATGTAGTCCGGCCCTTCGAGAGGGCGTAGAGAGACCGCGGCGTCCGCCACCGGCGCGCCGTCGGCCGCGCTGGCCACCCGGCCGTCCAAGGTCGCCGTCTCGAAGCGGATCACCAGGTCGCGGTCCTCTCGCAGGTCCACCTGGTCGTTGTGGATGAGCAGCTTCTGGGTCTGGGAGACGCCGACGGAATAGGTGTCCGGCTCGAGGTCGTCGATGCGGACGCGGCCGTCGTAGTCGGTCAGGGCGGTGCGGTCGGCCGCGACGTTCCGGCCGCGCAGGGAGACCCGGGCGTCAGGGAGCGGCTCGCCGTCGGCGAGCACCTGGGCGGTGAGGGTGAGGCGCTTCTCGAACTCCAGGTCACGCACGATCTCGCGGTCGGATGCGCCGACGGCGAGGCGCGCCCGGGCCCGCCGCTGGCCACTCCAGAGAATGGCCGACAGGGTCCAATCCCCCGGCGTCAGGGGTCCGGCTTCGTAGCGGCCCCGGCCATCGGTCCAGACGGCGGCCTCGGCGCCGGTGTCGGCGGCGGCGGTCACCTCCACCTGGGCCAGGTCCTCGGGGGAGAGCCCCAGGATGCGGCCGGAGACGGTGGCACCGCGGGAGAGCGCGATGTCGAGCGGCGGGGGCGGCTCGGCGGCCACCGTCACCGGCTGAGGGAGCTCGGTGTCCGCGAAGCCTTCGGCGGCGGCGGAGAGCCGGTAGCGGCCCGGGGGGACCGGCGCCAGGCGGAAGCGGCCGTCCTCGCCGGTGACGTCCTGGAGCCGGCGCAGCTCGAAGCGGTCCCAGGAGGCCAGCTCGATGCGGGCACCGGACAGAGGCCGGCCGCGGTCGTCGACGGCCCGGCCGGTGACCTCGACTCCGGGATCCAAAGAGATGTCCAGCATGTTGACGCCCGGCTGGATGTCGAAGTCCTTCTGGATACGTCCCCGGCTCGGGTGGAAGAAGAGGACCTCCTGGCGTCCGAGCTTGGCTCCTTCGAGCCAGTAGAGGCCGTCGTCGTCCGTGCTCGCGGAGGCCCCGCCGAGAGCGACGTGGACGGCGGGCACCGGGTCTCCGGCGGTCGTGCTGACCCGTCCCTGGAGGAGAGCGCCGCGGTCGAGCTCGAGTCGAAGCTCGCCGGCCGCCGCCGGGCGCGGCAGGTCGACCTCGATCCCCTCGCGCGCCACGAAGCCCTGGGCGGAGACCCCGAGCAGGGAGCCGCCCGCCGGGATGCCGCGCAGGGTGAAGCGGCCGTCGGCTTCCGAGCGGGCGCTCTGGAGCACGGGATCGCCGAGCCGGATGTCTGGATCTTCCGGGAGGATGGCCTGCCAACGCAGCTCGAGACGGGCTCCGGCCACCGGCTCTCCCTGGCCGTCGACAACCCGCCCGGCCAGGAGGTTCTCGGGCTCCAGGCGGATGACGAGAGGAGCGGCCAAGGGGGGACGCACGGCGCGCACCCGGGCCGTGAGATAGCCGGCGGCCCGCACGGCCAGGTGGATCGGCGTTCCCGGCGAGAGGTCCTGGATCGTGAAGCGGCCGTCCGTGCCGGCCGTGGCCGCGGGCTTGCGTTTCCCGAGCACCCGGCCGACGCCGTTCACGTCCACCGGATCGCGCAGCGCGAAGACCTCGGCGCCGCCGGCCGGCCGGCCGTTGGGGCCTACGACGCGGCTGGTGAGGGGGACTCCGGGACGCAGGACGATGGTCCCCAGGTCCGCCGGTCCGGCTCCGGCAGGCAGGCGCAGGGCGGGAAGGAGGGCGGGAGCAAACCCGGCGCGGCGCACGGTCAGCTCGATCTCCGCGGCCGGACAGGCGGTGAGCGTGAAGGCACCGGTCTCGTCGCTCCGCACGGTGGGGGCCTCGGGTTCCGCGGCAGGCGCTTCTCCAGAGAGCGGCAGGGCGCGGGGCGCACCGGGCCGCAAAGCGGGACGCAGGGTGACCTCCGCACCCGCCACCGGCCGGCCCTCCGGGTCCTGCACCCGTCCGCGGGCACCGCGGGCGGGTGCGAGCACCAGGGTGAGGCGGTGCGGCGGCTCCGCCGGATCGCCCACCGTGGCGGTGCGGGCGGTGGGGAAGGAGCCGTTGCGCCGGGCGCGCACCTCGTAGTCCTGGGCCGGCCGCAGGAGGCGCAGCTCGAACCGTCCTTGTGCATCGCTGACCGTCCGCTCCGCCACCGGATCGGACGGATCGAGCGCCCGGTCGCCGCGGGCGGCGGCAGGTACGGCGGTGATCAGGACACCCGCGAGAGGGCGCGCTTGTGGGTCGACCACCTGCCCGCGCAGCGCTCCCGCGCGGTCCAGAGCCACCGTCAGGGCCTGGCCGCCCGCGAGTTGGGGACCGGGGATCGCCACCTTGCGCGGTAGGAAGCCCGCCGCGAGCACTTCGGCCTCGAAGCGGCGGCGGGTGGGCACGGTGAGGCGGAACCGGCCCCCGGCGTCGGTGCGCACGAAAGCGCCCGGATCGGCGGACGCCCAGACGAGAGCTCCCGTCACCGGTTTCCGGCCCTGGCTGTCGACGATCCGTCCGGCGAGGGTGAGCGGCAGGGGGAGGGTGAAGGAGGTTTCCTGCCCGCCCGGAGACGGAGCGGGGACCTGTACGGTGGCCTGGCGGCCGTCCCGGGTCAGCAGGAGGAGAGCGGCGGAGCCGGAGGCGGGCAGCGGCAGGCGAAGCCGTCCCTGCGCATCGGCCCGTCCGGCGGGCCAGGCGCGAGGACCGATCCGTACCGCGGTGTCCGGGATCGGCTCGCCGCTTCGGGAGACCACTCGAAGGTCCCGGGCGGTCTCGCCGCCGGCGGGGATCTGCAGGGAGCCGCCGGTGAAGCCGCTCCGCACGGTCTCGGCCCGTCCCGGGAGGAAGACGCTCACCTCCAGCGTCTCGCCGTCCCGGCGTTCCAGGGAGAGGGAGCCCCGGCCGTCGGTGCGTCCCACCTGCGGCGCCGGCCGCCAATCCGCCGGGAAGATCCCGCCGGCCGGCTGTCCGGAGGCGGAGGCGGCGATCCAGGCCCCGGCGAGAGGTTTCCCGGCCTGGTCGGTGAGGAGGAGCGGGGCGCCCGCATCCGCCGTGAGGGGGGCCGGGGGAAGCTCCCGCGGACCCGCCAGGGGGAGGACCGGAAAGTGCAGCGTGACCATCCCCGGGCTCCGTACGGTGACGCGCCAGATCCCGGTCTCCGGGGCACGCAGGGCATACCGCCCGGCGGCGTCGGTGGTGGCCACCGCCACCGCAGAGGGTTCCTCCGGGTCTTCCAGGCTGAGCAGGCTCTGCGTGTACCCCGAGAGCACCGGCCGCAGCTCGACGCGCACACCGGGGAGCGGTTGCCCGGCAGGAGAGAGGACCATCCCCGTGAGGGCCGGCCCTGCCGGCGCCGAGGACCCCGCGGCGGGGGAGGGGCCGGCACAGCAGAGAAGAAGCGCAGCAAGGCACACCGACAGACGAGACATTCCATACATCCGGACGATCTCCTTAGAGGTCGAGACAGTACGCAGGGGCGTTGCCGAAGAGACTCCGGCAACGCCCCTGCCGACAGGAGCTCTTACGGGCAGTCGATCAGGGTTTCGCCGGTGCAGGCGTCGACCCCGGAACCACCGTTGACCACGTCGACGCCGTCGCCGCCATTGACGGAGTCATTGCCGGTCTCGCCGAAGAGGTAGTCGTGGTCCCCCTCGCCGCCGATGATGTCGTTGCCGCCATATCCGTAGATGGCGTCGCCCCCGGTGCCGCCCCAGATCGTGTCGTTCTGGGTCCAGCCGTCGATGGTGTCGGCTTCGGTCCAGCCGTCGATGGTGTCGACGTCGGCCGGATCGCCGACCGTGAACACGCCGCCGTAGAGCTGGTCGCCGCCGGCGCCGCCGTACAGGTGGTCGTTCCCCTCGGCGCCATAGACACAGTCGTTGCCGCCGCCTCCACTCAGGTTGTCATCGCCATAGCTCCCGTGGAGGCAGTCCGATCCACCCGTTCCATAGATCGTGTCGTTGCCGGCCGTCCCGTAGAACGAGGTCGTGCACGAGCAGGGGAGCGCCCAGGCAGCCGGGGCGGTGACCAGCAGAGCCGCCGTGGCGGCCAACGAAAACAGCAGAGAACTTCTTTTCATGTCGTCTCCTTGGAGAGATCCCTGCGGGCTTCCTCCATGGAAGCCCGTATCGTCACGGAGAGCCCGGGGTGCGCGAGCGGCTCCGGTGACTTCGCAACTGGATGGCTTGCCCCGGAGTGAGGGGAGGATGCGAACCGTTTCGAGCGAAAACGCGGAAGAAGGGGAGGGTGCGGGGGGAGCGAGGGGGGTGTCAGGGGCTGCGGGTTCGGGATGTTATCCTCTTTGAGAGGCGGGGCAGCGACCGTCGATCCGGAGGGACGCAAAGAATGACCCTGAGAATCGGGTGGTCCACGATGGGGGGGCCGCCTCTGGTGGTGGTCGGGCTGTTTCTCGCCGCCTGGGAGGCGCTGGTTCGATGGCGGCAGATTCCCGAGTACATCCTGCCGGGGCCTCTCCGGATCGCCGCCGCCCTCGGCGAGAGCTGGCCGACGCTGTTCCCGTCGCTCCTCTTCACGTTGGCGGTCACCGGCCAGGCGCTGCTCGCCGCCGTCGTCCTGGGTGGCGGCCTCGCGGTGCTCCTGGCGCAATCGCGCTGGATCGAGCGGAGCTTCTTCCCGCTCGCGGTGGTTCTCCAGGTCACGCCGATCGTGGCGATCGCACCCCTCCTCCTGATCTGGGTGCGCGACGTCCGGCTCGCGTTGGTCCTCTGTGCCGGCATCGCGGCGTTCTTTCCGATGGTGGCCAACACCACCCTGGGGCTCAACAGCGCCGACCACCATCTGCTCGATCTGCTGCGGCTCTATGGAGCCTCGCGCTGGCAGGTGTTCCGGCGGGTGCGGCTGCCCGCGGCCCTGCCCTATTTTCTGGGAGGACTACGGATCAGCGGCGGGCTCGCCCTGATCGGGGCGGTGGTGGCGGAGCTCGTGGCCGGGAGCGGTGGCACCGCCTCCGGTCTGGCCTGGCGGATTCTGGAGTCGGGCTACAACCTGGAGATCCCCCGCATGTTCGCGGCCCTGGCCCTCCTCTCGGCGGCCGGTGTGCTCCTCTGGGCGGCGCTCTCCGGCCTCACCTGGCTCCTGCTCCACCGCTGGCACGAGAGCGCGGTGCGGCGGGAGGGATAGGGCCGGGCTCCCTCCCGCCCTCGGTTCTCAGCTCTTGCGGCTCGACAGGATCTGGATGAGACCCTGGATGACGGCCTTCCCGGCCGGATCGAGCGCCCCGTAGGCGGCGCTGATGTCGAAGGTGGCCGGATCGAAGGCGGAGGTCGCGTTGAGCTCGGCCCAGGTGTTGATGACGCGGCGGTCTTCGCTGAAGGCCACGTCGTACCACTCTTCGGCCGTCGGAATACCGTCGAATTGCGCGTGCTCTTCCGGGGTCAGCCCGGGAATCCGGCGCGCCCGCCAGAGGCCCACCAGATATTGATCCACCGACTTGAGGTTGAAGCCCTGGGCATAGTCCGGATAGCGCTTCGCCGACTGCTCCAGCGGGATGGGGGGCAGATCGTCCATCCGATGATCGCCGAAGGGATGCTGGTCCTGGTTGATGGGGACGTTGCGGAACGAGGTGGCTCCCGGCAGGAGGCGGAATCCGACACCGCGGCGGGGGCCGGTGGGGACGGAGGGCTGGGTGGTTGCACGATCCCGGGGGTCATTGACGCGGCGAGGCATGGAGGTTCCTCCTTCTGAGTCGGTGGTGGACGGCTTCCGGCGCGCTGGGGAGCGCTCACGGGAAGTCTACAGCAGCGAGAGGGTAACGCAGGGACCGGCCCGGTTCTCTCACCCCTCCACGGTGCGCCCGTGGGTGATCAGCCGCGCGGGCATGAAGCGGGTGTGATGAAGTTCTATCTGAAGCGGGCCGACGCATAGCAACCCCCTCGGTGGCGCTCCGGGGGCTGTTGTCTGTGCGACAGTGCCTGTGCCACACTCGGGACACTGGAGGTATAAAGCGATGCAATCAAAGCTGCTGCTCCCAACTGTCCTCATGGGGCTGGTTCTGACGGCCTCCGGTTTGCCGGCTGCGGCCGGCGAGCTCGACGTGTGCGGCGCGCCCAACAGCTTGCCGGCGGCGCGGGCGAAGGCGCGCCGGCTTGTGGCGCAGATCCGTGTCGACCTTGCCGGTGTCGAGAACCAGATCCGCAACGTTCCGTTCGTGGCGCAGGTGGAAGCCGGGACGGCTTCGCTCGACAAGATCGCCGCCGTGGCGGCCGAGGAGTACAGCATCATCCACAGTGACCTGAACAGCTTCACCCAGATGGCCGCCCGCTGGGATACGCCTCAGGGCAGTCATTTCTTCGGCGACCTGGCCTTCGGGGAGACTCTCGCCTTGCCGCTTCTGCTCGATTTTGCCGGCAACGTCGGCCTCACCGAGGCGGACCTGGCCGCCTATGAGCCGCGGCCCGCGGCGCAGACCTACCCGTCGCGGGTCGCCTGGATCGCCTCGAATGCGGATCGCGCGTCTGCGGCCGCCTCCTTTCTGGTCAATTTCGGGGTCTTCGGCGAGAACATGGCGCGGGTGCGCGATGCGCTGGTGGAGGTGTACGGGTTCAGGCTCGACGAGATCGAGTTCTTCTCCTTCTTCGCCGAGCCGATTCCCGGCTTTGAGGAGGATGCCATCGAGGTCATCGCCGCCGGTCTGCAGGAGGGAGCCTGCCCGCGGGATGTGCGGCGGTCGGCGCGGCTCCTGCAAGCCTATGAGCTCGACTTCTGGCAGGTGGCCTCCGCGCCACCCGGCTCGCCGCTGCCGGTGAGGCGCCCGGCGGGCTGATTCCTCTTCCACGGCTGGTGGATGGAGGTTGTACAAAGACGCCGCCCGGGGCGCTCCGCTGCGCACGGGCGCGCCCATCGCCGGCCCTGCTGGCCGGTCGATCACGAGAGGAGACACATGAAGATCGCGATCATCGGAACAGGCAGTGTCGGAAGCGCGTTGGGGCAGGGATTCGTCAAGGCGGGCCACGAGGTGGTCTTCGGCGTCCGCGATGCGGGGAAGCCGAAAGTCGCCGAGGTCGTGCAGGCGACGGGGGCTCGGGCCGACGCGGTCGACGCAGCGGTCGCCGGGGCCGAGGTGGTGGTGCTGGCCATGCCCTGGGGTGCCACGCAGGAGGTGATCGAGGCCGCGGGCGGGCTCGCCGGCAAGATCGTCTTCGACTGCATCAACCCCCTCAAACCGGACCTCTCCGGCCTCGACACCGGAGGCGCCCGCTCCGCCGCCGAGCAGATCGCGGCCTGGGCACCGGGTGCCCGGGTGGTCAAGGTGTTCAACTCGACCGGTGCCGGCAACATGGCGGACCCCCACTATGGCGGCTCCGGGGCCACCATGCTCTATTGCGGTGACGACACAGGCGCCAAGCAGGTCGCCGCTTCGCTCGCCGCGGACCTCGGCTTCGAGCCGGTCGACGCAGGTGGGCTTGCCGCGGCGTATCTGCTGGAGCACCAGGCGATGCTGTGGATCCACCTCGCCTACGGGGTGGGGATGGGCCGCAACATCGCGTTCAAGCTGCTGCGGCGGTAGGGCATGCAGGCTCTCCTCTTCGACGCGGTGGGGCGGGTGCGTCACACCACCGTGCCCGATCCGGCCCTCGCAGACCCTGGGGATGTCCTGGTGCGGGTCGAGGCCGCGGCCATCTGCGGCTCGGACCTCCACATCTACAACGGCCTGGAGACCGGGCTCGATGCAGGAACGGTGATGGGCCACGAGTTTGCCGGCGAGGTGGTGGAGGTGGGGCAGGGGGTGACCGGGTGGCAGCCGGGGGACCGGGTGGTGAGCCCGTTCACTACGAGCTGCGGCGCGTGCTTCTATTGCCGCGCCGGCCTCACCTCCCGCTGCGAGCGCGGCGAGCTCTTCGGCTGGGTGGAGAAGGGGAAGGGCCTGCATGGCGCCCAGGCGGACCTGGTACGGGTGCCTCTCGCGGACGCGACGCTGGTGCGCGTGCCGGAAGGCGTGCCGGCCGAGACGGCGCTCCTGGCCGGTGACGTCCTGGCCACCGGGTGGTTCGGGGCCACCTCGGCAGGAGCCGGGCCGGGAGCCGTGGTGGCGGTCGTCGGCTGCGGTCCGGTCGGCCTGATGGCGGTGATCGCCGCCCGCGAGCTGGGCGCGGAGGTCGTCTTTGCTCTCGATGCGTTGCCCGAGCGTCTGGCTCTGGCCGAGCGCTGGGGTGCGGTGGGTCTGAACGTGCGGGACGACCCGGCGGCCCGGGTGCGCGACGCCACCGAAGGCCGCGGCGCCGACGCGGTGGTGGAGGCGGTGGGCAGCCCCCAGGCGACCCGGCAGGCCTTCGACCTGGTCCGCCCCGGCGGCACCATCGCCGCCGTGGGGGTGCACACCGAGAGCAACCTCGCCATCGCCCCCGGTGAGATCTACGCCCGCAATCTCACCTACCGTGCCGGCCGTGCCTCCGCCCGCGATGCGATGCCCCGGCTTCTGCCGCTGCTCGAATCCGGTCGCTATGACCTGGGAGCGCTCTTCTCGCACCGCCTGCCGCTCTCCGAAGGGCCGCGCGGTTATGACCTGTTCAATCGCAAGCTGGAAGGGTGCACGAAGGTGGTGCTGGCGCCGTGAGAAGCCAAGGACGCCAAGGACACCAAGGACTCCAAGGTCGGGTCTTTGGTCTTCGTCCTTGAGGTCCCTGGTGACCTTGCCGTCCTTTCCTACTCCTTCGCCGGCAACACCTCGATCCGCATCGGCTCGTCGCGGTTCAGGTACTTTGAGCCGGCAATCGTGTTTCCGGTGGCTTTGTAGTTGCGGTCGGCGCCGGCCCCCCAGCCTTCGAGGATCAGGAGGACGGCGGCGAGGCCGGCGAGGATCTTCAGCAGGCGTGGGGATGGATCGGTCTCGCCGGGCGGCGCGAGGTGCCAGCCGGCGCCGCGGTGGGTGAAGCGGCGGGCGATGGCGGTGAGCGCGGCGGCGGAGAGGGTCAGCCACAGGGGAAGGTAGAGAAGCCCCTGGCGCACGTAGCCGAAGAAGAGGCCGGTGGCGGTGAGGCCCACCAGGGTCATCAGGAGCACCAGCAAGGCCCAGCGGCGCGGCCCGTCCGCGGAACCCAGGCAGAGCACCAAGCCGAGAAAGGCGAGCGGTGCTCCCAGCCACAGGGCGAAGGTCGAATCCGGTACGAAAACGTCCACCGGCCGGCGGAGCCCGGCGAGCCCGCCCGGCAGGTTCCACTGCGTCCAGCCGAGGCGCCAGGCTTCGAAGAAGTGGCCCCATTTCCGCCCGAGCAGGCGCAGTGCATCTCCCGGATGGGCCAGAGCCCAGTCGCGGGCCATGGCGTCGCCATGGAGCATGAACTGCAAATGCTGCGGATCTTTGAGGTCGAGCATGCCGGAGTGGGATGCGGAGCTCAGGAAGGCCCGCGAGAAGGTGCCGTCCGCCTGCGGGTTGTTCGCCAGCGCCAGGTTGATCGGCCCATAGATCGTCAGAGGGACGAAGGTGGGGAGGGGCTCGGCGAGCCCCAGCCGCTGGTTCGCCGCGGAGAGCTGGAAGGCGTTGCGCACCGTCCACGGCGCGACCGCCAAGACCCAGCCGAGGAGCAGCAAGGCCCAGGGGCGCAGCGCGCGGAGGCGCCCTCCGGCCGGCTCGCTCCGCTGCGTGCGGTACCAGCCGGCGAGGCCGGTACAGCCCAGGAGGAGGCCCGCGAGGGCACCCTCGGCGCGGATCAGGGCGAGCGCTCCGAGCAGGAGGCCGAGGAAGACGGCGCCCACCGGGCCCGCCCGCCGCGGGACCGGCTCTCCCGGCGGCACCGGAGCGGTGAGCGGATGCTCGAACCGCCGCGTCCACAGCAGAAGGCAGGCGAAGAGAAGCGTCTGATAGGTCCCCTCGGTCACCGGCGCGACGTGCAACACGTAGAGCCCGAAGCTCCAGGCGGCGAAGAGAGAGGCGAGGAGAGCCACGGTGCGCCCCACGTAGGGCCGGGCGAGGAGGTACAGCAGGCCGACCGAGGCGCTGCCGATCAAGGCCACCGCCGCCTTGACCGCAAAGTACGGCACCCGGTCGGTGGGTCCACCGGCACCGAGGAGTCCATGCACGAAGGCGAGCAGCCAGGCGAAGCCCGGCGGGTGGAAGGGGATGCCGTTGTCGTAGAGCTCCCCCTTGAGGAGGGCGCGGGCGTAGGTGAAGAAGACCTCCGAGTCTCCTTCATAGAAGATCGTGTACGGCCAGCTCCAGTCGCGGTTGGAACGCAGAAAGGCGAGGCGGTGGACCCAGGCGAGGAGGGTCAGCCCGACGGCGATCCAGCCGTCCCGGAAGGCGGGCTTCCGCACCGATTTTTGCTCACGCTTGCGTTGGCTCACGCTGGGCTCCTACAGAAAAGGCCGGGAGAGGATAGCAGAGGAGGGGGACGAGCACGGACCTTCCCGTGCTCGTCCGTGAGCGCTGCCTACGCCGTGCAGGTCGGTCGGGTGCCGCAGGCGATGCCGTGGGCGTTGAAGGCGTCCCAGATGCGGCAGGCGTTCGGCGTGCCGTTGGCCAGGTTGCCGTCGTTGTCGTCGGCGGTCAGGTAGACCGTGTACCAGTTGGTCGAGCCGCAGCCGTCGACCACCGCGGCAGGGTTGCACTTGCCGCCGGAGACGAGACGGTAGGCGCTCTTGCTCGCCGTCAGGCTCTTGTACCAGATGGCGTCCATGGCCGCCCAACCGGCGGTGGCGCCATAGCGGGTGATGAGCGACTGCGTGAGGTCCCAGTTCGCCGAGGAGGCGATGTGGCTCTCGCAGTGTCCTTGATAGCCCATCGGGCCCTGGTAGGCGGTGATGCCCGAGACATAGGGGCAGGTGTAGCGGTCGCAGTTGATGCCCGTGTCGCTGGCCACGTTGGCCGGCTTGGCGATCGTGTGGGCGCCTGTGGTCGAGAACTCGGCCACGTCGCGCACGCCGGTGCAGGAGGTGCAGTTGTAGCAGTTCACGCCCGGCCGGAAGTTCTTGCCGATGCAGGAGACCTTGGTCTCCAGGAAGGCGAAGGTGTCGCCGACCGCCTCTCCGCTGCCCTTGTCGCTCGCGGCTCCGCCCGAGTTGGAGTCCATCCCGTGGCCCCACTCATGGAGGAAGACTGCGGCGATCTCGCCGGTGTTCGAGCAGCCGCCGCCCGAGCGGTAGAAGTTGACCGTGCCGCCGCCCCAGTAGGCGTTGCAGGTCAGGTTGATGTTCATGTTGGCGGTCAGCACGCCGGAGAGCCAGGTGTTGGTCGGCAGGAAGCCGGCGGCCTTCCGGTTGATGTTGGTCAGGTGGTAGAAGCCGGAGCGGGCCGCGTGGGTGTTGCCGGCTCCGCCGACGCCGGGGGTGGTGCAGTCGATACCGCCGCTGGTGCCGAAGGCAAGGTTACCCGTAGTGCTGTTCGACAGCGAGATCGAACCGCAGTTGTCGGCGATCCTGATGTACTTGCCGTTCAGGGTCGAGGTGGCGGTGCCGCTGCCATAGCTGTAGACGCCGCTCGCGTCGGTGGTCTTGGTCGTGCCGTTGGTCACGTTGTTGAAGGGGAAGCCGCGCACCACCTCGGCGTCGGTGTTGGTCTCGGGATAGATGCCGCCGTTGACGGTGGCGTAGTAGTTGGTGTCGATGAGATCGAGCACGCGGCCGGTGCGGGCGTTGACCCAGGCCCGCCAGGTCGCCGCGTCGCCGTGGCGCTGGAAGGAGACCTCCCAGACCAGGCGATGGTTGTAGCCGGTGCCGGGCTTGCCGGTGAACAGCTCGCCCTGGGGCTCGCCCGCGGTCAGCGTGGGGAGGAGCTTGAGGCGGCCGGGCTCCAGGATCCGGCTGATCTCGGAGACCTTGAAGCCGCCGGCCTGGAGAGCCGCCGCGAACGCCGCGGCCTGGTCGAGGCGGGGCTTGGTGGCGGCGCGCACCGGGGCCACCTTCTCGGTGCCGAACTGCACCAGGTTGCCGTTGTTGATGCGGAAGTAGGCGTTCGCCCCTTCCACCGGGATGCCGCCGTGGAACTGCTGCAGCTCGATGAGCCAGAGCTGCTTGTCCCGCCCGACATTGCCGCTCGCCTGGGCGTTCAGGCGGAACTCACCGCCCTCGACGGCGAACAGCTCGGGGAACCCGCCCATGAAGCCGCGGACCAGCTTTTCCACATCGGCGGTCTGCAATGCACCGGTGGGCCGGTTGGGGAGATCGGCCAGGGTGAGGTTGTTGCCCCGGCCGGGGAGCATCGGCACGCCGACTCCCTGGATCACGTTGGCACGGTTGCTGCGGCGGTCCCAGCGGACCTCCCACTCGTGGCCGTGGCGGGCGAAAAAGCCCTCCAGGACGGGAAGGGAAGCCTCGCCGAGAGCATAGATCTCGGCGGAGGGATGGACGTCGAGCTCCGGGGAGGTGAACGCGCGTTGGAAGAGCCGCGAAGGATCGGGTAGCTCTACCGGCTCGATGGCGAATGACGGGACCGCGAGGGCGGCCGCTGCGGCGAACAACGACAGGCGCTTCAACAGGAACGATGGGAACACTTCTGAGCCTCCTTGCCGGGAAGTGAGCCTTGGCCGAAGCGAGGTCAGGACAATGGCGGAAGCAAAGCAACCGACAGCTCCCTGCCGCCGGGTAGAGCATTTCAGCTCGTCCTACCCGGGTTGTCTCTTCAGTCCAAGGCTCGTGGTCTCTACCAGGGAAGTGCTGCGACCCCCGGAATGCGTGACAACCGTGTGACGATTTCGGGAAGGAGTCGTTACGCGAAAAGGGAGGCCGGGAGGGAGAGACCCTCCCCGGCCTCCTTGGGAGTAGGCCCTACGCCGTGCAGGTCGGGCGCGCGCCGCAGGCGATGCCGTGGGCGTTGAAGGCGTCCCAGATGCGGCAGGCGTTCGGCGTGCCGTTGGCCAGGTTGCCGTCGTTGTCGTCGGCGGTCAGGTACACCGTGTACCAGTTGTTGGCGCCGCAGCCGTCGACGGTGGCGGCGGGGTTGCACTTGCCGCCGGAGACCACACGGTAGGCGCTCTTGCTCGGGGTCAGGCTCTTGTACCAGATCGCGTCCATCGCCGCCCAGCCGGCGGTGGTGCCGTAGCGGGCGATGAGCGACTGCGCGAGATCCCAGTTCGCCGAGGAGGCGATGTAGCTCTCGCAGTGGCCCTCGTAGCCCATCGGACCCTGGTAGGCGCCGATGAAGACGAGCTGGAAGTACGGGCAGGAGTAGCGGTCGCAGTTGATGCCGTTGTTGTCGGCCACCGTGCTCGGCTTGGCGATCGTCCGGGTGCCCTGGAGCGAGAACTCCTTGACGTCGCGCACACCGGTGCAGGCGGTGCAGTTGTAGCAGTTCACGCCCGGCTGGAAGTTCTTGCCGATGCAGGAGGTCTTGGTCTCCAGGAAGGCGAAGGTGTCGCCGACCGCCTCGCCGGTGCCCTTGTCGGAGGCGGCGCCGCCCGAGTTGGCGTCCATCCCGTGGCCCCACTCATGGAGGAAGACGGCGGCGATCTCGCCGGTGTTGGAGCAGCCGCCGCCGGAGCGGTAGAAGTTGACCGTGGTGCCGTTCCAGAAGGCGTTGCAGGTCGAGTTGATGTTCATGTTCGCGGTCAGCAGCCCGGCGAGCCAGGTGTTGGTCGGCAGGAAGCTCGCGGCTTTCCGGTTGATGTTGGTGAGGTGGTAGAAGCCGGAGCGGGCCGAGTGGGTGTTGCCGACGCCGCCGACGCCCGGGGTGGTGCAGTCGGTGCCGCCGCTGGTGCCGAAGGCGAGGTTGCCGGTCGTCGAGTCGGCCAGCGAGATCGCGCCGCAGTTGTCGGTGATCTTGATGTACTTGCCGTTGAGGGTCGAGGTGGCGGTGCCGCCGGTGTAGTCATAGGTGCCGGAGGCGTCCGTCGTCTTCGTCGAGCCGTTGGTGACGTTGTTGAACGGGAACGGCCGCACGACCTCGGCGTCCGTGTTGGTCTCGGGATAGATGCCGCCCGAGACCTGTGCCGCCACGTAAGCGTTGCGGTCGAGGACCTCGAGGACCTTGCCGGTGCGCGCATTGACGAGCGCCTGCCAGGTGGGCGCTTCGCCATGGCGGCGGAAGGCGACCTCCCAGACGAGGCGGTGCTGGTAGCCGGTGCCCGGCAGGCCGGTGAAGGCTTCCGCCGGCCGCTCGCCCGCGGGCAGCACCGGGACGTACTTGAGGCGGCCCGGCTCGACGATCTCGCTCACCTCGGAGAGCTTGAAGCCGGTGGCGGCGAGGACCTTCTGGAGCGCGGCGGCGGCGTCGAGGCGCGGCTTCGAGGAGGCGAAGACCGGGGCCACGTTCTCACTGCCGAACTGCACCAGGTTGCCGTTGTTGATGCGGAAGAAGAGGCTTGCCCCGTCGACCGGGATGCCGGCGTGGACCTGCTGCAGCTCGATGAACCAGAGGTCGCCGTCCGGGCCGACCTTGACGCTGCGCCGCGGGTCGAGCCGGAAGGTGCTGCCCGGGGTGTCGAACAGCTCGGGGAAGCGGCCCATGAAGCCGCGCACCAGGGCCTCCACCTGGACCAGGCCGGGGGCGGTGTTGAGGTTGCACGGCGGATGTGGGCAACCGGCGTAGGCCTCGGCGAGCGTCAGGTTGTTGCCGCGGCCGGGGAGGATCGGCACGCCGACGCCCTGGATCAGGTTGGGGCGGTTGCTGCGGCGGTCCCAGCGCACCTCCCACTCGGCGGAGTGGCGGGCGAAGAAGCCGTCGAGCACCCGCAGGGAGCCGACGTCGGCGCCGGCCTTGAAGGTGTCCACCGTGGGGTGGACGTCGAGCTCGGCGGTGGTGAACGCATGGGCGTTCAGTCGCACGGGGCCGCTGCTCTCGGCGGGTTGGATGGCGAAGGACGCCGCGGGCAGGGCCAGACAGGCCGCCACGGCGAGGGCCACTGCGGACTTCGCAAGGACACGATGGCTCACGTTCAGATCTCCTTTTCCTGAAGACAGGACATTAAAAGCGGGGTCGCGGCGTCCTGGTGACGAAAGACCGGCCCGGAGCATTTCTGCCCGCTCCTCACCGCCGTCCCGGTTTGCGTCGTGCTCCCCTACTTCTCTAGGTGCGCGAGCGGCCGTTTGCGTGACAAGATTCGGGGTCAGGATTTTCCACTTCCTTTTCCACGGTCGATCCAGTAAGCTCGCAGCTGATCTCTCCATTGTAAGGGGCACCATGGACCAACCCATCCGCGTTCTCGTCGTGGACGATCACTTTGTGGTTCGCAAAGGAGTCTGCGCGCTGCTGGGGGGCGCCGCCGACATCGCCGTGGTCGGCGAGGCGGCGGATGGGCTGGAGGCGGTGGAGGAAGCCGGCCGCTGCGACCCGCAGGTGATCCTCATGGACCTCAACCTCCCCCAGCTCGGAGGCGTGGAGGCGACGCGGCGGATCCTCGCCGACCGGCCGCAGACCGCGGTCGTCGTGCTGACCGCCGCCGACGCCGAGGCGGACGTCCTGACGGCCCTCGAGGCCGGGGCGCTCGGCTATCTTGCCAAGACGGCGCCGCGCGACGACTTCCTCGCGGCGATCCGCCGGGTCTCCCAGGGGGAGGCCTGGTTGTCCCAGCGGCTGACCCGCAGGCTGCTCGCCCATCTCAGACCGCAACCGGTGCAGCTGGAGCAGGACGCGCTCACCGGGCGGGAATCCGAGGTGCTGGCCCTGCTCGCGCGGGGCTGGAGCAACCGCAGCATCGCCCGGGAGCTGGCGATCGCGGAGGTCACCGTGCGCACCCACGTCAGCCACATCCTGGACAAGCTCGGGGTGAGCAATCGGGTGGAGGCCGTCCTCCATGCCATGCGGTCGGGGCTGGTGCCACCGGGGTCTCGGTGAGCCCTTCGCCGGTTGTGCCGGCTCCGGACGACGCCAGCGAGCGGCAGATCCGCCGGCTCGAACGCCTGGGGCTGGCGAGCGGCGCTGTGTTCCTGGTGGCGCTTGCGGTGTTCGTCTTCACCTTTCCTGTCACCCTTTCGCCGCTGCGCCTCGCTGCGCTGTCCGTTCTCGCGACTTGTGCAGGAACCGGCCTTTGGCTGCGCCGCCGCTTCTGGACGGTCCTCGGTCGCGAGCTGGGACGGCGCAAGCAGGCGGAGCAGGAGGCGCGCGCCGCGGACCTCGCCAAAGGGCAGTTCCTCTCCCACGTCAGTCATGAGATCCGCACCCCGATGAGCGGCGTGCTCGGGATGACCGAGCTGCTGCTCACCGGCGAGATCAACGCCACGCAGCGGGAGCAACTGGAGGTGATCCGCACCTCGTGCGACGCCCTGCTCGCCCTGGTGGACGACGTGCTCGACCTGTCCAGGATCGAAGCCGGGCGCCTGCTGCTGCGCCCGCGCGACTATTCCTTCCGTGACCTGGCGGGGGATGTGTTGCGCCTTCTGGAGCCGCGCGCCGCGGAGCGGGCGGTCGACCTTCAGCTCCAGATCGATCCCTCCGTGCCGAACCTTCTGTACGGCGACCCGGTGCGCCTGCGCCAGGTCCTGCTGAACCTGGTGGGCAATGCCATCCGGTTCACCCGCAAGGGCTCGGTGACGGTGACCGCCGAGCCTCTGGCGCGGGTGTCCCCGTATCTCCGCTGCGAGGTCGTCGACACCGGCGTCGGCATCCGGCCGGAGGTGCAGGCGCGCCTGTTTCAGCCGTTCTCGCAGGGCGAGAGCTCGGCGTCGCACGGTTTCGGAGGGACCGGCCTGGGGCTCGTCATCACCAAGAACATCATCACGTTGATGGGGGGCGAGATCGGCTTTCACAGCACGCGCGGGGTGGGCACCACCTTCTGGTTCCGCATCCCCCTGGTGAAGGCGCGTGGACGTGTGGCGCAGACGTCGGACCCGGAGGCCGACGAGGACGCGCGGCGGCGCGCCCGCGCCGCGCGGCGGATTCTGGTGGTGGACGACCGTTCGGCGAACCGCTCGGTCGCCCTCGCCCTGCTGCGCAAGCTCGGCTACGCCGCCGAGGCGGTGGAGGGGGGCGAAGAGGCGCTGGCCTTCCTGGAGGACACGCCGTGCGCCGCCGTCCTTCTCGACGTCATGATGCCGGGCCTGGACGGTCTCGAAACCTGCCGTCGGCTGCGGCATCTGGAAACAGGGAGAGGGTCCGACGGCGCGGTTCTGCGCACACCGGTCATCGCGCTCTCCGCTCTGACCTCGGAGGAGGAACGGCAGGAGTGCCTGGCGGCCGGCATGGACGCCTTCCTCCCCAAGCCCTTCCGCACCCGCGAGCTCGCCGAGGTCCTCGACCGCTGGACCCGGATCGAGCCGGACGAGAAGGGCGACCCCGGCGGCGAGGGGCTGGAGGAACGCCTCGCCGGCCTGCAGGCGCTGGGTGACAGCACCGGCGAGGACCTCCTCTCCGAGGTCATGCGGGCCTTCCTGCAGCAGGGGGAGCGGGACCTGGTGGCGATGCGGCGCGCCCTCGAAGCGGGAGATGCGCCGGCGCTGGCGGCTGCCGCCCATGGGCTCACCGGCAGTGCCGGGCTCCTCGGCGCAGCGGACCTGGCGCAGAGCTCCGGCGACCTCTCCCGCCGGGCACGCCACAGCGCACCCTCCGTGTGCGCCGAGCTGCTGGCCCGGGTGGAGAAGGACTTCCGGGAGGTCGCCCGGAGGCTCGCGCCGTGATGCGGCCGGGCGACCGGATCGGCCACATCCGGATCGAGAGCCACCTGGCCGAGGGCGGGATGGGTGCCGTCTACGTCGGTTTCGACGAAAAGCTGGAGCGTCCGGTCGCTCTGAAGGCGATCCGGGGCGACCGGCTGGATGCCCGGACCCGGTCGCGTTTTCTCGTGGAAGCCCGGCTCCTGTCGCAGCTCGATCACCCCAACATCTGTCGCATCCATGAATACCTGGAAGACCAAGGGCGGGAGCTGCTGGTCCTCGAGCTGATCCGCGGGCGCACCCTGCGCCAGGCGGTACGGGAGGGGCTCGCCGACGGCGCCCGGCTGGCGATCGCCGAGGCGGTCGCCCATGCCCTGGAGGCGGCGCACGAGAAGGGGATCGTCCACCGCGA
>DIHE01000065.1:0-191 GCA_002420005.1 Holophagales bacterium UBA5704 | reverse complement strand
GATCATCCATCGCGACCTCAAGCTCGACAATGTGATGGTCACCGAGGACGGCACCGCCAAGGTGCTCGATTTCGGTCTTGCCCGGCTGGTGGCGACGGACGAGGAGGGCGCCGCCCCGGCCGACGTCGCGCCGGAGGACTTGCCGGCCGATCCGTCGTGGGCCGAGGCCTCCTGGTGGATGCCGTCGCAGG
>DIHE01000158.1:2991-3135 GCA_002420005.1 Holophagales bacterium UBA5704 | reverse complement strand
CCCGGCACGATGACGAGACGCCCACCGAAGGCGAGCGCCCCCCACAGCTCCCACACCGAGAAGTCGAAGGCGATCGAGTGAAAGAGCGTCCAGACGTCGTCGGGTCCGAAGGGGACGTTCTGGCGGAGGGCGGCGAAGAGCCGC
>DIHE01000158.1:0-2657 GCA_002420005.1 Holophagales bacterium UBA5704 | reverse complement strand
CCCGCCGGCAGGCGCTCGTGCAGAGACTCCTCGGCGAGGAGGATCGGCGCCCCTGCGTCGGCGAGCGTGGAGGCCAGGCGCTCCATGGGATGGGAGGGGTCGAGCGGCAGATAGGCCCCGCCGGCCGCGAGGATCGCCAGCACCCCCAGGACCAGCTCAGGGGAGCGCTCGGCACAGAGCCCGACCAGCACGCCCGGCCCGACGCCAAGCTCCGCCAGCCGGTGCGCCATCCGGCTCGATCTGCGCGCGAGCTCGCCGTAGGTCAGAATCTGGTGACCGGAGACCAGCGCGCAGACCAGCGCCACCGCGTCCGGACGCTGCGCCGCCTGCGCCGCGAAGAGCTCGTGTACCGGGGTGGTTCCGCCCGCCTCGGGGAGGACGGGCGCCGCGTCGCTCCACTCGTGGAGAAGCTGGTGCCGTTCCGCCGCCCCCAGCAGGGAGAGCGCCGACAGCCGGGCTCCGGAGTCCGCCGCCACCCCTTCGAGCAAGGCCCGCCAATGATCGAGCAGCCGGACCATCGTCGGCGCGTCGAACAGATCGACGTTGTACTCGAGGCTGCCGCCGATCCCGCCGCCCTCTTCGGTCAACGGCAACGCCAGGTCATACTTCGCCACCGTCCCGCTCCCGGGTGCCGGCGGCAGGGGCCGCATCGTCAGGCCCGGCAGCTCGCTGCCCTCGCCCATCGGCACGTTCTGCAACGCGATCATCACCTGGAAGATCGGCGTGTGCGCCTGGCTGCGCTCCGGCTTGATTTCCTCCACCAGCTTCTCGAACGGCAGGTCCTGGTGCGTGTAACCCGACAGCGTGTCCTCGCGCACCCGGCCCAGGAGATCGACGAACGACGGATCCCCCGACAGGTCGGCGCGCAGCACCAGGGAGTTGACGAAAAACCCGATCAGTCCTTCAAGCTCCGCCCGGTTGCGGCCGGCGATCGGCGTCCCCACCGCCAGGTCCTCCGTCCCCGCGTAGATCCCCAGGAGCGTCTCGAAGCCCGCCACCAGCACCATGAACAGCGTCGTCCCCGTGGCGAGGGCCAGCGCCGACAGACGGCCCGTCAGCTCCGGATCGAGCCACAGGGACACGCTCCGCCCACCGAACGTCTGCACCGGCGGACGCGGTCGATCCGTCGGCAGCTCGAGAAACGGCGGTACACCCGCGAGCTTCTGCCGCCAGTGCTCGATCTCGCGCTCCAGCGTCTCCCCCGACAGCCGGCGGCTCTGCCACACCGAGAAGTCCGCGTACTGTACCGGCAGCGGCGGCAGCGCTGCGCCCAGGGGCCGACCTGCGGCCACAGCCGCGTAGAGCGCCGTCATCTCGCGCACCAGCACCCCCAGCGACCAGCCGTCCGAGATCACGTGGTGCAGGGTGAGCAGCAGCGCCTGTTCCCGGGGGGCCAGCCGCACCAGCGTCGCCCGCAGCAGCGGGCCGGACGCGAGATCGAACGGGCGGAGCGATTCCTCCGCCACCCGCCGCGCCAGCTCCCGCCGGCGCTCCCCGGCACCCAGCGCCGACAGGTCGATCGACGCGAGGGCGAACGGCCACCCGGACGCCGGGTGCATCGGGTGCACGACCTGCAGGGGACCGTCGGTCCCGGCGAGGAACGTCGTGCGCAGCGTCTCGTGGCGCCGCGCCAGCGCGCCCAGCACCGCCGTGAGCTGCTCGGCGGCCAGCTCGCCTGCGAGCGATTCGCCTTCGAGCAGGAGCGCAAGCGGCATGTTGTACGCCGCGTTCCCCGGATCGAGCTGATCGAGGAACCAGAGCCGCCGCTGCGCGAACGACGCCGGGAACGTGCCGCCGCCCTCCGCGTCCCGCGGCAGGACGGCGATCGGCTCCTCGCCCCCTCCCGGGCCGAGGCCGGCGAGGAGCCCCGCCAGACCGGCGACCGTGGGCTGCTCGAAGAGCGCGCGCACCGGCAGCTCGACCCCCAGCCGGTCGCGCAGCCGGGAGACCACCCGGGTGGCGAGCAGCGAGTGCCCGCCCAGGGCGAAGAAGTTGTCGTGCACCCCCACCCGCTCGCGGTGGAGCAGGTCACCCCAGATCTCCGCCAGCGTCTCCTCCGTCGCCGTCCGCGGTGCCTCGTACGCCGTTTCCGTCCCCGTCTTCCCCGGTGCGGGCAGCGCCTTGCGGTCCACCTTCCCCGTCCGCGTCCGCGGCAGCGCCGCCAGCTCCACCCACAGCGACGGCACCAGGAACGACGGCAGGCGCGAGCCGACAAAGGCGCCGAGCGCCGCCCCGTCGAGCGGTGCGCTCCCTTCCGTGGCCACCACGTACGCCACCAGCCGCCGGTCTCCCAAGGTGTCGGCCACGGCGACCACCGCCGCCTCCCGCACCGCCGGATGCCCCGACAGCACCGTCTCGATCTCGCCCGGCTCGATGCGGAAGCCCCGCACCTTCACCTGGTGGTCCATCCGCCCCAGAAGCTCGAGCGCCCCGTCGGAGCGCCAACGGGCCCGGTCTCCCGTGCGGTAGAGACGGGAGCCGGGCCATCCTTCGAAGCCGCCGAACGGGTCGGGCACGAAGCGCTCCGCGGTCAGCTCCGGCCGCCCCAGGTAGCCCCGCGCGAGGCCGGCTCCGCCCAGGAACAGCTCGCCGGGGACGCCGGGCGGCATCGTCGCGAGGGCGCCGTCCAGGACATAGGCCCGGGTGCCGGTGATCGG
>DIHE01000153.1:36225-36680 GCA_002420005.1 Holophagales bacterium UBA5704 | reverse complement strand
TTACCAGACGGGCTCGTTCCAGGAGCTGTTGGCGAGGAGGGCAGTGAAGTCGAGTGGGTGGGGCTCGCTGGGGCCTTGGTACCAGAGATAGTACCCACCCTCCTGCGTCGTCGCGTCCTCCGAGTACTCACGGCCGCCGAAGACTGGCGCGATCAGGTAGATCAGATGAGAGCTGCGCTGGAGATTCGAGCAGCCGAGGTTCGCAGGGGTGACGCACATCGGCAGAGCTCTGATCTCGCCGGTAGTCAACTTCCCCGCGGCGGTCCAGTCGATCCTCACCTCAACGCTCATTCGCCCGCGCGCCTCAAACGCCTCGTAGATCGGATAGAAGTTGATACGGTAGGTGTGCGGGTCTTCGCCGCGGAAGATGGCGGCCTCCATGTCCGGTTCGAAGAACTCGCTCATGGCGGAGGTCCGGACGACGCGCTGAAGGATCGAAAATACGTGGAGGTCGA
>DIHE01000153.1:35692-36026 GCA_002420005.1 Holophagales bacterium UBA5704 | reverse complement strand
GATCGAAAATACGTGGAGGTCGAAGTCGGTCAGTTTGCCGTGGCAGGCCTCCAGGAATCCGTCATTCTTCAAGGCCCTGCCAGGTTTCGTACTGGAGGCGAGGAAACTGTTATAGGGGGCTCCTCGGCGGGGCTCCATGAAGTTGTTGATGGCGAGCACCCCACCACCGCCAACATCGAGCGTCAAGGTCAGGTCAAAGTAACCGCCGGGTGAGACCAGGTTGGTTCCGCTGCTCTCCCGGGTAAGAGTTACTTGAGGAAGAGATACCCGCTGTGGGTTGAGAAAGAAGGTCTGGCGCTCCGCCAACAGGTTGTAGGCAAGGTAATGCTCGAAG
>DIHE01000153.1:35259-35480 GCA_002420005.1 Holophagales bacterium UBA5704 | reverse complement strand
TGTAGGCAAGGTAATGCTCGAAGTAGTCGGCCGGCGGACCTCCTCCAAGGTCCACGCGGAACCCTTCCGCAGTGGCGACCAACCCGGCGAAGGAGCTCCCGTCTCTACCAGGCGCGACCATGAGGATGTTCGGGAGCTGCGGCAGGACGTAGATCTCATGGGCAGAGTTCATGCGATGCAGAAGCCGCTCGAGCTGGAGCTCGTTGCAGGCGACGTCTTCG
>DIHE01000153.1:0-35068 GCA_002420005.1 Holophagales bacterium UBA5704 | reverse complement strand
GCTCGTTGCAGGCGACGTCTTCGGACGTGAGGGGCTGAGTGAGCTGCTGGCCGACGAGAGGACAGCCTAGAAGCGTGATGAGTAGTGCCGCTGTCCAACTCTGCCGAGAATGGTTGTTGTGAAGCTGCCTGCGCATCGCGTTCTCCTTCCAAGGCTAACAGGGTCTACCTCAAATTGTAAGCGTATACCGCGAACCGCTGTGTGCCTGCCTGAACACTTGTGCCGCTGATTCGAAGGGTCAACCTCTGGCCGGCCGTAAAAGTGTTGGCAGGAATGAAAACAGTCTCGACGGTGTTCTTGCTGTCAACCTTTCCAGCATTGGCCGCGGCGTAGCGATAGGAATAGCCATTGTCGTCGCCGACGATGTTCTCCCGGAAGTTGTTTCCCCACCAGGAGACGGTGCTTCCCGCAAGCTCAACCTTGAGGCGAAGGTCATTGACCAGAGGTGCAGGGCCGCTGCTGGTTGGTGATGCGGGGTCGCTCCAAACCAGGGCAATCAGCGTTTCCTTGCCTGGCTGGTCAACAGTCTTTGTCCAAGCCACGGCCTGTCCGGTCGTCAGTCCTCCAGTGCCGGCATCTGTCACGAAGAAACGCTTCACTTGGTCGGTTAGGCGGTCAAGGTTGACCCGGCCCCAGCCAAAATCTCGGCTCGGCCGATGGTCCTGCCCGGGATCCAAGCCCAGGTCCTGTGCCGTGGCTATCAAGGCCGCCTTGATCAGGCTCGGCGACGGGTTTGCGGAGGGGATCTGATTACGGAACCATTCGACAGCGAGTGCGGCAGTCCCTGAGACGACAGGAGCGGCGAAGCTGGTGCCTGAGCTGATGGAGTAGTATTGCCCCTGCGGCCACGCCGGGCGGCAAAGATTCGAACACTTATAGTACGTTGAGTCGTACGGGATGGTGGAAAACACGCGGCCGCCGGGAGCCACCAGGTCGGGCTTGATGCGGACTGTGTGGAGCCTAACGCCAGGCTGCCCGAGTGGCGTGAACGGTTCACCTCTGGAGCTGAACGCGCTCACTTCACCTATGTTATTCGCCTCCCGCGTGAAAGGCGCTGTATTGAGGGCAGGGTGGGTGCATGCGTTGGGTGGCGCCTGGTCCTGGCTGGATGGCCGGTAACTCTGAGTTGCGCCGACCGTGATGACGTTTTTGGCAACCGCTGGGCTCTGAATGGTACTGGTCGTCAGCTTCCCGCTGTTCCCAGCAGCGACGACCATCGTCATTGGCTCCAGCGTGGTATTTTCTGGCGCAGGTATGGCGTCAATGACCCGTTTGTCGAAGAGCTGCGCCATGCTGTCATAGGTGGTGCGGCCCAGGTTCCAACTATGGTTGCCGATCACCGCGCCGTTGCTCCGTGCGAAAGCGATCGCCGCGCCGAGGTAGAGGTCCGGCGGGTCACCGAATGCCGTCTTGGGCCGGCAGGCCGGCGGGGAGCCGGTGTCCATCACCTGCACGGCGACCAGCTTCACCTCCGGGGCGATCCCGGTTCCCAGAAAAAAGCCCTGGCGGTCTTTCGTGGCCGCGGCGGTTCCTTTGCCGGCGATGATCCCGGCCACCATGGTGCCGTGGCCCCGTGTGTCTTCCACGGCGGGGGTGTCCTGGTTGAAGACGAAGCTCTTCTCGGCCACCAGCTTGCCGGCCAGGTCCGGGTGATGGCTGCCGTTGACGCCGGAGCCATCGTCGAAGCCGGTGTCGAAGACTGCCACGGTGGTCGGTGTCTCGGTGGGAGCGAGGAGGAGGCTGCGGCTCGCCAGCCAGGAGAGGTAGGTGCCAGGGCCGGTCACCGCGCCGGCCACGGCGCCGGTGGAGTAGCCCTCGTACTTGCCGGCGACGATCAAGCCTTGCCGCTCATCCGCCGGCTCGGGCTCGGCTGCCGCCTCGAAAACGGACAACAGGTGCGGGCTGGTGGCCACCAGGGCCTCCAGCTCGGGGCGGGTGGCCTGGGCGGTGAGCGTCAAGGAGCCGTCGTCCCAGGTCATCGACTCGCCGGGTACCATGGCCAGCGGCAGCTCGCCGAGCGCCACCTGGAGGGTCGTGCCGGGCACGAAGGTCAGGGAGTAGGGCTTCATCTCGGGGAGATCGGCCTTCTCCAGGGTCTCCGGCGAGATCCGGTCGGTGGTCAGGAAGGAACCCGCCCAGGAGAGATAGCGGGCGACCGGGCAGTTGATGACGTCGTTCAAGCTCGTGGCTGCCGCAAGAAACGTTCCGTCGCCATAGTACACGAGAGGATGGACGCCGCAGCCGGGCAGGCCGCCAGTGCCCTGGGTCCACTCGTCAAGGAGCGGGAAGGCGAAGCGGAGGAGAACGAGGTCCGGGACCGGCTCGGGCCGGTACGGGCTCATGTCCCAAGGGGCGGTGCGCTCGCCGGGCTTGGCCGGGTCGAAGGTGTGGAAGGCGAGAGTGATCGGAGCATGCGGGTCTTCGAGGACGCCGCGGTTCTCGGCGAGGGCGGTGGCGGTGAGGGCCTTGGCTTCCACCTCCGGCAGGACGGCGGCCACGAAGGACTCGTATTCGACGGCGTCGACGCCGAGGCCGGCGCGGATGGGCTCCGGCAGGGCCTCGGGGGCGGCGAGCTCGTCGGCCCCGGGAACGGACTTTTCGATGATCACCAGCTCGCGGCCGAGCAGCGGTGAGCTCCAGCTCGGGAGGGTCTCACCGGCCGATGCCGAGGCCAGGAAGACACCGGCGAGCAGGGCGAGGGCCAGGGCGCCCCGCAACGGAAATTCAGGCATCGCATTCTCCTCTGAGTCGATAAGGCTCTACGTCAAGGGATGGTGCTCGCCGGGGCGGAAAGCGCGCCTTGCCCGACCACGGCTCCGGTGCGCGGGTATCGCGCAAGGGCTCTTGTGTTCGCCGTGCATTTGTTGCATGCTCGCGCGTCATGACGCGCGAACAATACGAAGCCACCAAGCACCGCCTGGAGGAGGAGCTGCGCGCCGGCATCGAGCTGCTGGAGAGGGCGCATACGGCGCAGCTTCGTGCCCTGGACCTGGTCTGGATGCTCCACGCCCAGGAAGAAGCACCGGCCGCCGCCGCTCCTGCGCCGCCTGCTCCGGCGCCTCCGGCCGCCGCCCCCCGGCGCAAGACCGCCGATGAGGTGTGGGATGACTTCGAGGAGGTCTACTCCAGCCTCCCCTCCCGGTTCACCCGGCAGGACGTCTGTGAGCGGCTCGGCTACGAGCCGGAGCGGGGTACCCTCTACCGGCTCCTGGAGACGTTCAGGAGAGAGGGGCGCCTCCGCCTCCAGGATCGCGGCAGCGGCCGTCGCGCGAGCATCTACGAGAAGTGCGAGCCGGGCGACGGCTGACCGGAGCGGCACGACCCGCCCCGCGGCCGGAGGCTCGGCACCCGGTTTCTGTTTTGTTCGAGCCGGTTCCTGCCTCATTCGGGAATGTTCGGCGGATGCGCGGAAGGTAGGTGCGTGCATTTCTCTCCGCTGTGCAGCCTCCGCACCCACGGGAGGACTCATTGATCCCGGTTTCCGACTCATTGCTCTCCCGGGTGCAATGAGTGCACCCTCGGGAGAAATGAGTGCACCCTTGGTAGTAATGAGTGCACCCTTGGTAGTAATGAGTGCACCGCCGCTAGAAATGAGTGCACCCTCGGGAGGAATGAGCGCACCCTGCGGAGAAATGAGTGCACCCTCGGGAGCAATGAGCGCACCCTGCGGAGAAATGAGTGCACCCTCGGGAGTAATGAGCGCTCTCCCGAGAGCAGGGAGTGCGCCCTGGAGCGCAGTGGGCGCTCTCTCGGCGGTCTTGAACGCACTCTCGGATGCAGTGAATCCTTTGCGGAGTGCCGTGTGCCCACCTCCTTCCGGGTGATGCGCCATTCCTCGCCGACCGGGTCCACCGGGGAGGTGGCCACGGGCGTCTCGCGCGGGCGGCGCCTGCGGCCGAACCTCGTGATCGGCGGCGTCGAGGGGCTGACCGAAGGCAGTTGGGCGGGCGGTTGTCTGCGGATCGGGACCGCGCTCATCGGTGTCCAGGATCTTCGCCTGCGCTGCATCATGACGTCCTACGACCCCGACACCCAGGTGCAGAATACGGCGATCACTCGCGGCATCTACGACCGGTTCGAAGGGAAGCTCGCTCTCAACTGTTTTGTCATCGAAGGCGGCTCGATCGCCGTCGGTGACGCGGTCGAGCTGGTGCGGGGACGGGGCTGCGCGGAGGCGGCCGCCTTCGACCCTACCGCGTGACGATCTCGATCTCCTGCCGGAGCTTGATCAGGCTTCCTCCGGGGTAGACGCCGGAGCGCAGCTGGACGCCCGGATAGATCTGGGTGCCGCGGCCCACGATGACGCCGGGGTGGAGGACGCTGTTGCAGCCGGTCAGGACGCCGTCGCCCAGCACGGCACCCAGCTTGCGCCGGCCGCTCGGCAGGGAGCGGCCGATGCGGATCTCGCCGCCGTCGTGGCGGAAGTTGGAGAGCACGGTGCCCGCTCCCAGGTTCACGCCGCCGCCGAGGATGGAATCGCCGACATAGTTGAGGTGGGGCGCCTTGGCGTGCGGCAGCAGGATGGCGTGCTTCACCTCCGTGTTCGTCCCGACCACGCAGCCGTCGCCGATCCAGCAGCCTCCGCGGAGATAGGCGCCGGGCCGGATCTCGACGTCCTCTCCGATCCAGACGGGACCTTCAATCACCGCCGTCGGGTGGATGCGGGTGCCCGCTCCGATCACGATCCGGTCGCCGCTCAGGTGAACGTCCGGGGTCAGCCGGATGCGCAGGTCGCAGGAGGGGAGCGCGGTGAGGATCTCGTCGAGCGGCGCGCCGAGAAGCGTCCAGGGACGCTCCGGATCGAAGCGCGAGGCGAACGGCTCCGGCAGGTTTTCGAACAGCTCGGGCAGTGTGCCGGAGGGAGACGGCAGGGGTTCGGCGATCATGACGCGATGATATATCGTGCTCCCGAGCCGTGTCGCGCCTGCGCCCTCTCCCCTCCTCCTTCTACCGCCGCCCTGCGGAGGTGGTCGCCCGCGACCTCCTCGGCCGCTGGCTGGTCCATGAGGTGATGGGGGAGCGCTTGGTGCTCCGCCTGGTCGAGACCGAGGCCTATCTCGGCGCGCCCGACCGGGCGAGCCACGCCTGGGGCGGGCGGCGCACGCCGCGCAACGAGAGCCTCTACCTCCCCGGCGGCCACGCCTACGTCTACTTCATCTATGGGATGCACTTCTGCCTGAACGCCGTCACCGGAACCCGCGACGTCGGCAGTGCGGTGTTGCTGCGGGCCGGCGAGCCGGTGGAAGGAGAGGAGCGAATGCGCGCCCACCGTGCCTGGCCGCGCCCGCCGCGTCCGGGCGACCTGGCGGGTGGCCCCGGCAAGCTCTGCCAGGCCCTGGGTGTCGGCCGGGAGCTCGACGGCGCCCTGCTCGACCGGTCCCCGCTCTGGATCGCCCGAGGCACCCCGGCCGCTCCGGAGGAGATCGTCGCCGGTCCCCGGATCGGTGTCGACTATGCAGGGGAAGCCGCGGCGTGGCCGCTCCGCTTCCTGGTGCGGGGAAACCGCCACGTCTCAAAGCCTTGGCCGAAGGCTACTTCTTCGTCGCCAGCTTGATCAGCTTCTCGCGGGAGAGCTTCCAGAAGACGAGCAGGGCGTCGAGCTGCGGCATGGGGGTGATCTTGAGGATGGACTGGATGTCGTAGCTGCCGTTGATCCGGGTCAGCATGAAGCCTTCCTGGGGGGAGATCTTCAGGCTGGTGAGCTGGTCGAAGGCCACGGCGAGCTGCGGGATGGAGTGCAGGGTGACGCCCGCCTTCTCGACCTCGTTGCGGATCGCCTTTTCGGCGTGGGTCAGGGCGTCCTGGGTGTCCGGATCGTCCGGATCGAGGCTGCGGGCGGCGCGTAGGTGGCGCAGCGCACGCTCGAACTCGCCCTGCTTCAGATACTCCTTGCCGGCGTCCAGCAGCGTGTGACCGGTGATCGGGCCGGTCATCGGCTGGAAGGAGCCGGTGCCGTCGCGGCGCGGGTTGACCACCTTGAGGCGGCCTTCCTGCCATTGCCGGTAAAGGATGCGGGTGACGTGGAAGTCGGTCGAGTGGGTCTGCAGGCGGATCTCCTCGACCGTGCGCTCGTCGTTGACCAGCTCGACGATCTGCCGCTGGCCGGGGTCGAGGCTGTCCAGGTCCCACGCGGCGATCTGCACCGGGATGGCGTGGCCGCTGGGGATCAGCTTGCGGATGCGGCGCAGCTCGTCGACCCGCTGCACGCCTTCCATGATGATCCCCGTCACCTCCAGCGCCATCGGCACCATCTGGCTTTCGGGGAGCAGGCCGTCGACGAACTGGAAGTCCCCCTCCTCCCAGGAGAAGACGTCGTAGATGCTCTCCTCGGTCTTCAGGCGGAGCATGGAGTGGAGGTCCTGCTCGCTCAGCCATTCGCGGGTGGTGAGGATCTTCCCCAGGAGCATGCCGGTGGCTTCCTGGAGCTCGATCGCCTTGGAGAGGGTCTGCTCGTTGATCAGGCCGCGGCTGACGAGGAAGTGGCCGAGGTACTCCTCCGGCCGGTTCGACGAGGAGGCGACGATCAAGCCGTCTTTGAAGAAGATCTTCTTGGCGACCTTGGCGCCGTTGAATTCGAGCGTACCTGTCTTCTGGCTCAGAGAGAGCCACTGCAGCAGCTCTTCGAGCTGCATCGTACGCAGGTTGCCCGAAATACCCATGACGCGCCGGAGATTTTATAGACCCTTGCGAATAAAGTCGAAGGGGCGGACGGGGGGACCGGCTCCGGCCACGGGGCGTCAGCCGCGGGCGGGAGTCGTCCCGGTCTGCCCCTGGTAGTGGCTGCTCGAGCCGGGCTCGCCGTAGGCGATCTGCGGCTCGGACTCCATGGCGATGAAGATGAGTTGGGCGATGCGCCGGCCGGCTTCGAGGACGAAGGGCTCCGGACCCAGGTTCTGCAACTCGAGGGTGATGTTGCCCTCGAAGCCCGGGTCGCACCACCCGGCCAGGGAGTGGTTGATCCACACCCGGCCGAGGGTCGACTTGAGCTTCAAGTCGCAGGCCACGTCGCGCGGGATGCGCACGTGCTCGATGGTCGAGGCGAGCACGACCTCTCCGGGGAACAGCTTGACATGGGGAGCGCGGAACTCCTCCGGCTCGCGGGTGGGGCAGATCCAGTGATCGCTCACCCGCACGTCGTAGCTGGCGGCGTTCACCTGGCTCTCTTCGAACGGGGTGACGCCGCCATTCTGGCCCCAGCGGCGGATCCAGTGGTCGGGCTTGATCATGGCACCCCTCTCAAAGGAAGCGGACGGGTGTCGTCACCTGCTCGCGGTGGATCGTGTCGACGAACCGGATGATCTTGCGCGACAAGGACATGAACAGGGTCGAGGTGCGCGAGCCGCCGCCGAAGAAGCGGACGCCGCGCAAGAGCTCGCCGTCGGTGACGCCGGTGGAGCTGAAGAGGATCTCCTCGCCCGGAGCCAGGTCCTCGGTCTTGTAGATCTTGGAGAGGTCATGGAAGCCCATCGACTTGACCCGCTCTTCCTGCTCCGCGTCGGTCGCCTTGAGCCGCGCCTGGATCTCGCCGCCCAGGCAGCGCATGGCCGCCGCGGTGATCACGCCTTCCGGCGCGCCGCCGATCCCCATCACCGCATGGACGCCGGTGCCGCGCACCGCCGCCGAGATGCCGGCGGAGAGGTCGCCGTCCGTGATCAGCCGGATCCGGGCGCCGGCGGCGCGGATGTCGGCGATCAGCTGCTCGTGGCGCGGCCGGTCCAGCACGACGACGGTGAGGTCGCTCACCTTGCGGCCGAAGGCGCCGGCGATGTTGCGCAGGTTCTCGGCGACCGGGGCGTCGATGTGCACGGTGCCTCGGGCGGTGGGGCCGACGACGATCTTGTCCATGTAGACGTCGGGGGCATGGAGAAGGCCGCCGCGCTCGGCGGCGGCGAGGACGGAGATGGAATCCGGCGAGCCGGTGGCACAGAGGTTGGTGCCTTCGAGAGGATCGACGGCGATGTCCACCTGGGGCGCGCCGGGCTGGCCGCGCCGCGCGCCCACCTCTTCGCCGACGTAGAGCATCGGCGCTTTGTCGCGCTCGCCTTCGCCGATCACCACCCGGCCATCCATCGCCAGGTGGTCCATCTCGAGGCGCATGGCCTCGACGGCGACGTGGTCGGAATGGCGGCGGTCGCCGAAGCCCATCGTCTTGGCCGAGGCGATGGCCGCCAGCTCGGTGACGCGGATGAAGTCCTGCTCGAGAAGGTGGTCCATGCTCATCCTCGTCATCCGCGGGCTCCCGCCGCGGCCGGAGCCGGCTCGGTACGGCGGGCGGGCTTCTCGTCGCGGATCGGAGGGTTGTAGGCGGGGATGCCGGTCAGCGCTTCGCCGATGATCAGGCCGTGGATGTCGTGGGTCCCCTCGTAGGTGAAGACCGACTCGATGTTGAGCATGTGACGGATGACCGGGTAGTCGTCGACGATGCCGTTGGCACCCAGGATCTCGCGGGCGATGCGGGCGCATTCGCGGGCCAGCCAGATGTTGTTGCGCTTGCCCATCGAGATGTGCCAGTGCTTGAGCCGGCCATTGTCCTTCAAGCGGCCGAGCTGCAGGCAGAGGAGCTGTCCCTTGCTGATCTCGGTGGCCATCCAGGCGAGCTTCTCCTGGATGAGCTGGTGGCTGGCGATCGGCTGGCCGTGGAACTGCACCCGCTCCTTGGCATAGGTGAGCGCGGTGTGGAAGGTCTCCATCGCGCTGCCCACGCCGCCCCAGGCGATGCCGTAGCGCGCCTGGTTCAGGCACATGAGGGCGTTCTTGAGCCCGGTGGTGCCGGGCAGGATGGCGTCGCCCGGAATGCGGCAATCCTGGAAGCCGAGCTCCGAGGTGGTGGAGGCGCGCAGGGAGAACTTGCCGTGCTGGTCCGAGGAGGTGAAGCCCGGGGTGCCCTTCTCGACCACGAAGCCGCGCACGCCGTCGTCGGTCTTCGCCCAGACGACCGCGACGTCGGCGAGCGTGCCGTTGGTGATCCACTGTTTGGAGCCGTTGAGCACCCAGCCGTCGCCGTCCCTCTTGGCGAAGGTCCGCATGCCGCCGGGGTTGGAGCCGAAGTCCGGCTCGGTGAGGCCGAAGCAGCCGATCGCCTCGCCGGAGGCGAGCTTGGGGATCCAGCGGTCCTTCTGGGCCTGAGAACCGAAGGCGTAGATCGGGTACATGACGAGCGAGCTCTGCACCGACACGAAGCTGCGCAGGCCGGAATCGCCGCGCTCCAGCTCCTGCATGATGAGGCCGTAGGCGACGCCGCCCAGGCCGGGAAGACCGTACTCGGAAATGCTGGCACCGAACAGGTTGAGCGCCCCCATCTCGGGGACCAGCTCGAGAGGGGTGCGCGCCTCGCGGTGGCACTCCTCGATGATCGGCTTGACTTTGTCGTCGACGAAGGTGCGCACCGTATCGCGCACCAGGCGCTCCTCGTCGGTGAGGAGCGCATCGAGCTCCAGAAGATCGACGCCTGGGAAGCGGCTCAAGGGAAACCTCCTTCAATGGCTCTCGGCCTCCGGGCTTGCGGGCCGGGCCGTAGGGTTTGTGCGGAATGAGGGCGGTTGGGTCTACCGCGGGACGCGATCTTAACACGGGGCCTTCGCCCCCGGAGCTTTCGCGGTATCATCCGGGCGCCATGAACCCGCGTGGAGACCTGTAGATGCCCGAGCTCGACCTGCTGCGCCTGGCCTTGACCGGCCTGCTCGCCTTCGGCCTGTCGTACGGCCTGGACCGGTCGATGGCGCACAAGAAGCTCACCCCTCCGGGGTTCCGCGATCCGGGACGCCGGCTCGGCGCCCTTCTGGCGGTGGGGCTCCTCTTCTGGCTCGGCATCACCAGCCCGCTCGCTGCGCTCGGCCAACCGGCGGTCGAGCCCGACCTGACCGCCGTGTCCACACCGCAGCTCTTCCTTCTGCACTTCTTGATGGTGTCGACCCTGCTGACCTGGTTCGCGCTCGGGTTCGCCGGCTTGCGTCCGGCGCCACGGCCGGCCCCACGTCCGGCCCCGCCCCCTGTGGACGAGCCGGTGGGGCTGGAGCCGGCCGAGCCGGAGCCGACCAGCGCGGAGTCGGAAGCGCCCCCCGCGGTGCCGGTGGTGCCGGAAGCCCCGGTGCCGGTGCCGCTGTCGCGGCAGCTCGCCGCCCAGTTCGGCTTCGTGGCCCCCAGCATCCCGCGCGAGATCGGCCTCGGCCTCGGGCTGGGCCTGGGCGCCTGGGTGGCCGTGCTCGCCGGAATCATGGTGTTCGCCCTGGTGCTCCTCGGCCTGGGGGCCGACGAGCTGCTGCCCCGGCAGCCGCCGGCCATGGTCCCGTTCATCGCCGGGCTGCCGTTCATGGTCCGTATCCTGATCAGCCTGTCGGCCGGCGTGGTCGAGGAGTGGTTCTTCCGCGGTTTCCTCCAGCCCCGGATCGGGATCGTCCTGTCGACCGTCCTCTTTGCGCTCGCCCACTTCTCCTATGGCCAGCCGTTCATGCTGATCGGGATCACCCTGCTGTCGCTGATCTACGGGCTGTTGGTCAAGTGGCGCCAGAACATCTGGCCGGCGATCGCCGCGCATGCGCTGTTCGACGGCATCCAGCTCCTCGTCCTCGTCCCTTTCACGCTGAAATTTCTCGACGCCCAGGGTGGCAAGGCGGCAGCCTTCCTGGGCTTCTGATAGACTTCGCCGCGTCAAAGGGTGGCCACGACGCATGCCAGGAGATCACCGCTTCCATCTGGACCTGGGGAGCCGCTTCGAAAACATCGAGCTGGTCCAGGTCGTCCTCAGGGACACGCTCGACCAGCTCGGCGTCGAAGAGGACGCCCGGCACTGGATCGACGTGGCCGTGCGCGAGGCCGTCGCCAACGCGATCAAGCATGGCAACGAGCAAAGCCCGGACAAGCAGGTCCATGTCGATCTGTTGCTGGAGGGCGACGAGCTGATCATCCGTATCGAGGACGAAGGGCCGGGTTTCGATCCGGTGGCCGTCCAGGATCCTTTGGCACCGGAGAACCTGCTGCGGCCGAGCGGGCGCGGCATCTTCTATATGAAGAGCTTCATGGACGACATTCAATACAGTCCGCGGCCCGGAGGCGGCACGGTGGTGACCCTGCGCAAACGGCTGGCCGGACTGAAATCTTTGAGCTGACACGAGAGGAGCGTGCTCTGATGAGAGTGACGACGCGGACGAATGGAGACGTGACCATCATCGACCTCAATGGGAAGATCACCATCGGCTCCGGTGACATCGCCCTGCGCAATGCAGTGCATCAGGCGATCGAAGCGGGTGCCAAGAAGGTGCTGATCAACCTTCATGAGGTCACCACCATCGATTCGTCGGGTGTCGGCGAGCTGGTGAGCTCCTACACGACCTCCACCAACCGGGGGGTTCGCCTGAAGCTCGTGAACCTTCCCGACAAGGTGGCCGACATCCTCACCGTGACGCAGCTCATCACCGTCTTTGAGACCTACGACAACGAAGCCGACGCCATCGCCGCCTTCGCCTGAGCCGGTGACCGCCGGGCTCGCCGGATTGGCGGCGCGCGTCGACCGCCGGCTCCCCGAGCTGCTGCCGCACCCGGCGGAGCGTCCGGCGGCCGTGCACGAAGCGATGCTGTATGCCCTGACGGGCCCGGGCAAACGGGTGCGTCCGGTGCTCACCCTCATGGTGGCGGAGCTGTTCGGAGAACGCTCCGCCACCGTGCTCGACTTGGCGTGCTCCATCGAGATGGTGCATGCCTGCTCCCTCATCCTGGACGACCTGCCCTCGATGGACGACGCGGCTTTGCGCCGCGGCCGGCCCACCGCGCACCGCGCCTATGGCGAGGCGGTGGCGCTCCTCGCCTCGCTCGGCCTGCTCAACCGCGCCTACGCCCTGGTGGCGGAGGCGGCACACCGGCTCTCGCTGCGCCGCTACACCACGGAAGACATGGTGCACCACCTGGCCGCCGCCATCGGCAGCGACGGCCTGATCGGCGGCCAGGCGCTCGACCTCCTCTCCCGGCCGGAGGAGATGAATCTCGATCTGCTGGAGTACATCCACAGCCACAAGACGGGCGCCCTCTTCATGGCCGCCGCCGAGCTGGGAGCGATGGCGGCGGACGCCCGCCGCAAGGACCTGGAGATCGTCGCCCGCTACGCCAAGAACCTGGGCCTCGCCTTCCAGATCGCCGACGACCTGCTGGACGTCCTCGCGACGGCCGAGGAGACCGGCAAGGACACCGGCAAGGACACGAAGAAGGTGACCTTCGTGAAGCTCTTGGGCGTGGCCGGAGCCCAGGCCCTCGCCGAAGAGCTCCTCGGCTTCGCCGTCACCTCGCTCGATCCCCTGGGCAAGAAAGCCGACCCCCTGCGCGAGCTGGTGCGCTTCGTGAGCCGCCGGTCGCGGTAGGAACCAAATCCCCCCGCCCCCTCTCTAATCCAGCGAGGGAGCGCTCCCGGACATCTCTCCTCCCGAACGGGTCGGGAGGAGGCCGACTCCCCGCCGTTTGCCGGCGGATGGAAAGGAGCGCCCCATGAGCAGTGCCTTCAATCTCTCCGGCCTGGGTCTGGACCAGTTCAGCTCCACGGGTTTCGCGGTCGTCGCCGTTCTCTGCCTGTTGTCGGTGTGGTCGCTGGCGGTGTCGGCGGAACGGCTGATCGTGTTTGCGCGGGCGCGCCGGCAATCCCTGTCCTTCGCCCGCCGGCTCTCGGAGAGCCACCGCGACGACTGGCTCGACGACGCCCTGGAGGTGGCCGGGCAGTTCCCGCACAGCCACCTCGCAAGGGTGGTCGCCGCCGGGCTTGTCACCTTCCAGAAGAAGCGGGCGCGCGGGGTGTTGCCGCCGGCCGCGGTGATCGAGGCCACCGAGCGGGCCCTGGAGCTGTCGGCGCTGCGCACCGCGGCCGATCTGCGGCGCGGGATCGGCAGCCTCGGCACCATCGCCAGCATCTCGCCGTTCGTCGGCCTGTTCGGCACGGTGGTGGGGATCATCCATGCCTTCGAGAGCCTCGGGCAGCAGGCCGGCGCGGGCGGCTTCGCGGTGGTGTCGAAGGGGATCGCGGAGGCGCTGGTCACCACCGCCCTGGGGCTGGTGGTGGCCATTCCCGCCGCCTGGATGTTCAACTACCTCTCGCAGGTGATCGAGCGCCTCGGTATGGAGATGGCCGGCTCCTCGGCCGAGCTGGTCGACTTCTTCGTCGAGATGGACGGCCGGGAGCCGGAGCGCGCCGTCGCGGATTGAGCCCTATCCCCCGAGCGCCTGGGTGAGCAGCACGTTGACCAGCTTCGGGCTCGGCTTGCCACCGCCCGGCTGCGCACCGCGCTTCATCACCTGGGCGACGAGGAAGCCGAGGATGCCCGTCTGGCCGGAACGGTAGCGCTCCACCTCGGCGGGATGGGCGGCGAGCACGGCGTCGAGGACGGGCTGGAGCACGCCGCGCAGGTGCGCGAGCTGCTCCAGCTCCTCCGCGGTGAGCGGCTCGGGGGCCTTCGCCTCGGTCTCCTTCGGCGGCTTCGGCGCCCGGGATGCCGAAGCCGCCGGGGAGGCCGCCGCGGGGGCCGCCGCCTTCTGGGCTTCCGGCGCCCAGGAGTCGCGCAGCGCCACGGTGCGGTTGAACACCAGACGCTCCGGCGTCGAGTCGACCGGATCGCGGAAGAAATAGCCCTGGCGCTCGAACTGCAGCCAGTCCCCGAGCGCCGGGTCCGCCGCCGCCGGTTCGAGGAGACTGCCGGTGAGCGTTTCCAGCGACTGCGGGTTGAGCAGCTCTTCGAAAGGTGCCTCCTCCAGATCCGGGCGCTCCACCTGGAACAGGCGGTCGTAGATCCGCACCTCGACGGGCACCGCGTGCGCCGCGGAGACCCAGTGCAGGGTCCCCGGCACCTTGCGGCCATCCGCCGCCGCGCCGCCACGGGTGGCGGGATCGTAGGTGCAACGGATCTCGATCACCTCACCGGCCGCGTCCTTCACCACGCTCTCGCAGCGGATGATGTAGGCGTAGCGCAGCCGCACCTCCCGGCCGGGGGAGAGGCGGTGGAACCCCTTCGGCGGCACCTCGGCGAAGTCGTCCCGCTCGATGTAGAGGACGCGCGAGAAGGGGACCGTGCGCGACCCTTCCTTGGGCACGTCGCGCGGATAGAACGGCGCGTCGAGCTCCTCGACCTGGTCTTCGGGATAGTTCTCGATCACCACCTTGACCGGCCGCAGCACGCAGAGCACCCGCGGCACCCGGACGTTCAGGTCCTCGCGCTGGCAGTGTTCCAGGAGCGTCACGTCCACCGTGCTGTTCGCCTTGGCGACGCCGATGCGGTCGCAGAAGTCGCGGATCGCCGCCGGGGTGAAGCCGCGCCGGCGCAGGCCCGAGAGGGTGGGCAGGCGCGGATCGTCCCAGCCCGCCACGAGCTTGCGCTCGACGAGCTGGAGGAGCTTGCGCTTGCTCATCACCGTGTAGGTCATGTTGAGGCGCGCGAACTCGGTCTGCCGCGGCGGATCGGGGACTTCGAGGGTGTCGACCAGCCAGTCGTAGATGTCGCGGTTGTTCTCGAACTCCAGGGTGCAGAGCGAGTGGGTGATCTTTTCGATGGCGTCCGAGAGCGGATGGGCGAAGTCGTACATCGGGTAGATGCACCAGGCGTCGCCGCGGTGGTAGTGGGTGGCGCGCTTGATGCGGTAGAGCAGCGGATCGCGCATCTTCATGTTCGCCGCGCTCATGTCGATCTTGGCGCGCAGCACATGGGCGCCATCGGGGAACTCTCCGTCCCGCATGCGCCGGAACAGGTCGAGGTTCTCCTCGACGGAGCGGTCGCGGTACGGGCTGTTGCGGCCCGGCTCGGTGACGGTGCCGCGGTACTCGCGGATCTCGTCCTCGTTCAGGCTGCACACGTAGGCCTTGCCGCGCCGGATCAGCTCGACCGCGAAGTCGTAGAGCTGCTCGAAGTAGTCGGAGGCGTAGAAGAAATTCTCCCCCCAGTCGAAGCCGAGCCAGCGCACGTCCCGCCGGATGGCTTCGACGTACGCCTGATCCTCGGTCTCGGGGTTGGTGTCATCGAGCCGGAGGTGGCAGGTGCCGCCGAAGTCCTGGGCGACGCCGAAGTTGAGGCAGATCGACTTGGCGTGGCCGATGTGGGGGAACCCGTTGGGCTCGGGAGGAAAGCGGGTGACCACCCGGCCACCCCGCTTGCCGGCGGCCAGGTCGCGCGCGACCATCTCGCGGATGAAGTCGCGCCCGGAAGGGGAGACATCGGTGTCGGACATGTGGAGACTCCTGGATCGACAGGCTCGGCGCATCTCCGGCCGGGAGCCGGGACCGAGCAGGGACGGGGCGAGGGTATCACGGGCGCGGCGGGCGATTCTCTACCGCGGGCTCCGGCCGGCTGATAGGATGAGGGCGCCATGAAGCGAAGGGAAGGCTGATGCTCGAGCGACTGCATCTCCAGGGGGTCGGCCCCTCACCGGAGCTCCACTTCGAGCTGGGCTCCCGGCTCAACATCCTGACCGGCGACAACGGCGTCGGGAAAAGCTTCGTGCTCGACGTGGCGTGGTGGGCCCTCACCCGCACGTGGGCAGGGTATCCGGTGACCCCCCGGCGTAGTGCCGAGATCTTGCCACGGATTCGCTTCACCTATCGATCCGGGGAGGAGAGCCTCGAAGAGGACTACACGTTCGAGCGCCCTGTGCAGAAGTGGTTCACTGAATCCGGAAGCCTGGAGAAGCTTGGGATCGTGATCTACGCACGGGCGGACGGCGGTTTCTCGATCTGGGATCCCGCCCGAAATTCCTCGAGCGAGAGCGCCGTCGATGTTCCCCCGGAGGCCTACCACTTCGATACCGGGCAGGTGTGGGACGGGCTCCGGGAGGGCGACAAACACCTGTGCAACGGTCTGATCGCGGACTGGGTCGCGTGGCAACGAGAGAGGGGGCCTGCCTTCCAGCAGCTTGCGAGTGCGCTGGAGGTGTTGGCCCCCTCGGAGGGCGAGCCGCTCCGGCCAGGCAAGCCGATGCGGGTCAGTCTCGGAGACATCCGGGACATTCCTACGCTGGAGATGCCCTACGGCCCCGTCCCCATCGTGCATGCTTCCGCGGGGATGCGGCGGATCGCCGCCCTGGCCTACCTGCTCGTCTGGACCTGGCAGGAGCACCAGCACGCGAGTGAGCTCCTGGGTCGGGAGCCCACCACCGAGATCACCTTCCTGATCGACGAGATCGAAGCCCATCTGCATCCCCGCTGGCAGCGGGTCATTCTTCCAGCCCTTCTGAAGGTGGTGGACACGGTGACCCAGACCGAGTCCGCCCAGGTGCAAACGCTGGTCGCGACCCATGCCCCCCTCCTGCTGGCCTCCATCGAGCCGATGTTCGACGAGGAGGTGGACCGCGTCTTCACCTTCGAGCTGGAAGAGCAACGGGTCGTCGTCCAGGAGGTTCCCTGGGCAAAGCAGGGGGACGCGGTGGGCTGGCTGGTGTCGAGCACCTTTGGTCTGAAACAAGCGCGGTCGCGCGAGGCCGAGCGCGCCATTGAGGCGGCGGAGGCCTTCATGCGCAAAGAGACCGCCTCTCTGCCGCCGGGGCTCGGGACTTGGCAAGAGATCCAACAGGAGCTCCAGCGGGTCCTGGCGGGCCATGACCCCTTCTGGCCCCGCTGGATCGTGGCGGGGGAGCGGGAGGGGGCTCTCCGTTCATGATCCGCTTCCATCCCGCTCCCGAGCCTGACGACTTCGATGCGAGGTGCCGTCAGCCGGGCCGCTCCTGGCTCCAGGTGAACCCTCCTCCCAAGCGCCCCCGCGATTACTGGTCACGCTTCAAGCCGCACCTCGGGGACGCTTTTGCCCAGCTCTGTGCCTACTCCTGCCTCTACGAGCCCGTCGGCACGGTGGACCACTATCTGAGCTGTCAGGAGCACCGCGACCGCGCTTATGAGTGGAGTAACTACCGCTTTGCCTCGCAGTGGATCAACAGCAGCAAGCAAGCCGCTGATCGGGAGATCCTCGATCCCTTCGAGGTGGGCGACGACTGGTTCGAGATCCTCCTGCCATCCCTTCAGCTCGTCCTCACGGAGAGCGTGCCCTGGGAGGACCGTGCCCGGGCCGAGCACACGCTGCGGCGCCTCCACCTCCAGGACGACGAGCGCGTGATCCGCCAGCGTGCCGAGTGGTACCGGATGTACCGGGAAGGCGAGATCAGCCTCGAAGGATTGAGGCGGAAGGCTCCTCTCCTGGCCCGGGCCGTCGAGAGGAGCCACCCTCTCGACCCGGGTCGACACGAACGCACCTCTTGACGCCCGTCCCCATCCCTGGTACAAATTCGCTCCCCGGAGCCGTCAGGCTCCCAGTGCCCAGGTAGCTCAGTTGGTAGAGCACGTGACTGAAAATCACGGTGTCGGTGGTTCAATTCCGCCCCTGGGCACCATCTGAATTCTCCTCCTGAACGACAAAGGCTGGATTTGCGGATTTGGATGGTCGCAAGGATGGTCCATTTGCCACCCAAGCCGGCGGTTCACATTGCGAGCCGCACCCTACGCCGGGCATGAATGCCCGGGCTCTCAGCGGCGCCGTCTGAAGACGGCTTCAAGCCCCGTTCACGGGGCGCTGTTGCCAGCCCGGCGATTCATCGCCGGGCGAAGAGGCCCGAGCCGACGCAGTTATTCCGTGGCAGGCCCTTATGCCTGGAGCCGCTGGATCCACGCCGCGAAGGCGGCGAGGAACTTGGCCAGGAAGGCGCGGGTCTTCTCGTCGGTGAGGCGGCCTTCGGGGTCGAACTTCGTGTGGGCCTGGAACACCAGGACCTCCGGCTGCGGCAGGCAATAGGAGCCGGTGGCTTCGAAGGCCTGCCGGAGCTGGCTCTGGCTGCGCGCGGTGCCGGTCATGCCGGGGGAGGCGCCGAGAATCGCGACCGGCTTGCCGAGGAGGGCCGACGGGCTCGGCGGGCGCGAGGCCCAGTCGATGGCGTTCTTGGCGACTCCCGGCACACCATGGTTGTACTCGGGCGTCGCGATGAGAAGGCCGTCGGCTTCCCGGATCGCCTGGGTGAACCGCGCCACCGGCGCCGGGACACCGCCGGCTTCGACGTCCTCATTGAAGAGAGGCACCTCGTCGATGTCGAGCAGGGTGAGGGTCAGTCCCGCCGGTGCCAGCTCCTGGGCGGCGCGCAGCAGGGAGCGGTTGTAGGAGCCCCGCCGGAGGCTCCCGGCGAAGGCGACGACGTTCAAGGTGCGATCCGGGCTCATATCTTCCTTTCCCCCGCCGTCCGGGCAGGGCTGCGCGCAGTCTACCAGCCCCGGCGCTTGTGCCCCGGCGGGGGAGTCTGTAGGGTGTCACGATGCCCCGCGCCGCCCACCTGCGTCTTTCGGACCTCCGCGGCATCAGCCGGCTCGCCATTGAGGCGACACTCGGGGTGACCCGCCTGGTCGAGACCCTCCACCACAACATCGGCCGTGCGCCGGGCGTTCTGGGGACCCCCACGGAGGAGCGAACGCGCGGCCTCACCGGGCTGGTCTACCGGAGCATCTGCGGCGTCACGCACCTGGTCGGGGCAGGCGTCGACGCCGTGCTGGCGCCGCTCGAGCGCCTCATGGAGGGACCGGCCGGCACGGACGCGGGTCTTTCGTCGGCCGAGCGCGACGCCGTCCTCGCAGCGCTCAACGGTGTGCTCGGCGACCACCTCGTCTGGAGCGGAAATCCCCTGGCGATCGGCATGCGGCTGCGCACCGAGGGGGCTCCGACCGGCAAGATTCTTCTGCTCGCGCACGGTCTGTGCCTGAACGACCGGCAATGGCGGCGCAACGGGCATGACCATGGCGCCGCCCTGGCCGCCGACGGGGGGCTCACCCCGGTCTATCTGCGGTACAACAGCGGCCTCCCCCTCGCCATCAATGGCCGCGAGCTGGCCGGTCACCTGGAGGATCTGCTGCGGGACTGGCCGGTGCCGGTGGAGGAGCTGGTCGTCCTCGCGCATAGCATGGGAGGCCTGGTCGTCCGCCACGCCTGCCATATCGCGGAGGCGGAGGGCCACCGCTGGAGGCGGCACCTCCGCAAGATCGTTTTCCTCGGCACACCCCACCACGGCTCCCCGCTGGAGAAGGGAGGCCACTGGGTGGACCTCCTCCTCGGTGCCAGCCCGTACACCGCCGCGCTCGCCCGCATCGGGAAGATCCGCAGCGCCGGCATCACCGACCTGCGGCACGGCAGCGACCTGGCCCTGCCCGCCGGTGTGGCCGTCTACGCCATCGCCGCCTCAAGGGCCCAGAAAGACGAGATCGGTCTCAAGGACACGCTCCTCGGCGACGGGCTCGTCCCGCTGCGCAGCGCCCTCGGCGAGCACGAGGACCCCGGCCGAAGCCTGGAGATTCCGGCTTCCCGGAAGTGGGCCGGGTACGGCCTCGGTCATTTCGACCTGCTCGACAACCGTGAGGTGTACGAGCGGATCCGTGAGTGGGTGATCGGTCTTTGACCGGGTCTTGCCGGCTCGGCTAAGCTGCCGGCCCAGAGGGACCCGAAGAGATGCTCATCCCACCGAAGAAGAAGGTCAGCCCGCTGGAGCGGGTCTACACGGAGGCCCTGGCCTGCGAGGAGCGCGGCGAGCTGGCGGAGGCGGAGCGGCTCTACAAGGAGGCGATCCAGATGGCGCCGCGGTGGGCGGTCGCTCCCTTCAACCTCGGGCTCCTCTACAAGCGCCAACGCCGCTGGCGCGAGTCGCTCGAATACAACCGGCGGGCGACCAAGCTCGATGCGACGGACGAAGCCGCCTGGTGGAACCTCGGCATCGCCGCCACGGCGGTGGGAGACTGGAGCACGGCGCGGGCGGCCTGGAGGGGCTATGGAATCCCCATCCCGGCGGGGGAAGGCCCCATCGAGCTGCCCTTGGGACCGATCCCGATCCGCCTCGATCCGGACGGCGCCTCCGAGGTCGTCTGGTGCCGACGCCTGGACCCGGCGCGCGCGGTCATCGAGAACGTCCCCTTGCCCGCCTCCGGCCGCCGCTTCGGCGACGTCCTGCTCACCGACGGCGAGCCGCGGGGAACCCGGCGGGTCCAAGGGCGCGAGGTGCCGGTGTTCAATGAGATCGAGGTCCTGGAAACCTCCCTCTACAAGACCTGGTCGGCGGTCGCCGAAGCCGAGGACGCGGCCGGGATCGAGGCGTTGCAGGATCTGGCGACCGAGCGGGGGCTCGCCGCGGAGGACTGGTCGGCGCTGCGCGTCCTGTGCCGCGCCTGTAGCGAAGGCCGGCCGCATGCGCACAACCGGGACCCCGGGAGCGAGAACGAGAGCGGCGAGGCGGATGGCGAGCGGACGGTCGGCCTGGCCGCGGCAACGGCGGAAGAGGCGCGCGATCTGCTGAATGCCTGGTCCGCCGCCGCCCCCGGCCGTACCTGGTCGGATCTGCGGATCGAGCTCGACTGAGCCCGGGTCGGCCTCACGTCGCGAAGCGGCGCGCCGACAGCGCTTTCGCCTTGGCGGCCTCCACCTCCCGGTTGCGCGGCGGCGCATGGGTCTCCAGGCTCTGGAGCAGGCCACCCGAGATCCGGGTGATCTCCTCGACGGCGGCGAGGAAGGCGGCCTCGTTCGCCTTGGAGGGTTTGTTGAAGCCGGTGACCTTCCGCACGAACTGCAGCGCGGCGGCACGCAGCTCCTCCTCGGTCACCGGGGGATCGAAGTTGAAGAGAGTCTTGATGTTGCGGCACATGGGACGCACCTCCGAAGGGCCGGGTCTGAGGGAATGGTACAATCTCCTCCTCAACCGGACAGGAGCCCACCGATGAAAAAGAATCCCAAGAAGCTGCGCCTCAGCCGCGAAACGCTGGCCCTCCTCGATTCCCAGGTGGTCGCGTCCCGGGATGCCCTGGCGATCCAGACGAGCTGCACCTACGCCTGCGACTGCCCGACGGGCTGCTCGGCCGAGCAGGCCTGCCTGGACACCGCCCTCGCCTGAGCGGCACCACCCCTCCACGCCCCCTCGCGCCCCCCGAAAGGGTGGCGTCGGCGGGGGGCGTCGATGGCCAACTGGAATCAGGGCCTGTGCAGCGCACGGGTCTTTCGGAAAGGGCGAAGGCGGGGAAGCCCGGGGACGCTGCGCGGGGCTCGACGCTGGAGGCTCCGTGGAGACTCCAGAGGAGGGTCATCATGAAACGCTTGAGCGTGTTCACCGTGCTCCTCGCCCTGTTCGTCCTGCTGGCCGCCGTCGCCCCGGCCGAAGGGACGTGCGTCCGCCTGCTGCCCAGCACCTACACGAAGAGCAACACCGTGCTCATTTCGGGGTGGGACTGGATGCGGCCCGCGGTCGGCACACCGACGGTGGTGTGGAAGCTCAACGTGGCGCCTGCCACCCTGGCGGGAGCCAAGAGCGAGAGCTTCTACGTTCTGGTCGAGGCCCTGGTCACCAACACCACCAGCGGGGGCGCCGGGTATGAGCGGCCCCTGGTGCTGTGGGTGACGAATGCGGCGGGGACCACACCTGTGCAGGTCGAGCTGCGCAACCCGTTCCGGCCGGTGGACCCGGCGAACTCCGCCGGCGTCGGCTATGTCACCTACGGGTATGCCCAGATCAACGACCAGCGGGTGATCAACAACTTCCGGGCCACCGGCAAGCTGGAAGTGATGTTCATGTGGCAGGGTGGCTACCATGTGGCCGTGAAGTCCGACAGCGCGAAGATCGCCTTCCAGAAGTGATCCCTCGCCCGGCCGGCTGACGCCTCCCCCCTCCCCGGGGGGAGGCTCTTCCGCAAGACTTCGACCCCTCTGCTACTCCGCCGGCCGCCCGTACGCCGTCTCGCGGTCCAGCACTTCCAGGGTCTTGTAGTAGAGCGAATCGGCCTCGTCGCGGCTGTTGCCGATGGCGGTCAGACCGAGCTTGCCGAACTCGGAGACGGCTCCGATCAGGTGGAAGAGGACGCCGGAGCCGGTCGCGTGGCTGTAGTGGAGACGGTTTTCGGTGAGGATCTCGATCAGGTCCTCGGGGAGGAGGCCACGGTAGGCCTCGGAGTGCAGGTTGTCCGTCGCCCGGTAGTACTTCGAGGGGCCGTTGGGGGCGAAGAAGAGGCCGGTCGTGCGGTCGAGCTGGCCGCCGGTGAGGAACTGGAGGGCCAGGTAGGGATGGGTGGTGCCGCCCATCCGCAGGTTGATTTCCAGTGCCGCCATGTTCCAGGCGCCCCCGGGCTGGTCGCGCCAGAGCAGGAAGTCGATGGCGAAGCGGCTCACCACACCGTGGCTCGCGAGCACCTCGCCGATGCGGATTGCGGCGTCGAGGATCTGCTGGCGGTAGGCGTCGCGGGCGGGGAAGCTGCACCCGAGGAAGACCTGATCGCTGGGGCCGCCCAGGATCTGGTCGTGGGTCGAGATCGGCAGCACCTCGCCGGCCGGGCTGATGCGCAGCTGGGCGCTCGGCGAGCACTTGTCGACGCCTTCGATGAACTCTTCGACGATGCCGCCCATGCGGTGGTACTTCTCGAAATAGGCCTCGTCGGTCTCGTCGGGCACCGGCAGCTCGATGTTGTGCAGCGCTTCGCGCACCGCGGCGCGTCCTTCCACCTCGGGGAAGCGGAAGATGGCGTTGCCTTCGCCGGAGAAACTGTCGTTCAGCTTGATGACCGCGCGCCGGATGCCCGGCCGCCGCGCCGCCAGCTCGACGAGCGCCTCTTCGACCTCGGAGCGGGTGTGGAGGTCCTCGAACCCCTCCGGCACGGCCACCCCGGCCGTGCGGAAGGTTTTGCGGCTGCCGGATTTGGTGCCGAGCGGAGCGAGGTCGGGATCGGCGCCGTTCAGGGGGATGCCGAGAAGAACGGCGAGGCGGCGTTCCAGAGGCGTCGAGTTGAACACGGTCAGGTAGGCGCGCGACCGGTTCTGGATGCCCTCGCGGATGCGCTCGATCAAGCGTGGACGCTCCAGGATCTTCTCGGTCAGCGAGCGCGGCGAGGCGTCATGGGCACAGAGGAGCGTCAGGCGCGCGCGGGCATGGCTGGCGGGGATCCCGGCGAGGAGGTGGAAGTAGTAGTCCAGGATCATCGGATGCACCGGCTGCGAGGTCACATAGACCACGCGCGCCCGCGGATTGCGCAACCGGATCAGGAGGAACAGGAGGCGTTCCTCGTAGAAGCTGGCCCCGGCCAGCTTGCGCAGCTCGCTCTGATCGAGCGTCAAGGACGGCACGACGACCGAGGTATGGGGCTCCTCGTCGCGCATGGTGAGAGCTTCCCAGACCGACAGGAAGCGGGGCTGGATCTCCTGGAAGGCGGCGATCTCCGCCTCCAGGGTCAGGTCCGCTGCGAAGGGGGGTTTGGGGATCATGACAAGGCGCCGGCCAGGGCGGAGAACGTGGGGAGAGGCAGGCCCGCGGCCACCCGGTCCTCGTGGAGATCGACCTCCATGCCGAGCGCCTCGATCCGCCGCCGCACCTGCCGCCAGAGGTGGAAGCGCAACGGCTCGAGCAGCGTGTAGCTGGACGTCTGCCGCAGACGCTCCTCGGAGTCTTCGTCGGGGAGGGTGCGGGTCAGCGCTTCGAGGCGCTCCGCCACCCAGGTGGCGCTGACCTCGCCGCGCGCCAGCTTCTGCCGGACGATCTGGATCTGCCGTGTGCGATCCAGGACCTCCGGGTGGTGGTTGACGCCGAAGAAGCGCGGCATCGTCCCGCCCGGATCGCGGGCGATCTCGATCATGGTGATCGCGTCCCCCTGCGGGCCACCGACGCCCAGGGTCTCCCAGCCGATCGGTGTCATCCCTTCCGGGAAGGGACCGGGTTCGGGGATGAGGTCGAACAGGCGGTTGTCGAGGATGCGCAGGCGTCCGGTGCTCCCCAGCGCGCGGGAGAAGCGCCGGAACCAGGGGTGCTCGGAGGCCTCGGGGGTGAGCACGTTTTCCAGCACGCCGGCGCTCTTGCCGCCCTTCTCGGGGCCGCGCAGGACGTGGCGGGCCAGCCCCGACCAGCGGCAGAGCACGCCGAAGGTGTGGCAGACGGCGAGGAGGGCCGTGCCGTCGTCGGCGAGGATGCGGTCGAAGAGCCGGAACAAGGGCGCCTGCCACGAGGGGTCCTCGCGGATGCCCTGGCTGACCTCGGAGAGGCCGTCGTTCTCGTAGGGATCGAGCGAGCCCGGGCCGCCGGTGCCGAGGTAGAGGGAGAAGCGGCCTCCGGGTGCCTCGGGCACCATACCGGAGCGGCGCACGTCGAACGAAAGAGCCCGCACCCGCACGCCGGTCTCCCGGGAGAGCGGCAGAAGCTCGCAGGCGAGGTCGAGCAAGGAATGGACCAGACCGTCATGGCCGAGGTTCGGCCAGCCGTGGTTCATGTCGAGCACGGCCACATCGACCCACCGCGGATCGGCGGGAGGGAGGTCCTCCGGCCGTTCGACGCGGACGTATTCGAACGCGCCACAGGGAGCGTTCTCGGGGTGACCATGGCCGCAGAAATGGGCGGTTCCAGGGAGTTTGTGCTTGCAGAGGAAAGACATGGTTGTGCAGGAGAAGGCTACAGGATTTTGCCGCCGAGGCCAAGCGGCTCACGACGAAGACGGCGTGCCGACCGGCGCCACCGCGCGCTCCCGGTGGAGCTGGAGGACCCGGACCTCGGGATCGGCGACGATCTGCTCGGGGCGGAAGGGTGTGCTCCAGGTGACCCGGCGGGGTTGCCCCGGGGCGAGCCGTACGGTCTGGCGTGCCGCGGCGGTGCCGCGCATCGCGGCGAGGTCGAGGTCCACGGTGCCGGTCCCCACGTTCTCGACGAGGACCGAGACCGTCCACCGCGGGCCGGCGGGGACGGCGCGGGCTTCCCGCAGGCGGATCTCGGGCAGCACGATGCCGAGGAACCACTGATCGAGGAAGGCTTGGTAGGCGGCGGCGTCGGGCGCGAGGGGCCGCAGGGTCTCCAGCAAATCGGTGAGCCCGGGTGCGGCCTCCGGCGCGGACGTCCGATGGCGCCGGATGAACGTCTGGAGGCCGGCGAGCATCCGGTCGCGCCCGAGGTGGTTGTGCAGCATCCACAGCGCCCAGGCGCCTTTGTCGTAGACGACGGTGGCCTCGCCGGGCCGGCCGGCATCGTGGCTCGTCACCAGCGGTCGCTCGGTCGCCCGGCGCCGCCCCTCGGTGTAGCGGGTTTCGAGCCGGGTGGCGAAGGCGATGCGGCTCTGCGGGCCGAGCTCGGACTCGTGGAGGAGGAGGGCCGAATAATGGGCCATCCCTTCGATCAGGACGTCGGCGCCGGGACCGTCGCCGGGTGTCAACAGGTTGCCCCACCACTGGTGGGCGGCTTCGTGCGCCGTGACGGTGAAGGCCGCCCGGGCTCCGGGGCCGCTCCTGGCCAGGAAACCGACGCCTTCGGAGAAGGGGATGTTGGTCGGGAAGCCCTGGGCGTTGGCGATCTCGTCCGGAAACTCGCTGAGCCGCAGCTCGGGCCAGGGATAGGGATGGAACCAGTCGGCGTAGCGCCGGCGGGCGGCGGCCAGGGTGTTCAGCATCTCGTCCACGTTGACGGCATGCGCGGGGTGGTGGAACACCGCGGCACCGTCCTTGCGGCGCACCGCCCAACGGCCGGCCACGACGTTCAAGGCGCGCACCGGCACCCGGCTCTCCCAGACCACGGTGGTGCGTCCCCGCTGAGTGCGCTCGGCGGTCTTCCAGCCGATCGAGTTGACCGTGTAGGCGCTCGGCGCGGTCACCTCGATGCGGGTGGTGAACGGGATCGCGGCGCCGATCGCGGGACGGCGGGGGCGCGCCGTGGTCCCGACGTCCTCGGGAGGATCGGGGCGGTGGTCCGCGTCGAGGCCGCGTCCCGCGACGAAGCCGGGGACCGGCAGGAAGCTGTCGCGCAGGGTGTGCAGCGCCACCCCCGAGGGGAGGACGAACTGCTCGACGCCGCCGCCGTTGCGGGTGAAGCCGCGCGGAAACACCGCGCGATAGGCGAAGCCGGCGCGCACCGTGCCACCCGGTGGCAGCGGTGTCCGCGGTGTGAGCACGTGGAGGCCCGAACGGTCCTCCGCGCGGGCCGCGGTGCCGTCCAGGGTCCAGGTCACCGGGCCGAACGAGGGGCCGACGGTGAACGGCAGCCGGTGCATCGGCGCGGCGGTGCGGTTGACCAGATCGAAGGTGCCCGCGATCACTGCGCTCCGCCGTCGGGGCTCGAGATCGATGCGCACGTCGACGTGGCGCACCGCGGCGGGCTCGACGTCCTCCCAGGTCGCCACGTTCTGGCGCCAATAGGCCCGGGCGCGCTCGGCGGCGGCCTCGCCCTGGAAGCCGTTGGCGATCCGCGCGGCGAGGATGCCACCCGCGGCGAGCGGCACCAGGGCGAACGGCGTCAGCCGGAGCGCGCCGCGCAGGAGGCCAGCCGGGCGGCGGCGGTGGTGCGCGGCGATCGCGTCGGGAATCCTGCGCGCGAAGCTCCGGACGGCGAGCGCGGCGCAGAGGAGCGCCAGGCCGAGCGCCAGCAGCCGATTGAGCGCCAGGGCCTGGCCGTTCAACGAAAAGGTCCCCAGGTCGCTCCAGCGCAGCGCGCCGGTGAGGGTCCAGTTGGTCACCCAGGTGGCACCGCCGCTCATCGCCTGGTAGCCGCTGAGGAGCAGGAGCCCGAGGCCTGCGGCCAGCGTGGCCGCGGCGCTGCGGACCAGGGCGTACAGGGCGGCGACGAAGGCGCTCCACAGCAGGAGAGACGGAAGCAGGAGGCCCCCCCAGACCAGCACGAACGGCCGGATCTCGACCCACTCCGAGCCCTGCGCGGCGAGGAGAGCCAGGCTGAGCGCAACGCAGAGAACGAGCATCGTGCCGGCGAGAACGACCTGGGCCAGTCCCTGGCCGAGGAGCAGCGCCCCGGTGCGCACCGGGGTGGAGTAGAGGAGGGCATCGAAGCGGGTGGCCGTGGCGCGCCGCGCGGATTCGACGGTGGAGAAGAGAAGGAGCAGGCCGCCGAGGAACGTGATCACCGGCAGCGTCCCGGTGGCGATCCCCCCGGCGGTGAGCCAGACCGGCCCGTCGTCGACCTCGGCACCGGCGGCGAATTCGCCGACCATGGCGAGGACCAGCACCAGGAACAGATGGATCCCCGGCTGCGCGCGGAGCTCCCGCAGCTCGGCGCAGAGGAGGGTCCAGGTTCCGGCCCGGAGCCCGGGAGGCCGGCGGGTCATCCGCAGGTCCCCGAGCGGGCGGAACGAGGGTGCCGCGGTCCCCGGAGGCTTCGCCGCCTCCTGGCGCCGCCAAGGCCACGCCCGCCGTGTGGAGGGCGAGAGGGCGCCGGCCCGGTGGTGTCGGATCGAGCCGAGCACCGCGAGGAGTGGGAGGCCGAGGGTGAACAGACGGCAGAGCAGGAAGGTCCCGTCGAGACCGAGCGGCGCGGAGTTGTAGAACGCGGCGCCGCGGTCCACCGCGAACGCGGTCTGGCGCAGCCAGCGGAGCCCCGAGGGATCGAGGACCATCAACGCCTGCTCGGCGGCCGGCGCGAGCCCCGTCAACGGGACCGAGTTGAACACGTAGACGGTGAGGAGAAAGAGGACCGTCGGCACCGCGAGGACGAGCATCGGCTGGCGCGTCCGTGCGCCCACGGCGAAGGCGAGCCCGGCGGAGAACCAGATCCCGGGCGCGGCGAAGAGGAGCGCCGGCAGCACGAAGTGGGCGAGATGGAACGGGCCGCGGACCTCCCCGGGGTTCCAGCCCGGCGCGAGCTGCACCAGCCAGAGAACGAAGACAAGGTGCAGCGCGAGCGCCAGACCGAGCGCGGCGGCGACGCCGGCGACCTTGCCGGCGATGTACTCGGCGGAGGTCAGGGGTGTGCTGCGTAGCAGCTCGGAGATCCGGTGCTCGTCGTCGCGCAGCACCGCCCGGCCGGCCAGGATCGCGGCGAAAAAGCTGTAGACGAAGAAGCTCACCAGGCCGAGGCTCTGGGCGACGGCAAAGGGGGAGTTGATGAACAGCCGCGCCGCGCCTTCCGCCGCGCCGCTCGAAGGGATCAGGGCGGTGGGGTGGACGGTCGCCGTGGCGAGCCCCGCGAGTCCCACCAGAGCCCACAGCAGGGGACCGCCGAGGTGGGTGCGCAGCTCCTCGGCGGCGATCGTCCGGGCGCGGTGGAGGCTTCGGGAGGTTGCGTGGCTCATGCTGAGGGGAACGACGGCCGGCGACGCTTCTTACCGGGGAGAGGAGGAGTCCCGGCGTGCCATCGCTATCCGCGCAATGGCCAAGACCGACCCTGATCCTCCTCGCCGTGGGGCTCGACAATCCGAGCCTGTTCGACCCTTGGGCCTCCCAATTTCAGGAACCCAGGCTGTAAGCCCTCTTCGCCTGAGGATGCCCGGCGCGGCGGAGGATTTCCTCGAAACGTCCGACCAGGCCCGGCCCGAGGAACCTCCTCACGAGATCGCGCGTCGCCTCGACGCCGAGGTCCTGGACCTTGGCGAGCAGCCGGACGGCGTCCCGCTCGTCCTTGTCGGTCCCGGCCGCCAGCTTCATGGCGACGAGGTGCTCGGGGGGCGCGACGGGAATCCCTTCGAACCGGTCGTCCTGCGCTTCGGCGGCGCGGATCGCGTCGAGATAGAGAGGCTGCAAATCACCCCACTCCTCGCTCGACCGATCGATGAAATCGGTACGGATTCCCTGCTGTGCGACGCGGGCGTGGACGCCGCCGATCGTGAGCGGCAACACCTCGGCGCCGGTCTGCTGGAGGATTTCGAGGATGGCCGGGAGGCTTGCCCGGGGGACGGCGAAATCCACGTCCTTGGTGTACTCGTGATCCGCCTCGTCGGCGAGCCAGTACCACATCGCCACGCGCCCGATCAGGGCACGGCGGGCCTTGGACCGGTCGAGAACCTCCAGGCCGAAGCGGGCCGAGGGCACCGGGTCGAAGGTGGGAAGGGGGCGGGGCTCTGTGGTGCGGCGGGCTGCCAAGGTGCGCTCCTTCAGTCCCCTGTCGCCTCAGCTCCAGCGCCGTTCGCGAAACAGGCGGATCTGCAACGCCTTCAGATCGGCGAGCCCCATACCGGCCAGGAGGGCTTCACGATCCGCGCCGATCTCGATCTCGAAGGCCTGGCAAAAAGTGTGGATCGATTCGCGCAGCTCCGCTTCACGCCCTTCTTCGCGCCCTTCTTCCCGGCCTTCTTCCCGTCCCTCTTCGCGGCTCTGCCGTTTGGCCAGGGTGAGGGCACCGCGGGCGTCCTGCTCGGCGATCTTGGCGCGGTCGTAGAGGTCGAGCTCGTCAGTGCTGAAGGTGGCCATGCGGGCGACCTCCAGCGCCTGGGAGAAGGGCGCTTGCGACAAGGCCGGCGGCACCACCTCGAGAGTCTCCGCCTGGCGGAAGAAGTAGGCCCAGCGGTCGATCGTTCCTTGTGGATCGTCGCCGCCCGAGTATTTCGGCAGCTCCAGGAACACGTACTGGACCTGGGAGAGCGCAAGGGCACCGAGGTGTTGCTCCTGCATGCGCCAGCGGCTCAACATCGGCACCGGCGCACCGCCCGGTGCCGGTGGTCCGGGCCAGAGGAGGAAGTCGCAGATCGTCACCCCCACCACGTCGTCGAGCCCGGGGTAGTCCTCTCCGGCCCTCAGCTGGGTGACGTAGGCCTTGGAGGTGTTGTAGACCACCCGTTTCTCGAATCCCTCGACGTTGAGCACCTGCATCTCGACCACGTAGTGCCGGCCGCGTTCGTCGTAGCACTTGACGTCCACCACCGACATCTTCAGCTCCGCGACCGGTACGCGCTGCTCGGGGGAGAGATAGACGAGGTCCACGATCCGGTGGTCGCCGGAGAGCTCGAGCAGCGCGTTCAGCAGCTCGATCAGGAGAGGTTTGTGAACCTCGCTGCCGAAGATGCGTTTGAAGACGAAGTCGGTCTTGGGATCCGCGAATACCGGCCGCATACCAGCATCGTACCGCAGCCCGGCGGGCTGCCGGAAGCTCAGCCTCCGGATCTCTCCGGATCACGGGCAACAGGCCCGCGGAGACGGGCGGTACCCGGAGCGCTTCAGCCCTTGGAGGCCGCTCCGAGCTCCTTCTCCAGGGCCTTGGCGAAGGCGCCCAGGGACTTGGCGCGGGCGAGCGCGGCCTTACGTTCCCCCGCATCCATGTCACGGACGAGCGCCCGGATCTCCGGAGCCAGAACATCGGGCGGTGGCGGATCGGGCAGCGTCAGGCGGATATAGACGCTGGGGCTCAGGAGCAGGGCAAGCGGATCGATGGCGACGAGACGGTGAGCCATGATGAGAGTCCTCCTGGATCGCTGCCTGCCGGCGTGGCAGGCTGCGTCGGCAGTTGCAGGCTTAGGCGGAGGCGGCGGGCAAGAAGTTACAGAGGGCCTCGGCGCGAGGCCCCGCCGCAGTCGGGCGAGCGGAAGGACGCAGGTGCCAGGCGAAGGTTTCGAGATAGGATGGCGCTCCCTGCGCAGGGAACACCTTGGTGCGTTGGGGGAAGGGAAGAGAGGCGTGAATACAAGGAATCCGAAAATCAACGGCTTGACCTACAGCGTGCCATCGCTGCTCCGCACAATGGACAAGACCGACCCTCAGGTGTTTCGAGTCGTCGGGACGAAGGAGGTTCCCGACTGGCGCGGCGTCAGCAAGCATTTCCAGGGGATCGCTCCGATCAACGGCGTCACCCGTATCTCGGGTGACATCAGTGCCAGCGCAGACGAGGCCTGGTTCGCCGTCTTCCATGAAGGGGAGAACCCTCCGGCGGTGGTCGATGCCGTCTGGACGTCGGAGAACTACGATCATGCCGGAGGCATTCAGCGGATCGGCGATCTGCTCCCGCTCCCGCTCGAAAACGACCGGGGCTGGGCGACCGTGGTGTTTTTCCATGGGACGGAGCTGCTCTACGAGGTGGGCGTTCCCTCGGGCCACAAGGCATCGGCGGTGGCGGTCACCAACTACACCGATGCGGCCGGTCACGAGCAGGCGCTCCTCCTCGTCTACCGCTATGACCCGAAGACGTTCAACATCTTCCAGGCGCCCGCGGACTCGATCGCCGAGAAGAACTGGAACCGCGTCGGAGAGACCAACGCGCTCAGCGACGACGACCAGTTTCAGTGCTTCGCCCTGGTGACCCAGGCCAACAGGAACGGCGACCAGGTCTACCTTCTGGGCTTTCGCGAGAGCGAGCATCTCGTCCTCTACACCGTCGACACGGGCTCCGAGAACTTCGGCCAGCTGACCGAGGTCGAGATGTTCAAGTTCGAAGGATCGCAGTGGCGTTACGGGGTCGGGCTCCAGATCGCCACTCCCTGGATGCTCCGGATCTTCGGCTGCAGCGAGGACCCGAGCGGCGACCGGGACGACTACGAGTTCCCCATTTACTACTGGGGCTGAGCCACCCAGGACCCTGAGCCCATGAAACAATGCCCCTATCATGGGCTCGCTCACCTGGCTGCATCTCTCCGATCTCCATGCCTGCCGCCCCCGCACCGGCTGGGACGCGGTGCGGATCACCGAGACTCTGGTCCGTGACCTCGCCGGTCTGCAACGCGATCACGGCTTGCGGCCGGATCTGGTCTTCTTCACCGGAGATGCCGCCTTCGGCCATCTCGGCGCCGAGCCGGGCGCGTCGATCGAGGAGCAGCTCCGCGTCGCCGGAGCGTTTCTCTCCGACGTCCGCGGGGCCTTCCAGCCGGCGGTGCCCTTGGCCGATCTCTTCCTGGTGCCGGGCAATCACGACGTGGACCGGCGGGAAGTCCTGGAGTCTCAGACCGAGTGGCTGGATCGCCAGCCGCTCGACCGGGTGGAGAGGCTGATCCGCGAAGGGGGCCGGGAGTGGCAGAGCCTCATGCGCCGCCTCGGCCCGTACCTGGCCTTTCTCCAGGGCCACGATCTCGGCCACCTCCTCGGCGATCCGCAACGGGCCTTGTGGTCCACGGTGCGCGAGATCCGCGGGCTCCGCGTCGGCCTCGCCGGCTTCAATTCGGCGTGGTCGTGCGGCCGGGACGGCGAGAGGGGAAAGCTCTGGGCCGCCGGCCGCTGGCAGCAGGGGACCCTGCGCGAGAAGCTCGCCGGAGCGGATCTCTCCATCGCCCTGATGCACCATCCCCCCGGCTGGCTGGTGGAGCACGAGATGCCCGCCTTCGGCCGTGCGCTGCGCCAGGACTTCCGGTTCTTCCTCCACGGCCACGAGCACCAAGACTGGGTCGAAACGTCCGCCGAGGGCGCCTTCACCACCATCGCCGCCGGCGCCTGCTACGAGGGCTCCACCCGCGAGAACGGCTACAACCTCGTGCAGCTCGACCTCACCACCGGCCGCGGCAGGGTCTTCCTGCGCCGCTACGACGCCACCGGCGGCGGCTGGGTGCCGCGGCCGGTCCACGGCGCCGCCCCCACCGGCATCTGGCCCCTGAGCCTCCCCTGGCTGCCCACCGTCGGCAAGCCCCGGCCCCGGCGGTCCGATCCGTCCCATCCGTCCGATCCCTCCGATCCGTCCGATCTCACCGCCGGGGCCACCACCGCCGCCGCCACCGACCCGGACCTTCCGCACTACCTGGAGCGCCTGCGCGCCGCCCACCGCGACCTGCCCATCGCCGGCTTCGCCACCCGGGTGCGCTTGCCGATCCGGCTGGAGAGCGTCTACGTGCCGCTGCGGGCGCGGGTGTTCCACCATGTGATGGAGAGCGAGCACCAGAAGGGCGGGACGTTTCGCGATCCCGTTTTCGCGGAGTGCGAGGACCGCGAGGTGCCGTTCGACGAGGCGCTGCCTCTCGCCGGGCAGCACGGTCTCTGCGGCGCCGTCGTCCTCGGCGATCCGGGCACCGGCAAGACCACGCTCCTCAAGCACTTCGTCCTCGCCGTCACCGATCCCGCCGCGGGTCCGGGCCGCCTGGGCCTGCCGCCGGACACCGTGCCGGTGCTCCTCGAGCTGCGGCGGGTGAAGAACCCCGCCGCCGGCTTGCCGGCCGCTTTGACCGGTGCGATCGAGCAGGTTGCCCCTGCGCTCGACGCCGCGGCCTTCGCGAAGCGTCTGCTGCGCCACGATCACCTGCTGGTCCTGGTCGACGGCCTGGACGAGATCGCCGACGCCGCCGAGCGCGCCGCGGTCTCCCGCTGGCTCGAAGCGGCGGTGGCCGCGCTCCCGCGGAGCGTCTTCGTGGTGACCAGCCGCTACGCCGGCTACAAGGGCGATGCGCGCCTCACCGGCCGTTTCCTGGAGCTGCACGTGCGCGACCTGACGGAGCCGGAAGCCCGCAGTTTTCTCCGCGCCTGGTATGGCGCGGTGGAAGCGCAGGCCGAGCTGGGCCGGGCGCCGGAAGTGGCGGAGAAGCTGGCGGGGGAAGGTGCGGAGGATCTCGCCCTGCGCATCTTCACCGAGGACGATCCGCGCACGGTGAGCCTGCGGGATCTGGCGACAAATCCACTTCTCCTGCAGATCCTCTGCCTCGTCCACCGCGACCGCAAGCGCCTGCCCGAGCGGCGGGTGGACCTCTATGGCGAGTGCTGCACGGTCCTGCTCCAGCTCTGGAGAGAAGCCAAGGGCATGCCCGTCGTCCTGACCGCCGCGCAGGCGCAGAAGCTGCTCCAGCCGCTGGCCTGGTGGCTCCACACCCAGGGCCGCAAGGAAGCGGCCACGGCGGAGATCCTGCCGCTCCTCGCGGAGCCGCTGGCCGAGCTGGGGCGCGGTCCCGCGGAAGGCCGGAATCTCCTGGAGGCGATCCGCGACCAGTCCGGTCTGCTGGTCAACGTCGGCCCGGCCTGGGCCTTTCTTCATCTGAGCTTCCAGGAATACCTGAGCGCCCGCCACGTGCAGGATCAGGTGGTCCGCGCTCCGGAGCTGCTCGCCGCGCTCGCCGGCCATTTCGGGGAGACCTGGTGGCGGGAGGTGATCCTCCTCGCCGTGGGGCTCGACAACCCGAGCCTCTTCGAGCCACTGCTGGCCGCCCTGGTGCGGCTGGAGACCCTGCAACGCGACGTCCTCCTCGCCGACGACCTCCTGCGCGACGCCTCCGCGCTGACCCCCCGGCCGCTCCTCGCGGCGTTGGTCGAGGGGATCACGAGTCCGCCGGAGCGCTACCACGCCTTGCGCCTCCTGCGCGCGATTTCCGGCTGGGACACGGAAGGCAGATTCGCCGTCGAACCTCTGCTGGCCGATCCGGACCCGCAGGTGGCCGGCATGGCCGCCGAGCTGCTGGGCGTCGAGCGAGCGGCTCCGCCACGGTCCCGCCGCCACGGGCCGATGCCGGGTGAGGAGCGGCGCAACGAGGTGGATGGAACGGTTCTGTTGTACGTGCCGGGGGGGGAATACTCCCTGGGAGCCGACGACATCAGCGAACAGGAGAAGCCGGTTCATCGCGTCGTCCTGAGCCCCTTCTGGATCGCCAAGTACCCGGTGACAAACGAGCAGTACGGCCGCTTTCTGGCAGCGAGCCCCGGACTTCGCGAGCCCGCGTACTGGTCGGACAAGCAATTCAACCAGCCTGAGCAGCCGGTGGTGGGGGTGAGTTGGGCCGAGGCGCAGGCCTACTGCCGCTGGGCGGGCCTGCGGCTCCCAAGCGAGGCGCAGTGGGAGGCCGCGGCGCGGGGGTCGGATGGCAGGCGCTACCCCTGGGGGGCCGACGAGCCGACGCCGGAGCTCGCCAACTTCGGCAATCGGGAAGGCCGCACCACTCCGGTGGGGTCCTACCCCAAGGGGGCGGGACCGTTTGGCGCCCTGGACCAGGCTGGCAACGTGTGGGAGTGGTGCAAAGACGTCTGGGATGCGGCAGTCTATCGGGGGCGCGATGGAGAGAGGGATCCTGTCAACGGTGGCAACGTTGTCAGCACAGATGTCGACACTGCTGTTCGTTGTCTGCGCGGCGGGTCCTGGCCCGACGCTGCCTGGTTTCTGGCTGTGGCGTACCGCAACTGGTTCGGGGCCTCGTACCGGCGCAGGAACATTGGCTTTCGGTGTGTGTCGTTGTCCGTCCCCGAGCCTTGATTCGTGGTCCTTTGGTTTTTGGGGTCTCAGCAGCCGGCTTCGCCGGGACCCTCACCCCCTGACCCCCTCTCCCACCGCTCTCCCCCCGCCCGGGAGAGGGGGACCCGGATGTCCCCTCCCGGTGCGTTCGGATGCCTTTGGGTGGTGGCGCCCCTCTCCCGGGCGGGGGGAGAGCGGTGGGAGAGGGGACGGGGGTGAGGGTCTTTGGGCGGGGGCGCTACCCCGCCGCCCGCTCGGCGGCGATCTTGCCGGCGTGGTCGAGCGCGAGACCGCCGGCCGCGTCGAGCACCCAGGC
>DIHE01000021.1:6064-13500 GCA_002420005.1 Holophagales bacterium UBA5704 | reverse complement strand
TCAGTCGATCGTGATCAGCGACGAGGAAGAGATGCAGGTGGCGCGGCTGCGCTACTGCGGCGCCCCGGTCTCGGGGACCTGGTTCGACCGCAGCCTGGAGTACAACGCCTTCCTCCGGAGGAAGGCGCTGGAGAAGGGTGAGTCGCAGAGTCGGGAGGTCGTGTCCCTGAGCCCCCTCCCCTGCTGGCAGCACCTGTCGGCGGAGCTGTATCGAGCCCGGATCGCCGAGATGGTGCGTGAGATCAACGAGGCGGCCGCGGCGTCGAGGGCCGAGTCGCTGATCGCGCCGCTGGGAGCGGACGGCGTGCGGGCGCAGAACCCGGAGACCCGGCCGCGGAAGCTCAAGAAATCGCCGGCCCCGTTCTGCCACGCGCTGCGGAAGAAGGTCCGGAAGGCGCTCTGGGAGGCCTACGGGCTGTTCGTGGCGGCGTTCCGCGAGGCGGCCGAGAAGCTGAAGGCCGGCGACCGGACGGTGGAGTTCCCGCCGGGGAGCTTCCCGCCGCGGCTACCGTTCGTTGTGGCCTGACCCGGCGACCGACGGAGGAAGGTGCCTGGTCGGCGCCCGGTCGATCGGGGTTCGGGGCCATCAGGTCAGAGGCCCGTTGCAATGAGAAGCGCTCGCTCGCCACGGAGGGGGAGGTGTGCTCGGAAAAGGTCGCCGCTACCGAGGGAGAGCGCGAAAAACGGCGCTCGGCGGCGCCGGCTGGGGAGGATCGAGGGGTCGAGGGGGCCGGAGGGGGCCGGAGCTGGTGAGCCCGGCGCCGGAGGGGAGGGCGGCGGCGCCTCGTTTAAGGGCGGCGGTGAGTAAAAGGATGGAACCTACTTCGGGGGTGGAGGGACGGAGCCCTGGTTCGGGAGCGCTTCTGAAGGTGACCAAGATAGGGCATTGCCGTAAGGCTAGCACCCGATTGTCAAGGGTCTGCTGGAAGAAGCTCGATGGCAGGGCCAAGCAGGAAGCGCAAGGCTCCCTCGCGAAGAGTCGGCTCGTCCGCGATGGCCTGTGCATGCCCTGTTGTGAATCCCGTCCGAGAGCTGGGTGCGGGAAATCCGCACGCCCAGTTCGATGAGCGGCGGCGGGAAACGGAGCCATGGTCGAGACTGAGGCACCGGCGTCAAGGCGAAAGCCGCCGGCAACAGCGACTCCCTCGACCTACAGCCACCGCGCCCGCCGCCGACTCTACCCTACTTCAGCGGGCGAACCAGATTGAACAAAGGCGCCGTCTTGACGCTCATTGATATCAAGTCTATGCTTTGCAGCCTAAACTTCGGCGCTAAGGTTCCAGCACGACGACCCAGCTGTTAAGAGGTATGAATGGCACGAATCTCGAAGAAGTGCTTTGTGTCGTATTCTCACGACGGATGCGATAGGGATACTCTCGACTTCATCTTGCACGTCTTGAGAGAGCACCTTGGTGAGGGCGGGCAGCTTCTCTTTGATCAGAATCTCCGCATAGGTGAAGATTTCGCCGCCTTCATGGGACTTTTGGACGAAGTTGACGCGGTTCTGATTGTGCTAACACCGTCGTACAAGAAGAAGATAGTAGATCGTCAAGGCGGCGTGTATGAGGAGTTTCGGCGAATTTGGATGCGATACTCAAATGAAAAATCCAAAGAGCAGGAAAACCGCTCTCATTTCGACATTCTTCCGATTCTCTTTTCGGGAAGTAGGGCCGACTCCACGCCAGATGAGTTGGCCCAGATAAAACAACTAGATTTAACCGGTCTGCGAGTGACCAGGAAGGCGACAGGAGAGTTTCTTGTCCCCCATCAAGCGCAGCAAATTCTTGTGCCACATATTCGCTCACTCGCCCTGCAGGTTCATGCTCTCGCCACTGTAAACAGCGATTCTTTCTCGAAGCTGTCGAACTCCTATTACGATCGCCTCTTTGTCGATCTGAAGGCCAGCTTTGATGATTCAACGTTCGCCGGGCACGACTATCTTGAGACAATTTTGGTCAAGACAAACACATACTTAAGAATCGAGAGTCAGCTGGCATATGTCGTTATTGGAAGAAAGGGAAGTGGTAAGTCCACGCTGACGCAGGTGCTCCCCTTGATTCACCCGGAACGATACGTGGGGATCATTAACATCGTTGCCGACGAATTCAATCTGGAGTCTCTGTACAGCCTCTATAGCAGCGACAGTCAGTTCCGGTCTGATGCTGATGCCGCAGTATCACGCGACTTAGCCTTCGAACTAACATGGGAAGCTCTTTTGATCCTGGCCATGATGGAGGTAACTCTAGAACTCTATTTGCAAGGCGCTCTTTCCGCGGAGGATTGGCAGATAAGCCCCATCGCGGGTCTGTTCAAGAGGATTAAGGGAGAAAGTAGCGGCTCGCCCGCCGAATGGCAAGTCGGGGATTTCTTCAATTATGCCTTCAGCGGAATGATAGATTTCGTTCGCGATTGTATCGACGAGGCGCGCTCGGAAGCGACAGTTTTTCTCGTTGATATTGGTGTGCGATTTGACAGAGAAAGATATTTATCCTTCCTGTTGGGTGCGGATGCCTTGGCGGCTTTCAGGGTTGTAATGCGCTCATTGCCAAAACGCTTCCTTGTGACCCTGGATGGATTCGACACCGCTTTCGACAAATTTAGACTTCAGGGCCTACGGTTGCAGGACGAAGTGCGCCTGAAAAAACGAGCCCATTTTGAAATTGACTGGCTCCGCTCCCTGTTGAGCTTAGCGATGAGCGCAAGAAGCAAGCGGCAGGACTATTTCTACCGCAATCTTGACTTTTGCATTGCGGCACCTAAAGACCGCTTCATGGAGGTGATGAGAGTCGACAGAGACAGCTATCGCCACTGGCAGAGGTGGTGTACCCTGCATTGGTCTGGGGTGGAGCTCGCAATTCTGTTGCGGAAGCGCCTTGAGGTGCTGGCTAGCATGGTAACGAGGAAAGAGGCGAGCCCCAGAGAGCGCCTTGAAGAGGTGCTGCGCCATCGTTCATTCCGCCATCTCCCGATGGAACTTGACTTTGAGTACAACCAGCGGCGCTACCGTATGCCACTGTTCATATACGTCCTCAGGCATACGTTCTGGAGGCCGAGGGAGGTGCTGGTCTACTACGCTGCTCTCCTGGCGCTAGCCGAGGATATGAGGAGGTGGGGTTACGAGGTTACGACTGATGTCGTGCGGAAGTGCATAAAGGCCAGCACGAGAAGAATAATCGAGAGCGAGTTCTTCAATGAATTCCACTCAACCGTTGTCAACATTAGAGAGATTGCGATGGCATTTAAGAGGAGGGCGGTGATTCTCGGTTTTGATGAGGTCAAGTCAATTTTATTTCCTCTTGACTTTAAGTTTGCGTCGGGAGGAATCGAGGAACTTGACCTCGTCGCGAAGGTACGCTTCTTGTACGACGTGGGATTCTTGGGAATAAAGGCAGATAAGGCTTTGAGAGAGAGGTTTGGGTTGGACTCTGAAGACGCCTTTTATTTTAATGAGGGCTCTACGATACTGATAGGAACCGACGAGGTCGACCTGGAGGGCTGGAAGTTTATAGTTCATCCGATCTTCTGTGAATACCTATGGCTTGACACGCAGGACCAAGAGCTAACCCTACAGTTTACGTGGGATTATCTGCACCAAAGGGAGGCATTTTTTTCCGCCAACCCTGGTGCGTAATACGGTTTTGGTAGACCTCATGAGAGGTCGGTACCTGCTCGAAACTAGCGTCTCCAGCCGGGTACTCAACCAAGAGGTTGGACTCTTGACTGGCATTGGCGAGATGCTCTTGGGAGTCGAAGAGAGTCGGAGTATCGAAGTGCCGAAGTGCCGAAGTTCGCGGGGACGGTCGGAAACTGAGCCAGGACAATGTCGCCACCCCTGGTGGCCTCCCGTTGGCGCTCCGCTTGAGCGAGGGGGTGGGCGTCTCTGCCACCGTCTAGTTCTAGGCCCCGGGGCTCCACTGGCTCGCGGGCACTTCGATCCAGACAGCCCTGGCGATGGCAACGAGCTCCCCTGCTGCATTGTGGATGGCCGAACCGGCCGTTCGACGGCGACCCTCGCGCGCAATGGGCCATGCAGAGACGATCGCTGGCTGGCCAACGTGTAGATCACCAAGAAGGGTCGCGCACAGCTCGCCCAGCACGACGGCCATTCCGTCGGGAGCCGGTAGCACTGCGAACCCGCTGGGGCAGTCGAGCGCGGACCAAATGAACTCGGGGGCTACTTTTCCGGCTTCATCGCCAAGTGATGGGGCAGGAACCCAAGGGGCTGCATGGACGGTGCGGTTTTCGAGCAGACCGGGAAAGATGCGGAGACCGTCGCCTGCCGAGCGAGCGGGACCGCAAACGAAGCACCGCGGGAACACATGGTTGGTGAACCCGGGATAGGACCTCGCCGCCTGTGTGGCCTCGCCAACGCTGGGAGGGTTCGGAGCCTCCAGCGCGAGCTCAGAGAGCTTGGCTTCGCCAATGAGCGTGGTCCCTTGGAGCAAGCGTGCGCCGTCAGATGTCCACTCGCGCCGAAGGGGTGTGTTCAACGGCGGCGGAGCCTTCAGGCGAACGGAGACTGTGCCTGCCAGGTCCTTCGCGATGCGTCCGCAGACGTAGCCGCCGTTCCCGGAGCTCGGTGGCCCGCAGAAGCGATCCGAGATCTCGAAGTATTCTGAATTCACGCGAACCTCCCAGAGGGCCGCTGGGCGTTCGCCGCGGTGGGCGCGAGGGCCGGCAGCGATTTCGTTTCCAGGCATGGTAGTCTAGGTTCTCGCAGGGACACAATCCCCTTACACGACGGGCCCGTGCCGGCAAGCTGCGCCGCCGCCACCCCGGGAGAGAGGGGCACCGTAGCTTCCGATGCTCCCGACAGATTGGTTGACGGGCTCTCCTCGTCTGCTGACGGAGCCAGCACACCCCGGGAAGTTGGCAGGAGATCAGCAGATGGGCTCGCCACCTCCGCTTCCGGAGTCAAAACTTCCCGAGAAGTTGCCAGGAGATCGGTTGGCGGGCTTACCACTTCCGCAGAGGGAGTCACCACTGCCCGAGAAGTTACCAGGAGATCGGCAGACGGGCTCATCCCGCAGGTTTATGAAGTCAGGACATCCCGAGAAGTTGATAGGAGATCAGCTGACGGGCCTGGCACTTTCGCAGACGGCGTCAGCACTTCCCGAGAAGCTCTCAGGGTTTCGGCTGACGGGCTTACCACGTCTGCTGATGGAGCCAGGACTTCCCGAGAAGCTCCTGGAGATCAGCGGGCGGGCTCGCCCCGTCCGCTTCCGGAGCCAGCACTTTTCGAGAAGTTGTCAGGAGATCAGCGGACGGGCTTACCACGGCAGCTGATGGAGCCAGCATTTTCCGAGACGTTCCGAGAAAATGACCCGACGAGCTCGCCACATCCGCCTCCGGAGTCTGCTCATCCCGAGAAGGGGTCAGGACATCAGCAGGCGGGCTGACTTCGGAAGCAGACGGGCTCGCCACATTAGCTTCCGGAATCAGCCCATCCCGAGAAGTTGTCAGGAGATCGGTCGACGGGCTCACCTCGGAAGCAGATCGAGTCAGCCCATCTTGCGAAGCTCTCAGAGATCAGTGGACGGGCTGGCCACGGAAGCAGATGGGGCAAGCACTTCCCGAGAAGTTCCGAGGAGATCAGCAGAAGGTCTGACCCCATCGGCGGATGGGGCGAGCACATCGCGGGAAGTTTTCAGGCGATCCGATGATCGGCTGCCGACGTCAGCTTCTGGGGAGCGCCCGGTTGTTGCCGTCGAAGCGCTTTGCCTTGCCGGGCTGACTGCCGCCCCTGCCGGGGCTTGAACATTTCTGGCCTTGTTGACCCGGGGCCGCCGCTGCGCTCTGGCCCCGGGCTTTATGCTGCCGGCCCCTCCGGGGCCTGGCTGGTGGGCGCGTGGTGGAAGCGGGGGACGAGCTGATGGAGTCTGCTCATCCCGGGATGTTCCCGGAAGATCAGCGGCCGGGCTTATCACGGAAGATCATGGTGGCAGCAAAGCCAGAGAAGTTTCGAGGAGAACGGTGGACGCGCTCACTACGGCGGCTGGCGGAGCCAGCGTTTCCCGAGAAGGTCTCAGGAGATGGATCGATCGGATGGCCACGTCAGCTTCTCGAAGGCGGCGGTATCGGGGGGCGCGCGGTGGTGGCGTTGTCTTCGGAATCTCGGGGAGCGGCGGGGGGAAAAGAGGCGGGGACGTGGGGGGCACGTCCCCGGAGAGAGAGGTCAAGCTACAGCGCTACTCGGGATCAGGTGCGGCGGTGGGGGCGGGGGTGGGCTTCGCCGGCTTGGTGGCCGCGGCGGTGCCCTTGCGGGGCCGGCCGCGGAACGGCTTCAGACCGAAATCGGCGAGCTTCTCGGCCCGGATGCCGTAGTGCTGCTTGACCGCCAACTGCAGAACGGTCGCCAACCGCTCCGCGTCGGTGAGAAAGCCCTGGAGCTGCTGGCTGGCCTCCTGCTTGCTCGCCGTGTAGGAGGCCTGCCGGTTGGCGGCCTCCTGGATCTGGCCGAAGATCTCCTCGAACCGCGCGCGGCTCGGCTCCAGGTGGCCAAGCTCCTCGCGGTTGTCGGTCATCCGGTTGAGCAGCTTCTGCAACTTCCCCACCCGGCCCTGCACGGTCGTCTCCTTCGTCATGGTCCTTCTCCTTTCGGGTCGTGGGCCCGCAGGCCCGTTTGTCGTTCCGGAACCGGGAATCGGCACCGGAGGCCGGGGCTCCCGAACCGCCCACCTTCCCGAGGTGGCGGCCCGGATGTCCCAGGCATGCGGATAGAGTAGACTCATGCGGAATGTATGTCAAGCGGTTTGACATACGAACTGGCATTCGTCTATCGTATGTGCATGGTAAGGAGACGCAGGTATGGCAGCAGATCGTGAGATGCAGGCGAAACGCAGGGAGGCGATCCTCGAGATTCTGGCTGGAGGAGGCCCGCCGGTGGAGGAGCAGAAGGATCTGGTCGAGCGGCTTCGCAAGCGGGGGATTCCGGCGACGCAGTCGTGCATCAGCCGCGATCTCAAGTTTCTCGGGGCGGTGCGCAACCAGGGGCGGTACGAGATTCCCACGTGGGCCGACGAAGAGGAGGAGGACGCCTCGCCGTTTCGCCGGGTGGTCCCCTTCGTCCGGGGGGTGAAGACGGCCGGGCCGTATCAGATGTACATCGTCACCACGCCGGGCGCCGGCCGGGTGGTCGCCCAGGCGATCAACGACTCCGCCTGGGAGGACGTCGTCGGCACGGTGGAGGCCGACAGCGGTGTGCTGATCCTGACGGAGAACTTCTTCTTCCAGAAGCTCTTGTACGAGCGGATCAAGTACTACCTGACCGACGACGAGAAGGTCACCGTCATCCCGTTGTCGTGAGGACACCAGCCCGGGCGCAAGGAATTGATCCGGAAACTGGGTGGCGAGCCGCACCCTCCGCCGGGCATCAATGCCCGGGCTATCAGCAGCGCCGTCTGAAGACGGCTTCAAGCCCCGTTCACGGGGCGCCG
>DIHE01000021.1:3015-5876 GCA_002420005.1 Holophagales bacterium UBA5704 | reverse complement strand
CCCCGTTCACGGGGCGCCGTTGAGAGCCCGGCGATTCATCGCCGGGCGAAGTGGCCCGGCGTAGCTCGACCTTCGTCGCGCGTCACTCCTCCGTTCCGCGCTCCTTTCCCTTCAGGAACCGCGTCCGCACCTGGGCCATCGCCGCCAAGCGGTCGGCGATGCGCCGGTTGACGCTTCCTTCCGGGTAGACGCCGGTCGCATCCGGCACGCCGGCGGGCTGGCCGGTGAGGACTTCCAGCGCTTCGTCCACGGTGGCGACGGGGTAGATGTGGAACATGCCGAGGCGCACCGCGTCGATCACGTCGTGGCGGAGCATGAGGTGCTGGACGTTGGAGACGGGGATGAGCACGCCTTGCCGGCCGGTCAGGCCGCGGGTCTGGCAGACGTCGAAGAAGCCTTCGATCTTCTCGTTGACGCCGCCGATGGGCTGCGCCTGGCCGCGCTGGTCCACCGAGCCGGTCATCGCCAGCGATTGCTGGATGGGGATTCCGGCGATGGCGGAGAGGAGGGCGCACAGCTCGGCGAGCGAGGCGCTGTCTCCTTCCACGCCGCCGTAGGACTGCTCGAAGACGAGGCTCGCGGTGAGCGACAACGGACGATCCGCGGCGTAGCGCTCGCCGAGGAAGCCGGAGAGGATCAGCACGCCTTTCGAATGCAGCGGGCCGGAGAGCTTCACCTCGCGCTCGATGTCCACCACCTCGCCTTCGCCCAGGCGCACCCGGGCCGTGATGCGGCCGGGATGGCCGAACGCGAAACCGCCGAGCTGGAGGACCGAGAGGCCGTTCACCTGCCCGGCCACCGCGCCGTCCACCTCCACCCGCAGCACCCCGCGCTGCACCTCTTCCAGCAGGTGCTGCCGCAACCGGTCGGTGCGGAAGATCTGGGCGTCGATCGCCTTCTGCACGTCCGCGGCGGTCACCGTGGTGCGGCCGTTGTTGCAGGCGTGGTCGGCTTCGCGCAGCAGGTCGAGCAGGTGGCCGCCGTGGAGCGACAGCTTGGAGGCGTCCTCCACCTGGCGCGCGGCGTTCTCCATCACCCGGGCGACCGCGGTGCGGTCGAACGGCTTGAGCTTCTCCCGGCGGGCGAGGCCGGCGATCAGCCGGGCATAGAGGAGCTGGTTGTCCTGGGTCCGGTCGAGCGACTCCTCGAAGTCGACCTGCACCTTGAACAGCTCGCGGAAGTCGGGGTCGTAGGCAAAGAGGAGGTAGTAGAGCATCCGGTCGCCGGTCAGCACGATCTTGGCGGTCAGCGGAATGGCCACCGGTTCGAGGGTGACCGTGCTCAAGAGGCTCCAGGCTTGCGCCATGGGCTCGATCTTGATCTGGCCGGCGCGCAGGGCGCGCTTCAAGCCCTCCCAGGCGAACGGCTGGCGCAGCAGCTCCAGGGCCTCGATCACCAGGAAGCCGCCGTTGGCGCGATGGAGCGCGCCGGGCTTGATCAGGGTGAAGTCGGTGACCAGCGTGCCCATCTGCGAGACGTGCTCCACCCGGCCGAGGAGGTTCGCCCAGGTCGGGTTGTCCTCATAGACCACCGGGGCGTTCTCCAGGTTGCTGCAATCGACCAGGACGTTGACCCGGTAGCGCCGGAAGTGCGCCTCGTGATCCATCGCCTCCTCCGGGGACGCCGGAGACCCTTCGCGGCTGCGGAAGAGCTGGGCGTGGTGCAGCACGTCCTCCTCGACGGCATCGAGGTAGGCGAGGACGTCCGGCAGGTCCTGGTACTTGCGGCGCAGGTCGTCGAGGGGAGCGTCGACCGCGGTGCGGCTGACCTCGCGGTCCAGCTCCTGGACCTTCTCTTTGCGCTCGCGCTGCAGGCGCGGGATCAGGCGGAAGACCTTTTCCATCTCCGCGCGGATCTCGTCGACGCTGTGAGACAACCGCTGCCGTTCCTCCTCCGGGAGCTTCTCCACCTCCTCGGGGGGCAGAAGGTCGCCGTCGCGCACCGGGACCACCGCCAGGCCCATGGGATTGCGCAGCAGGGCGAGGCCGCGTTCCTTCGCCTGTTTGCCGACGTCCTCCAGGGCCTTTTCGTGGCGCTGTTCCATCTCCTGGTCGATGAGCTGCCGGCGGGACTGGTAGTCCTCGCGCTCGAAGGCGGCGGAGAGCGACGAGCGCAGCACCTCGACGAGCTCGTCCATGTCCTTGCGCAAGCCCACGGCACGGCCGGGTGGCAGGCGCAGCGCCCTCGGCCGGTGGGAATCGGCGAACTCGAAGACGTAGCACCAGTCGTCGGGAGGTGGTTGGCGTTTCGCCTGGCCTTCGAGGTAGTGGCCGACGACGAAGCGTTTGCCGATGCCGTGCGGCCCCAGAGCGTACAGGTTGTAGCCTTCGGCGCCCATGGCGATGCCGAACTCCATCGCCGCCACGGCGCGCGGCTGGCCCAGGACGCTGTCGAGCAGCGGCAGCTCGTCGGTGGTCTCGAAGGGGAGGAGGGTGGGGTCGCAGGTCCAGCGAAGGTCTTCGGCTCGCAGCTCGCGGAGAAGCTCCGGCCGAACCGGCGGAAGGGACAGGGGCACCATCACCGCCGAGGATTTCATGGGCTCACCTCCTGAGCATCCGTTCCTTGAGCTCTCCGGTTTCCAGCTTGGCCTGCACGTCGGCCCGGTAGCGGGCCCAGGGGATCGACCGCAACCTCTCCAGAGGAATGGGATCACCCGACCATTGGCAGAATCCGTAGGTCCCGGCGTCCATCCTCTGCAAGGCCTCCTCGATGAGCCGGAGCGTCTCCCGGTCCTCTTCGGTGCGGGCGTAGAGGTACTCGCGGTCGAGATCGAGGGAGGCGAGCTCTTCGAGGTCTTCGACGCCTTCTTCCTGGATCGAGTGGGCGGCGGAGGCGTCCCGCCGGTATTCCGCCATCCTCCG
>DIHE01000021.1:0-2666 GCA_002420005.1 Holophagales bacterium UBA5704 | reverse complement strand
ACGAATCGCGAGATGTGTGCTTCGAGACTGTAGCTCCCGGCAAGACCGCAGGAGCCACCCGGTGGCGCGGGCGGGAGGGGCCGTGCTCAGACGGTTTGGCGGTTCACCCGGCGGGGTGGGGGCGGGGGGCAGCGCGTTCAGAGCCTGGCGCGCCCCGCCCGGCGATGAATCGCCGGGCTATCAGCGGCGCCCCGTGAACGGGGCTTGAAAAGCCGTCTTCAGACGGCGCTGCTGATAGCCCGGGCATTGATGCCCGGCGTCGGGTGCGGCGTGCCGCAGCTCGGGGATCCGATATCGCTCAAGCCCCCGCCTGCCGCCGCCATCGCTTGTGCCACCACACCCACTGCTCGGGCCGGCGCCGGACCTGCTCTTCGATCTTTGCGGTCATCAGGGCCGTGGCTTCCTGTGGGTCCTGGGGGAGGTCGAGGGCCGGGAGGAAGCGGATGAGGTGGCTGCCGTCGGGGCGGCGTTCGGCGAAGGAGGGGAGGACGTGGGCTTTCTGGCGCAGGGCGATCTCGGCGGCTCCGACGGGAGTGAAGGCGGGACGGCCGAAGAAGGGGACCCAGACGCCGTCGACTTTGGTGTCCTGGTCGATCAGCATCGCGAGGGCGCCGCCGCCGCGCAGGACTTCGAGGAGCTGGCGGGCGGAGCCGCGAGTGCCGCGGGCGATGGTGGTGGTGCCGAGGTGGCTGCGCAGGTCGACGAGGAGCTTCTGGAGGCCGGCGTCGTCGATCGGGCGGGCGATGGCGGCGGGCGGCACGCCTCCTTCCGCGAGCGCGGTGCCGATCAGCTCCCAGTTGCCGCAATGGCCGGTGAGGATGAGGATCGAGCGGCCCGCGGCTTGCGCGGCGGCGACGTTCTCCCAGCCTTCGACCTCCAGGTGGCTCAGGATCTCGGCCCGGCTCCGCTTGAGCAGGTGGAGCAGCTCCGCCAGGTTCATCCCGGCGAAGAGAAAGCCGGCGCGGGCGATGCGCAGGCGCTCCTCCTCCGGCAGCTCGGGCAGGGCGAGCGCCAGGTGCTCCAGCGACCGCCGCCGGTCGCGCCCGGAGAGGCGCCAGGCGAGACGGCCGAGGGTGCGGCCCACCGCGAGAGCCAGAGCGTGCGGGAGGAGCCCGAAGAGGAACGCGAACGCGCGGATGGTGGCGGGGAGGAGCGCTCCGCGCAGGCGGCTCAACGGCCGGCGGCGGGGCCGGGAGCCACCGCCGGAGGGGGCGGAGCGGACGAGGTGGAGGTCGCGGCTCACTCGATGGCCAGGAAGGGAGCGATCAGGGAGTCCCAGGCGCCGCGGGCGCAGAGGACGACTTCGCACATCTCCCGCGCCACTCCCTGGCCCCCCGCCCGGGAGAGCACCCGGTGCACCCTTTCGCGCACCTCGGGCGCCGCATCCGCGGGAGCGAAGGCGAGGCCGCAGCGCAGGAGCACGGGGAGGTCCAGCAGGTCGTCTCCGATGTAGGCCACCCGCTCGGGCGTCGTCTGGTAGGTCGCGAGGAATTCGGCGAAGGCGGGTCTTTTGTCGGAGCGGTCCATCAGCAGGGCGTCGAGCTTCAGCTCGTCCGCCCGGACGCGCAGCGCCGCGCTCGCCCGGCCGGAGAGGATGCCGACCTTGAGGCCGGCCCGCTGCGCCAGCTTGAGCCCGAAGCCGTCGCGCACGTCGAACGTCTTGAGCTGCTCGCCGCGCGAGCCGTAATGCAGCCGGCCGTCGGTCAGCACCCCGTCGACGTCGAAGAGCAGCCACTCCAGACCCCGCGCCCGTTCGGCGAAGGCTTCGGCGGTGAGCGGCGCGCTCAGAACAGCTCCAGCTTCCAGAGGTCGTGCAGGTGGACGATCCCGCGCAGGTGGCCGGCGGCGTCGCAGACGAAGAGGGAGGTGATGCGGTGCGCCTCCATCGCCTGCAAGGCCGCCGCGGCCAGCACGTCGCCGGGGATGGTGCGCGGGCTCGCGGTCATGCAGTCTCCCGCGGTGCGCTGGAGGAGCGTCTCGTCGGTGGCGAGCAGGCGCCGCAGGTCGCCGTCGGAGACGCAGCCGAGGAGCCGGCCGGCTTCGTCGGTCACCGCGGTGATGCCGAGCTTCTTGCGCGACATCTCGTAGATCGCCTCGCGCATCGGCGTGCCGGTCTGCACCACCGGCAGCGCGTCGCCCTGGTGCATGAGCTGCTCGACTTTGAGCAGGCGCCTGCCGAGGCGGCCGGCGGGATGGAGGAGCGCGAAGTCGTCGCGGGTGAAGCCGCGCGCTTCGAGCAGCGCCATGGCCAGCGCATCGCCCAGGGCGAGGGTGGCGGTGGTGGAGGCGGTGGGCGCGAGGTCGAGCGGGCAGGCTTCGCGGTCGATGGCCACCGGCAAGTGCAGGTCCGCATGGCGCGCGAGCGGGCTCGCCGCGTTCGCCGTCAGGGCGACCAGGGGGATGCCCAGCCGCTTCAGGGTCTCGACGAGCCGCAGCAGCTCCTCGGTCGTCCCCGAGTAAGAGGCCGCCAGCACCACGTCGCCCGGCATGATCATCCCCAGGTCGCCATGCACCGCTTCGGCCGGATGGAGGAAGAACGACGGCGTGCCGGTCGAGGCCAGGGTGGCGGCGATCTTCTTGAGGACGTGGCCGCTCTTGCCCATGCCGGTGCAGACCACCCGGCCGGTGCAGGCGCGCAGCAGCTCGACCGCGCGGTCGAAGCGTTC
>DIHE01000137.1 GCA_002420005.1 Holophagales bacterium UBA5704 | reverse complement strand
CAGGAGCGCCTGTGGTTCCTGGACCGCTTCGAGCCCGGAAGCACCTCCTTGAGCCTGCCGCTCGCCGTGGGCCTGCACGGCGCCCTCGATCCGCGGGTCCTGGAGAACGCCCTCGCGGAGCTGGCACGGCGCCACGAGACCCTGCGGACGCGCTTCGAAGAAGTGGCGGGCTCTCCCCTTCAGATCGTCCTGCCCCCGCGTCCGGCCGCCCTGCCGTGGATCGACCTGGCGGCCTTGCCCACCGTGGCACGGGAAGGAGAGCTGGAACGCTTGAAGACGGACGAGGTGTCCGCGCTCTTCGACCTCCGGGCGGAGCCGCCGTGGAGGGCGCGCCTGGTCCGTTTGACCGCGGCGGAGCACGTCCTCCTCCTCACCCAGCACCACATCCTCTCCGACGGATGGTCTTGCGAGGTGATGGTCCGGGATCTGGCGGCGTTCTATGGCGCGGCCTTGAGCGGCGAGCCGGTGGAGCTTCCCGAGCTGCCCATCCAGTACGCGGACTACGCGCAATGGCAGCGGGAGCAGTTGCAGGGAGAGCGGTTGACGGGAGAGCTGGCCTGGTGGCGGGAGAAGCTGGAGGGTGCGGCGCCGATGCTCGATCTGCCGGCCGACCGTCCCCGTCCCGCGGTCCAGACCTTCCGCGGCGGCCGGTTGTCCACCCTTCTCCCGGCCGCTCTCACCCTTCGCCTGCGGGAGCTCGGGAGCGGCGAGAACGCCACCCTGTTCATGGTCCTGCTCAGCGTGTTCAAGGTCCTGGTACACCGTTGGAGCGGGCAGGACGACATCGTGATCGGCTCACCGATCGCGGGGCGGGGCCGGGCCGAGCTGGAGCCGCTGCTGGGGCTGTTCCTCAACTCGCTCGCTCTGCGCACCGACCTCTCCGGCGAGCCCTGCTTCCGCGAGGTCCTGGAGCGGGTCCGCACGACCGCGCTCGGAGCCTACGCGCACCAGGACCTGCCCTTCGAGAAGCTCCTGGAGGAGCTGCGGCCGGAGCGGGACCTCAGCCGGACCCCGCTGTTCCAGGTCTTCTTCAACATGCTCAACTTCCTGTCCGCGGCGCTCGAAGCGCCGGGGCTCACCCTGTCGAACCGGTCGACGGCGGAAATCCCGTCGAAGTTCGACCTCACCCTGTACGTCCAGGAGAGCCCGGACGGCATCCACCTGACCTGGGTCTTCAACCGCGATCTCTTCGATACGTCCACCATCGCCGAGCTCGCCGGGCAGCTCGAGCTGCTGGCGGCGCAGGTGATCGAGCGCCCGGACGGGCGGATCGGGAGCTTCTCGTTGATCACCGAGGCGGCGCGGGCGGTGCTTCCCCATCCGGCACAGGAGATGTCTGCCGAGTGGATGGGGGCGGTGCACGAAGTCTTCTCCCGCCAGGCGGCCCGGCTGGCGAGCCGCCTCGCCGTCTCCGATCCGACCGAGAGCTGGACCTACGGCGAGCTGGCGGCGCAGAGCAACCGGCTGGCGAACGCCTTGCTCGGCCAGGGGCTCGGCCGGCAGGAGGTCGTGGCCCTCTACGGCCACCGCAGCGCCACCCTGGTCTGGGCGGTGCTGGGGGTGCTCAAGGCCGGGGGAGCCTTCGTGATCCTCGATCCCTCCTATCCGCCGGGCCGGCTGCTGGACTGCCTGCGCATCGCCGCGCCGAGAGCCTGGATCGAGCTGACCGCCGCGGGGCCGGTGCCGGAGCCGGTGCGGGCCTTCCTCGCACCTCTCCCGGCCGGCCTGCGCCTCCGGCTCCCTCCGGGCAAGGACCATCCAGGGTTGGAGCATCTTCCCGCGGACGACCCCGGTGTGCCGGTCGGCCCGGACGATCTGGCGCTCATCGCCTTCACCTCCGGCTCGACGGGAATGCCGAAGGGGATCGCCGGAAGGCAGGGCCCGCTGTCGCACTTCATCCCCTGGCAGTGCCGGGAGCTCGGCCTCGGCGAGGACGATCGCTTCAGCATGCTCTCGGGCATCGCGCACGACCCTCTGCAGCGCGACATGTTCACACCGCTGCAGATCGGGGGCACGCTCTGCATCCCCGATCCGGAGCAGATGGGGACGCCGGGCTGGATCGCCGGGTGGATGGCGCGCGAGGGCATCACGGTGGCCCATCTGACCCCGGCCATGGGGCAGCTGGTGGCCGAGGGTGCGGCGCAGAGAGGGTCGGTGGGGTCCCTGCGCTATGTATTTCTGGTGGGCGACGCATTGACGCGCCGCGACGCCGACCGCCTGCGGGAGATCGCCCCCCGGGTGACCTGCGTCAACTTCTACGGCTCGACCGAAACTCAGAGATCGGTGGGCTACTTCGTCATCCCGCAGACGGAGGAGGCGGCCGGGGTCGACCGTTCCAAGCAGGTGCTTCCTCTGGGGAAGGGAATGCAGGACGTCCAGCTCCTGGTGATCAACCGCTCGGGCGCGCAGGCCGGAGTGGGAGAGCTGGGGGAGATCGGAGTGCGCGGCCCGCACCTGGCCCGGGGCTACCTGAACGATCCCGTCCTGACGGCGGAAAAGTTTGTGCAAAACCCCTGGGGCCGGTCGGCGGAGGACCGGATCTACCGCACGGGAGATCTGGGGCGTTACCGTGCCGACGGCAACGTGGTGTTCGCCGGCCGGGCGGACCAGCAGGTGAAGATCCGGGGCTTCCGGATCGAGCTGGGGGAGATCGAGGCCACGCTGGGTCTGCACCCGGCGATCCAGGACGTGGCGGTGACGGCGCGCGAGGACCGGCCGGGAGAGAAGCGGCTGGTCGCCTACTACGTGGCGCGGCCGGGCAAGGAGCCGGCGGTGGCGGAGCTGCGGGAGCACCTGCGCGAGCGGCTGCCGCTCTACATGGTGCCGGCGGCGTTCGTGCCACTCGCGGCCTTGCCGCTGACGCCCAACCGCAAGCTCGACCGTAAAGCCTTGCCGGCGCCTCCCGAGGAGGTCGCCGAGGCGGCGGGCGGTGCGCCCCTGGATGCCGTCGAAGAGCGTCTGGCGGACATCTGGGCCGGAGTCCTGCGTGCCGGGACGATCGGCCGGCTGGACAACTTCTTCGACCGCGGCGGCCATTCGCTGCTCGCGACGCAGCTGGTGGCGCGGGCTCGCGACGTCTTCGGGGTCGAGGTGCCGCTGCGCAGCCTGTTCGAGTCCCCGACCGTGGCCGGCATGGCCGAGGTGTTGCGCGCCGGCCGGGAAGGCGGCCTGGCCGCTGCGGCGCTGCCGCAGATCGTCCCCTCGCCGTCCGGCCGCAACGAGCCGTTCCCCTTGACCGACGTGCAGGAGGCCTACTGGATCGGCCGCAGCGGCAGCTTCGACCGGGGGACGGTCGCCACGCACGTCTACTTCGAGGTCGAAGGCTCCGGGATCGACGTCGGCCGCTTTGAGCGCGCCTGGCGCCGGCTGATCGAGCGCCACGACATGCTGCGGGCCGTCGTGCTGCCCGACGGCAGGCAGAAGATCCTGGCCGAGGTGCCGCCGTACCGGATCGAGGTGCAGGATCTTTCCCGGGAGGCGCCGGAGGCGGTGGAGGCCGCGCTGCAGGAACTGCGCGGGACGATGTCGCACCAGGTCCTGCCGAGCGAGCGCTGGCCCCTGTTCGACCTGCGCGCCTCGCTCCTGCCCGGCGGCCGGACCCGCCTGCACGTGGGCCTCGACATGCTGATCGGAGACGCCCTGAGCTTCCGCATCCTCCAGCGCGAGGTGCTCGCGCTCTACCGGGAGCCGGAAGCGGTGCTCGAGCCCCTGGAGGTGTCGTTTCGCGACTACGTGTGTGCGGTGGCGGAGATGGAGGGCGGCGAGATCTGGCGGCGGTCGCTCTCCTACTGGCGCGAGCGGCTCAAGACCCTGCCTCCGGCACCCGAGCTTCCGCTGGCGGTCAGCCCTTCCGCCCTCGGCCAGCCGCGCTTCGTCCGGATGTCGGCCCAGCTCGATCCTGCGGTCTGGTCGCGTCTCAAGGAGCGGGCCGGCCGGGCCAGGATCACCCCGACGGGGGTCCTGCTGGCCGCTTTCGGCGAGCTGCTGGCGCTCTGGAGCAAGAGCCCGCGGTTCACCCTCAACCTGACCTTGTTCAACCGTTTGCCGCTCCACCCGCAAGTGCAGTCGGTGGTGGGGGACTTCACCTCGGTGACGCTGCTCGAGATCGACACCACGGGAGAGGAGAGCTTCGAGGAGCGCGCCCGGCGTCTCCAGGGCCGGCTCTGGAGCGACCTCGACCACCGCTACGTCAGCGGGGTGCGGGTGATGCGCGAAGCGCGGGCGTCGCGGGGGAACCTGTCGATGCCGGTCGTCTTCACCAGCACCCTCGGCATGACGGCGGCCCCGGCGGCGTCGCTCCAGGAGACGCTGGACGCTCATTGGGTCTATGGCATCAGCCAGACCTCGCAGGTCTGGCTGGACCACCAGGTGACCGAGCAGGAAGGCACCCTGCACATCACCTGGGATGCGGTGGAGGATCTCTTCCCCGCGGGCTTCCTGGACGAAGCCTTCACCGCCTACCTGCCTTTCCTGAGCCGGCTGGCCGACGACGAGGACGCCTGGAGGCTCCCGGCGCTCCCCCTGGTGCCCGCGGAGCAGCTGGCTCCCCGCCTGGCGGCCAACGCCACGGCCGGCCCGGTCCCGGAGGGGCTGCTCCACTCCGGCTTCCTCGCGCAGGCGGCGCTGCGCCCGGCGGCCCCTGCGGTGATCTCGCTGACCCGGATCCTGAGCTACCAGGACCTCGAGCGGCGCTCGCTGCGGCTCGCAGGCGACCTGCGCCGCCGGGGGGCGCGGCCGGGCTCCCTGGTGGGCGTGGTGATGGAGAAGGGATGGGAGCAGGTGGTGGCGGTGCTCGCCATCCTGCGGGCCGGAGCCGCCTACCTGCCCATCGATCCGGGCCTGCCGGCGGAACGTGTCGCCTATCTGCTGGAGAATGGCCAGGTCGAGATCGCGCTCACCCAGTCCTGGGTCGACGAAGAGCTGGCCTGGCCGGAGGGGATCGTGCGCCTGCCGGTCGACACGGCGGCGCCGGCGGATGCGGCGGAGCCGCCGTCGCCGGCGGTGCAGACCCCCGGGGATCTGGCCTACGTCATCTTCACCTCCGGCTCCACCGGCCAGCCGAAGGGCGTGATGATCGATCATCGCGGCGCCCTCAACACGGTGGCGGACATCAACCGTCGCTTCGGAGCCGGCTCCGGCGACCGCGTGCTGGCGCTGTCGGCTCTGAGCTTCGACCTCTCCGTCTGGGACATCTTCGGGATTCTCGGGGCCGGCGGCACGATCGTGATCCCGGAGCCGGGCGCCGCGCGCGACCCCTCGCGGTGGCAGGAGCTGATCCTGGAGGAAGGGGTGACGGTCTGGAACACCGTGCCGGCCCTGATGGAGATGCTGGTGGAGCTCGCCGCCGGCCAGAGCTCGCCCACGGTCTTTCCCACGCTGCGGCTGGTGATGATGAGCGGCGACTGGATTCCCCTGAGCCTGCCGCCGCGGATCAAGGCGCTGGCCCCGCAGGCGCAGATCATCAGCCTGGGCGGCGCCACCGAGGCTTCGATCTGGTCGAACTGGTATCCCGCCGGCGAGGTCGATCCGGCCTGGCGGAGCATCCCGTACGGCTGGCCCCTGACCAACCAGAGCTTCCACGTGCTGGACGACCGGCTGCGGCCACGGCCGACGTGGGTGCCCGGCCAGCTCCATATCGGCGGGCTCGGCCTGGCCCGGGGCTACTGGCGCGACGAGGAGAGGACGGGCGCGAGATTCATCGTGCACCCGGTCACCGGGGAACGCCTGTACCGGACGGGCGACGGCGGGCGCTATCTGCCGGACGGCTCCATCGAGTTCCTGGGCCGTGACGACCTGCAGGTCAAGATCCAGGGCTACCGGATCGAGCTGGGGGAGATCGAGGCCGCTCTGGCCCGGCATCCGGCGTTGCGGGCGGCGGTGGTGGTGGCCACCGGCGACCGCTCGAGCCGCCGGCTGGTGGCCTACGTCGTCCCCGAGCGGGAGGCGGCCCACCGCGAAGCACCGCCGCCGGCAGAAGCGGCCGACCGCGAAGCGCTCCTGCAAAAGGCGCAGCGGCTCCAGCTCAAGATGCAGCAGGGAGCGATCCGCGAGGACCTCGAGCAGCCCTACCTCCAGCTCCGGCGGCCCCCGCTCGAGCCGGACCTGGTGGAGACCTGGCGGAGCCGGCGCACCCACCGCAGCTTCCTGCCGGGGCCCGTGCCGGCCGAGGCGCTGGAGCAGCTCCTCGCCAGCCTGCTGCGGATCGACCTCGAGGGGGGCCTGCTGGCGAAGTACCGGTACCCGTCGGCCGGGAGCCTCTATCCGGTGCAGACCTACCTGCACGTGAAACCCGGCCGGGTCGCCGGGATCGCCGGCGGCGTGTACTACTACAACCCCCGCGACCACCGGCTGGTCCTCCTCACGGCCGGCGTCGAGCTGGATCGCGGGCTCCATGCCGAGGTCAACCGGACGGCCTATGACGAGTCGGCGTTCTCACTGTTCCTGGTGGGAGTCCTGTCGGCCATCGCGCCCGTCTACGGCGAGCTCGCGCGGGATTTCTGCCTGCTCGAGGCCGGCGCCATGCTGCAGCTGCTGATGACCTCGGCCCCTGCGGCCGGGCTGGGGATCTGCCCCATCGGCCGGCTGGATTTCGCGCCCGTGCGCAGTTGCTTCGCGCTGGGGGAGGACCATGTCCTGCTGCACACACTGGTCTGCGGCCGGCCGGCGGACACCGCCGCCCGGCCGTCGCCGGCATCGGCGCACGCCGTGCCGGCCGAGCAGCTCACCGAGGACCTGCGGGTCTACCTGGAAGGCAAGCTTCCCCGCTACATGGTGCCGTCCGCCTGGATGGTGCTCGACGAACTGCCGCTGACGGCCAACGGCAAGGTCGACCGGCAGGCTCTGCCCGAGCCGCGGGAGCTCCGGACGGGAGGGCCGCCCCGGGCCGCCGCCGTGGCGCCCCGGGGAGAGGTGGAGGAGCGCCTCAGCGAGCTCCTGCGGGAGATCCTGGGGACCCCGGTATTGGGTGTGCATGACAACTTCTTCGAGCTGGGCGGCACGTCGGTGCACCTCGTGCGGGCCCATGCCCGGATCCGTGAGCTCTTCGACCGGGAGATCCCGGTGGTGGAGATGTTCAGCCATCCGACGGTCCACGCTCTCGCGAAGAGGATCGCCGGCGCGGCCGAGGCGGCACCTGCGAAGGAGCAGGAGGAGAGCCGGGACCGCAAGCTGGCCGAGGGGCGCTCGCGCCTGCGGCAGAGAGCCCTCCCGCGATCCCGGGACGAGGAGGTCGAGGAGCCTGATGTCTGAGACAGGGAATGGATTCGAGATCGCGATCATCGGGATGGCCGGGCGTTTTCCGGGTGCACCGAGCCTGCGCCGGTTCTGGCAGAACCTGTGCGACGGGGTGGAGTCCATCCACTTCTTCACCGACGAGGAGCTGATCGCCGCCGGGGTGGATCCGGGTCTCCTGCGCCGGCCCGGCTACGTCCGGGCGCGGCCGGTGCTGGACGACGTGGACCTCTTCGACGCCCGGTTTTTCGGGTTCAGCGCCCGCGAGGCCGAGATGCTGGATCCCCAGCATCGTCTCTTTTTGGAGACGGCATGGCAGGCTTTGGAGGACGGTGGCTATGCCGGCGAGCGGTTCGGCCCTGTCACCGGGGTCTACGGCGGGGCCGGTGCCAACGGCTATCTGATGGGCCTCGTCACCCACCCCGGCGGGGCGTTGGCGAGCCCCCTGCAGACGCTGCTCGCCAACGACAAGGACTATCTGGCCACGCGCGTCTCCTACAAGCTCGGCCTCGAGGGGCCGAGCGTCACCGTGCAGACCGCCTGCTCGACCTCTCTCGTCTCCATCCACCTGGCCTGCCAGGGGCTGCTCGGCGGCGAATGCGACCTGGCCCTCGCCGGCGGCGTCTGCATCCGGGTTCCCCAGAAGACCGGCTATCTCTTCTCCGAGGGGGAGATCTACTCGCCGGACGGTCATTGCCGGACGTTCGACGCCTCCGCCCGGGGGACGAACTTCGGCAGCGGCGTCGGGGTCGTGCTCTTGAAGCGGCTGTCCGACGCCCTGGCGGACGGCGATCCCATCCGTGCGGTCATCAAAGGCTCGGCGGTCAACAACGACGGATCGGTGCGGGCCGGATACACGGCGCCGCGCGCCGAGACCCAGGCGCGGGTCATCCGCTCGGCGCAGGCGCTCGGCGGGGTGTCTCCCGCCAGCATCGGCTACATCGAGGCCCATGGCACGGGCACGCCGCTCGGCGATCCCATCGAGATGGAGGCCCTGGGGAAGGTGTTCGCCGGCAGCCGGCCGGCGGGCCGCTGCGCGATCGGCTCGGTCAAGACGAACATCGGACATCTGGAGACCGCCGCGGGGATGGCCGGCCTCATCAAGACGGTGTTCGCCCTGGAGAGCGGGCTGCTGCCTCCCAGCCTCCACTTCCGGGAGCCCAACCCGGAGATCGACTTCGCCGGCGGGCCGTTCCGCGTCAACACCGAGCTGCGCCCCTGGACGACGAACGGCTCGCCGCGGCGGGCGGGCGTGAGCTCGTTCGGCATCGGCGGCACCAACGCCCACGTCGTCCTCGAAGAGGCCCCGCCTGCGCCGCCGCCCGCGCCGTCCCGCCCCTGGCAGGTGCTCTTCCTTTCGGCCAGGAGCGCGACGGCGCTGGAGGCGGCCGGCCGCGATCTGGCCGGCCATCTGGAGTCGTGCTCCGGCGCAGAGTTGCCCGACGTGGCCTATACCCTGCACGCCGGGCGCCGGACCTTCGAGCACCGGCGGGCCGTGGTCTGCCGGGACCCCCGGGAAGGGGCGAAGGCCCTCACCACCCTCGATCCGGCGCGGGTCGTCTCGGCGGTCCAGGAGGCGGCGGATCGGCCGGTGGCCTTCCTGTTCCCGGGCCAGGGGGCGCAATACGCAGGCATGGCCCGCGGCCTCTACGCCGACGAGCCGGGTTTCCGCGAAGAGGTCGAGCGCTGCGCCGGGCTCGCCGCCCGGCATGTCGGCCTCGACCTCCTCGCCCAGCTCTACCCGCCGGCTGGAACGGCGGCGGATCGGGGATTGCGGGACACCGCGACCGCGCAGCCGGCCCTGTTCATCGTCGAATACGCCCTGGCGAAGCTGTGGATGCGCTGGGGCCTTCGGCCACAGGCCCTGATCGGCCACAGCCTCGGGGAGTATGTGGCGGCCTGTCTCGCCGGGGTGCTCTCCCTCGAAGAGGCGATCTCCCTGGTCGCCGTCCGCGGCCGGTTGATGCAGGAGCTGGAGCCGGGCGCGATGCTCTCCGTCCCCCTCGCCGAGGAAGAGACCCGCAGCCTGCTCGGCGAGGATCTGGCGCTGGCCGCCGTCAACGGCCCCTCCCTCTGCGTGGTCTCGGGCGCCCTCGATCCCATCGCCCGGCTCGAGAGCCGGCTTTGCGGGGACGGGCTCGACTGCCGCCGCCTGCACACCTCCCACGCCTTCCACTCGCGCCTCATGGACCCCATCCTCGAGCGCTTTGCGCGGCAGGTACGCAAGGTCCGTCTGGAGGCGCCACAGATCCCGTACCTCTCCAACCTGACCGGCACCTGGATCCGGCCGGAAGAGGCGACCGACCCCGATTACTGGGTCCGCCACCTGCGCCGGACGGTGCGCTTCGGCAGCGGCCTCCTGCGGCTGTTCGAAAGGCCGGAGACACTCCTGCTGGAGGTGGGGCCGGGCCGCACCTTGACCACACTGGCGAAGCGGCATCCCGACCGTCCGGCGGCCCAGACCGCCCTCGCCTCGCTCCCCCGCCCCACGGACGACGCCGCGGAAGATCTGCCGACCCTGCTGACGGCCGTGGCCCACCTCCGGCTGGCCGGCGTTCCGATCGAGGCCGAAGCCTTTTTCGCCGGCGAGAAACGCCGCCGCGTCCCCCTGCCCACCTACCCCTTCGAACGCCGCCGCTACTGGCTCGAGCCGCGGCCGCTGCCGAGCGTGCCGCCGCCGCCGGCCGACCTCGCCGACTGGTTCCACCTGCCGTCGTGGCGCCGCACACCCTGGCCGGCGCGGTCCTCCGGCGGCGACGGCCGGCCGGGCCCCTGGCTGATCTTCCTCGACGGCCAGGGAGTCGGCGCGGCCTTGGCCGACCGCGCCGCGGCCGACCGCGAGGTCGTGCGGGTGTCGAGGGGGCTCGGCTTCGCGCGCCAAGGCGGCCGGGACTACACGATCCGGCCCGGTGTGGCGGAAGACATCGAGCTCCTGCTGGAGGAGCTGGGGGCCGCCGGCTGCGCACCGGATCGCATCGTTCATGCCTGGTCGATCGCGGCGGGCGCGGATCCATCCGTTCTGGAGAGCTCCTTCTACAGCCTGCTCGCCCTCGCCCGGGCGCTCGCCCGGCGCCCTTTCGGACACCGGGTGGAGATCGTCCTCCTGTCCACCGGTGTCCAGGAGGTGACGGGTGACGAGGAGCTGTCGCCGGAGACCGCGGCGCTGCTCGGACCTTGCCGGGTGATACCGCAGGAGCTCGAAAACGTCGGCTGCCGCAGCATCGACCTCGCGCCGCCCCGGACGTCCTCCTGGAGAGAAGACCGGTTGATCGGCCGGCTGTTCGCGGAGATCGAGCAGGCGTCCGCCGAACCGGTGGTGGCCTACCGTGGCGCCCATCGTTGGGTGCAGAGCTTCGAGCCGTTGCGGATGCCGGCCGGCACGAAGGTTCCGCTGCGCGACGGAGCGGCCGTCCTGATCACCGGCGGAACCGGCGGGATCGGGCTCTCCCTCGCCCGGCGCCTGGCGGAAGAGGTGAAGGGGGTCCGCCTGGCCCTCTTGTCCCGCGGCGGGCTGGAGAGGCACGGCCCGGCGCTCTGCGAGCTCGAGGCCCTCGGTGCCGAGGTGCTCGCGGTGAGCGCGGACGTGACCGATGTGGACGCCCTGCGGCGCGCCGTGGGCACTGTGAGGGAACGCTTCGGCCGGATCGATGTCGTGGTCCACGCCGCGGGAGTCCCCGGCGGCGGGTTGATGGCTCTGCGCACCCGCGAGCAGGCGGAGCGGGTCCTCGCCCCCAAGATCGCGGGAGCCCGCGCCCTGGAGAGCGTCTTCGCCCACGAGCCGCCCGACCTCCTGGTGCTCTGCTCCTCCACGATCGCGGTGACGGGTGGGGCGGGGCAGGCGGACTACTGTGCGGCCAACAACGTCCTCGACACGTTCGCGGCCTTCTATGCGTCGCGGTACGGCGTCTCGGCGGTGGCGATCGATTGGGACCGTTGGCTGGAGGTGGGAATGGCGGCGCGGGCGCACGCGGGCCGGCCCGCCGGCCGGCCCGCGAGGCATCCGCTGCTCGGCGTCTGGACCGACGAGTCTCCCCGGCTGCGCGTCTGCGAGGCACGCTGGAGCGCCGCGCGCGACTGGTTCCTCGCCGAGCACCGCGTCCTCGATCGTCCGGTGGTGCCCGGGACCGTCTATCTGGAGCTGGCGCGGGCCGCCCTGGAGGAGGCCGAGGGCTGGGAGGCCTGCGAGCTGCGGGAGATGACCTTCGTCTCCCCCCTGGCCGCGCGGCCGGGAGGCGAGGTGGAGGTCCGGGTGACCCTGCGCGACGGCGAGGTGGGGACGGAGATCACCATCGCCGGCCGGGAGGCGGAGAGCGGCGCACCCTGGCGAGAGCACGCCGTGGGCCACGCCGTCCCGGTCGCCCCGGAGTCCCGGCGCCACGCGCTGGCGGAGCTCCGCTCGCGCTGCCGGGGGGAGAGCCTCGAGGCGGCGGGGCAGGATGGCCGCCGGCTCGTGGAGTGGGGGCCGCGGTGGGGCTCGCTCCGCGAGGCCTGGTGGAACGGTGAGGAGGGCTTCGCCCATCTGGAGCTGCCGGAGGCCTTCGCCGACGACTGCGCCCGCTTCGCCCTGCACCCGGCCCTCGTCGATGTGGCGACCAGCTTCGTGGTGGGGGCGGCGGCGACGGGCGGATTCCTGCCGTTCTATTACAAGTCGTTGCGCTGGTACGGCTCGCCGCTGCCCCGGCGGATCTTCAGCCATGCCGTCCGCCGCGCCGCGGTGGCGAACAGCGACCTCCTCGAGCTCGATGTGACGATCCTGGACGAGGAGGGGCGCGAGCTGGTGGGGATCCGGCAGTTCACGATGCGGCGGGTCGACGGTCTTCTGCCGGCCGCCGCCACGGTGGAGCCGTCTGCGGCCCGGCGGCCGGCGCCGCCGCCCGGGATCGCGCCGCAGGAGGGGGCCGAGGCGTTCGTCCGCATCCTCGGCCGTGGCCCGGGAACGCGCGTCGTGGTCTCGCCGCGAGACCCCGGGGCGATCCGGCCTCCGGCAGAAGCGGAGGGGGCCGCTCCGGTGGAGGCTCCGGAAGCGGCGGCTCCGCCCGGCGCGGCCCGCCGGCACCACCCGCGGCCCGAGCTGCGGGTTCCCTACGCCCCGCCCACGACGGCCCGGGAGGAGATCCTGGCCCGCCTGTGGAGCGACCTCTTGGGTGTCGAGCCGGTCGGCAGGCACGACAACTTTTTCGAGCTGGGCGGCGACTCGGTCCTCGGCATCCAGCTCTTTTCCCGGGCGCGCAGCGAGGGTCTCCACGTGACCAGCGACCAGCTCTTCACCCACCAGACCATCGCCGAGCTGGCCCGGGCCCTGGAGGTGGCGGGCTCCCCCGAGCCGGTGAGCGCCGCGGGCCCGGAGGAGCTCCTGGAGGTGCAGCTGGGCACGGACGAGCTCGCTCATCTGATCGCCAGATTCGGCGGAGATCCACCGCGATGAGCGCGTCCACGAAAGGCAACATCGCGGACATCCTGCCGCTGACCCCGGTCCAGCAGGGGATGCTCTTTCATACCCTCTATGCCCCGGAGGCCGGGCTGTATTGCGATCAGCTCGTCTGCGTCCTCCACTGCTCCCCCGCGTTGGACCTCGACGCCTTCCGCCACGCCTGGCAGGCGGTGGCGGCGCGCCATTCGATCCTGCGGACTGCGTTCGTGTGGGAACGCCAGGATGCGCCTCTGCAGGTCGTATTGCAGAAGGTGACGGTCCCGGTGGAGGCCATGGACTGGCAGGGGCTCGATCGGGAGACCCAGGAGGAACGGCTGAACGCCCTCCTGCAGGGCGACCGCGGGCGGGGCTTCGACCCTTCCCAACCGCCGCTGCTCAGAGTCACCGTCGTGCGGCTCGGGACTCACGACCACCGGCTGGTCCTCGAGTACCACCACATGCTCATGGACGCCTGGTCCGTGCCCATCGTGCTCGGCCAGCTCTTCACCCTCTACGAGGCGCGGCGCGAGGGCCGCGAGCCGGCGCTGCCGGAGGCGCGGCCGTTCCGCGACTACGTGGCCTGGCTGCGCCGCCGGGATCCACAGCGCTCCGAAGCGTTCTGGCGCGAGCTCCTTCACGGTTTCGATGCGCCGACTCCGTTGGGAATCGAGCGGAGCTCCACCGAGGCCGCGGGCCGCACCCCCGACCTGGAACAGAAGGACCTGCGGCTGTCCCCACCGGCCACCGCGGCCCTCGTGGGATTCGCCCGCTCCGGGCGGCTGACCCTGAGCTCCCTCGTCCACGGCGCCTGGTCGGTGCTGCTGAGCCTCTACAGCGGGCAGGAAGACGTGGTCTTCGGAACGGTCGTCTCCGGGCGCCCGGAGGAGCTGCCCGGCATCGAGTCCATGGTGGGGTCGTTCATCAACACCCTGCCCGTCCGGGTGCAGGTCCCCCGCACGGCGGGTGTCGGCCGGTGGCTGAGCGTCCTGCACGACCGGCTCGTCGAGATCCGCCGCCATGAGCTCAGCGCACTGGTGGAGATCCAGGGCTGGAGCGAGGTCCCCCGCGGCCTGCCCTTGTTCCACAGCATTCTCGCCTTCGAGAACGTCCCCCTGGATGCGTCGTTGCGCGAGCTCAACGGCAGTGTCCGGCTGCAAGGGGCCCGTTACGCGGCGCGCACCAACTATCCGCTCACCCTGACGGTCACGCCGGGGACCGAGCTGGCTTTGCGGATCTTCTACGATCGCAACCGCCTCGAGAGCCTGGCGGTCGATCGGGCGCTCGGCCACCTGGCGGCCCTCCTGGAGGCGCTGCCGGGGATCGCCGACGGCCGCCTCGGCGACTTCCCGGCGATGACGCAGGCCGAGCGTCACCAGACGGTGATCGAATGGAACGACACCTCCGTCTCCTACCCGCTCGGGCTCTGCCTGCACGAGAGGATCGAGGCGCAGGTCGAGCGCTCTCCGGACGCCGTCGCCGTGCTGAGCGACGAGGAGCGGCTGACCTACCGCGAGCTCGATCGGCGCGCCGACCGGCTGGCCCGCCGTCTGCGCGCCCTCGCCGTGGGCCCCGAGGTTCCGGTGGGAGTGTTCGCCGAGCGTTCGGCCGGGATGGTCGTCGGGCTCCTCGCGGTCCTCAAGGCCGGCGGAGCCTACGCCCCTCTCGACCCCGAATATCCGGACGAACGCCTCGGCTTCATGCTGGAGGGCTCGCGGACACCGGTGGTCCTGACCCAGACGCCGCTCGCCGAGCGCCTGGGACGGCTCCTGCGGCAGGGCACGAGCGTCGTGCTGCTGGACGACCCGGCGGATCGCCGGCCGGACCCGGCGCAAGGCGTCCCCCTGCGGAGCGGAGCCACGCCGGACAATGCCGCCTACGTCATCCACACCTCGGGCTCCACCGGCCGGCCCAAGGGAGTGGTCAACACCCACCGGGGTATCGTCAACCGCCTTCTCTGGATGCAGGACCGCTATGGCCTGGGCGCCGGCGACCGGGTGCTCCAGAAGACCCCGTTCAGCTTCGACGTCTCGGTGTGGGAGCTGTTCTGGCCCCTCCTGACGGGAGCCTGCCTGGTGATGGCCCGGCCGGGCGGGCATCGGGACGGCCCGTATCTGGTGGAGACGATCGCCGCCGCCGGGATCACCACCCTCCACTTCGTGCCCTCGGTGCTCCAGGTGTTCCTGGAGGAAGAGGGGCTCGAGCGCTGCTCCCGGCTGCGCCGGGTGATCTGCAGCGGCGAAGCCTTGGTTCCCGAGCTGGCGCAGCGGTTCTTCTCCCGCCTCGGGGAGCCGTGCGGAGTCGAGCTCCACAACCTCTACGGCCCGACGGAAGCGGCGGTGGACGTCACCTCCTGGGCCTGCGCCGCCGGCGACGCGAGGCCCACCGTTGCGATCGGACGGCCGATCGCCAATCTGCACATCGTCCTCCTCGACGCCGCGGGCCGGCCGGTTCCGGCGGGCATCCAGGGCGAGCTGCACATCGGCGGCACCGGGCTCGCCAGGGGCTACCTGCACCGGCCGGACCTGACCGCGGAACGTTTCGTGCCGAGCCCCTTCGCAGACACCTTCGGCGGTTCGGGCGAGCGGCTCTACCGCACCGGCGACCTGGCGCGTTTCGCTGCGGCCGGCGAGATCGAGTTTCTGGGCCGGATCGATCACCAGGTCAAGATCCGCGGCGTACGGATCGAGCTCGGCGAGATCGAGTCGGTCCTCCTGCGGCACCCGGCCCTCCGCGATGCCGTGGTGATGGCATGCCCGGGCCCTGCCGGCCATCCCCGGCTGGTGGCCTACACGGTGGCGGCGGGAGAGGCGGAGCCGGGCTCCGCCGAGCTCAGGGAGTGGGCCATGGCCAGCCTTCCCGACACCATGGTGCCTGCTCTCTTCGTGGCCCTGCCGGAGATGCCCCTGACCGCCAGCGGCAAGGTCGATCGCCGCGCCCTGCCGGTTCCCGACGCGACGCCGGCTGACGCCGCTGTTTTTCGTCGGCCCCGAACGCCGGTCGAGGAGGTGATCGCCGAGATCTGGGCTCAGGTGCTCGGCCTCGAGCAGGTGGGCATCGACGAGGACTTCCTGGCCATCGGCGGGCATTCCCTCGTCGCGACCCAGATCGCCTCGCGGATCCGCGAATCCCTCGGCGTCGGCCTGCCTCTGCGCGAGCTGTTCCAGCGCCCCACCGTGGCCCGGCTGGCGGCGCTGGCCGAGGAGCTCTTGCGGGATGGAGCCGAGGCCGCAAGCCCGCCGATCCGGCCGGTTCCGCGCGGCGGCGAGCTGCCCTTGTCCTATGCGCAGCAGCGCCTCTGGTTCCTGCATCGCCTCGACCCGCAGGACCCTTCCTATATCACCCCCATGGTCTTGCGCCTGGCCGGGCGCCTCGACGAGCCCGCGCTGGAAGCTTCGCTGTCCAGCCTGCTGCGCAGACACGAGTCCTTGCGCACCATTTTCCGGGAGGTGGACGGGAAGGCCCTTCAGGTCGTGCTCGCGGAGCCTTCGCCCCTGTGCCGCATCGACCTCGCCGGCCTGCCTGCCGGGTTGCGTGCCGCCGAAGCCTCGCGCTTCGGCGGCGAGGAGGTCCGCCGGCCCTTCGATCTGGCATCCGCCCCCCCGATCCGCGCCACCCTGTTGCGCCTGGACGAGGGCGAGCACCTGATCTTCCTGACCCTGCACCACATCGCCTGCGACGGGTGGTCCCTGGGCATCCTGTCGCGCGAGCTGGTGACCGCCTATCAGGCGTTCCGGGATGGACGGCCGTCTGCGTTCGCACAGCTGCCGGTCCAGTATGCGGATTTCGCGGTCTGGCAACGCCACCATCTGGCCGGAAACGCCCTGGACGACCTGCTGGGCTACTGGAAGCGCCAACTGGCCGGCCTGAGCGTGCTGGAGCTGCCGCTCGACCGGCCCCGCGTGGAGACCTCGAGGCCGCAGGGGGGAACGCATCGGTTCACCCTCCCGCCGCCGGTTCTCGGGCCGCTCCGGGCTCTCGGCAAGCAACAGGGAGTGACTCTGTTCGTTCTTCTGCTGGCGGCGTTCAAGGCTCTCCTGCACGCCCGATCCGGGCAGGCCGACATCACGGTGGGAACGGACTTCGCCGGCCGCAATCGCACCGAGCTCGAAGGGCTCATCGGATTCTTCGTCAACCAGATCGTCCTGCGCACGGATCTCTCCGGAGATCCCACCGGCCGCCAGCTGCTCAACAGGGTGCGCGAGGTGATGATGGGGGCCTACGCCCATCAGGATCTGCCGTTCGACCGTCTCGTGGAGGCCCTGCGGCCCGATCGGAATCTGGCCCTGACCCCGTTGTTCCAGGCCAAGCTCGTCCTCCAGAACGCGCCCGGCGCGATGCCGGGCCTGGAGTCGTTGAACGCCACCCACGTCGAGATCGGCGGCACGTCGGCCAAGTTCGACCTCCTGGTCAATCTGCGCGAGGAAGGGACCGAGCTGAGCGGTACGTTCGAGTACAACCGTGAGCTTTTCGATCCCACGACGATCGAGCGCCTGGCCGAGGACTACCAGACCGTTCTCCAGGTCCTCGCCTCCGACCCGGACCTTCGCCTCGGTCAGATCGCGCAGCGATTGCAAGAGGCGCAGCAGCAGCGCCGGGTGCGGGACGAGCAGGAGCTGGAGGAAGCCCGCCTGGCCAAGTTTCAGACCGTGCGGCGGCGGGCGGTGCACAGCCTTTTGCGGCAGGACGCTTGAATATGACAGATACGACGATCGCCGGATTCAGATTATCACCCCAGCAGACGCTTGTCTGGTCCTTGCGCAAACAGGGGCTCGATCCCTGCACCGCCGCCTGCGCCATCTGCCTGGAGGGCCCGCTCGACCGCGCCCTGCTCGAGCAGGCCCTGGGGCGGGTCGCCGAGCGCCACGAGATCCTGCGCACGACCTTCCGTCTCCTGGAGGGAATGAAAGTTCCGCTGCAAGTCGTTGAGGAGCCCGGGACGCAGAGCCCGCGGCTCGTCCTCCTGGACGAGCCGGACCTGGAGCCCGACCAGATCCTGGCCCGCCTCGAGGAATGGGCTTGCGCGGAGCCCTTCGATCTGGACCGAGGGCCTTGCCTGCGGGCGCTGCTGGCCGGCTGTTCGGCGACGGTCCACCTCCTCGGTCTCGCCCTGCCGGCGCTGTGCTGCGACGAGGCGGGGCTCGCCGGGCTGGTGCGCGACCTGGGTCTCTGCTATGCCGCAGGGCCCGGCGCCGGGCCGCCCGGAGAGGAGATTCCCCAATACATCGATCTGGCGGAGGTGTTCAATCAGATCGCCGAGTCGGAGGACACCCGGGCGGGCCGGCAGCGCTGGGCGGGCGTCCAGGCGTCCGGCGCAGAGCGGCTGCCCTTTGAAGGCGGGGTGGCCGGGACCTCCCGGTTCACCCCGCGCGTCTCGGTGACCCGCCTGGGGAAGGGGGAGACCTCGGCGCTGGAGGATCTCGCCAGGGAGCACCAGAGCTCCGTGGAGGCCGTGCTCCTGACCTGCTGGCAGGTCCTCCTCTGGCGGTTGAGCGGCGGTTCCCCGCCGCTTCTCGGGGTCCGCTGCAGCGGCCGCACGTTCGCAGGCCTGGAACACGGCATCGGCCTGTTCGCCCGCTACCTCCCGCTGCGTCCCGAGCTGGCGGGAGAGCTGGGATTCGACCAGGCGCTGCAGCAGGTCGGCCGTGCCCTGGCCGAAGCGGTGAAGTGGCAGGACTACTTCCTCCGCTCCGGGGCCGGGGAGGAGCCGCAAGCCTGGGCCTGCGCGTTCGAGAGGGTCGAACCGGCTCCGGTGACCCGTGCCGGAGGGCTGGAATGGCGGGTCGCCGCCCGTCGCGTCTGCATCGATCGCTGCGCGCTCAGGCTCGCGGCGTCGGTGGGCGGCGGCACCATCGACCTGGCCCTGCACTTCGACGCGAGCCGCCTGAGCGCCGTCGAGGCGGAGCGCGCGGCGTCGGCCTTGCGGGCCGTGATCGCCGCCGTGGCGGCGTCGCCGCAGGCCCGCCTCGACAGCCTGCCGCTCCTCGCCGAGGAGACGTTGCAGCGGTTGTCCCTGGGGCACAACGACACCGCCGCCGACTATCCCCGGGAGGCTTGCGTCCACCAACTGTTCGAAGAGCAGGCGCAGCGGGCTCCGGACCAGATCGCCGCGGTCTGCGGCGGCCTCCGCATGACCTTCCGAGAGCTGGATCGCCGGGCCAACCGGCTGGCGCACCATCTGCGGTCCCTGGGCGTCGGTCCCGAGGTGCGGGTCGGCCTTTGCATCCCGCGCTCTCTGGAGATGCTGGTGGGCCTGTGGGGGATTCTCAAGGCCGGCGGCGCCTACGTTCCTCTCGATCCCCGTCACCCTCGGGAGCGCCTGGCCTGGGTGATCGGCGATGCGCGGCCGCATCTGGTGGTGACCGTCGCGGGCCTCGCGGCCGGCCTGGAGCCCGTGCACGGGCGCCTGGTCTGCCTGGATGGTGACGAGGGCGCCGGGGCCGCGGACGAAAGTCCCCGCAGCGGGGTCGCGGCCGACGGGCTCGCCTATGTGCTCTATACCTCGGGCTCGACCGGTTTTCCCAAGGGTGTGATGGTGCCGCACCGGGGGCTGGTCAACTACCTGGCCTGGTGTTGCCGGGAGTATGCCGTGGCGGACGGGGCGGGGGCTCCGGTGGGTTCTCCCCTGGGCTTCGACCTGACGGTGACCAGCCTGTTTGCGCCCCTCCTGGCCGGCCGCACGGTCGAGCTCCTGGAAGAGCCGGACGGTCCCGAAGGGCTCGCGGGCGCGTTGCGGCATCGCACCGGCCTGAGCCTGGTCAAGGTCACGCCGCTCCACCTCGAGCTGCTCGCCCGTTCCCTGCCCGGGGAAGAGGCCGCCGGGAGAACCCACGCCTTTGTCATCGGAGGGGAAGCCCTGAACGCCGAGACCCTGGCTTTCTGGCGCAGCCATGCCCGCGGGACCCGCCTCATCAACGAGTACGGTCCGACCGAGACGGTCGTCGGTTGCTGTTTCTACGAGGTCCCCGCCGGCTTTCCTCACGAGGGGCCTGTACCGATCGGCCGGCCCGTGGCCAACACGCGCCTCTACGTCGTGGATCCCTGGCTGCATCCGGTGATCGACGGAGTCCCCGGCGAGCTGCTCATCGCCGGGGACGGGGTCACCCGCGGGTACCTGGGCCGTCCCGACCTGACCGCCGAGCGGTTCGTCCCCGACCCGTGGAGCGGGATGCCGGGGGCCCGCCTCTACCGCAGCGGCGACCTGACCCGGCGGGGAGCGGACGGCAACCTCGAATTCCTCGGCCGTATCGATCACCAACTGAAGATCCGCGGGTTCCGGATCGAGCCGGCGGAGATCGAAGCGGCCTTCCTGCGCCATCCGGAGATCCGCGAAGCGGTGGTCACGGCCGGTGCGGGAGGCGACGGCCACAAGCACCTCGTCGCCTACTTCGTCCCGCGGCGGCAGCCGGCGCCTCCGGCGGCGGAGCTGAGGTCCTTCCTCGGGCGGGAACTGCCCGAGCACATGGTGCCGGGCGTTCTCATTCCGCTGCCGGCCCTGCCCCTCAATGCGAACGGGAAGCTGGATCGCGCGGCCCTTGCCGCCATCCCGGAGACGGATCGGCTGCGCTCGGAGCAGCCCTTCGTCGCGCCGCGCACGGCGGCGGAAAAGATCCTGGCGGCGATCTGGTGCGAGATCCTGCGCGTCGAGGAGGTCGGCGTTCATGACAACTTCTTCGATCTGGGAGGAGATTCGATCCTCAGCATCCAGATCGTCTCCCGCGCCAACCAGGCGGGCATCCCGTTGGCGCCGCGGGATCTCTTCAGGCACCAGACCATCGCCGCGCTGGCGGCCGTGGAGGGAGCTGCGAAGCTCGCCGCAGAGCAGGGGGAGGTCGTCGGCGAGCTGCCGCTCGTCCCCATCCAGCACCGCTTCTTTGCGGCCGAGCCGGCCGCCCCCCACCATTTCAACCAGGCGGTCCTCCTCGGGCTGCGGCGGCCTGTGCCCTGGGCGACCCTCGAGGCGGCGATGCGGCGCCTGGCCGGTCACCACGATGCGCTCCGGCTGCGCTTCCAGGGGGCGGCCCGGCAGTGGCGCCAGGTCTGCGCCGCGTCCGGCCAGACCCCTCCCGGGACCCGGCTCGACCTCTCCGCCCTGCCGCCGGCGAGGCGTGGCGCGGAGGTGGAACGGGCGGCCGCGGCGATGCAGGGAGGACTGAGCCTCGGCGGCCCCCTGGGGCGGTGGGGGTACTTCGATGTCGGGCCGGGCGATTTCCCGCGTCTGCTGCTGATCTTCCATCACCTGGTGATCGACGGCGTTTCCTGGCGGATTCTGCTGCAAGACCTCGAAGCCCTCTGCGATCCGCAGGAGCCGCAAGCGGCTCTGCCGCCCAAGACCACCTCGTTCAAAACGTGGGCCGAAGGGCTGGTGGAGCGTTCGCGGTCGGCGCCGCCGCAGGACGGGCTGCGTTTCTGGTTGGCCGAGGAAGGACGCGAGGCCATGCCGCTGCCGGTCGATTTCGTCGCCGGGCCGAACTCGGTGGCTTCGGCCGATTCCTGGCGGATGACCCTCGGCGAAGAGGAGACGCGGCTGCTGCTCCAAGCGGTGCCCCGGGTCTACCAGGCGCGGATCGACGATGTCCTCCTGACCGCCCTGGCGCAGGTCTGCGCCTCCTGGACGGGGTGCCCGTCGCTGTGGGTGGACCTGGAGGGGCACGGCCGCGATGCGTTGCCGGATGTCGACGTGTCTCGCACGGTCGGCTGGTTCACAGCCGTCTACCCCGTCCGCCTCGAGCTGGCCGGCGGGATGGAGCCGGCGGCGGCGCTGCTTTCCATCCAGGAGCAGCTCCGCGCTCTGCCGGATCGGGGGACAAGTCACGGTTTGTTGCTCTTCCTGCACAATGACGAAGGGATCCGGCGCAGGCTCGACGCGCTTCCCCGGCCGCAGGTGGTGTTCAACTACCTGGGGCAGTTCGATCAGATTCTGGGAGAGAGCTCACTTTTCATCCCGGTGGGCGAGTCCGCGGGTGCAACCCGCGCGCCGGAACAGGAGCGCTGGCATCTCCTCGAAGTGACCGGTCTTGTGGTTGGAGGTTGTTTGCAGATCACCTGGACGTACAGCCGTAACCGTCACTCCAAGAAAACCGTCGAAGGGCTCGGCCAGGCTTACATGGCGGCCGTGCGGTCCCTTCTCGACCGCTGTCGCCAGGGTGCCGCCCCACTCCTCGATCTTCCCGCGGCCTGTGAGGGAGAGGACCTGGAGCGGGCGTTGGAAAACGTGGAATTCGAGGTTTGAGGTCGTGAGCGGTTCGGAAAGAGCAAACGTGGAAGCGGTCTATCCGCTGTCTCCCCTGCAGAAGGGGCTGCTCTTCCATGCCTTGGCGGCGCCGGAGCGGGACCCCTATTTCCAGCAGGCCACCTGCCGGCTGGAGGGGCCTTTGGAGAGGGATGCCTTTTCCGGGGCCTGGCAGCGGCTGGTGGATCGCCATCCGGTGTTGCGCACCGCCTTCGCCTGGCAGGGTCTGGAGGATCCGCTCCAGGTGGTCGGCCGGCAGGTGCGTGTCCCCTTCGTCGAGCACGACTGGCGGACGGTCGACGCCGCGGAGCAGGAGAGACGGTGGGAGGCCCTGGTGGAGCAGGACCGGCGGGCCGGCTTCAATCCCTCCAAGGCGCCGCTGCTGCGGATCTGTCTCGCCCGCGTGGAGGACGAGACCCACCTGCTTCTGTGGAGCTTTCATCACCTGCTCCTGGACGGTTGGAGCATGTCCCGCCTGCTCTCCGAGCTGTTCGTCCTCTACGCCGCGCTGCGGGCCGGGGAAGAGCCGGCCTTGAAGACACCGCGCCCTTTCCGGGATTTCATCGCCTGGTTGCAGGCCCGGGACATGGGCGCGGCCGAACGCTTCTGGCGCCGCGAGCTGGCCGGTTTCACCGATCCCACCCCGGTTCCGGCCGAGCGGCTCGGACCCGCGCCGGCGGCCGGCGGACGAGGCGAGGCCGGGCTTTCGCTGGCCCCCGACACCACCGCCGCGATCCAGGAGCTCGCGCGGCGCGGACGGCTCACTCTCGGCACCCTCATCCAGGGGGCCTGGGCCTTGCTCCTGGGGCGCGCCACCGGAGAGGACGACGTCGTCTTCGGTCTGACCGTCTCCGGCCGTCCGCCGAGCCTGCCCGGGGCCGAGCTGATGATCGGCCCCTTCCTCAACACCCTGCCCTCCCGGGTGCGGCTCCGGGACGACCTTCCCGTGTCCCGCTGGCTCTCCGGCCTCCAGGAGCGGCAGGTCGAGGTCCGCGAGCTCGAGGACAGCCCCTTGCCGCAGGTGCAGGCCTGGAGCGACGTGCCGAAAGGGGCGGCGCTCTTCGAAACGCTGGTCGTCATCGAGAACTATCCACTCGCGGTGTCCCGGCGAGACGCCGCGGGGCTCGCGGTGCAGGACATCCGCGTCGCCGAGGGGAGCCACTACCCCCTGATGCTCGTCGTGGCCCCGGGCCACCGGCTCTTCCTCAAGCTCAACTACGACCGGGTCCGTTGCGACGAGCTGGCGGTGAGCCGTCTTCTGCTCCATCTGGCGCTGCTGCTCGATCGCTTCGCCTCCAACCCGGAGCGCCCGGTCGGCGAGGTGCCGCTGCTCTCGTCCGCCGAGCACCATCAGGTGGTCTGCGAGCTCAACAGCGCGGTGGCGGACTACCGGCTCGACCGGGGCCTCCACGAGCTGGTCGAAGCGCAGGTCGACCGGACCCCCGACGGGGTGGCGGTGGTCGACGAGGACGGGGGCCGGATCACCTACCGGGAGCTCGAACGGCGGGCGAATGCCCTGGCCCGCCGGCTGTGCGCCCTCGGGGTGGGCCCCGAGGTCAGGGTCGGGGTCTGTCTCGAACGCTCCGTCGAGATGCCGGTGGCGCTGCTGGCTGTTCTGAAGGCGGGTGGCGCCTACGTCCCTCTCGATCCCTTCCATCCCCGGGAGCGCCTGGAGCACGTGGTTGCGGACGCAGCCTTCCCCGTCCTGATCGTCCAGGAGAGCGTCCGGCATGCCGTGCCTGCCGGGAGGGCGCGCGTCCTGCCGCTGCAGAGGGGGGAGGAGGTGGCGTACCCCGAGGACGGCGGGCGGCGGCCGGGCGGGGCGACCCCCGACAACCTCGCCTACGTGATCTACACCTCGGGCTCCACCGGCAGTCCCAAGGGGGTGGCGGTGCCGCACCGCGCGATCAACAACCGGCTCCTCTGGATGCAGAGCGCCTGTCCGATCGGGCCGGACGACCGCCTGTTGCAGAAGACACCGTTCACCTTCGACGCTTCGATCTGGGAGATCTTCCTCCCGCTGCTCACGGGCGCGCGTCTGGTCATGGCCCGCCCCGGAGGGCACCAGGACAGCGGGTACATGGTGGAGGCGATCCGGCGCCACGGCGTCACGGTCCTCCAGCTCGTCCCGTCCATGATGGGGGTCTTCCTCGACGAGCCGGGGGTGGAGGGCTGCGTCACGCTGCGCCGGCTCTATTGTGGCGGCGAGGCGCTGCCGGGAGAGATCGTCGAGCGGGCCTTCTCGCGCCTGCCCCTCTCCAGGATGCGCAATCTCTACGGGCCGACCGAGGCGGCCATCGACGTGGCCAGCCAGCCCTGCCAGCCCGGCGGCGCCGACACGATCGTTCCCATCGGGCGGAGCCTGCCGAACGTGCAGGTGCTGCTCCTCGACCCCTCCGGTTTCCCGGTCCCTCACGGAGTCCCGGGCGAGCTGCATATCGGCGGGGTGAACCTCGCCCGTGGGTACCAGGGCCAGGCGGCGCTGACCGCCGAGATGTTCATCCCTCACCGGTTCAGCACGGTCCCGGGGGAGCGCCTCTACAAGACCGGCGACCTCGCCCGCCTGCGTGGCGACGGGGCGATCGAGTTCCTGGGCCGGCGGGACCATCAGGTCAAGATCCGCGGCGTCCGCATCGAGCTCGGCGAGATCGAGGCGGCGCTGCTGCAACACCCTGGCGTGTGCGAGGCGGCGGTCTGGCTGCCCGGCGGGGGCCAGGGGCGCCTGACCGCCGGCTTCGTGCCGGCCCGCGAGCTCGCGCCCGGGGCGGCCGAGCTGCGGAGCTTCTTGCAGGAGAAGCTGCCGGAGGTGATGATCCCGGCCGCGTTCGTAGAGCTTCCCTCCTTGCCGAGGCTCTCCAACGGCAAGCTGGACCGCGCCGCCCTCGCCGCGGCGCAGGTGGGCGATGGACCCGCCGTCGCCGCCGTGCAACCGCGCTCGCTGGCCGAGACCGTGCTGACGGAGCTCTGGCGGGAGGTCCTGGGCCGCGAGGACGTGAGCGTACACGACAGCTTCGTGGCCGCGGGAGGGCATTCGCTCCTCGCCACGCGCCTGCTCTCCCGCCTGCGTCAGGCCTTCCAGGTCGAGCTGCCGCTCAGCAGTGTGCTCGCGGCCGAGGATCTCGCCTCCCTGGCGAGGGAGATCGAGCAGCTTCGCCGGGGAGAGACCGGGCCGGCCGCGCCGCCCCTTCTGCAGGTCCCCCGGGACGCAGAGCCGCCCCTGTCGTTCGCCCAGCAGCGCCTGTGGTTCCTGCACCAGATGGATCCGGCCAGCCCGGCTTACAACGTCCCCCTGGCGGTGGATCTCGCCGGCAGGCTGGACAGCCGGGCCCTCCGCGCGAGCCTGGGCGAGATCGTGCGCCGGCACGAGGTGCTGCGCACCACCTTCGCCACGGTGGGCGGGCGTCCGGTCCAGCACATCGCGGCGGCCGCCGTGCCGCACCTCCAGAGGGTCGACCTGGGCGCCCTCGGGGAGCCCGAGGGCGAGCTGCGCCGGATCTTGAGGACCGAGGTCCGCCGCCCCTTCGATCTCGCCAGAGGCCCCCTGTTGCGGGCGACTCTGCTGCACCTCGGCGACGGCCGGCACGTCCTGCTGATCGTCCTGCATCACATCGTTTCCGACGGTTGGTCCGCCGGCATCCTGGTGCGCGAGCTCATCTCGCTCTACGGAGCGTTTGTGGCCGGCCGCCCCTCTCCTCTGCCGGAGCTCGAGCTGCAGTACGCGGACTTCGCGGCCTGGCAGCATCGCTGGCTCGCGGGGGTGGGCTTCGCGCGGGAGCTGCGCTTCTGGAAGGAGAACCTCGCCGGCGCCCCCGCGGTCCTGCAGCTTCCCGTCGACCGGCCACGGCCGGCGGTCGCCGGCTCGGCGGGAGACCGGGAGGGCGTGGCCGTCGCGGCGGATCTGGCCGCCTCGCTGGCCCGGGTCGCCCGCAAGCAGGGGGCCACGCCGTTCATGGTTCTGCTGGCCGCGTTCAAGACCTTGCTCTTCCGCTACTGTGGCCAGGAGGACCTGCTGGTCGCAACGCCGACGGCGGGGCGCAATCGCCTGGAGATCGAGGGGTTGATCGGATTTTTTGTCAACACCCTCGTTCTGCGCAGCGGGCTTGCGGGCTCTCTCCCGTTCGCCGAGCTGCTGCGCCGGGTGCGCGCGTCCGCGCTTCTCGCGGCGGACCACCAGGACCTGCCGTTCGAGCTCGTGGTGGACGAGGTCGGATCGGAGCGCGAGACCGGCCGGGCACCCCTCTTCCAGGTGATGTTCGCGCTGCAGAATGCGCCCCTGCCGCCGGGCGGATTGCCGGGCCTGCACGTCTCGCTCCTCGACCTCCACAGCGCGACGGCGAAGTTCGACCTGACCCTCGAGCTGGTGGAGACGCCGTCGCGGATCTTCGGCGCCTTCGAGTACAGCACCGACCTCTTCGATCGTCCGACCCTCGAGCGCCTGGCGAGGCACTTCGAAACGCTGCTCGCCGGCATTGCGGCGCGGCCGGAGGCGCTCCTCCAGGAGCTGCCTCTGCTCTCCCCGGCCGAGCTGGCCCAGGCGGCCGCGGGCGCCCGCCCGCGGCAGGCCGGCGGCGATCCGCTGCCGAGCCTGCATCGCCTCTTCGAGGAGCAGGTGTGCCGCAACCCCGGCGGGTGCGCGGTGCGCTGCGAAGGCGAGGAGCTGAGCTACGCGGAGCTGAACCGGCGGGCGAACCGGCTGGCCCACCATCTGCGCGGTCTGGGGGTGGGGGTGGACACCTTCGTGGGGCTCCTCTGCGAGAGGTCGGCGGACCTGGTGGTCGCCGTGCTGGGAACCCTGAAGGCCGGGGGGGCGTACGTGCCGCTCGACGCCTCCTACCCGGCCGGGCGCCGGGAGTGGATGCTGGCCGACGCCGGGGCAGGGGTGTTGGTCGCCCAGCGCGAGCTCGCGAGCGACGTGCGGGTGGACGGGACGGTGGTGATCCTGGAAGACGTGCTCGAGGCCGGGGGTCCCGAGGCCAACCTGGAGGGAAGGCTTCCCGCCGAGGCCGCCGCGTACGTGATCTACACCTCGGGCTCGACCGGCCGGCCGAAGGGGGTGGTGGTCAGCCATGCCCATGTGACCCGCCTGTTCGCGAGCACCGAGCCCTGGTTCGGGTTCACGGCGCACGAAGCGTGGTCTCTCTTCCATTCCTGTGCATTCGACTTCTCGGTCTGGGAGCTCTGGGGAGCCCTGCTCTACGGCGGGCGCCTGGTGGTGGTGCCCTACGAGGTCAGCCGTTCGCCCGAACGGTTCTACGAGCTCCTCGAAAGAGAGGCGGTGACGGTGCTGAGCCAGACCCCGTCGGCCTTCCGCCAGTTGATGCGGGTCGAAGAGGAGAGGGGGGTGGCGGGCCTGCCCGCCCTGCGCTGGGTGGTGTTCGGCGGCGAGGCTCTGGAGGTGCAGGGGCTGCGCCGCTGGTTCGAGCTGCATGGCGAGGAGCGGCCCCGGTTGGTCAACATGTACGGCATCACCGAGACCACGGTCCACGTGACCCACCGTCCGCTGGCGGTGGCCGACACGGCGGCCCCCGCGGCGGGCAGCGTGATCGGAGAGGTGATCCCGGATCTCGGGGTCGCGGTGCTGGACGCCGCGGGCGGTCCCGTCCCGGCCGGGGTGTACGGCGAGATGTACGTGGGCGGGGCGGGGGTGGCGCGCGGCTATCTGGGGCGTCCGGAGCTGACGGCGCAGCGATTCGTGCCGGATCCGTTCGGCACCGCGCCGGGGGCGCGGCTCTACCGCAGCGGCGACCTGGGGCGGTGGCGCAACGGCGGGCTGGAGTACCAGGGCAGGCTTGACGCGCAGGTCAAGATCCGCGGTTTCCGGATCGAGCTGGGGGAGATCGAGTCGGTGCTCGCCGGGCAGCCCGGGGTTGCCGAGGCGGTCGTGGTGGCGCGCCAGGACGGCGGACGGGAGAAGCGCCTGGTGGCCTATGTGGTCCCGGCCCCGCAGGCGTTCCCCGGTGTCGCGGGCTTGCGTTCCTGCCTGCGGGAGAAACTGCCGGACTACATGGTGCCGGGGGCGATCGTGGTCCTCGACCGGCTCCCGTTGACGGTCAATGGCAAGGTGGATCGCCGGAGCCTGCCGGCCCCGGATCTCGATGCCCGCGCCACCGGGACCGGGACGGACGCACCGAAGTCTCCGATCGAGGAGATGCTGGCGCAAGTCTGGCGCCAGGTCCTGGAGGTCGAGAGAGTCGAGGCCGAGAGCGATTTTTTCGCCCTCGGCGGCCACTCGCTGCTCGCCACCCGGCTGGTGTCCCGCATCCGTGAGGTTCTGGGTGTCGAGCTCCCACTGCGGGCCATCTTCGAGGCGCCCACGCTGCGCGAGCTGGCGGCCCGGGTGGAGGCCTTCCTGCAGACGGGGGGCGCCGCCATCCCGGCCATCGAGCCGGTGCCGCGCGACGGCTCGCTTCCGCTCTCCTTCGCGCAGCAGCGGCTCTGGTTCCTCGCCCAGCTCTCTCCCGACAATGCGGCCTTCAACATTGCCGGTGGCGTCCGCCTGGAAGGCGCGCTCGACCGCCGGGCGCTCGCCGCGGCGGTGTCCGGCGTGGCACGGCGCCACGAGATTCTGCGCACCACCTTCCCGGCCCCTGAAGGGGAGCCGGTCCAGCTCATCGCCCCGCCTTCGCGCGTGCCGCTGCCCTGGATCGACCTGAGCGCCCTCTCCGCGCCGCAGCGGCGGGAGCGGCTCCTGGCGATCGGGGAGACGGCGGCCCGGGCTCCTTTCGATCTGGCCCGGGATCCGCTCTTGCGGCTGCTCCTCGTCTCGGAAGGGGAGGATCGGCACACGCTGCTTTTCGTCCTGCATCACATCGTCACCGACGGCTGGTCGATGTCGGTCCTGGTGCGGGAGATCGCCGCCCTGTATCGCGGCGCCGTCGAGCGCGAGGCGGCCCCGCTGCCGGAGCTGCCGATCCAGTACGCGGATTTCGCCGTCTGGCAGCGCCGCCGGCTGGTGGGTGAGGTGCTCGAGGCGCAGCTCGCCTACTGGCGCGGGCGGTTGACCGGGGCTCCCGCCGTCCTGTCGCTCCCGACCGACCGGCCCCGTCCGGAGGAGCAGACCTTCGCCGGACGGACCCTGCCGCTGTCCTTGCGCGGCGTCCCGCTGGCGGGCCTGCGCCGGCTCGCCCTGGACAACGGAGCCACCCTGTTCATGGTTCTGCTCGCCGGCTTCCACACTCTCCTGCGGGGATTGACCGACGAGGAGGACCTCGTCGTCGGCACCGATGTGGCCAACCGCAACCGCGGCGAGACCGAGGGGTTGATCGGCTTCTTCATCAACCAGCTCCCGCTGCGGGTGAGCTCGGCCGGCCAACCGACCTTCCGCGAGCTGATCCGCCGGGTCCGCGAGGTCGCGCTCGGCGCCTACGCGCACCAGGACCTGCCGTTCGAGAAGATGGTCGACACGCTGAAGCTCGACCGCCAGCTCCGCTATTCGCCGGTCTTCCAGGTCAAGCTGTTCCTGCTCAACACTCCGGTGGAGACCCTCGCGCTTCCCGGGCTCAAGATCACCCCTTTCGAGCTGGAGCGGGGGACGGCCAACCTCGACCTCACCGTGGCCCTGCAGGAGAGCGGCGACACGCTGACCGGCTGGGTCAACTTCCGTACAGACCTCTTCGACGCGGCGACCATCTCACGGCTGCTCGGGAGCTATGAGGCCCTGCTCGCCCGGGTTCTCGCGGAACCCGATCTTTGCGTCGCCGATCTTTCCCGTTTCAGCTCGCGCAGCGAAAGGACGCAGCTCGCCATGGAAAACAGAGCACGCCAGGAATCCAAGTTCCAGAGACTCAAGCAGATCCGTCCCCAGGCCGTCCAGCTGCCCACGGCGGACGTGGTCCGCATGGAAACGCTCTACCCGGATCGGGACATCCTGCTGGTGGTCCGCCCGGCGGTCGACGATCTCGACCTGGCGGACTGGGCCGCCGGCCACCGGCAACTGATCGAGGAGAAGCTCCACCGCCATGGTGCGATTCTCTTCCGCGGCTTTCCCGTGGAATCCGCGGCCGACTTCGAGAGCTTCGCCCGGAAGATCTGCCCGGAGCTCTACCGGGAAAACGGCGAGCACGTGCGCGAGAACGTGAGCGGAAGCATCTACACGCCGATCTTCTACCCCGCCGACCAGCAGCTCCTCTGGCACAACGAGAACTCGTTCAACCACCGCTGGCCGATGAAGATCATGTTCTGCTGCATGAAGGCCCCCGAGAAGGGAGGCGAGACGCCGATCGTCGACAGCCGCCAGGTGTACGAGCGGATCGACCCGGACCTCCGCCGGCGCTTCGAAGACGGGCGGATCCTCTACATGAGGAATTACGGCCAGGGGTTGGGACTCGATTGGCAGTCCGTGTTCCGGACCACCGACAAGGCTGCGCTGGAGGAGAGGGCGCGGCAGGATCGGCTCGAGCTGGAGTGGAAGGCGGACGGCCACCTGTGCACCCGGGCGGTGCGGCCGGCCGTGATCCGGCACCCGCACACGGGGAGCCTCAGCTGGTTCAACCAGGCTCAACACTGGCACGTCTCCTGTCTCGACCCCGAAACGCGGCGCTCGATGGAGGCGGTGTTCGCCGAGAGGGACCTGCCGCGCAACTGTTATTTCGGCGACGGTTCCTCCATTCCGGATGAGGGCATGCGCCAGATCCTCGACGTCTATCGCGAGCTCGAGGTGAGCGTCCCCTGGCAGGAGGGAGACGTGATCCTGGTCGACAACGTCCTCGCCGCCCACGGCCGCAATCCGTACGTCGGTGCAAGGAAGATCCTCGTGGCCATGGGAGACATGGTCACGTTCGACGAAATTTGAACCCCACGGTTTCCATTGGAGCAATCATGAGTGATTCGGTTCCGGGTTTCAGGCTTTCGCTGCAGCAGAAGCGGCTTTGGCGGCTCCAGCAGGCGTCCTCCGTCCACCGGGCGCAGTGCGTTGTGGCTCTCGAGGGAGAGGTCGAGACCGAGCGGTTGTCCACCGCGCTGCAATCGCTCGTGGATCGCCACGAGATTCTGCGGACAGGCTTCGTCCGTCCCCCGGGTGTCCGCACCCCCGTCCAGGTGGTGCGCGAGACCTCATCGATCCGGTGGAGCGCGCTGTCCCTCCCGGCTCTCGACGAGGCCGGCCGGGCGGTCGAGCTCGACAAGGTGTGGCGCCGCGAAGCCGACCGGCCCTTCGATCTCGAAGGGGGCCTTCCCCTCCATGCCTGCCTGGTGGCCCTGGAGCCGCGCCGCCACCAGCTCTTCCTGACCCTGCCCGCGCTTTGCGCCGATGCCGCGAGCCTGGGCCGGCTGGTGGTGGAGCTGGCGGCGGCGTACACGGGTGAGCTGGACACAGAGGAGCCCGTGCAGTACCTCCAATTCAGTGAGTGGAAGCACGACCTGCTGCTCGACCCGGAGGAAGGGGGCTCGCGGCGGCACTGGCGGACGCTGGACGTGGCCGCGGCTGCCCGGCTGCGCCTGCCCTGGGAGCGCGGGGACGTGGAGGAGGAGGGCTTCTTCGCTCCAGCCCGGATCGTGCGGGAGATCGATCCCGGCGCGTCCGGCCGCCTCCTTGCCCTCGCTGCAGAGGGAGGAGAGGGTTCTTCTCTCACCGCGATCCTCCTCGCCTGCTGGCAGGTGCTCCTCGCCCGGCTCACGGGGGAACGGGAGCCGATGATCGGTTGTCTGCTGAGCGGGCGCCGCCACGAGGATCTCGCCGGAGTGATCGGTCCCGTGGCGGAGACGGTGCCGGTGCCCGGCCGCGTGCGGCCGGAGGCGCGCTTCCTGGACGTGCTCGCCCGAACCGCCGAGGACCTCGAGACGGCGGCCGAGGCGCAGAGCGAGTTTCCGGCGGACGAGCTGTTCCCGCCGCGGCCCGGCGCGTCCGGCCCGCGGGTCTGCTTCGAGCACCAGCTCCTGGCCTCCGCCACGGCTCCCGGCCTGCGCTTCTCGGTCCTGCGCCAGGAGGTCCTGCCGGAGCGCTTTGCCGTCAAGCTGACCGCCTCCCAGGGGGAAGGGAGGCTCGCCCTCGAGCTGCACTACCATCCGGCCTTGCTGGACGCGAGAGATGCCGGGCGGCTGGTCGAGAGCCTGCGCCGCGTCGTCGAATCCGTGGCGCAGGACCCCGGCGCGGTGGTCGCCGACCTCGAAATCCTCGGCGACGCCGACCGCACCGGGCTCCTGGCCGCCTTCAACGACACCGGTCGCGAGGTGCCCCGGCTTCGCCTGCATGAGCTCTTCGAGCAGCAGGTCGGCCAGATGCCCGGCGAGACGGCCGTGGTGTGCGCAGAGCGGTCGCTGACGTATGGGGAGCTCGACAGCCGGGCCAACCGGCTCGCCCGGCACCTGCGGTCTCTGGGCGTCGGTCCCGACACGCTCGTGGCTCTCTGCCTCGACCGGTCCCCGGAGATCCTGATCGCCATGCTGGCGGTGTTGAAGGCCGGCGGGGCCTACCTCCCCCTGGATACCGAGAACCCGCCGGATCGCCTCGCCTTCCTGGTCACCGACGCACAGCCTGCCGTCCTCGTCACCGCGGAGCGGTTCCGCGACCGGGTTCCGGGTGAGCTACTGCCCCGGGTCCTCCTCGACACGGATCACGAAGCCATCGCACTCCAGCCGCAGGAGCGGCCTGCGGTGGCGGTCGCCGAGGACAATCTGGCCTACGTGCTCTACACCTCCGGCTCCACGGGACGCCCCAAGGGGGTGATGATCACGCATGGCGGCCTGGTGAGCTACCTGAGCTGGGCGGTGGAGGCCTATGGCGTCGCCTCCGGCGCGCGCGCGCCGGTCCACTCGCCGCTGGGGTTCGACCTGACCGTGACCGCCCTCTTCGCGCCGCTTCTCGTCGGCGGCACGGTCGAGCTGCTGCCGGAGGAGCAGGGGATCGAGGCTCTCGCGGGCGCCCTGCGCTCCACCGCGCAGTACGGCCTGGTCAAGCTGACGCCGGCCCACCTGGAGGTGCTGGAGCAGCAGCTCTCCGGTGCCGGCAGCCTCGCGAAGGTCCGCAGTCTGGTGGTGGGGGGCGAGGCGCTCCACGCCGGGAGCCTCGAATTCTGGCGGCGGCGCTCGCCCGAGACGCGGATCTTCAACGAGTATGGGCCGACCGAGACGGTGGTGGGCTCCTGCGTCCATGAGGTTCTGGCGGAAGAGAACGCGGCGGGACCGGTCGCCATCGGTCGCCCCATCGCGAACACCCGTATCCACCTCCTCGATGCACGGGCGCGGCCGGTGCCGGTCGGGGTTCCGGGAGAGGTGTACATCGGTGGTGCCGGGGTCGCCCGGGGATACCGGGGGCGCCCTGAGCTGACCGCCGAGCGTTTCGTGCCCGATCCCTTCACCGGGGAGCCCGGGGCCCGCCTCTACCGCACCGGCGACCTGGCCCGCCTCCGGGACGAGGACGGTCTGCAGTTCCTCGGCCGCAATGACGACCAGGTCAAGATCCGCGGCTTCCGCATCGAGCTCGGGGAGGTGGAGGTGGCGTTGAAGCGGCGCCCGGGCATCCGGGAGGCGGTGGTCGTCGCCCGCGAGGACACTCCCGGGAACCGGCGGCTGGTCGCCTATCTGGTGGCGGGCGCGGAGGCTCCCGGGCTGGAGGAGCTGCGGTCGGCCCTGCACGGCGAGCTCCCCGAGCCCATGATCCCCGCCGGCTTTGTCTGGTTGGACGCCCTCCCTCTGACCGCGAATGGGAAGGTGGACAGGGCCAGGCTCCCGGCGCCGGACGCAACGCGGCCGGACCTGGCCCAGGGCTTCGTCGCGCCGCGCACCCCTGTCGAGGAGATTCTGGCCGAGGTGTGGGGACAGATTCTGGGGCTCGAGCGGATCGGCATCCACGACAGTTTCTTCGCCCTGGGTGGGGATTCGATCCGTAGCGTCCGGCTGGTGGCCGCCGCCCAGGCCCGGGGGCTGGTGTTCACGGTGCAGCAGCTCTTCCGCCACCAGACCATCGCCGAGCTGGCCGGCCGGCTCCAGGGCTCCGCCGGCCTGGTGGCCGCCCCGGCCGCCGCCGGGGCCGTGGAGGAGGACGCGGAGCTGCTGCGCTCGGTCGCCGAGCTCGAAGACCTGCCGGCCGATCAGGTGCTGGACGAGATCCGTGTCCTGATGGAAGCGAAGAACGAGGACCGTACATGAGCGACCTGCAGCAACGGATCGCAGCCCTGAGCCCCGAGAGGCGCCTCCTCCTCGACCTGCGCAGGTCCCACCCGGAGAGGGCTCGTGCGGTCGGAGAGACGCTCGCCTCTGCCCACAGCCGGCCGTTCGACCTGGTCTCGGAGGACGACCGTGCCCGTCTGCCGGAGGGGCTCGAGGATGCCTTCCCGCTGTCCATGGTGCAGTCGGGGATGCTGGCGCACATGGAGCTGGAGCCGGGGGCGGAGATCCCGCCCGCCTACCACAACGTCAACAGCTGGCACATGCGGGCCCGCTTCGAGCCCGCCCTGTTCCAGGCGGCGGTCCAGGACGTGGTGGATCGCCATCCGATGCTGCGCGCCTCCTTCGATCTCACGTCCTACAGTGAGCCGTTGCAGCTCATCCATCGCCACACCGAGCTGCGCGTCAAGGTGGAGGATCTGCGGTCGCTGCCGGCCGGCGAGCGGGAGCGGGAGGTCGAGAGCTTCATCCAGCGGGAGAACCAGGCCCTCCTCGACCTGACCGTGCCGCCGCTGCTGCGGTTCCACGTCCACCGGCTGACCGACGAGACGTTCCAGTTCACCCTCACCGAGCCCCATTCGATCTCCGACGGGTGGAGCACGACCTCGACCCTCACCGAGATCTTCCACCGCTACCTGAAGGGGCTTGGCGGCGAGCCGCTCCCCGTCGAGCCGCCGTCGGAGGTCACCTTCCGCGACTTCGTGCGCCTCGAGAGGCAGGCCCTCGCCTCGGCGGAGACACGGGCCTTCTGGGACCGCATGCTCGGCGACCCCACGGTGACCCGCCTGCCGCGTTGGCCCGCTGCGCTGCGGCGCACCGCCGGGCGGCAGGAGCACAAGCTCTACTTCGACCTCGACCCGGAGCTGGTGGGGGGGCTGCGCCGCCTGGCGGAGGTGGCCGGGGTGCCGCTCAAGAGCGTCATCGTGGCGGCGCACCACAAAGTGATGAGCCTGATGAGCGGCGAGCGCGACCTGCTGACCGGTCTGGTGTTCAACGGCAGGCCGGAGGAGAGCGGGGGCACGGACGTGCGGGGCCTGTTCCTCAACACGCTGCCTTTCCGTCTGCGGGTCGAGGAGGGGAGCTGGGTGGATCTCGTTCGCGCCGCCTTCGAGGCGGAAGTCGAGATCCTGCCGCACCGGCGCTATCCGCTGGCCGCGCTGCAGAAACAGTGGGGCCGGGAGGCTCTCTTCGAGATCGCCTTCGGCTATCTCAACTTCCACAGCGCCCAGCCGCTGCTGGACGGCGGCGGCGACTTCGAGGTCCTGCCGTACGGCCACAGCGACCTGTCCATCACGCATTTCCCCTTGATGGTGATTTTCGAGGTCAACCCCGCCTCGTCCCGGGAGGCGTGGCTCGTGCTCGAGTACGACCTCAAGGAGTTCTGTGAGCCCCAGATGCGGGCTCTCCATGAGACCTACCTCGAGGTGTTGACCGCCATGGCCACCGCGCGGCGTGAGAATCACGCCGACCGGTGTTTCCAGACCGCCTGGCAACGGCTCCAGGTGGAGGAGTGGAACCGAACCGCGGCCGACTACCCTCGCGAGCGCTGCATCCATCACCTGTTCGAGGAGGCGGTTCTGCGCTCACCGGATGCGGTGGCGCTCACCGCCGGGGAGCGCAGGATGACGTTCACCGAGCTGGACCGCGCGGCGAACCGGCTGGCTCACCACCTGCGGTCGCTGGGCGTGGGGCCGGAGGTGCGGGTCGGTCTCTGCCTGGAGCGCGGGCTCGATCTGGTGACCGGCCTGCTCGGCATCCTCAAGGCCGGAGGGGCCTATGTGCCGCTCGACCCGACCCTCCCGCGGGAGCGGCTCGCCTTCATCCTGCGCGATGCCGGAGCCCGGGTCCTGGTCATCGGCGAGGGTCTCGCGGAGGGCCTGGCCACCGCCGGGCTGGCGACGGTGCGCCTCGACGGTGATGCGCCGTTGATCGACGGCAGGAGTGCGGAGAGCCCCGCGGTGGTCCTCGACCCCGAGAACCTGGCGTATGCGATGTACACCTCGGGCTCGACCGGCGTTCCCAAGGGGGTGATGATCCCGCACCGGGGATTGGTGAACTATCTTTCGTGGTGTACGTCCGAGTACCGGGTCGCCGAGGGGAGCGGCGCCCCCGTCCACTCCTCGATCGGCTTCGACCTCACGGTGACCGGTCTCTTCGCCCCGCTGCTCGCCGGAAGGACCGTCGCGCTGCTGCCCGAGGATCCGGGTGGAGAGGCACTGGCGCGCGCCCTCACCGCCGGCGAAGGCTACAGCTTCGTGAAGCTCACGCCCGCTCACCTCGATCTCCTGAGCCATCATCTGAGCCCCGGGGAGACGTCGGTGCACACTCTGGTCATCGGCGGCGAGGCGCTCCATGGCGAGGCCGTGGCGCCCTGGCTGCGCGGCGCCCCGCAGACGCGGCTCGTCAATGAGTACGGGCCGACCGAGACGGTCGTGGGCTGCACAGCCTGCACCGTGCCGGCGGGAACCGAGGGCTCCGGCCCGGTGCCCATCGGCAGGCCGATCGCCAATGCCCGGATCTCGGTGCTGGACGAGCGCCTGATCCCCGTACCGGTCGGCGCGCCGGGCGAGCTGTTCGTCGGCGGTGACGGCCTGGCCCGCGGCTATCAGGGACGGCCCGACCTGACCGCCGCCGCCTTCCTGCCCGATCCGCTGGGTGCCGCCCCCGGGGCGCGCGTCTACCGGACGGGGGATCTCGGCCGCCACCTGCCCGACGGCAACCTCGAGTACCTGGGCCGCGTCGATCTTCAGGTCAAGGTGAAAGGGTACCGGATCGAGCTCGGCGAGATCGAGGCGGTGCTCTTGCAGTGCCCGGGGGTGAGGAGCGCGGCGGTCCTGGCGCGCGAGGACGCTCCAGGCGACAAGAGGTTGATCGCCTATGTGGTGACCGACGCCGCGCCGGATGGGCTCCGCGAGATCCTCGCCGCCCGCCTGCCCGACTACATGGTCCCCGCGGTCTTCGTGGCGCTGGGCTCCCTGCCGCTGACGGCGAACGGCAAGGTCGACCGGCGGGCGCTCCCCGAGCCGTCCCGGGAGGTCGCGGCGGCGGCGGGCTACGTGGCGCCGCGCACCCCGGCCGAGGAGATTCTCGCCGGGATCTGGGCACAGGCTCTGGGGCTCGAGCGCGTCGGCGTGCACGACAACTTCTTCGCCCTGGGAGGGGACTCGATCACCGGCCTGATGTCGGTCTCGAAGGCCAAGAAGGCGGGGCTGAAGCTCACTTCCCGCCAGATCTTCCAGTTCCCGACCATCGCCGAGCTGGCCCTGGTGGCGGAGAGAGGAGAGGCGGGCTCGCCGGCGCCGCAGACCGCGACCGCCTCCTCGGCGGCTCCCCTGACCCCGATCCAGAGCTGGTTCTTCGCCCGGGATCTCCCGGATCCGCACCACTTCAACCAGGCTGTCCTCTTCGAGACCCGGCGCCCCCTGCAGCCGGCGCTCCTGGAGCGGGTGGTGACCCTCCTGCGGGAGCATCACCCGGCCCTGCGCACCCGCTTCATCCGCGAGCCGGACGGCTGGAAGCCGCTGCCCGGGGAGGGCGTCGGTCCCTCTCCCTTCCTGCAGATCGACGTATCGGCGCTGCCGGCGCAGCGGTGGCAGGCGGCGCTGGAGAGCACGGCGGCCGAGCTCCAACACGGCTTCGACCTGGAAAAGGGGGTCCTCTGGCGCACGGCCCTCTACGACATGGGGCCGGAGAGCCACGGCCGCCTGTTCCTGGCGGCCCACCACCTGGCCGTGGATGGCGTCTCCTGGCGCATCCTCCTCAACGATCTGCAGACCGTCTACCAGCAGCTCGACGAGGGAGAGCCGGCGGCGCTGCCGGCTCCGACGACGCCGTTCGACGAATGGGCGCGGCGGCTGCAGATCTTCGCCGGCTCGGAGGAGCTGGCAGCCGAGCTACCGTTCTGGAGCCGCAGGCACCCCGTTTCCCCCTTGCCGCGGGACTTCGACGGCCGCAACACCGCCGGCTCGTCGTGCCTGCACACCGTTGCGTTCGGAGAAGAGCGCACCGCCCGGCTGCAGAAGGCGGCGCAGCGCCATGGCGTCCATGTGCACGAAATGCTTCTCGCCGCTCTCGCTCTCGCCCTCGCCCGCTGGACGGGCGGGCACCACCTCCTGATCGACCTGGAGGGGCACGGCCGCGAGGAGCTGTTCGCCGGCCTCGACCTCTCCCGCACCGTCGGCTGGTTCACGAGCCTCTTCCCGGTGGCGCTGGACCTGGGGAGGGCTGCCGGCGACCCCGCCCTGGCCGCCCGCGAGGTCAGCCGCCAGCTCCGGGCGGTGCCCGGCCGCGGGATCGGCTACGGCGTCCTGCGCCACCTGGCCGGCGGCGAGGCCGCCCGCACCTTGCGCGACCTTCCGCAGGCGCAGATCAGCTTCAACTATCTCGGCCAGCTCGATCACACGCTCTCCCGGCCCGCGGACCTCGCTCTCGCCCGGGAGACCGTGGGCCCGCAGCGCAGCCCGGCGGGATTGCGTTCCCACGAGATCGAGCTCGAAGCCCAGATCGTGGGCCGCGATCTCCGGATGAGCTGGATCTACAGCGAGGCGTTGCACCGCCCGGCCACCATCGAGGGCCTGGCGGCCTCCTGTGGATCCTTCCTCGACGAGCTGCTCGCCGAGCCCGGGGCCGTGGCGCAGAACCGCGAGCTGACCCTCGCCCTGGAAGAGGCCGAGTTCGAGGGAGAGGACGCGTGAGCACGCCGAACTTCGAAGACGCCTACCCGCTCTCTCCCATGCAGCAGGGGATGCTGTTTCACAGCGTCTACGCGCCGGAGTCCGGCACGTACGTCACGCAGGTGAGCTGCCGCCTGGAAGAGATCGACCCGGAGGTGTTCGCGGCGGCCTGGCAGAAGGTGGCGGATCGGCACGCCATCCTGCGCACGGCGTTTGTCTGGAAGAAGACGGAGCAGCCGCTCCAGGTGGTGGGGAGGCGCGTGAAGCTGCCTGTCGAGCGGCTGGACTGGCGCGGCCTGGGCGCAGCCGCCCGGGAGTCAGCCCTGCAGGATCTCCTCGCCGCCGACCGGGCGCGCGGGTTCGAGCCGTCCCGCGCGCCTCTCATGCGCCTCACCCTCGCCGATCTCGGGGAGCTGGGGTACCAGCTCGTCTGGAGCCACCATCATCTGCTGCTCGACGGCTGGTCCGTGCCGATCCTGCTCGGCGAGGTCTTTTCCTTCTACGAAGCGTACCGGGCGGGCCGGGAGCCGGAGGCGCCGCCGCCCATACCGTACGGGGACTACATCCGTTGGCTGGAACGGCAGGATCTGGCGGCTGCCGAGGGTTTCTGGAAGCGCCTGCTGGCCGGCTTCGCGGAGCCTACGCCGCTGCCGTTCGACCGCTTCCCCGGACCCGGCGGCGAGGAGCCCCGGCCGGAAGAGGGTTCGCTGGCCCTGTCCCGGGAGACGACCCGGCGGCTGCAGGAGCTGACGCGCCGGGCTCAGGTCACGCTGAGCTCGGTCATCCAGGGAGCCTGGGCGATCCTGCTGAGCCGTTGCTCCGGCCGGCGGGATGTCGTCTACGGGGCCACCGTCTCCGGGCGGCCCGAGGATCTGGACGGCTCCGAGAGGATGATCGGCCTGTTCATCAACACCCTGCCGGTGCGGCTCGCCGTCCCCCCAAGGCAATCTCTGCTCCCCTGGCTCCGGGAGGTGCAGGCGCGGCTGGCCGAGGTACGGCAGTACGAGCACGCGCCGCTGGCGCGGGTCCAGGCCTGGAGCGATGCGCCGCGGGGCCTGCAGCTTTTCGACAGCATCCTCGTGTTCGAGAACTACCATGTGGACGAGTCGCTCGGCCGGGGGCTGGCGCAGACCCGCCTGCGGATCGACGGCTACCGCACGGTCGAGTCGACGAGCTATCCCCTGTGCCTGCTGGCCGGCCCCGGTGCGGCGTTGACGTTGCGCTTCCTCTACGATGGGGCGCGGTTTGCGGCGCCGACCATCCACCGCATGCTGGCGCACCTCGAGGCGCTCCTCTCCGGGATGGCCGGGAGCCCGGAGGCGCCTCTCGAGGAGCTCCCCTGGCTCAACGCAGCCGAGCGGCACCAGTTGCTGTGCGAGTGGAGCTCGGCCCCGCCGGCTCCGATCGAGAAGCGGTGCATCCCCGAGCTCTTTGCCGCTGCGGCCGCGAGGACCCCCGGCGCCACGGCCCTCTGGTTCGGCGATGCCCACCTCACCTTCGCCGAGCTCGAGCGCAGGGCCAACCGGCTGGCCCATCATCTCCGCCGCCTCGGCGTGGGACCGGACGTGCCGGTCGGGCTCTGCGCCGAGCGGTCGCCGGACCTGATCGTCAGCCTGCTCGCCATTCTGAAGGCGGGGGGGGCCTTCCTGCCCCTCGATCCGGAGCATCCCGCCGAACGCCTGGCCGCCATGCTCGAGGATGCGCGGCCGGCGGTGATCGTGACCCAGGATGCCCTGGCGAAGGCCCTTCCCCCCGGCTTCGGCCTCCTGCGCCTGGGGGCTGACGGGCCGGCCCTCGCCATGGAGAGCGCGACCCCCCCGGCGGTGCGGATCCACGACCGCAACCTGGCCTACGTCCTGTTCACCTCGGGCTCCACCGGCCGGCCGAAGGGGGTGATGATCGATCATCGGGGGCTCCGCAATCGCCTCCTCTGGCAGCAGACGGCCATCCCCCTGCGGCCGGTCGACCGGGTGGTCCAGAAGACCTCGTTCAGCTTCGACGTCTCGGTGTGGGAGATGCTCGGACCGTTGCTGGCGGGAGCGTGCCTGGTGATGGCCCGGCCCGGCGGCCAACGCGACAGCCGCTACCTGGCCGGCCTCATCGCGGAGCAGGAGGTCACCCTGGCCCACTTCGTCCCCTCGATGCTCCAGGTCTTCCTCGACGAGCCGGCGGCCGGCGCCTGCACCAGCCTCGAGCGGGTCGTCTGCAGCGGCGAGGCGGTGGCGGTGCCGCTTCAGGAGCGGTTCTTCCGCCGTTTCGACGCAGCCCTCCACAACCTCTACGGTCCCACCGAAGCCTCGATCGAGGTCTCCTGGTGGCCCTGTGCGCGGGATGACGCGCGCTCCACCGTGCCGATCGGACGTCCGATTTCGCACCTGCGCCTGCACGTGCTCGACGCGGATCTCCGGCCCGTGCCCATCGGGGTCGCCGGCGAGCTGCTCATCGGTGGCATCGGCCTGGCACGGGGGTACGTCCATCGTCCCGACCTCACGGCCGACCGGTTCGTGCCCGACCCGGTGGGGGAGGAGCCCGGGGAGCGCCTGTACCGCACGGGGGACCTGGTCCGCCACCTCCCGGACGGCTGTATCGAATACCTCGGGCGCATCGATCACCAGGTCAAGATCCGCGGCTTCCGCATCGAGCTGCCGGAGGTCGAAGGGGCCTTGCTGCGCCACCCGGGGGTCCGGGAGGCGGCGGTGGTGGCGCGGGACCTGGGGCCGGGGGATCGCCGGCTGGTGGCGTACGTCGTTGCCGGCCCGCCACCGGTCGCGGAGGGGGAGCTGCGGCAGCATCTCCGGCAGATGCTTCCAGAATACATGGTGCCCTCCCTGTTCGTCTTCCTGGAGGCACTGCCGCTGCTGGGCAACGGCAAGCTCGACCGGCAGGCCCTGCCCGCGCCGGATCGCTCCCGGCGGGGCAAGGACGGGGAGCACCTGGAGGCACGGACGGAGGCCGAGGAGACCCTGGCCGGCATCTGGCGGGAGGTCCTGGGCCTCGGCCACGTGGGGATCACGGACAATTTCTTCGAGCTCGGAGGCGATTCGATCCTCTGCCTGCAGATCGTCTCCCGGGTCCACCGCAAAGGCATGCGGCTGACGCCGCGCCAGGTCTTCGAGAACCCGACCATCGCCGGCCTGCTGGAGGTCATGGACGGTGCGCCACCCCTCGAGGCCGAGCAGGGACTGGTGACGGGGCCTGTGCCCTTGACGCCGGTGCAGCACTGGTTCTTCGATCAGGAGCTGGCCGCACCGCACCACTTCAACCAGGCCTTCCTCCTGGAGCCGGCCGCGCCTCTGGACGCGGGCCTGCTGCGCCGGGCCGTGGAGCGCCTGACCGTCCACCACGACGCCCTGCGCATGCGCTTCCACCGCGACGCCGCGGGATGGCATCAGGTCAATGCCGGGCCGGGCGGCCCCGTGCCCGTCGTCCACCTGGATCTCGCGGGCCTCGGCCCGGTCCTCGTTCCGCGGGCGGTCGAGGCTGTGGCGGAGCAACTCCAGAAGAGCCTGGACCTGACGCGCGGGCCCCTGCTGCGGGTCGCCCTCTTGACCTCCGGCCCGGCCGGGCCGGCACGCCTCCTGATCCTCGTCCACCACCTCGTCGTCGACGGGATCTCCTGGCGGATCCTGCTGGAGGACCTGCAGGAGGTCTACTCGGGTCTGCTCCGGGGCGAAGAGCCCTCCCTGCCGGCCAAGAGCACGTCCTTCCGGAGCTGGGCGCACCGCCTGCGCGACTACGCCGCCCGGGAGGATGTCGTCCAGGCCCTCGATGTGTGGACGAGCCCGGAGCGGGTGCAGATCCGGCCCTTGCCCGCCGACCATCCCGAAGCGGAGGACCTCCAGGGCGCGGCCCATACCGTCGTGGCATCGCTCGACCCCGAGGAGACCCAGGCGCTCCTCCAGGAGGTGCCGCGGGCCTACCAGACCCAGATCAACGATGTCCTCCTGACCGCCCTGGCCCTGGCCCTGGCGGCGTGGACCGGCGAGCCCCGTTTCCTGGTGGACCTCGAAGGCCACGGACGCGAGGAGATCTTCGAAGGGATCGACCTGTCCCGCACCGTGGGATGGTTCACGACCATGACCCCCGTCGTCCTCGATGTGGCGGGGGTGACGGGAGATCCGGGGGCGGCGCTCAAGGCGGTCAAGGAGCAGCTCCGCCGGGTGCCCGCCCGCGGGATCGGGTACGGCGCCCTGCGCTGCCTGAGCCCGAGCCCGGAGATTCGCGAGCGGCTGCGCTCGTTGCCCCGGCCCGAGCTGGTCTTCAACTACATGGGGCAGCTCGACTCGACGGTGGCCGCTCACGCCTCCCTCTTCCGCCCGGCGCGGGAGGGAGGCGGCCCCCTGGTGGACGAGCAGGGCGCCCGCGCCCACCGCTTGCAGGTCGGCGGACAGGTGATGCACAAGTGTCTCCAGCTCAGCCTCACCTGCGGAGGAAAGCGCTATGACACCGCCACGGTGGACGATCTGATGGCCCGCTTCGTGGCGGCCCTGCGCACGCTGATCGACCACTGCCGGTCGGACGCAGCCGGCGGCTACACACCGTCGGACTTTCCCGATGTCGACCTCAGCCAGGAGGAGCTGGACGGCCTCCTGGAGGAGATCGAGGAGATCGACGCCTTGGGTGGAGGCAACGCGGCATGAGCCGGAAGAATGTCGAGGCGATCTACCCGCTCTCCCCGACGCAGCAGGGGATGCTGTTCGACTCCCTCCTGAGCCCGGGGTCCGGGGTGCTCGTCCAGCAGGCGAGCTTCCGGCTCGAGGGGCCGCTCGACCGGGGCCTTCTGCGGAGCGCCTGGGAGAGGGTGGTCGCGCGACATCCGGTGCTGCGGACCTCCTTCCTGTGGGAGGGGCGCGATACACCGCTCCAGGTGGTGCGCCGGCGCGTCGAGCTCCCCTGGGAAGAGCTCGACTGGCAGGACCTCCCGGCCGCGCGCCAGAAAGCGGAGCTGGCGCGCCATCTGGCGCGGGACGCCCGGCTTGGCTTCGACCTGATGCGTGCGCCGCTGGTGCGCGTCGCCCTGATCGCATTGGCTCCCGAGGTCCACCAGCTCGTCTTCACCTACCACCACATCGTGCTCGACGGCTGGTCGACGGCCCTCCTGCAGGGAGAGGTCCTGGCGTTCTTCGAGGCGTTGCGGCGCGGCCGGGAGCTCCGTCTGGAGGCCCCCCGCCCCTATCGCGACTACATCGCCTGGCTGGCGGCCCAGGACCTGGCGAAGGCCGAGGAGCTCTGGCGCGCCCGGCTGGCCGGCCTCGGCGGGCCGACTCCACTGGTCACAGGACACTCCGCGATCGCCCTGCCTGCGGTTGCAGACGAGACGGGCGAGAGGCACGGCGAAGTGGAGACTCTGCTGTCCTCGGAGCTCTCCGTCGACCTCCAGGCTTTCGCACGCCGGCACCAGCTGACGCTCAACACCCTGTGCCAGGGCGCCTGGGCACTGCTCCTGAGCCGCTATAGCGGACAGCACGACGTGGTGTTCGGCATCACGGTTTCCGGCCGGCCGCCGTCTCTGGCCGGTGGCGAATCGATGGTCGGTCTTTTCATCAACACGCTGCCCCTGCGCGTCCTCGCCGCCCCCGAGATGGAGCTGGTGGCCTGGCTGCGTGAGATCCAGGCCGGGAGCATCCGGATGAGCGACGCCGAGCACACACCGCTCGTGCAGATCCAGCGGTGGAGCGGGGTCGCTCAGGGCCGCCCGCTCTTCGAGAGCCTCCTGGTGTTCGAGAGCTATCCGGTGAGCCGGTTGGCCGGCGAGGGGGGAGCGGCGGGCGGGACCCTGCGGATCGGCGCCGCCACCGCCACCGACCGGCCGGGCTATCCTCTCGCGGTCGCCGTGGCGCCCGGGCCGCGGATCGGGTTGACGACCTATTTCGACCGCCGTCGCTTCGAGGCGCTCCTGCCGGAACGGATGCTGGAACACCTGGTGATCCTCCTGAGGTCGATCGTCCAGGGCGCTGGACGGCCTCTCTCTGATCTCCGGATGCTCGATGTGCCCGAGCTGCAGCAGGTCATCGTGGAGTGGAACGATACGGCCGTGGCCTACCCGCGCGAGCGCCTCGTCCACGAGCTGTTCGAGGAGCAGGCGGAGCGGACCCCCGAGGCTGTTGCGGCTGTCTGCGGCGAGGAGCGGATCGACTATCGCGGCCTCGACCTGCTGGCCAACCGGCTGGCCAACCGGCTGGTGGCATTGGGTGTCGGGCCGGAGGTGATGGTCGGGGTCTGCCTCGGGCGTTCGCTCGACCTGTTGGTGGCGACGCTCGCGGTGCTCAAGGCCGGGGGCGCCTATGTGCCTCTCGATCCTGCTTTTCCCGGAGAGCGGCTCGCCTTCCTGTTGAACGACACGCAAGCTCGCGTTGTGCTGACCGAGGAGCGGCTCCTGCCCGCTCTGCCCGTCCAGGACGGCATGATCGTCCTCTGTCTCGACCGCGAGCGGGTGGCGCTGCTCGAGGAGAGCGGAGAGCGTCCGGCCCGTGCCGCGACCGCCGACAATCTTGCCTACGTCATGTTCACCTCGGGGTCCACCGGAGCCCCCAAGGGGGTGGCGGTCCTCCACCGGGGTGTCGTACGGCTGGTGCGCGGCGCCGATTACGCGAGGCTCGGCCCACAGGAGGTCATGCTGCAGCTGGCGCCGGTCGCCTTCGACGCCTCGACACTGGAGATCTGGGGAAGCCTGCTCAACGGTGGACGCCTGGTGCTCCTGCCGCTCCAGGCGCCGTCCCTGGAGGAGCTCGGAGAGGCGATCGAGCTCGAGGGGATCACCTCGCTTTGGCTGACCGCCGGCTTGTTCCACCAGCTGGTGGACGATCAGCTCGACCGCCTGCAGGGAGTGCGGCAGCTCCTCGCGGGGGGCGATGTGCTGTCTGTGCCCCACGTGGAAAAGCTGCTCGCCCGCTTTCCGCATCTCCGCCTGGTCAATGGGTACGGGCCGACCGAGAACACGACCTTCACCGCGTGCGGCTCGCCGGCGGATCCGCAGGCGGTCGGCTCCTCCGTGCCCCTGGGCAGGCCGATCGCCAATACCCGCGTCTACCTGTTGGACCGCGACCTGCAACCGGTCCCGATCGGCGTGCCGGGGGAGCTGTTCACGGCGGGCGACGGGCTCGCGCGCGGCTATTTCCAGCGCCCCGAGCTGACGGCCGAACGCTTCGTGCCCTCTCCCTTCGGAGCGTCCGGCGAGCGCTGCTACCGGACGGGAGATCTGGCGCGTTTCCTGCCGGACGGCCGGCTCGAGTTCCTCGGCCGCATCGATGGCCAGGTCAAGATCCGGGGCCACCGGGTCGAGGTGGGGGAAATCGAGGTGGCCCTGGTGCGCCATCCCGAGGTCCGCGAAGCCGTCGTCGTGGCACGGCTCTACGGCCCCGGAGACAAGCGCCTGGTGGCGTACGTCGTTCCTGCCGAAGGCGCGGTGATCACCGACGGCGCGCTGCGGCAGGCCCTCAAGAGGACGCTGCCGGATGCCATGATCCCCTCCGCCTTCGTCCTCCTGGAGGCGCTCCCGCTGACGCCGAACGGCAAGGTGGACCGTCGCGCCCTGCCCGAGCCCGGCAGAGCGCGGCCGGACCTGGGCTCCGCGCCGCTCGCCCCACGCACCGGGCTCGAGGCGACGATCGCCGACGTCTGGAAGGACGTGCTGAAGTTGGACCGGATCGGCGCGCGGGACGACTTCTTCGCCCTGGGAGGGGATTCGATCCTCTGCATCCAGATCATCTCGCGCCTGAGCAGTCTCGGGATCCGCGTGACCCCCGGGGAGCTCTTCGAGCACCCGACGGTCGAGGACCTCGCCAAAGTCCTGGCGGAGGCTCGCGGGGGCGGCGCGCCCGCCCCGGCCGCTCCGGCGGTGGAGCCGTTCTCCCTCGTGCCGCTCGACGAGCCGGCCCTGGCGCGGCGGATCGCCGAAGGCGCGCCGCTGGAAGATGCCTATCCGCTCGCCCCCATCCAGGACGGCATGCTGTTCCATACCCTGGCCACCCCGGGCTCCGGGGTCTTCATCTCGCAGGCGAGCTGGCGGCTCGTCGGCCAGCTCGACCTCGCCGCCTTCGAGGAGAGCTGGCGCAGGGTGGTCGCCCGGCACGCAGCCCTGCGCACCGGCTTCGACTGGGAGGCGTTCGAACAGCCCCTCCAGGTGGTCCACCGGGAGGTGGACATCCCGATCGTGCACCACGATCTCTCCGCGCTCGATCCCGCCGAGGAGCGTCGGCGGCTGGCCGTGCACCGGCAGGCGGAGCGAGAGTCCGGCTTCCGGCTCGACCGGCCGCCGCTGCTGCGGATCGCCACCTTCCGCCTCGCCGCGGATGCTTTTGAGGTGGTCTGGACCTACCACCACCTGATCCTCGACGGGTGGTCGTTGCCTCTGGTGCTGGAGGAGCTGCTGACCTTCTACGACCGGCTTCGCAAGGGGGAGCCCGTCGAGCTCGGTGTTCCCCGGCCCTACCGTGACTACATCGCCTGGCTGCAGCGGCAGGACGTCGGGCGCACCGAGACCTTCTGGCGCCGCCTTCTGGAGGGGGCCGCCCTGCCGACCCCGCTCGGGATCGACCACCCGGCGGCCGGAGAGGCGGCCACGGGGGCCGAACGGCAGACCATCCTCCCTGCCCGGGAGACGGCCGCGCTGCAGACGGTCGCGCGGGAGCACCGGCTCACCCTGAATACCCTGGTCCAGGGCGCCTGGGCGCTGCTGCTCGGCCGCTACAGCGGCCGGGACGATGTCGTTTTCGGAGCGACGGTCTCGGGCCGGCCGGTGGACCTCGAGGGTTCCGGTGCCATGGTCGGCCTGTTCATCAGCACGGTCCCCGTGCGGGTGCGGTGGCGGGCGGAGGAGCCCTTGCTCTCCCTGCTGCGCACCCTGCAAGCGCAGCAGGTCGAGGCGCGGCAATTCGAGCACACCCCGCTCACCCGGATTCAGGAATGGGCCCGCCTGCCCCGGGGCACGCGGCTCTTCGAGAGCGTCCTGGTGTTCGAGAACCTTCCGGGGGAGGACGTCGCGCCCCGCGCGGGCTCTGGATTCGCCGTCCGCGAGGCGAGCGGCACCGGGCAGTCGAACTATCCCCTGGTGATCGAGGTCCAACCCGGACGGGAGCTGGTCCTCCAGGTCCGCTACGACCCGTCGCGCTTCGACGAGCCGGAGATGGCTCGCCTGCTCGAGCACCTCGCGGCTCTGCTGGCCGCGATGGCCGAAGACCTTGAAAAGCCCGTCGGTGCCCTCGAGCTCGCCGCCGGGGAGGATCTCGCCGGATTCATGAGCTCGTTCAACGACGACCTGGAGCTCGCCTAGAGCTGGCGCGAGGATCTCGATCGCATGTGTGGATTGGCCGGATACGCAAACTTCAAGACGGGTGTCGCGCCCGATCATGACTTGATCGCGCACATGGCGGACGCCCTGGTACACCGTGGGCCCGACAGCTCCGGCTGTTTCCACGACGCCTGTGTGGGCTTCGGCTTCCGGAGGCTGCGCATCATCGACCTGGTGAGCGGCGACCAGCCGCTCTACAACGAAGACCGCTCGCTCGTGCTGATGTGCAACGGCGAGATCTTCAACTACAAGGAGCTGCGCCAGGGGCTGGTCGAGCGCGGCCACAGCTTCGCCACCCGGTGCGACGTGGAGGTGCTGCTGCACCTCTACGAGGAGAAGGGTCCGGACCTTCTGCAGGAGCTCAACGGGCAGTTCGCCTTCGCCCTCTATGACCGCAAGGAGCGCCGGCTCCTGCTCGCCCGCGACCACGTGGGCATCAACCCCCTGTTCTACACCGTGGCCGGCGACACCTTCATCTTCGGCTCGGAGATCAAGGCCATCCTGCGGCATCCGCTGGTGCGGCGCGAGGTCGATCCGACGGGGCTCGACCAGATCCTCTGTTTTCCGGGCCTGGTCAGCCCGCGGACGATGTTCAAGGGAATCCGCAGCCTGGAGAGCGGGCACCTCCTGATCGTCTCCCCCGAGGGAATCCGGAACGAGGAGTACTGGGACCTGGTCTACCCCCGCGCCGACGAGCCGGGAGGGGAGATGAGCGAGGCGGAGGCGGTGGAGAGCCTCGGCGAGAGCTTCGCCCGCTCGGTGCGCTACCGGCTGCAGTCCGACGTGCCGGTCGGCCTCTACCTGAGCGGCGGCCTCGATTCCTCGCTGATCGCCGGCATGATCGCCCGCGAGGCCCCCGGCACGGTCAACCACTCCTTCTCGATCGGCTTCACCGACGAGCGGATCTCCGAGACCGCCTACCAGCGCCTGATGGCGGAGCGCGTCGGTTCGCACCACGAGGAGATCGTCTTCGACTGGTCGCAGATCGAGAGCCGGATGCGGCGGATGGTCTACCACTGCGAGTGCCCGGTGAAGGAGAGCTACAACACCTGCTCGCTCGCCCTCTCCGAGGCGGCGCGCCGGGCCGGCATCACGGTGATTCTCACCGGCGAGGGAGCCGATGAGCTGTTCGCCGGCTACGTCGGCTACCGTTTCGACCAGTCCGGCCTCCGCCGCGAAAGGGGAGACGGTCTGGCGGCGGCGCTCGAGGACGAGATGCGCGAGCGGCTGTGGGGCGACCGCGACCTGTTCTATGAGCAGGACTATTACGCCTCGCGGGAGCTGCGCGCTGCGCTCTACGCGGAAGGGCTGGGCACCGCCTTTCCCGAGTTCGACTGCCTCAACGAAAGCCCGGTCAACAAGGAGCGGCTGGCGGGCCGGCATCCGGTGCACCAACGCTCGTACCTCGACTTCAAGCTGCGCATGGCCGATCACCTGATCTCCGATCACGGCGACCGGATGGCGCTGGCCAACTCGATCGAGGCGCGCTATCCATTCCTCGACCTCGGCGTGGTGGACCTCGCGCGGCGCATGCCTCCCGGGCTCAAGCTCAGGAATCTGGGGGAGAAGTACGTGCTCAAGCGGGTCGCCGAGGGCCTCGTCCCGCGGTCGATCATCGAGCGCGAGAAGTTCGGTTTCCACGCTCCCGGCAGCCCTTACCTGCTGCACCAGGGGATCGACTGGATTCACGACCTGCTGTCCCCCGACCGCATCCGCCGGCAGGGTTACTTCAACCCGGACATGGTCGAGACCCTGAAACGGCAGTATCTGCGCGAGGGATTCCGGCTGAACCTGCCCTTCGAGAATGACCTCCTGATGATTGTCTTGACATTCGGTGTCTTCCTCGAGGCGTTCGACCTCCCATGCTTAAGATAGAGAGAGCTTGATGATGATCAAGAGTGTCCATGACCAGTTCGGCCGGATCGCGGCGGAGTCTCCAGGGGATGTCGCGCTCGCTGCGCCGGACGGACCTGTCACCTACCGCGAGCTGGAGATGCGTTCGAACGGGCTGGCCGTCCGGCTGCTGGCGGCGGGCGCCGCCCGCGGTGACAACATCGCGGTGGTCGCCGAGACGTCGGTCGCCATGATCACGGCTCTGCTCGCCACGTTCAAGGCGGGCTGCGTGTTCGTTCCGCTCGACCCGTCGGCCCCGGCCGCCCGGCTGGCCGCGATGGTCGACGAGGTCTCGCCGGCCTGGTTCCTGACCGAGGAGCCGCTCGCCGAGCCCGTGCAACGCCTGGCGGCGAGAGTGCAGGGAGCCTCCGTGCTGCCCTTTGCCGCCGGGAGCGAGGAGACGGAGGAACGCCGCTTCCCCTGGGCCCTCGGCCCCGACGATCCGTGCTACATCTGTTTTACCTCCGGATCCACCGGCCGGCCCAAGGGGATCGTCGGCCGCTACAAGGCGATCGGCCACTTTGTCGGCTGGGAGATCGAGCAACTCGGCCTGGAGAGGGGGGCCCGCGTGAGCCAGCTCACCACCCCGATCTTCGACGCCTTCCTGCGCGATGTCTTCACGCCGCTCTGCTGCGGCGGCACGGTCTGCATCCCCGCGGGCCGGGAGACGGTGCTCGACACCCGGCGGTTGGCCGATTGGATCGACGAGGCGGGCGTCCAGGTTGTCCACTGCGTTCCCTCGCTCTTCCGCGCTCTGGTCAACCAGGAGCTGGCGCCCGGCCGGTTCGCGGCGCTACGGGCGATTCTGATGGCGGGCGAGCCCCTGCTGCCCGCCGATGTCGCGAAGTGGCGGCGGATCTTCGGCGACCGCGTCCGGCTGATCAACCTCTACGGCCCGTCCGAGACCACGATGACCAAGTTGTTCCATCCGGTGCAGCCCGGCGACGAGGAGCGGCGGAGCATCCCGATCGGGAAGCCGATGAAGGGGGCCCGCGTGGTGCTGGTTGACGAGCGGGGAAAAGCATGCCCGGCCGGTACGGTGGGGGAGATCTACATCCGGACTCCCTACCGGTCTCTCGGCTACTTCGGCCGGCCTGAGCAGACCCGGGAGGTCTTCATTCCCAATCCTTTCGGTGAGGACCCCGAGGACATCGTGTACCGGACGGGCGACTTCGCGCGCCTGCTCCCGGACGGCGACCTGGAGTTCCTCGGGCGCCGCGACCACCAGGTCAAGATCCGCGGTGTCCGCGTCGAGCTCGCGGAGGTGCAGAGCGTTCTGCGGGAGAGGGATGGCATCCTCGACGCCGCGGTGATCGACCGCGAGGACAGCGAGGGGGGGAAGTTCCTCTGCGCCTACTACGTGGCGGCGGAGGAGGTCTCTCCCTCCGCTTTGCGCGAGCACTGCGCAGCGCGGTTGCCGGAGGCCATGGTGCCGTCGACCTTCCTGCGTCTCGACGAGTTGCCGCGTACGTTGACCGGCAAGATCGACCGGGCGGCTCTTCCGGCTCCCGGCGACGCGCGTGAACAGGCGCCGCGGGTGCCTCCGCGCAACCCGCTCGAGCGGCAGCTCGTCCAGATCTGGGAGGAGGTGCTCAACGTCCGCCCCCTCGGCGTCACCGAGAGCTTCTTCGATATGGGTGGACATTCGCTTCTCGCCGTCCGCCTGCTCGCCCGGATCCAGCGCGCGCTCGGGGTCTCCCTCCCCCTGGCGACACTTCTGCAGGCGAAGACGGTCGAGCAGCTCGCCGTGGTTCTCCAGGAGGAGACCCGGAAGCTGTCACCGCTGGTCGAAATCCATGCCGGAGACCCCGGCCGGAGGCGGCTCTTCCTCGTCCACCCGATCGGCGGCACCGTCCTCAGCTACCGGAACCTGGCCAACCACCTGGATCCGGGGCAGCCGGTCTTCGCCCTTCAAGACCCCTATCTGGAGGTCGAGGGTGGAGAAAATGTCGTGCTGTCCCTTGAGGAAATGGCCGCGGAGTACCTCGATGCGATCCGCTCCGTCCAACCCCGGGGACCCTACCTCCTCGGCGGCTGGTCGTTCGGAGGGATCGTCGCCTTTGAGATGGCGCAGCAGCTGCGGGCTGCCGGGGAGGCGGTCGATCTGCTGGCGCTGGTGGACACCCGTCCGCGCATCGGGATGCTCGTGGAGAGTGACGAGGAGGCTCTGGCGGGGATCGCCCTCGACATGGCGAGGAGGGAGGGCAAGACCATCGCCGCCTCCCCGGAGGATCTCGCCCGCCTCGAGCCGTCCCGGTGGTTCGACCACATCCTGGGCGCAATGAAGGCCGCCGACCTGGTGGCGCCCGAGCTGCGCGACGAGGTCGTCCGCCGCTACCTGCGCCGCCGCAGGACAAGCGCCGAGGCGGCGGCGCGCTACACTCCGCGCCCCTATCCCGGAAAGGTCACACTGTTCCGGGCCCTGGAACCCGATCCGCTCGGAGCTCCAACGGCGGATGAGCTGCACCACGGAGAAGGTCACGGCTCCGACCCGACGCTGGGTTGGGCCGATTTATCCGCGGAACCAGTCGAGAGTCATCCGATTCCTGGTTATCACGCCGGATTGATGTTCGAACCTTATGTGCAGGTCCTGGCCGAACGGCTGGGTTTCTGCATCAACAAAGCCGAGGAGGCTTGAGTATGTCAGACCTGGTCAAGTTGATTTCGTACTTCTTGCGCTCCGTACATGACGCCCGTACCCGGATCTCGATCGTCTTGATCGTGATCGCCGGTGTCGCCAGTGGCGTCGCCAGTACTGTGTTTATTGCTCTGATCAACCGGACCATCCACCAGGGCAGCCAGGGCTCCACGAGCACCGTGACCTGGTTTGTCGCCTTCCTTGTGTTGTTGCCCGTCTCGCGGTTCATCTCCAACTATCTGCTGGTGCGGGTCAGCCAGGGTTTGTTCCACGAAATGCGGATGAATCTCTGCCGCCGCATCCTCTCGGCGCCGCTGCGCAAGCTCGAGCAGCTCGGTCCCGCGCGGCTTCTCGCCAACTTGACCGAAGATGTAGGCACGATCGGCAACGCCCTCGGCATGGTGCCCATGGTGTCGATGCACATCACCATCGTCATGTGCTGCCTGATCTACATGGCGAGCCTCTCCTGGCAGCTCCTCCTTCTCGTGCTCGCGTTTCTGGTCGTCGGCCTGGCGGCCTACCTGCTCCCCTTGCGGGTGGCCGGCCGGCACTTCTTCCTGATGCGCAAGGCCTGGGATGCGCTGTTCACGCACCTGCGCGGCCTGACGGAAGGGACCAAGGAGCTCAAGCTCCACCGGGAGCGCCGGCGCTCTTTCCTCTCCGAGAGCATCGCGGAGAGCTCCCTGGAGCTGCGCCGCCACACGATCACCGGCAACGCCATCCACCACGCCGCCAGCGCCTGGTCCAGTGCCCTGTCCTTCATCCTCCTCGGAGCCGTGCTCTTCGTCGTCCCCCGGATGATCACGATCGAGCCGGGGGTGCAGACCGGCTTCCTCTTCGCCATTCTGTTCATGCTGAGCCCGGTGGAGATGATCCTCGCGTTCCTGCCCGGTATCGCCCGGGCGAACATCGCCGTGCGCCGGCTCGATGAGCTCGGAGGAGACCTGGCGGCGAGCTCGCAGGACCCCATCCCGGAGCTGACGGTCGCCTCGCCGGCCCGCTGGGGGGAGCTGGAGCTGCGCGGGGTCTGCCACTCCTATTACCGGGAGCAGGAGGAGGATCAGTTCACCATGGGACCGATCGATCTGAAGATCGGGGCGGGGGAGCTCATTTTCCTGGTCGGCGGAAACGGCAGCGGCAAGACCACCCTGGCCAAGCTGCTCACCGGCCTGTACACCCCCGAAGAGGGGGAGATCCGGCTGGACGGCGCCGTGGTCGACGCCCAGACCAGAGACCAATACCGCCAGCTGTTCTCGGCGGTCTTCCAGGATTTCTTCCTCTTTGAGCACCTGCATGGTCTCGAAGCCCCGCGGCTCGATGAACGGGCCCGCGGCTACCTGGGCGACCTCCTCCTCGACCGCAAGGTGAAGGTGGAGAACGGCCGGCTGTCCACCGTCGACCTGTCACAGGGCCAGCGCAAGCGGCTGGCGCTGCTCACCGCCTATCTCGAGGACCGGCCGATCTACCTGTTCGACGAGTGGGCGGCCGACCAGGATTCTCAGTTCAAGAAGCTCTTCTACCTGAAGCTCCTCCCTGAGCTGCGTGCAAAGGGAAAGACCGTCATCGCGATCAGCCACGACGATCATTACTACGGGCTCGCAGACCGCATCGTGAAGCTGGACTCCGGCCGGGTGGAGTATGATGGTCCGGCTGCCAAGTATCTGGAAACTTTCGGCGAAACGATGGAAAGGCAGGAGACGGCACACTGAATCGTGCCCAGGAGAATCGAGATGGAGACGTTGCTGCAAGACCTTCGCTACTCTCTGCGGACGCTGCTCACGAGCCCGCGGTTTACGCTCGCCGCCCTGCTCGCGCTGGCCCTCGGGATCGGCGCGAACACCGCCATTTTCAGCGTCGTCAACGCCATCCTCCTGAAGCCTCTGCCCTACCCCGAGCCCGACCGGATCGTCCTGCTTTGGGTCCGCTTCCTTGGGCAGGGGATCACCGAATCCAAGCTGTCGGGCCCCGAGCTCATCGATTTCCGGAACAAGAGCCAGGTGTTCGAGCGCCTGGCGGCGGGATACGACACGAAATACAACTTGACGGGCGGAGGAGAGCCCGAGCGCGTCCAGGTGAGCGTGGTTTCGGCCGACCTGTTCGACATCCTGGGTGCCCGCGCGGAGGTGGGCCGGACCTTCACCCACCAGGAGGACAGCCCCGGCAACGACACCGTGGCTTTGTTGAGCCACGATTTCTGGGTCCGCCGGTTCGGCGCCAGGCGGGATGTGATCGGCACCTCGGCCACCCTCGGCGGCCAATCGTTCACCATCATCGGCGTGATGCCCGCCGGTTTCGCCTACCCATCCCGGGAGACCGTGATCTGGCTTCCCCTCGGTCTGGACCCGGCCGACCGGAGCGCGCGGTTCGCCCATTACCTGAGCGTCATCGGCCGGTTGAAGCCCAATGTCTCGTTGGAGCAGGCGCAGCAGGAAGTCGCCGCGGTGGGGCGGCAGATCCAGGTCGAAAACCAGCCCGAAGGCTACTATCTGGAGGACAGCGGCTGGGGTGCTTTTGTTCAGCCGTTGCGCGAGCGGATCGTCGGCGAGGTCCGGCCCGCGCTCCTGCTTCTGGTGGGCGCTGTCGGGTTTGTGTTGCTCATCGCCTGCGCCAATGTCGCCAATCTCATTCTCGCCCGCTCCGAGGGGCGCCAGCAGGAGATGGCCCTGCGAACCGCGATCGGCGCCGGCCGGGGCCGGATCTCCCGCCAGCTGATGACGGAGAGCCTCTGTCTCTCCCTGGCCGGCGGTGCGCTCGGGCTGCTCCTGGCCTCCTGGGGGGTCCATCTCCTCGTCGCCCTCGACCCGCCCAACGTGCCGCGCCTGAGCGAGGCCTCTTCCCTCGACGGCCGGGTGCTCCTGGTCTCGCTGGCGATCTCCCTGGCGACCGGGATTATCTTCGGGTTGGCGCCTCTGTTCCACTCCTTCCGCATCAATATCAACGAAGCGCTCAAGGAGGGCGGGCGCACCAGCACCGATCGAACAGGGGAGGCGACGCGGCGGATGCTCATCGTCTCCGAGGTTGGACTGTCCCTCGTCCTGCTGATCGGAGCGGCCCTGGCGATCGAGAGCTTCGTGCGCCTGCAGAAGGTCGATCCCGGATTCCGGGCGAAAGGGGTATTGACGGCGCAGCTGGTCCTTCCGCGGGCCAAATACCGGGAGGGGTCCCAGCAGGCGGCTTTCTTCCATCAACTCGCGGAGGAGGTTCGCGCCCTGCCGGGGGTGCAGGCGGTGGGGCTCACCGCGCAACTTCCGCTCACCGAGGACGACTCATCCGGCAATATCACCTTGGAGGGGCGTCCCTTGAATCCTGGTGAGGTGCCGCCGGAGGTCAACCTGCGCACCGTCGATCCAGGCTACTTTGCCGCGATGGGAATTCCTGTGGTCATCGGGCGGCCGTTCGCCGCCACCGACACCGCCGAAACACCGACGGCCGCCGTGATCGATCAGTCGATGGCCCGCCGCTTCTGGCCCGACGGCCAGCCCCTCGGAAAGCGCCTGAAGCTCGGTGGAGCGGAATCGGAGGCCCCCTGGATGACCGTGGTCGGCGTGGTGGGTGACGTCAAGCATCACGGGCTCGACCTGCAGGACAAGGAGACGGTCTACCTGGCGCAAGCGCAACTCCCGCAGTCCGCCATGAGCCTGGTGGTCCGCTCGGCGAGCTCCTCGGAAGCCTTGGCGAAGCCGCTCAGGGAGCTTGTCCGAAACCTGGACCCGGACCTGCCGGTGGCCCGTGTCGCCACGCTGGAAAACCTGCTGCAGGCCTCCCTGTCCCGGCCTCGCTTCAACCTGCTGCTGATCACCATCCTCGCCCTGCTCGCCCTGGTGTTGACGGTGGTGGGCATCTACAGTGTCATCTCCTACTCGGTCCTGTTGCGGACCCGCGAGATCGCCATCCGCATGGCGATCGGTTCGGATCGTGGCGGAGTGTTGAAGCTGATCATGCGCCAGGTGCTGACCTACACGGGGTTCGGCGTCGGAGCGGGGCTCGTCGGGGCTGTCCTGCTGACCCGCCTGATGTCCAGCCTGCTCTTTGAAGTCAAAGCGACCAATCTTCCGACCTTCCTGGGCGTCTCGTTGCTGCTGCTCGCCATCGCGGCCGCGGCCGGCTACATTCCCGCGCGACGTGCGACCCTGCTCGATCCCCAGGTCGTCCTGCGGAGGAGACATTGATGAGAATCCCGGAAGAAGCAAGGGCCACCGCGGCCGACCTTTCAGACGTCGCCGGCAGGTTTCTGGATTACGCCGTGGCCTATCCAGACTGTGCCCGGCTGATGGAAGAACGTCCTGACCATCATCTGGCGTGGAGAGAAGAATACTCCTACCCTCTGCAGGCATGGCCGACTTTCGTCGGAGAACAGAAGGCCAGGGAGATCCGGCATGCCACCGTCGAAATAACCCGGCTCGCCAAAGGTGTGCTCGAACGCATCTTGAAGAACGACCCCCGCGAGATCTGCAACTTCTACGGGATCAAGAGCGAGGAGCTGGTGGCCCTGCTCCTGGCGGAACCCACCGGAATTGAGGAAGGCCTGGCCCGTGTCGACTTCGTAGACAGCCAGGACGGCTTTCTCTGCCTCGAGGTCAACATGGGGGCCTACATCGGCGGCTGGCAGCTCCGTTTCTGGGAGGGGTTGTGCCGTACCCACCCCGCCCTTGTGAAGTTTTTCGCAGAGAATGACGTCACGCCCAGATACGAGGACCCCCTCAATGTGCTCTTCAAGCACCTCGTTGAGGAGGCGGCGCGCAAGCGCATATCAGACGGCGGATTCTTGAATACGATTCTCGCGGTGCCCAAGGAAGAAGTGGCGCCAACCACCAGTTTGGCTTTGGCTCTGAACCAGAGTTATTCCAGCGTGTTGGCTCAAGGTGGACTGGAGGGGAAGATTCAGGTGTGTTCCTATCCGGATTCGTTCTCTGCTCGGCGAGGAGAGCTTTATTTCAGAGGCGCAGACCGAATCCACGCCGTCCTGGAGCACTCGGACGACCAGACACCCTTGGATGTCTATCGCTGTTTCAAAGCAGGAACGGTCAGCTTGTACAATGGGCCGATGTCTCAGATTCTGCGCGACAAGAAAACGCTGGCTCTGCTGTCGGAGCACCAGGAATCCGACGTCTTTAACGAGGAAGAGAAGGCAGTTCTGCGGAAGCACCTGCCTTGGTGCCGGGTCCTCGCCCCCGGCGGGGCTGACTATCGAGGGGAGGCGGTCGATCTGCTGGAGCTGGTGCTGGGGAGACGGGAGGGCTTTGTGATCAAGCACGGCGCCAGGGCGAGAGGAGAAGGGGTTGTGGTCGGCCGCATGACCCCTGCGGATCGTTGGGAGGCAGAGGTACGATCGGCGATTGAGACGAGAGAATGGATCGTCCAGGAGTATGTTACGTCTCGCCCCTATCTGTACCATCACGGAGAAGGCGCTTGTCTTCATGATGCCGTGTGGGGGCTTTTCTGTTTTGGGAGCTCCTATGGTGGCGGATTCCTCCGGGTGATGCCGTACGGCCGGGGAGACGGCATCATCAACTCTGCCCGCGGCGCTTCTGAAGGGCTCATTTTTGAGGTGTAGTGCGGGTGCCTTGGAAGCCGATTCGAAGCACCCCTGACATCGGGACGTCCATCAAGAGGAGCAGACGAACATGTCGACGGAAGAAGCCCACCCCC
>DIHE01000205.1:2632-8571 GCA_002420005.1 Holophagales bacterium UBA5704 | reverse complement strand
CGTCAAACGTGGTCGGGGTCAGGCTCGGGAAGGAGGGGTAGATGATGGCCCGCTCCGGAGCCGTGCGCAGCGGCACCTGGTAGGAGAACGGCTGCTCACCCAGCCGGATGGTGACCACCCCGGTGGTGCGCAGCTTGAAGCTGTTGAACGAAGGAAGCGTATTGTCAAGAAGCTTGATCTCGAGCTGGTAGAAGTAGTTGCCGCTCGGCGCTTCGGCCGCGGCGCTGGTCGGGATCGTGAAGTCGACCCAGGCGTTGTTCGGCATGCTGAGCGACGAGTACGTGGCGACGACGGTCGTCCCGCTGCCATCTGCGAGCGGGTCCGCCGTCAGCGTGTAGCTGTAGGGGGTGGGATTGGGGAGCGTCGCCGGGTTGGTGGGAAAATCCCAGTGCGCCACCCCGCCACCGTCGACGCCGCCGCTGTCGCCGTCGAACACGCCGAGCGTGAACGAGGGCGACCCGGCCGGGACGGCGAGCTGCACGACGAGGGTCTCGTCGCTCAGCGTGACGAGACCCGTCCCGGTCGCGATGGTCAAGAACCGTGCGTCTGTCGCACTACAGCTCGGGAAACACTTGAGCTGTCCTTCGACAGGGCGGGCCGTGAAGGCCCAGCTGAGCAGGAGCAGTGCCGCGAGGGCCAACCGCTGTGCTCGTGGAAACAGCAGACGAGACATGATGTTTTCCTCCATTCTGAAGAACCTTCATGACAGGCCGGGCAAGACGCGATGCCTCACCCGGCAAGAGCTCATTCAACCGGACGAGCGACCGGCAAGGCGACGGAACACCCGCCGGGCAATGTCGAGGATGGGAGTCGCCGAAGCGACGGCGAGAAGAAAGCAGTAGCTACGGTCGCGCAGACACAAAACATGAGATCCCCTCCGAGAAGAGGCGAGAACGCCCTCACGGGCGCCATCGCGAACCCATCAGCTTGAAGAAGCAGACGACTCTGCCGTCATTGCAAGCTTCAGTAAAAGGAGTGTTGCACGAGGTCGTCAGGAAATCGTCAGGGATTTCCCTGGTCGTCAGGAAATTCCCATAGGAACTTCAAGGCGCCTGGACCTCGCGGGAGCGCAGCCACGCCTCGGCGCAGAGGAAGCCGATCAAGCTCCGGGGTGGGGCCCCCTGGGGTTCCCCGGACAAGTACTCCTCCCAGGTTTGCCACAGCGTGCTCTGGGAGACCAGACCGGCCCGGGCGAGCCGGGGGTCGGTGAGCAGTTGGACCACGCGGTCCCGGGCCCGGTCGCGCAATCCGCGGTGCGCCAAAGCCGAGAACCAGGCCAGGCGGGTCCTCTGCCGAACCTCCTCCGGCAGGATGCCCACCAACGATTGACGCAAGATCCACTTGATCCAGCCGTCGCGGAAACGGAGCCGGGCCGGTACGGTCAACAGGAAGTCGATCAGCCGGCGGTCGAGGAACGGCAGCCGGTGTTCGACGCCGACGTGGTCGGAGGCGATGCGCAGCCCCCCAAGCCGGGCTGAGAAGGAGCCCTCGGTCAGGGAGTGAAAGCTCTCGCGCGCCGCCTGCGTGGGAAAAGGAGGGATCGCCGGACGGCGGCCCGGCTCCGTGCCGGGGACCTGCCGCAGGGCGCGACGGAGAAGCCGGCGCACCGGGACCGGCACCGCCGGGCGCAGCCAGGCGTCGACGAGGAGGCCGGCAGCCGACCGCCGTCCGGCCTGCAGGAAATGAGGGAGCTCGGAAAACAGCCGCGAGACCTCCACGTCACGCAGTTGGGAGGCCTTGTGATACGGCTCGCCGCCGAGGACCTGATCCCCTCCGATCCCGCTGAGGAGGACCCGGCATCCGTCCTGGTGGGCCTGCCGGAGCAGCATCAGGACGACGGCGCGGCTGATGCCGATCTCGGGCTCGGTGAGCGGATATCCGCCGTCGGAGGCGAAGTCGCTCAGCCCCCAGCAGTCATCGCCGGGGAGAAAGGTCGCCTGCGCTTGCGGGCATCGGCGGGCGACCGCCGCCGCATAGTCTCCCTCCTCTGCGCCGGGCGTCGCGGAGAACACGGAGGAGTAGAGACGGAGGCCGGAGACCCCCGGCACCGCTCCCGTTGCGAGCAGGTGGTGGGCCGTGCCGGCGACGGCGGAGGAATCGAGCCCGCCGCTCACCAGAATTCCGATGGGGCCGGTGCCGCGCAGCCGGCTGCCCACGGCGGCGAGAAAGAGCTCACGGAAACGCTCGAGGTACTCCTCGTCGCGCCGCAACCGCAGCGCCGGCCCGGTACCGAACGTCCAGTAGCGCGACAGAGTGAGGCGCCCTCCCTCCAACAGCATCTGGTGCGCCGGAGGGAGGCGCAGGATGCCGCGATAGCAGGTCTCGTCACACCAGCGGTCGAAGCGCCAGTCCATCAGATCCCGCAGGAGAGGCTCGTTCACCTCGGCGGGAGAGGGGAACGAGGCGAGCACGGCCTCCAGCTGCGAAGAAACCACCAACCGCCGTTCGGTGAGAGCGTAGTAGAGCGGGCGCATCCCGATCGGGTCGCGGGCGCAGAAGAGGCGCCTGCGCGAAGCGTCCCAAAGGGCGAACGCGAAGTCGCCGACGAGGTGCTGCGTGCAGAGATCGCCCCAGCGCTCGTACGCCGCCAGAACGATTTCGGCGTCGGTCGCCGTGCGCTCGTCCAGGCCGCCGATCGCAGCACAGACACCGGCCCGGTCGTCGAGCCGGACATCGGCGGCGAGCGCCAGGAGACCGCCCGCCCGGAAGACGGGCTGCACCTCTCCGACGTCCTCCGGAGTCGTCCAGAAGTGCGCGTGTGTGAGCCCGACCGGGCCTTCGATCCAGGAGCCGTGGCCGTCGGCAGGGCAACGCGACAGAGCCGCCTCCAGCGGAGCGAGATCCGCGGCGCACAGCGGTGTCCCATCGCGCGAAACCAAGGCGCCCAAAGAGCTCATCGTGCCGCGCGCCGCCTCAGCTCGTTCATGGTGGGAAGAATGGTCCGCGAACATCAGGGGGCTGTCAAGAAACCTCCGTGCGAGGGTCCGGAGGAAGAAAAAGGCCAGGGTCCCGGGACCCTGGCCTTTCCTGGCGGCCGGCGTTCGAGGGTTCCTACTTGCAGAGACCGTCGATCCGCACCTTGTCCACCCGGAAGAACTCGCTGCTGGACCCGTACCCGCTGCTGATGCGGAAGCGGACCCGGGTGTTGCCGGCGATGTAGGAGGTGATGGAGTAGTTGCGCGTCAGGGTGACGGTCCCGGTGATGCCGGTCACGGTCTCCAGCACGGTGTAGCTCGCACCGCCATCGCCCGAGATCTCGATGACCGCCGCGTCGGCGGCGTCGACTCCGCTGGAGGTCTTGAAGGTGACCTGCAGGGTCGCGACCGGGTAGTCCGTGAGATTGACCTCACGCGCCGCGCTCGGCTGGGTGCCGGTGTCCGGATTGTCGCGCAGCGCCATGAAACCGCTGGTGGGGGTTCCCACGGTCACGTTGCCGCTGCCGACTCCCGTCCCCGCCACGTCGTACTCGATCCAGGAGCCGTTCCAGCTCATGCTGCCGTTGTTGTTCGAGAAGCTCGCGGTGGTGAAGTTGTCCTGGACGTACTCCGCCTTGCACGGGGGCGGCGGAGAGTAGCCGAAGTCCACGTCGGTGCGGGTCTGGCCGGTGGTGAGCGTCACGGCCGCGGTATGGGCGGTCGCGACGCCGTCGAGGTCGTAGGTCGGCGTAGAGCCGGCCGGCAGGGTCGAGGCGTCGATCCGCACCGTGTACGAGCCCGCCGCGAGGCCGGTGAAGGCATAGAAGCCTTTGTCCGTGTAGGTCGTGGCGATGACGGTGCCGCCGCTGTCGAGAAGCTCGACGGTCACCTTGTCGAGCCCGAGCTCGCCGGCGTCGTGGACGCCGTTGGCGTTGTCGTCGCTCCACACAAAGTCGCCGATCGAGGCGTTGTCGGCGGGCTTGCAGGTGCCGTCGATGAGCACCTGGTCCACCTTGAAGAGCTCGTCGCTGGCACCGTAGTTGTTGCTGACCCGGAAGCGGATCCGTGTGTTGGTGGCGATATAGGCGGTGATGTCGTAGGTGCGGCTCGCGGTGGTTGCTCCGGTGATGCCGGTGATCGTCTCGAGGGTGGTGTACGTCGCTCCACCGTCTCGCGAGACTTCGATGACCACCGCGTCATCGGCGTCGACGCCGCCGGTGGTGTGGAAGGTGAGCTGCAGCGTGGCATACGGGAAGTCGATCAGGTTGACTTCCCGCGCCGCGCTCGGCTGGGTGCCGGTGTCCGGGGAGTCGCGCAGGATCAGGTAGCCGGCGTACGGCGTCCCAACGGTCACGTTGCCGGCCGTCGGTCCGCTCCCCGCGACGTCGGACTCGATCCAGTCTCCGGACCACTTCGCGGTGCCCTCGTCGTTGGCAAAGCTCTGCTTTGTGAAGGTGTCGAGGAACGTCTCCGACTTGCAGAGAGGCGGCTTGCGATAGCCGAAATCCACCTCGGTGCGGCTCTGGCCGGCGGCGAGCGTCACGGCCGCGGCATGGGCGGTCGCGAGGCCGTCGAGGTCATAGGTCTGGACGTACCCACCCGGCAGGGTCGAAGAGACGACCCGCACCGTATAGGAACCCGCCGCGAGGTTCAGGAAGGTGTAGATGCCGTTGGCCAGGGTGGTCTGGGTGGCGATGACGGTGCCGCCGCTGTTCAGCAGCTGCACCTGGACACCGGCCAGTCCGTACTCTCCGGCGTCCTGGATAGTGTCGCCGTCGAGGTCCTCCCACACCCGGTCACCGATCGAGGCGAGCGCCGGCGAGCAGGAGCCGTCGATGCGCACCTGGTCTACCTTGAAGAATTCGTCGCTGACCCCGTAGGTGTTGGTGACCCGGAAGCGGATCCGGGTGTTGCTGGCGATGAAGGCGGTGATGTTGTAGGTGCGGCTTTCGGTCGTGGCCCCGAGGATGCCGTTGATCGTTTCCAGGACGGTGTAGGTCGCACCGCCGTTGTTCGACACCTCGACGGTCACTGCATCGTCGCGGTCGACACCGCTCGTGGTGTGGAAGGTGAATTGCAGCTTGGCCGAGGTGAAGGCCGAGAGATTGACCTCGCGCTCGGCGCTCGGCTGGGTGCCGGTATCCGGGGAATCCCGCAGGATCAGGTAGCCGGCGTACGGGGTTCCCACGGTGACGTTGCCGGTGCCGACTCCGGTTCCGGCGACGTCGGACTCGATCCAGGGGCCCGCCCAGCTCAAGGTGCCGTTGTTGTTCGAGAAGCTCGCGGTGGTGAAGTCGTCCTTGACGTAGCCGTCCGTGCACGTCGCCACCGCGCGGTAGCCGAAGTCGACGTCGGTGCGGGTTTGCCCGGCGGTCACCGTCGCCGCCGCGGTGTGGGCGGAGGCGATGCCGTCGAGGTCGAAGGTGGGGGCGAAGCCGGCCGGCAGCGTCGCAGAGACGACGCGGACGGTGTACGTGCCCGCAGCCAGGTTGTTGAAGGAGTAGATGCCGTCGGCACCGGTGACGGTGGTGGCGATGACGGTGCCGCCGCTGTTCAGCAGCTCGACGGTGACCCCGACGAGACCTGTCGCGCCATCGTCCTGCGCACCGTTGCCGTTGACGTCGTTCCACACGCGGTCACCCAGAGAGGCGGTGTTGCGATAGCCGAAGTCCACGTCGTTACGGGCCTGACCGGCGGTCAGGGTCGCCGCCGCGGTGTGGGCCGTGCCGATCCCGTCGAGGTCGAAGGTGGGGGCGACGCCGGCCGGCAGCGTCGCCGAAACGACACGGACGGTGTAGGTGCCCGCAGCAAGGTTGCTGAAGCCGTAGATGCCGTCGGTACCGGTGGTCGTGGTGGCGATCACGGTGCCGCCGCTGTTCAGCAGCTCGACGGTGACGCCGGCCAGGCCGGTCGCCCCGTCGTCCTGGAGCCCGTTGGCGTTGACGTCGCGCCACACGCGATCCCCCAGGGAGGCGGTGTCGCGATAGCCGAAGTCCACGTCGGTGCGGGCCTGCCCGGCGGTCA
>DIHE01000205.1:2074-2325 GCA_002420005.1 Holophagales bacterium UBA5704 | reverse complement strand
GAGACGACACGGACGGTGTAGGAGCCCGCGGCCAGGTTGTTGAAGCCGTAGATGCCGTCGGCACCGGTGGTCGTGGTGGCGATGACGGTGCCGCCGCTGTTCAACAGCTCGACGGTGACGCCGACCAGGCCGGTCGCACCGTCGTCCTGGAGCCCGTTGGCGTTGACGTCGCGCCACACGCGATCCCCCAGGGAGGCGGTGTCGCGATAGCCGAAGTCCACGTCGGCACGGGCCTGCCCGGCGGTCAACGT
>DIHE01000205.1:578-1770 GCA_002420005.1 Holophagales bacterium UBA5704 | reverse complement strand
GAGACGACACGGACGGTGTAGGAACCCGCGGCCAGGTTGTTGAAGCCGTAGAGACCGTCGGCACCGGTGGTCGTGGTGGCGATCACGGTGCCGCCGCTGTTCAACAGCTCGACGGTGACGCCGACCAGGCCGGTCGCACCGTCATCCTGGAGCCCGTTGGCGTTGACGTCGCGCCACACGCGATCCCCCAGGGAGGCGGTGTCGCGATAGCCGAAGTCCACGTCGGTGCGGGCCTGTCCGGCGGTCAGCGTCGCCGCCGCGGTGTGCGCAGTGCCGATGCCGTCGAGGTCGAAGGTCGGCACCACGCCGGCCGGAAGCGTCGCAGAGACGACACGGACGGTGTAGGAACCCGCGGCCAGGTTGTCGAAGCCGTAGATGCCGTCGGCACCGGTGACGGTGGTGGCGATCACGGTGCCGCCGCCGTCCAGCAGCTCGACGGTGACCCCGGCCAGGCCGGTCGCACCGTCGTCCTGGAGCCCGTTGGCGTTGACGTCGCGCCACACACGGTCACCCAGGGAGGCGGTGTCGCGATAGCCGAAGTCCACGTCGGTGCGGTTCTGTCCACCGGTCAAGGTCGCCGCCGCGGTGTGAGCGGTCCCGATGCCGTCGAGGTCGAAGCTCGGCACCACGCCGGCCGGAAGCGTCGAAGAGACGACACGGACGGTGTAGGAGCCCGCGGCCAGGTTGTTGAAGCCGTAGATGCCGTCGGCACCGGTGACGGTGGTGGCGATGACGGTGCCGCCGCTGTTCAACAGCTCGACGGTCACCCCGACCAGGCCGGTCGCTCCGTCGTCTTGGAGCCCGTTGGCGTTGACGTCGCGCCACACCCGGTCACCCAGAGAGGCGGTGTCGCGATAGCCGAAGTCCACGTCGGTACGGTTCTGTCCCCCGGTCAAGGTCGCCGCCGCGGTGTGGGCGGTGCCGATGCCGTCGAGGTCGTAGGTCGGAGCCAGCCCGGCCGGCAGAGTCGAGGAGACGACCCGGACGGTGTAGGAGCCCGCCGCCAGATTGCTGAAGCCGTAGAGGCCGTCGGCACCGGTCGTGGTGGTGGCGATGACGGCGCCACCGCCATCCAGCAGCTCGACGGTGACCCCGACGAGCCCGGTCGCGCCGTCGTCCTGCGCGCCGTTGCCGTCGGTGTCGTACCACACGCGGTCGCCCAGCGAGGCGGTGCCGCGGTAGCCGAAGTCGA
>DIHE01000205.1:0-420 GCA_002420005.1 Holophagales bacterium UBA5704 | reverse complement strand
CGAGCCCGGTCGCGCCGTCGTCCTGCGCGCCGTTGCCGTCGGTGTCGTACCACACGCGGTCGCCCAGCGAGGCGGTGCCGCGGTAACCGAAGTCGACGTCGGTACGGTTCTGTCCTCCGGTCAAGGTCGCCGCCGCGGTGTGGGCGGTGCCGATGCCGTCGAGGTCGTAGGTGGGAGCCAGACCGGCCGGCAGGGTCGCGGAGACGACCCGGACGGTGTAGGAGCCGGCCCCCAGGCTGCTGAACCCATAGAGGCCGTCGGCGCCGGTCGTGGTGGTGGCGATGACGACGCCACCGCCGTCCAGCAGCTCGATGGTGACCCCGGCGAGCCCGGTCGCGCCGTCGTCCTGCGCGCCGTTGCCGTCGGTGTCGTACCACACGCGGTCGCCCAGCGAGGCGGTGCCGCGGTAGCCGAAGTCGA
>DIHE01000013.1 GCA_002420005.1 Holophagales bacterium UBA5704 | reverse complement strand
GTCTCGGGCGCGCGATCGGGAAAGAGCGCGACATCGATGGTGCCCTGCGTGGTTTCCAGACGCACGCGCGGGGCAGCGGTCCCGCCCGCACCGGGTTCGGCCGCCGCAGGATGGCTGAGCAGCATCAAAAGCATCGACAACATTCCCAATCTCCGCATGGTGTGACTCCTGATGGACCGGCGCCATCATACGGCGCCGGTCCGGTGCGGCCAAGCCGGGCCCGATCGGCGCGATGTCGGCCGCTGGTATGATGGCGGACTGTCGCTTCCTGCCGAGATTTCATGACCGTGCTCAAGACCCGATTTGCACCCAGCCCGACCGGCCGCATGCATCTCGGCAATGCGCGCACGGCCCTGTTCAGTGCGCTCCTCGCGCGCCGGGAGAACGGGCATTTCGTGCTGCGCATCGAGGACACCGACGCGGCGCGCAGCACGCTGCTCCATGCCGAGGGCGTGCTGGAGGACCTGGCCGAGCTGTTCCGGGCTGTGCTCGCTGCCGATGCCGAGCCCGGCGCATCGGTCACGCTCGACGAGGAGATCGCGCTGGCGCGGCGCTATCTCGAGATCGAGCAGGTGCGCTTCGGCGAGCGCCTGCGGGTGGAATGGGCCATCGACGAGCCCTTGCTGGCGCGACCGTTTCCGCTCCTGCTGCTGCAGCCGCTGGTGGAGAACGCCATCCGCCACGGCATCGGGCGCCGGTCGGCGGCGGGGCATCTGCGCATCCAGGCCGCCCGGGTGAACGGCTCGCTGCAGATCCGGGTGGAAGACGACGGCCCCGGCCTCGCCCAGGACGGCCCCGCCGCCGAGCCCGGGATCGGTCTCGCCAACACCCGCTCCCGCCTGCGCCAGCTCTATGGCGACGCGGCGCGCCTGACCCTGGAGAACAGGCCTGCCGGAGGCGCCGTCGCCACCCTCGTTCTTCCCTTTCGGCTCGAAGAGGACGTCCGGCCATGACCTGGAGCGTGTTGATCGTCGATGACGAGCCGCTCGCCCGCGAAGGGCTGCGCCTGCTGCTCGCCGCCGATCCCGAGATCGGCGAGATGCGCGAAGCGAAGAACGGCTGCGAGGCGGTGGCGGCACTGCGCACCACACGCCCGGATCTCGTCCTCCTCGACGTCCAGATGCCGGAGATGGACGGCTTCGCCGTGGTCCGGGAGATCGGCGCCGACCACATGCCGGCCGTGGTCTTCGTGACGGCGTACGATCAGTACGCCCTGCGCGCCTTCGAGATCAACGCTCTCGACTACCTGTTGAAACCGGTCACCCGCGAGCGCTTCGCCCAGGCGCTCGCCCGTGCCAAGAACCGCCTGGCGGCGCAACCCGCGCCCGCGGACGGCACGAGCCGGCAGATCCTCTCCCTCCTGGAGACCCTGGCCGCCCCGCGCCGGGCGCTCAAGCGGCTGGCCGTGCGCACGGCCGGCAAGACCGTCTTCGTCGACGTCGCCGACGTGGAGTGGATCGAAGCCGCGGAGAATTACGTCAAGCTGCACCTCGGCCGCACCTCGCACCTCCTCCTCGTACCCCTCGGCACGCTCGAAGAGTCGCTCGACCCGGAGGTCTTCCTGCGCGTCCACCGCTCGATCATCGTCAACGTCGGACGCATCACGGAGCTGGAGCCGGCGCTTCATGGGGAGTATGCGATCACCCTGGCGAGCGGTGCCCGCCTGCGCTCGGGACGCACCTACCACGAGAAGCTGAAGGCCCTCGCGGCCAACCCGTTCTGAGCCCGCCCGTTCGTCAACCCGCCGGGCCGGTTCGTCAAAAACCGCTTCGGCGCCGCGGCGCGCCGGCCCCATGCTCACGGTCGGACCTGATCCTTCGAGGAGGACGACCATGAGATCATCGTCACAGATCGCAGCCCTCGCGCCGGAGCCGGCCGAGGAATCCATACCGGACCCGGCGCCGGAAGCCCTGCCCCGGCCGGCCGAGCACACGGCCCTCGGCAACCTGCGGGCCTTCCTCACCCTGATGGTGCTGGCCCACCACGCCGTGATCGCTTATCACCCCTACGCTCCGGCCCTGACGACGTCCCTGGCCGAGCAGCCGCGCCTGTGGCAGGCGTTCCCGGTGGTCGACGGCCAACGGTGGGGCGGCTTCGGCCTCCTCATGGCCTTCAACGACCTTTTCTTCATGGCCTTGATGTTTCTCCTCTCCGGGCTGTTCGTCTGGCAGGGCCTGGAGAGCCGGGGAAGCGGTGGCTTTCTGCGCCGGCGCGCGTTCCGGCTCGGCCTCCCCTTCCTCGCCGCGGCGGCGGTGATCGCCCCTCTCGCCTATCTGCCGGCGCATCTCCAGCGCGGTGGTGACCTTGCGGATTTCTGGCCGCAGTGGATCTCCCTGGGGAGCTGGCCGGCCGGGCCGGCCTGGTTCCTCTGGGTGCTGCTGGCGTTCGACGCGGTCGCCGCCGGGCTCTATCGGATCTGGCCGCGGTGGGGGGCGGCCCTCGGCCGCGCCACGGAAGGCGCGCAGCGCCGGCCGGTGGTCTTCTTCGCGCTCCTGGCGACCGTCTCGGCCGCCGTCTACATTCCCATGGAGCTTGCGTTCAACCCGTTCCGGTGGACGGAGCTCGGCCCCTTCTTCTTCCAGACCAGCCGGATCCTCCACTACCTGGTCTACTTCCTGACCGGTGTCGCCCTCGGGGCGGCGGGGGTCGGCAAGGGTCTCCTGGCGCCCGAGGGCAAGCTGGCGCGCCGCTGGCCGCTGTGGCTCACCGCCTCGTTCGTCGCCTTCACCACGATGATCGCCATCATGATCGCCGTCTCGGCGCCCGGCCAGGGGGTGCCGCGGAGCCTGGAGGTCACGGGGGACCTCGTCTTCGTCCTCTCCTGTGCCGCTTCCAGCTTCGCCTTCCTCGCCCTCTTCCTGCGCTTTGCGCGGCGCGACGGCTCCCTCTGGACCAGCCTGCGGCGCAACGCCTTCGGCATGTACCTGGTCCACTATGCCTTCGTAAGCTGGCTGCAGTACGCCTTGCTGCCGGCGCAGATGTCCGGGCTCTCGAAAGGAGCGCTGGCCTTCCTGGGGACGGTGGTGTTGAGCTGGGGAGCCACCGCCTTGCTGCGACGGCTCCCCGGAGTCGCACGGGTCCTGTAGCGCTCCCCGCTCAGGGCCTCTCGCCCGGGAACAGCCGGTTCCACGCGAAGCCGAAGAGCACCTCGTCCACCAGCTCGAAGCGCGGCGCGTCGGTCCCCCGGGTGATCTTCAAAAAAGGCAGGAACTCGCCGCTCCCCGTCGCATCGTAGGCGACGGAGACGGCGAGCTTGTCCTGCAGGCGCCCGTCGAGCCCCAAGGCCGCGACGTCGTCTTCCGAGAGGAGGTACTTCGCCTGCCAGGAGGCCTCCACGCGCACGCGCTCCAGCGGAGCGAAGTTCCAGAGAAGCTCCCCGGCGAGACGGCCGTAGTTGTCCGGCGACGAGCCGTCCTCGCGCTGCGCCGGGTCCACCTGCTCGATCCCCAGCGACAAATAGGGACGCGCACCCGTGCCCATGTCGGTTCCGATCAGTTTTCTGAGGTTGGCGAGAACCTCCACCCGTGCGCCGTAGACGTAGTCCCGGTCGTCGCCGTCGAAGGTGGACTCCGGGCGCACATAGGCACCGGCCCAGAGAGCGGTGAAGGGCTGCCGGGCGACCGCCGCGGCGACGTAAGTCCGGTTGTACGACCAGGAGAAGTCCGCTTTCACCGCATCGTAGAAATCCGCCTCATTGGTCACGCCGCTGCCCGTCACCCGCAGGCGCCAGAGGTTCGTCGACCAGCGTTGCCGGTCCAGGTCGAGGTAGAAGTTGTACCCCCAGTCCTTCTCGATCTCGAATTCGACGGCGAGCCCGGAATCGTTCTCCGCATCGTCGTCCGCGGGAGCGAGGTCGATCCGCCAGTCGAGCGGGCGGGAGGCCTCGCGATCGCCCGCGGTGCAGCTCGCCAGCGGATTCTCGCCGTTGTCGCCGATGGGTTGGATATCGACTGGGATCTCCTCGTCCACCGGCTCCCCGTTGCACAGCAGGCTCTCCACCGGGAGAACGAGACGCAGGGAAACCATCCCGTGCTCCACGGAGACCTTCGCGTTGATCTCGCCGCGGTTCATCCGGACGTCGGAGGCGATCGGGTCGTCCAGGTCGGCGGCGAGCGGCTGAAGGGAGAGGAAGATCTCCTCCTGCTTCTCCTGCAATAGCTCCAGGCGCTCGAGACCCGGATCGCTCCCGCCTTGCGGCGGAATCGAGGAAATGTAGGACTCCGCGAACGGAATCGACACCGTCGCCGTTCCGCCGCCGGAGACGGGGCACTCCACGGTGACGTTTTCCAGGTCGAACCAGGTGGCCGGCTCACAAGGTGTCGCGGCGCCCGCCCTGCCGGCGGCGAGGAGGGCGAGGAGAAGGGCCAGGGCGAGCGCCGCCCTCCTCATGGCTGCACCTCGCGCAGCACCAGGCGCAGCTGGAGAAAGTCGCGGTATTGCGCGACGGTCTCCTGCTCCGTTGCGTCCAGGTGCCGGAAAAACAGCTTGCGGTTCATCGTGGGCTGGCTGCCACGCAGCAGCACCTCGGCGGTGACCAGCGTATTCATGTGGAGGAACGTCTTGGTGACCGGCGGGATCTCCAGGATGTCCTTCCACCGGATGACCTCGGTGAGAAATGCCGGGTCGCCCGGCTGGTGGGCGAAAGCGTGAACGGTGTTGAGCGATCCGTGGAGGATCTGCTGCGCTTCGAGGTCGGTGGGGTTACGGAGGGCCATGCGCTGTTTTCTCTCCTGCAACGAATGCGTGCCCCCTAAGCCTACGACCCCTGAAGATCCGCGTCAAACGGCCTCAACGGCCGGCCCGGGTGGTCCGTACAATGGGAACAACGGTTGCTCTGGAGGACCTGCTGATGCCTCGCTCTCTTTTTCTGCTGCTGTCCGGTCTCGCCCTTCTGGCTGCCCATGCCGCCGCCGAGCCCTTCCTGATCACCGACCTGAACACCTCGGCGCCTCCCGCCACGGAACCCGCCGCAACGCCGGGTGACGATTCCGTCGAGCTCGGCGGGTACCTCTATTTCGCCGCGGACGACGGCATGCACGGCCGCGAGCTGTGGCGCACCGATGGGACCGGACCTGGAACGGGCCTGGTGGCGGACATCTGTCCCGGCCCTTGCTCCTCCTTCCCCACCGACCTCGCCGTCTACGGAGACCTCGTCGGTTTCGCCGCCACCAACGGCTTCCATGGCCGCGAGATCTGGCTCTCGAACGGCACCCGCGGAGGAACGCGGATGCCGAAGGACCTCTGCCCGGGAGCCTGCTCCTCCTTGAGCTGGGGGGCGAGCCCCGTCACCATCGGCGAACACCTGTTCTTCACCACCCGCACGCTGACCCGGACCCAATACCGCGTCGGCCTCGCGGTCACCGACGGCACAGCGGCAGGGACCCGCCAGCTCCTGGAGACCAACTCGGCGATCCAGGCGATCGGAGAGCTCGGAGGCCGGCTGGCCTTCGCCGGCCCCGGCGCCGCCTGGGCCTCCGCCCTCTGGTGGAGCGACGGCACGCCGGAAGGAACCTATCCGGCGCTGGACCTCTGCACAGGATCGCCGTGCCAAAGCTCTCTGGACCGCGCTTTCGTGGTCGGCGGCCGGATCGTCTTCTTTCAATCCGGCGCGCAGGGAGGCATCTGGGCCACCGACGGCACGGCCGGAGGGACCCGGAAGATCGGCGACGCCACGGCGCCGGCCCTGCCAAAAGGGTCCGTCCTGTGGAACGGCGCGGTCTATTTCGTCACCGTCGACAGTCTCTGGCGGAGCGACGGCACGCCGGAAGGGACGCGGAAGCTGCGCACCTTCGACGTGTCGACCGGCCCCCGATCCCTTCTGCCGTTCGGCGACTCGCTCCTCTTTCTGGCCGGCGATGCCTCGACCGGTCCCGCGCTCTGGCAGACCCGCGGCACTCCCGAGACCACCGTCCTCCTCAGCCAGCCGGCGCCGGAAGCGCCCACGTCGTTCGCGGGGCCGTTGACGCGGATGGGCAACCGCGCCCTCTTTCCGGTGATCCGATCCGGCGCCGCCGACATCTGGGAAACCGATGGCAGCTCCGGAGGTACGCGCCGCCTCACCGCCGTCTGCGGCACCCCGAACCCACTCTGTACGTCCACCGCCTTTCCGCTCCTCTTCCCCACGGCCCTGGGGAGCCGCTATCTCTTCGCACTGCGGGAGGAAACCTACGGCTTCGAGCTGTGGACGGCGGATGCGGCCGGGCCACGCCTGGTGCGCGACATCCGGCACAACGAAGGATCTGCCCGGGCCTTGTCTTTCGTCGAGGTGACGGCAGGCGAAGGTCCGGCGCGCGACGTGGCCGCCCTCGGCCCTCACCTCCTCTTCGCCGCCCGCGCCACGCAAGAAGAAGATGCCACCCTCTGGGTGTCCGACGGCACACCGGCCGGGACGGTCGAGATCGGCCCCGACATCGCCACACCGAATGGCTTCGTGACGATCGGCGACCGGGTGTGGCTGCGCGGCAGCTGGTTTCCCTGGCCGCACCCCTACGGGGCCGGACTCTGGGCGACCTCCGGCACCGCGGCCGGCACCAGCCGGCTCGCGGACGACTTGACCGTCGCAGGCCTGCCCGGCGGACGGCCCGGCCTCGTCCTGGTCTCCGCCGCAGGCCAGGACCCGACGGGCCAGCAACCCACCGGCTTCGAGCCCTGGGTGAGCGACGGCACGGCGTCCGGAACGCGGATCCTGAAAGACATCGATCCCCTGAATCCGCCGCCCCAGCCCGGAGACACCCGCGGCTCGTCCTTTCCCGCACACTTCGCCCCCCTCGGCACCCAGGTGCTCTTCGCCGCCACCAGCGAGGCAACCGGGCGCGAGCCGTGGATCACCGACGGCACGGAGGCGGGCACCCGGCTCCTGCGCGACGTCAACCCCCGGTCGTCAGGTTCCGGAGGCGACAGCTGGGAGGTGCTCTCCGGACCCGGTCCTTTCGTCCAGCTCGGGACCCGCGCCTGGTTTCCAGCCGACGACGGACTCACCGGCCGCGAGCTGTGGACGACGGACGGAACGACGGACGGCACCCTGCTCGCCCGCGACCTCCTCCCCGGGCCGGCCGGCTCCGGCCCGCGAGACCTCCGGGTCCACGGGAACCGCCTCTCCTTCCTGGCCGACGGCGGTAAGGGCGACGCGCTGTGGACCGTCTCCGCCCAGGGCGAGATCCGGCGCGTCCGCCTGCTGGGCAACCGCCGGCGAGCGTCGTCGCTCACCGCGGTCGGGGATCGGCTGTACTTCGTGGTGGACGGCCCGGCGACCGGGCCGGAGCTGTGGACCAGCGACGGCACCCGTCCGGGGACCCGCCTCGTCCGCCAGATCCGGCCCGGCGCGCAGGGTTCCTTTCCGCAGGATCTCACCGCGGTGGACGGCCTGCTCCTCTTCGCGGCGGACGACGGGGTGCACGGCCTGGAGCCCTGGGTGAGCGACGGCACCGCCGCCGGCACCCGCCTGCTCGCCGACCTCGCCCCCGGCCCGGCCGCTTCGGGCGCCGCAAACTTCACGGTGGCGGGTGATCTCGTCGGATTCGACGCCGACGACGGTCTTCACGGGCGGGAGATGTGGGCCGTGCGCAAGGCCGATCTGCAGGCGCCTCCGGCCCCCTGAAAACCGGGGGCCTGCAGCCCCCTCGCCTCCTCGTCACTCCGCGGCGCCGCCGAGACGGCTGAAGGGACCAAGCGCCGTCCCCCTTGCGAGGGTCGATCCTGGCCCGAGCGTCGAGAATTCGCCGAGCAGGACGCCGTCCAGTCGGCAGCCCGCGCCCACGAGGCACCCCGGCCCGACGAGGCTGCGCTGGACGCGCACCCCCTCGCCCAGCACTGCGTGAGCGCCCAACACCACATCGGGTCCGAGCCGCGAGCCCGGCCCGATGGTCACACCCGGGCCGAGGACGACCGGAGGCTCGATCCTCTCCAGCAAGGCCCGGTCGAATCCGTCGCCGGGCGCCCGGACCCCCGGCGCGACTTCGGCGGCGACCCCCGGGACGATGATTTCGCCACGCACACAGCGGAGATTCGCCTCCAACAGTCTCTCCACGGTACCGAGGTCGATGCGAAACCCACCTCCGATCGCGGTTCCATAGAGGCGATGCCGGCCCGTGGCCAGAGCTTTCTCGAACAAATCCCGCGAGAAGTCGCAGCCGCCCGCAGCAGCAACCTCCTCGACGACCTGGCGTTCGCAGAGGAAGACAGCGGCATTCGCCCAGGCATCCGCCTCAATGTCCTCAAGGAGCGGTTTCTCGACGAATTTCGTCACCAGGCCGCCGGCCTCGACGGAAAGGACGCCGTGATAGGTCCGCCCGGCCGCCTCGCTCTGCCGCAGGTCCGCGGGCCGGTGCAGCAGCAACGTGGCGACACCTCCCTCCGCCCGCGTCCGCTCGTGGGCCTGCAGAAGAGCGGCGAGATCCACGGAGAGCAAGCTGTCGCCGTAGATGACGAGCAGCGGCTCCGGCCCTTCGGGTGCGCCGAGCAAAGCGGCTTCGAGCGAGCCTCGGATGCCCGGCCGCGACAGCCGTGCCTCGAAGGTGACGCCGGTTCTCGCCCGCAGGCCTTCGCGGTCCAAGTCCTCGTCGAACCAGGCAGGAAGGACGACCGTCGCCTGAGCGATGTCCGCCCTGTGAAGAAGGTGCCCGAAGATCTCCAGCAGAGTCACGTTGCCGACCGTCACGAGCGGCTTCGGCGTCTGCAACGAGAGCGGCCGAAGGCGCGTCGCCTTCCCCGCCCCCAGAATCACCACGGTCGCTCGCACCGCCATGATCTCCCTACAGCCAGATGGGCTCCCAACGCTCGTCGGACGGATCATCGATCCCGTCGAGGATCTGCTCGAGCCGTATCGCGCTCCCGCCCTTCCTGATGTATTTTCGCACAGCGTCGTCCACATCGCTGAGGAACTGGTTCTGCGCCATGTGGCGCGTGCATCGGCCACAAGCAACAGGGTGGACCGGCAGGACGGTCTCTCTCAACTCCTTCAGCCGCTCCCCTCGCCAGATGCGGGTCAACGCACCAGGCCCCTCCCGGTCATGTTCGTCCTTCCAGGAGGCGACGTGGAAATCCTTTCGCGGCGCCCAGGCTGCGGCGTTGTCGTTGAACAGGTAACAACACGGGTAGATGTCGCCGTTGCAGTCAATGAACAGAATATTTCTCAGAGAATGGCAGGGCCGGCCCTTCAGAGCCTGAAGGCCCCCCAGGGCCGGAAGGCCAAGCTCCAGGTCGGCGGTGCCCTTTTCCAGAAGGTCGACAATATACTTACGATTTGTCGTATGTCCCGTACCGAACCCGAGCCCCGACTTCCAACTCTGTTTCAACTCTTCAAGCTGCTCCCGGGAGAGAAGAAACTCCTTGTCTTTGCCAGTAAGGTCCGCCGCGCCCTGGGCGGGCTCCTCTCCCCATGCGCTGTGTGCGAGCTTGAAGCGAATCGGCAAGTCCGGCGGTACGGCTTCGCTGAAGCGATCACCAAGTCTACCGGCAACCAGATGATCAATATTGCCTTTCTGAATCGTACAGCAGATCTCGATCGCGGAAAATCCGTTCTTGTTGCAGAGCTCTTCCAAGAACCTCGTGCAGGCCGCCAGGTCGCCACCCTTCCGGATCTCTTTGAAGGCATCAGGGAGAAACGAATCCAGGGAAACCTGGACCCAAGAACAAGAGCGCGCAATGGCCTGGCAAATGTCGGCAAGCCGCTTCTCCGGCGCTCCCAGGATGCCGCTGGTGAGGAGGCCTACCTTGAGGCCGATGCGACTCGCGTGCGCCAACACCTCGACGATGTGCTCATGAACCAGGGGCTCTCCACCAGACAAAACAACCGAGCGCGCTCCCAGGTCGCGGACGTCCTCGAGCAGGCTCCGGAGCTCGTCAAGAGTCAGAACGTTACCCTTCTCTCTACGGGAATAGCCACACATGCAGCACTCGGTCGAGCATCTCGCGGTCAAGAGGATCTGGACAGCCAACGGCGGCGGGGGTGAGCTCGCGACCGCCCACCGCACCGCTTGGCGCACCAACCGCTCCGGCGCCTGCCGGCGGAGCTTCGATGTAAAGCGAGCGGGCTCCGTCACCACCTTGATACCCAGCCTCAACTCGATCTCCGACTTCCACCTTGGGGAGCTACTCTTCAGCCACTCGAACTCCTCGGCCGCCAGTGCTCTGCTCACGATTGCCTTGGTCTCTTTGATGTCGCGTGGCGCAAGCCCTTCTTCGGTCACGACGACGTAGGGCTTGGGAGCCAATTCCATACCGATGTCCAGGTTGAGTCGGTGCAGCTTGTGACCCCGGTAGACAAGCACGCGGCTGCTGCGGATGGGCGTGCAACTGTACTTGAGAACAAGGCGATCAAGGTGCTTCGGCGCAAGGCTCGCACGGGTATCCTTGAAGGCCCGTTCCGCCTCCGCGAGATGCGCCTCGATCGTCGACAATTCGCTATCAACCGGATTGGTCAGGGCGGTCGACAAAAAGTCCTGGACGACGAATGTGATGGTCGCCCCTTTCTCGATGGCTCCCCGGATCAAGTCACCCTGCCCTGCAGCGGCAAGCCAGCGGTGGCAGGTCCGCCCCACGACGACCAGACGGTCTCCTGCCCCGAGATCCCGCAAGGTATTCTCAACCAAGTACCGGCTCGGTGCATCGCCCTCGCGGCCAGAGTAAGCGGCGATCGGGCGCTCCGCCACGTCTTGGAGATCCCACAAACCGGGCTTGAGATCTTCACTGATGATCTCCTCCAGATCGGGAACGTCGCGATAGAGTCTGGCCACGCCGCCGGCCACTCTGTCTGCGTAGCCGGTCACCTCTCTCAAGGCGTTCTGATGGCAGTAGGCCAGCACGTGGCGCTTCAAGCCCAGAAAGAGGTCGATCTCGTGTTGCGTGTTCTCCCCGAGCTTTCGCCTGAAAATGGCGATCAGGACATCGCAGAGCCTTAATTCTTCGTCGATGGAAAATTGGGGGCCTCCGGGGCGTGCGATGAAGGCCCTCTCCCAAACGCTGGGCCGCAGGACAACCTTCAAGTCATCGGAGCGGTGGGCATTCTTATTCCAGTGCCAGATGACGCCTTCGGCTGCCTTCCGCTCCGCTCGGACGTCTTTGGCCCCAGCGATGAAGATCCGTACCTCGCGTTTCAGGCTCGGCATGGTGGCCCTCCTGGTTTCAGCGGCGAGCCCGGCCCTTCCCCTCGGCAGGGCCTGCCCCTCCGCAACGGTGTTGCCCCTGGCCTTCAAGGCTTCCACCACCCCATCGTCGGCCGGCGCGGCATCGAGCAGAGCCGCCACGGCGAACGGCGTCACCAGGCATCGCTCGCGGCTCCCGGCGCTTGCAGGCTGTAGACCGGGCGGTTGTCGCCCATACGCAACATCCTACCAGGGATCTATGCCTCGACCGCCATCTCCGCGATCGTCCGCCCGATGGCGAGCGAGGCGGTGGCGGCGGGCGACGGGGCGTTCAGGACGTGGATGGCATGGTCGCTGCGGACGATGCGGAAGTCGTCGACCAGGGCGCCGTTGCGCTCCAGGGCCTGGGCGCGGACGCCGGCTCCGGCGCGGTGGAGGTCTTCATCGCAGATCGCCGGGACGAGCCGCTGCAGGTCGCGCACGAAGGCGGATTTGACCAGCGAGCGCCAGACCTCGAAGCCGGCGGTCCTCCAGAAACGGGCGGCGAGGCGCCACAGGCCCGGCCAGGAGGCCGCCGAAGCCATGTCCTTCGGCGAGATGTCGGACCAGCGGTAGCCTTCCCGCTTCAGGGCGATGACGGCGTTCGGGCCGGCCTCGACGCCGCCCCCCACCATGCGGGTCAGATGCACCCCCAGGAAGGGGAAACGCGGATCGGGCACCGGATAGATGAGGCCCCGCACCAGGCTCCGCCGCTCCGGCACCAGCTCGTAGTACTCGCCACGGAAAGGAATGATCCGCACGTCGACCTCGGCGCCGCAGAGGCGCGCCACGCGGTCGGACTGGAGACCGGCACAGTTGACGAGGAGCCGGCAGGCGACGGCGCCGCGGGCGGTCTCGACCACGAGACCCGGGCCGTCGCGCCGCACGCCGTGGACGCGGGCGCCGGTCCACACCGTGCAGCCGCGTGCCTCAATCCGCCGGCCGTACGCCGCGGCGACCCCCGGGTAGTTGGCAATGCCGGTCTCCGGCACCCAGAGGGCCGCGATGCCGGCCGCGTGCGGCTCGCGCGCGCGGATCTCTTCCCCCCGCAGGCGCGCGAGGCCGGTGAGGCCGTTCGCCCGGCCGCGCCGCTCCAGCTCGTCGAGCCGCGGCAGCTCGTCCTCGTGGAAGGCCACCACCAGCTTGCCGCAACGCTCGTGGGCGATCCCTTCCTCGGCACAGAAGCGGTACAGGTCCCGGGCCCCTTCGACGCAGAGCTTGGCTTTGAGGGAGCCGGGCTTGTAGTAGAGGCCGGAGTGGATGACCCCGCTGTTGTGCCCGCTCTGGTGAGCCGCCAGCCGGTCCTCGGCTTCCAGGACGGCGACCGTCCGGCCATGCTTCTCGGCCAGGGCGAGCGCGGTGCCCAGGCCGACCAGGCCACCACCGACGACGGCGACGTCGCACTGCAAGATGAAGGATGAGGCCACGGCGACAGCCTTTCAGCGGCCGAACAGGGAGTCCACGAAGCTCTTCTTCACCTTCTCGTAGGTGCCGACGAGCTCGGCCCGGGCGACGATGTGACCGTCCATCGCCGCTTCCAGCTTCGCCTTGGTGGGCTGATGCAGGTCCGGCAGGACGACGTCGAGGGCATACAGCTTGAAGAAATACCGATGGCGCCCCTTGGGCGGGCAGGGGCCTCCCCAGCCGGTACGCTTCCAGTCGTTCAGCCCTTCGCGGGTCCCGGGAGGCAGGTCGGCGGGGCGCACCGCCCGGGGGAGGCCGGTGGCGGAGACCGGAACGTTGTAGAGCACCCAGTGGACCCAGGTCATCTTGGGGGCCTTGGGGTCCGGCGCGTCCGGATCGTCCACCACCAGGACGAGGCTGGCGGCGCCGGCCGGCACGCCCGACCAGCTCAGCGCGGGGGAAAGGTCCTCTCCCTCGCAGGTATAGACCGATGGAATCTCCCCGCCGGGGGGAAACGCCGGGGACGTCAGGATCAGGCTCATGCTCTCCTCCTTCCTCTCGATGCCCATTGTATCCATCCCGCCGCCCGGAAGGAGAGGTTCTGCCTTTCCACCTCCGCCGAGTCTCGCCGGGGAGTCTTTCCGGTCACTAATCCTGCTGGCGAAAGACCCCTTTTCCGGCGCGTGGCCCCGCTGCACCACAACACCCGTAAAACCACGATCCTGCTTGGTTTTTCGCGCTGATCGGGGAGGCGGAAAAACCTTGACTTACGCCCTCGTTACGCTACACTTTCCCTGTCATGGCGAGCCCCTTGCGCGCGGTCCCCGCGCACGCGATCGAGAGTCTGGAACCTGTCGTGCTGCAACGGGTGCGCGCGGCATTGCCGGAAGAGATCCGTGCCCGTTTGCGCAGTGCCCGCGAGCTCGACCGGACGCGGCGCGACGAAGCCGAGGAGCATCCGCCGCTCGCCACCGCCGTGCCGGCCCTGGACCTGTTGCTCGACGGCGGCCTGCCGCGCGGGCATCTGGTGGAGCTGGTCGGCGGCCGGACGAGCGGGCGCTTCTCCACCCTCCTCGCGGCGCTCGCCGCGACCACCGGGACCGGCGAGACGGCGGCGCTGGTGGATCTCGGCGACGGGCTCGATCCGGCCGCCGCAGCGGCGCTGGGGGTCGATCTGGAGCGCCTGCTCTGGGTGCGCCCCGGCGGCCTCAAGGAAGCGATGGCCGGCGCCGAGATGCTGATCGGTGCCGGCTTCTCCCTGGTGGTGCTCGACCTCGGAGCACCGCCGGTGCACGGTGGGCGCGGTGCGGAGGCGGGCTGGTTGCGCCTGGCGCGCGCCGCCCGCGCGCACGGCGCAGCGCTCTTGATCGGCAGCCCCTACCGGGTGAGCGGAACGGCCGCCTCTGCGGTGCTCAAGGCCGGCCGGCCGCGCGCGCTCTGGCAAGGCGGCGGCGGCGCGCCTTGGCTCCTCGGCGGCCTCTCCACCCGCATCGAGGTCGAAAAGCACCGCCACCGCCTTCCCGGGCACAGCGAAGGGCTCGACCTCGTGGTGGCGGACGCGCCGCCCGCCCCCACGGTGGTGCCGCCGGCACCCCGGGTGGTGGTGGAGCGCGAAGCCACCTGGCAGGAGCCGCTGCGCGCGGTGGGAGGGCGGCGGTGAAGAGAGAAGAGCTCCAAGGACGGCAAGGACAGCAAAGGCAACAAGGACAACTCGTCGTCCTTGTTGTCCTGGTTGACCTTTTGGTCCTTTCTTCCAAAACCCTCCCATGACCCGCATCGCCTGCCTGCACCTGCCTCTGTTCCCTCTCGCGGCGCGGTTGCGCAGCGAGCCGGAGCTGTCGCGCGAGGCTCTGGCGGTGGTGGAAGGCAATGGCAACGCGGCGCGCGTGGTGGCCGGCAACCGGCTGGCGCGCGGGGCCGGCATCAAGCCGGGGCTCAGCCTGCCGCAGGCGCGGGCCTTGTGCCCCAAGCTGGTGGCACGGGCGCGCGACGAGACGTGTGAGCGGGCGGCCCAGGAGGCGCTCCTGGAGGTTGCCGAGCGTTTCTCGCCCCGCGTCGAGGACGCGGGCGAGGGGATCGCCTATCTCGATGTCGACGGCAGCGAGCATCATTTCAAGGGAGCGTCCCCGGAGCTCGAGCTGGGGCGGGCGCTCCTCGCGGCGGCGGAGGGCGCCGGGCTGCCGGCGCGCGCCGGCATCGCCTCCAGCAAGCTCGCGGCCCGCATCGCCGCCGGGCTTCCCGACTCCCCCGTGGTGGTCGCCGCCGGGCAGGAGGCCGAGATCCTGGCCCCGCTCCCCCTCTCCCGCCTGGCCCCCGAGGTGGAGATCGCAGAGACCCTGGAACGCTGGGGCGTGCGCTCGATCGGCGATTTCGCCAAGCTCCCCCAGGCGCGCGTGGCGAGCCGGCTGGGGCGCAGCGGGCGCGACCTCCACGCCACGGCGCGCGGGCTCGATCCGCGGCCGATCATCCCGCGCGAGCCGCCGCCTGCTTTTCAGGAAGGGATGAGCCTGGAGTGGCCGCTCGTCTCCCTGGAGCCGTTCCTGTTCGTCGGCCGGGCGGCCCTGGAACGCCTCTGCCTGCGGCTGGAGGCCTGCGGTCTCGCCTGCATCCGCCTGGAGCTCGCGCTGCGCCTGGAGCCCGACGGCCACCAGACCCGCGCCATCGACCTGCCGGCCCCCACCCGCGACGCGAAGACGCTGCTCACCCTGGTGCGCCTCGACCTGGAGGCCCGGCCGCCGGGCGCGCCGGTGGTCGGCTTCACCTTCGCCGCCCAACCGGATCGCCCGCGCGAGGCCCAGCTCTCGCTCTATGGCCCGGCGGCCCTCTCCCCGGACAAGCTGGCCACCACGCTCGCGCGTCTCTTCGCCCTGCTCGGCCCCGGCCGCTGCGGCTCGCCCCGCCCGGTCGACGGCCACCTCCCCGAGCGCTTCTCCCTCGTGGACTTCACGCCACCTCCACCGCCCGAGGTCCGGCGCGCGCCGCGCCCCGGCCGTGGCCTGCTCGCCGTCCGCGTGCTGCGCCCCCCCGTCGCCCTGGAGGTGCTGACGAACGGCACCCTCCCCGCGGAAGAAACCACGCCGGTCGCGGTGCGTCCGGTGGTGGCCGAAAGCGGCGCAAAGCGGCCGAAGATCGAAGGCGCGGTGAAGATCGCCTCCGGACCCTGGGGCCTGGAGGACGGCTGGTGGACCGAGGAGGCCACCGGCCGCGCCGACCGCGACTATTGGGATGTCGAGCTCGCCGCCGGCGGCCTCTACCGCCTCTATCGCGACCGTACGACGGGCGACTGGTTCGCCGACGGCATCTACGACTGAGCGGGGCACGCCGCAGCCGCAGCAAGCCGCGGCTATAATCCCACCCCGCCATGGTCATGAAGAGCACGATCCCCGCCCTCCTCCTGTTCCTTCTCCCCACCCTTCCCGTTCTCGCCCAGGCACCCGCGGCACCGGCCGCGCCCGCCGCGGCTCCTGCGGGTGGCTGCAAAGCGTTGCGCCAACAGGCCTTCGCCGCCGGAGGCGGCGCCGAAACCGGCAAGCTGCTCGGCGACGCTCTCAACGCCTGCCGCGAGACCTGGAAAGGGCTGTCGCGCGACCAGCAGCCGGTCCCCTGGGCCGTGGCCACCCTCGACCTCGCGAACGTCACCGCCGACCGCGCCATCCTCGGCGGCGGCGCCAATTCGGTCAAAGGCCTCGACGAGGCCATCGACCTGTACCGCCAGGCCTTGGCCGCCGTCTCCGATGGGCGCTCTCCCGAGATCTGGAGCGCGGCGCAGATGAACCTGGGATCGGCGCTGCAATCGCGCGGCATCCGCACCGCAGGCGAAGCGGCGATCTCGTTCCTGCAGGAAGCGGCCGAGCACCTGCGCCAGGCGCTGACCACGCTCAAACCGGAAAAGGAGGCGCAGGATTGGGCGGAGACGCAGAACAACCTGGGCCTCACCCTGGCCGAGCTGGGCTCGCGGCAGGGCAAACCCACCGGGGCCCCGCGCCTGGAGGAGGCGTTCCAGGCCTTCGGTGCGGTGCAGACCGTCTACACCTTCGAGAAGCAGCCCCGCCGCTGGTCGGAGGCACGCCTCGCCCAGGCCCGCGTCCTCCTCGCGCTCGACAAGGCCGATGAGGCGGCACCCGTGCTCAAGGAAATCACCGACAAGGATCTGGACAACCGCCGCGCCATGCTCACCTACGCGAGCCTGCTCGGGGGCCGGCTCGCCAAGCCGGCGGACGCCGCCGCTCTGTCGGCGCGGTACCTGGAGCGCCATCCGGACGACGTCGAGGTGCAGGTGCTCAACCTGGAGAACCTGTTCGCCGCCGGCCGCCTCGCCGAGAGCCGCTATCGCTCGGTCTCCTTGAGCGAGAAGTCCGCCGGCTTTCCGCCCGCGCTGCGCGCCCAGGTGCTGGGCTACGAGATCGCCACGGGCCTGGGTACCGGCACCAAGGACACACCGGAGCGCCTCGCCTCCCTCATCGCCCTGGTGGCCGCGCAGGCGCCGGATTTCCGCACCGCGGGCAGCTTCACCGCCAGCCTTCGGTACCTGCAGGCCCGGCCGGACGCCCGCAACGCCGACTGGCAGATCCAGCTCCTGCACGCCCTCCAGAACCGCAACGGCCGCGACGCCATCCTCGCCGAGCTACGCAAGCTGGAATCCGCGATGTCCGGGGAAGGCTGAGCGGCTCACCCCCGCCGCCGGCCCGGCCGATCCTCCCGCCGGTCGCGCGGCTCGGGCATGCCCGCGATTTTAAGGTCCAGGCCGCGATGGCGCGGGGAGACGCCCGCCAGCTCGACCTCGACGGCGTCGGCGAGCTGGAAGGTGCGGCCGGTGTTCTGGCCGACCAGCCGGTGGGCGTCCGCTTCGTAGACGTAGTAGTCGTCCGCCATGGTACGCACGGGGACCAGGCCGTCGACGAAGTAGGTGTCGAGCTGGACGAAGAGACCGAACGGCTGCACGCCGGAGATGCGGCCGGTGAAGCGCTCGCCGATCCGGCCGGCCAGAAAACGGACCTTCTTCCACTGCAGGAGATCGCGCTCCGACTGCTCCGCCCGCCGCTCCGTGGTGCTGGTGTGCTCCCCCATCTCGGTCAGACGGTCGGCGATCGGCAGCCAGCCGGCGAGCCCACCCTTCAGATACGCCTTCAAGGCGCGGTGCACCACGAGGTCCGGGTAGCGCCGGATCGGCGAGGTGAAATGGGTGTACCAGCGCGCGGCGAGCGCATAGTGGCCGCGGCATTCGGGGCTGTAGAACGCCCGCTGCATCGAGCGCAGGACGACCGAGGAGACGAAAGACTCCACCGCCGTTCCCTGCGCCTGCGTCACCACCGCCTGGAGCACGGTGGGATGCACCACGTCCAGGTTCCCCTTGAGCTCCAGACCCAGCGGACGCAGCACCTCGCGCAGCTCGGCCAGCCGATCCGGTGGCGGCGCATCGTGCACCCGGTAGAGCGCCGGGATCTGGGTGGTCTCCAGCTCACAGGCCACGGACTCGTTCGCCGCCAGCATGAACTCTTCGATGATCCGGTGCGCCACGTGGCGCTGCGCCGGAGTCACCCCGACCACCGTGCCCTCGGTGTCCAGCTCGACGTTTCCCTCCGGCAGGTCGAAGTCGATCGAGCCACGCATCGCCCGCCCGTGGTGCAGGATGCTCATCAAAAGATGCATCTCCCGCAACGCCGGCAGCACCGGGCCGTAGTCCGCGGCATCGCCCGGGCGCGGCTCTTCGAGCACCCGCCGCACCTCGTCGTAGGTCAGCCGGCGGGCGCTCTGGATCACCGTTTCGGCAAAGCGGCGAAGCGTCACCTTGCCGGCGCGGTCGATGTCGAGGAACGCCGAAAGGGTCAGCCGTGGCACGCCCGGCCGCAGGGAGCAGAGCCCGTTCGACAGCGCCTCCGGGAGCATCGGGATCGCCCGATCCGGATAGTAGACACTCGTCCCGCGCCGGTACGCCTCCAGGTCGAGGTCGCTCCCCTCGCGCACGTAATGCGCCACGTCCGCGATGTGGACGCCAAGGCGGAACCCACCGCCCGGCAGGCGTTCAAGGGAAACGGCGTCGTCAAAGTCGCGCGAGCTGGCGCCGTCGATGGTGACCACGACCTGGCTGCGCAGGTCCTCGCGGCCCTGCCAGTCGGCGGGCCGGGGATCGGCCGGGAAGCCGGCGACCTGCTGCAGCACCGCGGGCGGGAAGACCTCGGGGATCTGATAGTGGGCGAGCACCACCCGCACATCGGTTCCGGGTGTGTCGGGATGTCCGAGGTCCTCGACCACATGCCCGACCGGCCGCTTCCCGCGCACCACGCGGACGACCACGAAGTGGTTTTCGGGGACCGCCTCGGCGCCCTTCACCTCCAGCTCCAGGGTCATCTTCGGATCGAAGGGGACGAGCTGGTGCCGGCCCTCGACCACCTCGATCGATCCCACCAGGGTGTCGGAGCGCGAGGAGAGGATCTTGAGGACGTGGGCCTCGGGCAGCTTCCAGTCTCCCTCCTTGGCTTTGCGGCCGAGGCGCTTGACGAGGACCAGATCGCCGGTCAGCGCTCCTTTCGAGGAACGGTCGCGGATGATGTGGTCCGCCTCCTCGCGAAAACCCGGCCGCAGGAGCGCGTCCCCGGTCTCCAGCCGCTCGATGAAACCGACCGCCCACGGGGTGTGCTCGGGCGCATACCAGCGCCCCTCCACCTCGATGAGACGGCCACGGCTCTCCAGGCCGCGCAGCGCGGCCTCGACGTCGGCCTCCTCGACGCCCGGCATCCCGGCCGTGATCTCCTGAAGATCCAGACCTTTACGCCCCGCCCGGTCGACCCGGCCGAAGGCCTCTTCCCGCAAAGGTCCAGCGGACCCCGGCAACATGATTGACATCCGAATGCTTCCTCCCTAGAATCCACCCCGCGCTGCGAGAGTGGCGCAACCCACTGCGAAAGTGGCGGAAATGGTAGACGCGCAAGATTCAGGATCTTGTGGTCGCAAGGCCGTGGGGGTTCGAGTCCCCCCTTTCGCACCAAACGCCCACCCGGTCGAATCCCTAGAATAGACGAAGTCAGAGATCTGAAGCTCCTAATGGGGCTCCAGCGTGAGCGGATCGCGTTCCGGCAACTGCACCACCGGAGCGCGGACGAGGGCGTCGAGCTGGATCCCTGCCGCCTGGGCACCGCTCATCACGTCCGCCCACTTCCCCACCAGAACGGCGAGGAGGCGATCCGGCTGGAGCGCACGCTGCGCCACCCGCTGCACCTGCTGCGGCGTCACCCGGCCGATCCGGCCGCGATAGCTGGTCCAGTAGGTATGGGGCCGGCCCAGGTAGTCGTCCTCGGCGAAACGGCCGGCCACCTCCGCGGCGGTGTCGAAGAGCAGGGGGAAGCGGTCGATGAGCGATTTGCGGGCGAAGGCGAGCTCCGGCTCCCCCACCGGCTCCTCGCGCAGGCGGCGGACCTCGGCGACGGCCTCCCGCAGGGCGCGCGCGGCGTTGGCGTTCTCGGTCTCCAGGAAGATCTCGAAGACCCCCGGCGCGGAGAGGCCGGTGCCGAAGGAGGCATCGGTGCGGTAGGCGATCCCCAGCTCGCCGCGCAGCCGCCGCAACAGGCGCCCGGCGAGCACCTCGCTCATCACTTCCAGCACGGCGTCGTCCGGATCGTCCCAGCCCTTGAGCTGGGCGCCGAGGTGGCCGAGGGTGATCTTGGCCTGGGGGATGTCGCGCTCCACCCGGTAGAACCCGGTGCGCGGCGGAAACGTCGAAGCCGGCGGCGGCCACGGTGGCGGCGCTCCTGCGCCGGCGGGCCAGCCGGCAAAGCAGGTCTCCAGGCGGGCCAGGGCGTCGGTGGTCGTCACGTCGCCCGAAACGGCCACCACCATCGACTCCGGCCGCCAGGTCGCGCGGTGGAACGCGGCGAGCGCCTCCGGCGTGAGGCCGTCCAGGTGCCGCGGGGTCAGCTCGCGCACCAGGTAATGGCCCGGCCCGTAGAGGAGCCGGCTCCATTCCCGGGTGAGCACGGCGAGCGGATCATCCGTCCGCCGGCCGAGGCTCTCCCGCAGGTTGTCGCGCGCGGTCGCCACCCGCGCCGGGTCGAAGCGGGGGGTGCGGATCATCTCGCAAAGCAGCTCCAGCCCCTCTCCGAAGGAGGAGCTGGAGACGTTGAGCGTCGCGCCGCTGCGCGTGCTGCTCGCCACGCTCGCCAGCTCTGCACCGAGAAAATCCGCCTGCTCATCGAAATCGTCCGGCGTCCGGCTCGCGGTGCCCCCCCGCCGTACCAGGGCCGCGGTGAATGAGGCGCGCCCCGCCTTCTCCAGAGGATCGACCCAGTCCCCACTGCGAACCGCCACCGCCACGTCCACGAGGGGCAGCGCATGGTCCTCGACGACATAGACCGGAACCCCGTTGGACAGCACGTGCCGGAGGGCGGCGGCGTCCGGCACCTCGAAACGCAGCTCCTCGAACCGCAACGCCTCGGGCCGGTCGGGAATGACCACCGGGGCGGGGGCGGCGGCCAGCGCGAATTGGAGCAGGAAGGGAACAACCGTCGTCACGGGAGCATGGTAGCAGCCTCCGGCTGCTCTGTCCGGGTCGATCTGGTACGATGGCACCGGCTCGGCCAGGTCTTCAAGGAGGAGTCCCCATGCCCGCCACACCTCATCTCGAAATACCCCAAGATGTCCTGGACGCAGCACGGATGACCGTCGACCAGGTCCGCATCGAGCTGGCCGCCCACCTCTACGCTCAAGGCCGACTCTCCCTGGGCAAGGCTCACGAGCTGGCCGGGTTGTCGCTCTGGGAATTCCACCAGCTCCTTGGAATGCGCCGCATCGCTCCGCACTTCGAGGCGGACGACCTGCAGCAGGATCTGGAGACCCTCAGCCACCTGCGCGGCTCATGGCGTAACAGCCTGTGATCGCTCGGCCCTGACCGCTCCGCAGGCCTACCGGCCACCCCGCGCGAAGATCCCCACCGTGCGCTGCCGCGGATCGAGCCAGGTGGCCGCGACCCGTTGCAGGTCGGCCGGGGTGACGGCGAGGGTCGCGGCGGGCCAGCGGTCGAGATGGCGCCAGTCGCCTTGCCCGTCCGCGGCGAGGAGCGCGAGGGCGAAGGCGAGCGGGTCGCTCATCCGCCGCCAGGAGTCGGTCAGGATCTGGTTCTTCACCTTCTGCAGCTCACGCTCTCCGACCGGCTCGCGCCGCAGGCGCTCGACCTCGGCGTCCCAGGCGGCGACCAGCTCGTCCGCCGTCGCGTCGCCGCGCGGCTCCAGGACGACCGAGAACGAGCCGCCCCGCCGCGCGGCATCGTGCTCGGCCCAGGCGGCGAAGGCCTTGCCCTGGGACAGCACCAGCGAGCGGAACAGCCGGCCGGTGCGGCCATTGAGCACGCCGGCCAGGACGTCGAGGGCGTAGGTGTCCGGGTCGCCGAAGGACGGGGTGCGGTAGAGCACCCGCGCCTGCGGCGTGCACGCGCACGTCTCGGTCACCCGCCGCTCCCCCGCCGGGGTTGCCGCGGGCGCCGGATCGGCAGCGCTCTCGGCAAACGGCGCCGCGGGCCGCGCCAAGCGGCCGAAGTAGGCGCGGGCGAGGACCTTCATCTGCTCCGGATCGAAATCTCCCACCAGCGCGGCGGTGAGGCGATCCGGCCGGTAGTGCGCCTGGAACCAGGCCTCGGTCTGCCCACGGCGCAGAGCCGCCAGATCGGCCGTGCGGCCGAGGGTCGGCCAGGCGTAGGGGTGCCCCTCCCAGAACGCCTCGGCGAGCCGCTCCACCGCCGGGCCGGCCGGCGTCGATTCCAGCCGCTGCCGCCGCTCTTCATCGACGATCCCGCCCTCGTTGTAGAACTCGCGGAAAACGGGAGCCATCAAACGGTCGGACTCCAGCCAGAACCAAAGCGGCAGCTTGTTGGCGGGGACGAGGCTGTAGTAGACGGTGTGGTCGCGGTCGGTGAGGCCTTTAACCCCCACCGCACCGGCATCGCGGTAGAGGCGGTGCATCTCGGAGCGCACCATCAGGGGTTGCTGATCCGCCAGGAGCCGGTCGAGGCGGCGTTGGAGATCGGCGACCTCGCCGTCGCGGGATGCCGACGCAGCCTGCTGGCGTAGGTCGAAGAGGCGATCCGCCAGCTCGTCCTGGCGCGCCATCAGCTCGCCTTCACGATCCGGCGAGCGGGTGCCGATCCGCCGGCTGCCATGGAACATCAGATGCTCGAGCAGATGGCTGATCCCGGTGACTCCCGGCCGCTCATCGCCCGATCCGGTGCGCACCGACCACGCCGCCGCCACCATCGGCGCTCCGGGCCGCTGCACGAGAAGGAAGCGCATCCCGTTCTCCAGCTCGAAGGCCTCCACCGGCAACCGGGCCGGCGCCGCCGGGGCCGCGTGGGCGAAGGCGGGGGCGGTGAGCATCAGGCTCAGCAGGAGGAGGACCACGGTCTTCACGCGGGAATGGTAACAGGCCGGCCGCCCTCACAGGAGAAGAGGCGCGGCGAAAGCGGCCTCGCCGTCACCGCGCCCGGGCTCTCGGCAGCGACTACGGGCAGTATTCCGGAGAGCCGCCCGGCGGCGTGCAATAGCCGTTGTCGAGGCCGCCATGACTGGCGCAACCGATGTTGTTGGCCGCGTTGCAGCACAGTGCCGTGTCAGCGCTGCAAGAAGGGAACGTGCGGAACCCATCGGCGCAGGTCATCACGCACTGCTTCCACACGTTGGTCATGAAGGCCCCACTGGGATTCAGCGCCCCCGGTTTCGGGACGCTGGCGAAGGCCACGGCGGAGACGGTGAGGAGCAGAGCTGCCAGACGCAATACCTTCATGCTGAATCTCCTTGCCCCGAAGGGCAGAGTGCCACAGGATCGAGACCTGTCGGCAATGAACGGTGTCGGCCGAAGCCGCCACCCCATCAAGCGTTGCGCGAAAGAATGGAGAAATCGGTCAGGCGCAAGGGACACCGGCGGGCGGCTTCGCTGTGAAGGAACTCACTGAATCCCCTGCCGCCCCTCGGAGACAATCGGCACACCTTCAAGGAGGCTCGATCCGATGACGCAGGCTGTCCGCTCCCCGCAGTCCCCGCTTCCGCGCCTCGCCCTCGCTGTGCTGGCCCTCGCCGCATTCGCAGCGGCCCCGGCGGACGTTCTGCCGTCCCCGCCCGCCGAAGAGCGCGCGGTGGCCCTTCCCGCGCCGATCCTCTTCGTGACCCAGGTGCCGATTCCGGCGGACTTCATCACCATCGGCTCGGTGTTCGGCAACCACCGGCCGGACGTGGAGAGCGCCGGCCGCGGCGGCGACCTGTACATCCTCTATCCGAGCGGAGCTCTGCGGAACCTGACGCGGGAAGCCGGCTTCGGCGTCGACGGCTTCCAGGGCGGCACCTCGATCGCGGTGCGCGATCCCAGCGTCCACTGGAGCGGCACCAAGGCTCTGTTCAGCATGGTGGTCGGCGCGCCGACCGAGCGCTACGTGCCGGTGGAGACCTGGTGGCAGATCTATGAGGTCACCGGGTTGGCCGAGGGGCAGACGGCGACGGTCACCCGGGTGGCGAAGCAGCCGGCCGCGTTCAACAACGTGAGCCCGCTCTACAGCCCAAACGGACGCATCCTCTTCTCCTCGGATCGGCCGCGCTCCGGGGAGCGGCATCTGCATCCGCAGCTCGACGAGTACGAGGAAGCCCCCACCACCTCGGGCCTGTGGAGCCTCGACGCGCAGAGCGGGGACCTGCGCCTCCTCGACCACTCCCCCTCCGGGGTCTTCACGCCGATTCTCGACAGCTTCGGCCGCATCGTCTACACCCGCTGGGACCACCTGCAGCGCGACCAGCAGGCCGACTACGACGATCTCGAAGGGAACGAATACGGCACCTTCGACTACGCCGACGAGACCGCAGGAGCCGCCCGGCTCGCCACCCGCTCCGAGGTCTTCCCCGAGCCGCGCTCGGCGCGCCAGGACCTGCTCGCCGGCACCAACCTCCAGGGCCATTCCTTCAACCAGTTCTTCCCCTGGGAGATCAACGAGGACGGCACCGGGCACGAGACGCTCAACCACCTCGGCCGCCATGAGCTGCACAGCTATTTCGACCGCGCGTTCAACGACGACGACGAGCTCGTCGAGCTCATCGCGGAAACCAGCGGAAGGCTGAACGGCACCCCCGTCGAGGGCTTCCTGCAGATCCGCGAAGACCCCACCCGGCCGGGCCGCTATGTCGGCGTCGATGCCCTGGAGTTCCAGACGCACGCCTCCGGCCGCTTGACCGCCTTCGATGCACCGCCGACCCTCCCCGCCGATCAGGTGGTCGCGACGCATCTCACCGATCCGAGCACCCGCGGGGTCACCGAAGACGGCGAGACGCCACCGGCCGAGCACACCGGGCACTACCGCGACCCGCTCCCCCTCTCCAACGGCCAGCTCCTCGCGGTCCACACCGCCGAGACGCGCGGCGACGAGAACATCGGCTCCCGCCAGCAGCCGGCCTCGCGCTACGCCTTCCGCCTGAAGCTCCTGGTGCCCGGCGCGAACGGTCATCTGACCGCCGGGCCGCCGCTCACCAACGGCATCCGCAAGACGCTCTCCTACTGGGATCCGGACGAGCTGGTGAGCGTCTCCGGCGAGCTGTGGGAGCTGCAACCCGTCGAGGTGAAGGCACGGCCGAAGCCGGTGGCGCGCACCGCGGCCTTCGAAGCGCCGGAACGCTCCGTCTTCACCCAGGAAGGCGTCGATCCGGAGACCTTGAAGTCCTGGATGCGCAGCCGCGGTCTGGCCTTGATGGTGAGCCGCAACGTCACCACCCGCGATCGCCTGGACCGCCAGCAGCCGTTCAACCTCCAGGTCTCCGGCGGCGGCGCGCGCACCACGGGGACGAACGGGCCGCTCTACCAGGTGAGCCACCTGCAGATCTTCCAGGCCGATCAGCTCCGCGGCCTCGGCGGGCCGGCCGATCCGCGCCCCGGCCGCCGCGTGCTCGCCCGCCCGCTGCACGATCCGCAAGCGCGGAACCCCACCTCCGGAGGTCCGGCGGGAAGCGTCCGCATCGCCGCCGACGGCTCGGTGGCCGCGTTCGTCCCGGCCGGCCGCGCCTTGACCTGGCAGCTGACCGGTACCCAGGGGCAGGCCGTGGTGCGCGAGCGCTACTGGCTCACCTTCCAGCCCGGCGAGATCCGCACCTGCTCCTCCTGCCACGGCCCGAGCAGCCGCGACCAGGCGAACCACACCGCCCCCACCAACCCGCCCGCCGCGCTGGCGTCCTTGTTGCGCTACTGGAAGACCGACCTCGCGGGAGCCGGAAGCTGCCAGGCCGGCCCCACCACCCTCTGCCTCCACGGCAACCGCTTCCGCCTCGAAGCCAACTGGAAGGACTTCCAGGGCAACACCGGCACCGCCAAGCCGGTCCCCCTGACCACCGACACCGGCTCCTTCTGGTTCTTCAACGCCGCCAACGTCGAGCTGGTCGTCAAAGTCCTCGACGGCCGCGCCCTGAACGGCAAGTGGTGGGTGTTCTACGGAGCCCTCTCGAACGTCGAATACACCCTGACCGTCACCGACACCGTCACCGGCGCCCAGAAGACCTACCGCAACCCGTCCGGCAAGTTCGGCAGCGTGGGGGATACGGACGCTCTGCCGGGGAATTGAGGGAGACTGGTGCGGTTCACGTGGGACACATCCAAGGCGAAGCGCAACCTCGAGAAACACGGGGTGGCTTTCGACGAGGCGTCGACGGTTTTCGGCGACCCGCTGGCGGGGACGATCCCAGACAAGGAGCACTCCAGCGGAGAATTCAGAGCAGCAACCCTCGGTTATTCCAAACAGGGGCGCCTGCTCGTCGTGGTACATTCTGAGGATGAGGCGCAAGATGTGGTGCGGCTCATCAGCGCTCGGGAGGCCACTCCTCGTGAACGGAAAAGCTATGAAGGCTGAAGACGAAGACATCCGACCCGAATACGACTTCACCAACGCGGTGCGCGGGAAGTACTACGAGCGGTATCAGCAGGGCAGCAACGTCGTCTTGCTGGAACCTGACGTTGCTCTGGCGTTCCCAACCTCAGAGGCGGTCAATGAGGCTTTGCGCGCTCTCATGATGATCGCGAGGCGGGCCGTGGTAACGTGAAGGGGTTGACCGACTCGCGGCTTTTGATGGCCTGGGTGGCTCCACCCTCTCCGTTCGGGAGAGGACCGGGGCCGACCAACCTGGCTCCTCGAATCACATCAAGGTTGTTGGAGAGACTCGGGGCCGGAGGCACGGCATCAGCTATTCGGGTCAGTCGGGTCGAGCACCAACCGCTGGCGCTGCTCGGTTGTCAGGGGCCGCGGCAGCTTACTCCTCGCGTGATTGATCAGTTCCTGCGTCGAGCCGAAGATGCGCCAAAGGCGGGCAGTGCCGTCCGCCGACGCGGTAACCGCACGCCGACCGGTGCGTGCGAAAGAGGCTTGGTAGATTTTGTCTTGATGGCCCTCCAGAACGGCCACTTGGTGCCCGCTGGGCAGATTCCAGAGGCGGGCAGTTCCGTCTCGGCTCGCTGTCAAGGCTCTCCCCTCCAAGCTCAAAGCGACGTAGAGGACGGCGTCTCCGTGCCCCCGGAGGATCGCCCGGGGATCCCCGTTCGTGGTACCCCAGACCCGCCCGAGACAATCTGCGCCCACAGTGACCACCCACTGGCCATCCTCGGTAAAGGAGGCATAGTAAATGGCGGTTCCCAAATGCCCATCCAGCCGGTCGATCAGTTTACCCTCGGGCACAGACCAGAGCCATGCGTCGTTTTCGTAAAGTGCAAGGAGCTGCCGCCCTTGAGGATGAAAGGCGATTTGGGAGACCCGAGAACTCGCTGTCGCGAGCACTGCGAACTCGCACCCTGTGGTCACACCCCACAGCCGAATGGTCTTGTCCGCGGAGGCGGACGCCAGGATCTCACCGTCGGGGCTGAAAGCGACCTGCTGGACCTCTCCCTCATGTCCCTCCAGGGTCGCTATCTTGGTTCCCGTCGCGGCGTCCCAGAGATGGACCTTGCCATCCGGAGAGCCGGTCGCGAACTTGGTGCCCTTCGGGTGGAACGCCCCGCTACTCTGTTTCGGCAGGAACGAGACCGCGCGGCCAGCCATCAGGTCCCAGAGGAGCGTGCCCTCCAGGCTGACGGAGGCGAGGATGCGGCCGTTCGGGGCGAAGCTCGCTTTCTGCACACCAGACCCGTAGCCATCAATCCGCGAGAGCAGCGCGCCGGTGCAGCCATTCCAGATCCCGACGGTGCGGTCCTCGGAGGCCGTTGCCACCCATGAGTCATCTGGGCTGAAGCAGGCATGGACAACTTTGTCGGTATGTCCTTCCAGGACGACCATTCCTTCACAGGGGCCGTGCTGCCAAAAACGCAGGGTCCCGTCCAACGAAGTCGTGATAATCGTCTTGCTATCCGCGGAGTAGGCTGCCGACCTCACCGCCCCGTCGTGGCCCCTCAGCAAGTCGACCTGTGTGCCGTCGTCGACCTTCCATACCCGGGCGGTTTTATCGTCAGAGGCGGTAACCAAAAAACGGTTGCACGGGCTGAAGGCCACGTGAGAAACCACGCCTTCGTGCCCTTTCACCTCGGTGACAAGCCGGCCGCCCGGTACCTCCCAGATGCGGGCAGTCTGATCCTCCGCAGCCGTGGCCACACGTTGACCGTCCGGGCTGAACGCCGCATGCACGAGATCAGCACTATGCCCCTCCAGAACCGCGGTTTGCCGTCCCGTACTGACCTCAGAGAGGAAGGCGACCGGTTGCGAAGAGGACGCAACGCCGGAAGCTGTGAGCACATATCTCCCGTCCGGGCTGAAGACGGCGAGAAAGGTGCGCTCGTGATGACCGCGCAGCTTTGTGGTCAACTTCCCAGTCTTCACTCGCCAGAGACGGGCGATGGAGTCTTCGCAGAGGGTAATCACGTGCTGGCCGGTAGGACTGAACTCCGCTGAACCCACGACCGCGGGATGCTCCAAGACGGAGAGAAGGCGGCCCGTGGCCACATCCCAAAGACGCGCCGTCGTATCGACCTTCTCTTTCTGGGGTGAAACGTTGGGGTCGGCAGTCGTGACGATGATTTCTCCTCGGTTCCCCGCCACGAGGCGGATACCTTCGCCACTGACCGCGACTAGTGGCCGCGAGCGAGGGCCACTGCTAAATGCGCGGTACCGCCGGTCGCCGGAAGCCGTCAGCAGAAAACGGCCGTCCGGGCTTAGAGCGGCGCAGCTCACTCCGCCCTTAGGCACTCTCACGGTCGAGAGGAGCTGGCCGCTGGCGGCCTCCCAGACCTTGGCAGAGTCGTGCCAGGAGACGGTCAGGACGAAGCGGCTGTCGCGGCTGAACCGAGCGGCGTCGTATCCCGGGTCCTGGCCGCGGAGAACGGTGCCCTCCTGGCCGCTCACGAGATCGAAAATGATCGCTGTATCCTCGGCAGAGCTGGCGATCCAGTGCTTCCCATCGGGGCTAAAGGACGCCTTGTCGACGGGTGCGACCAGGACGCGCAGTTCGCGCTGCCGGAGCATCGCCCGGTAGAGTTCGACCTCAACCTCTGGAACGTAGGGCCGGTCTGGGGCCGCCATGTCTCGCGGGAGACCTTCCAAAGCGAGCCACGCTGCGAGCGTGGCATCGCTGCGCGTCAATTCCTGGCGGGCCAGATTCAGCAGGAGCAAAGAGCCGGCGCGCTGGCGAGCATCCCTTTCCAAACGGATCTTCTTGGCCGCTTCCTCCTTTTGGCGGTCCCGTTCGCGTTTAGAATAAGACCGGATCTGGCTTGCCGGCACCCCTTGGAGGTCGGCGGCCAGCCGCAGCATTTCGTCGGCTAAGTCCCGGCCTGGCAGATCTTGACGGAAGCTTCGCAAGTCATACCAACTCCCGAGATGCAGTCCGGCTTCGATCAGTGGAGCCGGAATGACCTCCTCAAGCGCCCCCTCGGCGCCGGCCCATTCAGTCACTGCCAGCCGGACCTTCTGCTTGCCGCTGTGCTTGAGAAACCAGAGGATCTCGTCCCGCACCCAGGCCGAGCGGCAAGCATTACGGGAGCCCAGCACTAAGAGCTCCGCCGATTCGGCGAGATACTTCTCGATGAGGGCGCCGACTTCAAGGGTCTCCGAGCCCGCCTGTGCCGGCAAATGGAAGTCCGCTGCGTCAACACAGATCCTCAAGGGTCGAAGCCGAATATTTCCCTCGGTCGGAATCTCGTGGAAGCTCTGGAGATAGCTGGCCAGCTTTGAAACCAGTGGATAGTCGGGGTCCGTGGAGTAGCTTATGAACAGATCGAAGCCGACCCCCTTCTCGACAGGCTCTTCGGTACTCCTAAAGAGGCCTTCCAGCCATCGGCGCCAAGGTAACTTGCTCATCTGTTGATTCTAACAGACTCCAGTGGGGCGCAAAAGCTGGCCCGATACCACCGCGGGAGGTCCGGCGGGGAGCGTCCGCATCGCCGCCGACGGCTCGGCGGCTGCGTTTCGCACCTGCTCCTCCTGCCACGGCCTAGCAGACGCGACCAAGCGAACCGAGGCTCGCGCCGCCCGGTTCCCCCGGGCGGCGGAGCCTCCTCCCCTACTTCGCCGAGCCCAGATAGCGCAGCAGCTCGCTGTCGGTCGACAGCAGAAGCACCGTGTCGGGGTCGAAGCTCTCTTCGAGGGTTCCCATCGACTTGAGGAAGCGGTAGAAGTCCGGATCGCGGTTGTAGGCCGCGGCGTAGATGTCGGCGGCCTGGGCGTCGGCCTTGCCGCGGACCTCCTGCGCGGAACGGTAGGCTTCCGATTCGATGATCCGGAGCTGGCGGTCCTTCTCTCCGGCGATGCGCGCCGCTTCGCCGGCTCCCTCGGAGCGATAGAGCTCGGCGATCCGCTTGCGCTCCGAGATCATCCGCGCATAGACCTCCTGGCGCACTTCGTCGACGTAGTTGATCTGTTTGATCCGGAAGTCGAGGATCTCGATGCCGAGGTCGCCGGTGCGGCGGCGGGCGTTCTGGAGCACTTCCTCGGTCAGCTTGTCGCGCCCGAATTCCACCCGCTCGGCGGCCTCCGGCTGGCTCAGCTCGGCGATGTCCTCGGCGACCACGAACGGCCGGTTCGTCGAGCGGACGAGGTCGATCAGCTCGTGCTTGGCGATCGTGTTGCGCGTCTCGCCGTCGAGGATGTCGTCGAGCCGCGACTGCGCGCCCCGCTCGTCGTGGAGACGCTGGAAGAACAGCAGCGGATCGTTGATCCGCCAGCGCGCATACGAGTCGACCCAGATGAAGCGCTTGTCTTTGGTCGGGATCTGGTTCGGATTGCCGTCCCATTCGAGAAAGCGCTTCTCGAACGCATGCACGGTCTGGACGAACGGCATCTTCAGCTTGAGACCCGGCGTCATGATCGGCTTGCCGACCGGCTTGCCGAACTGGGTGAGGACGACCTGCTCGGTCTCCGTGACGATGAAGACCGCGCTCCACAGGACGACCACGGCGACCAGCGCGGCGAGGCCGGCGGCGACCCACTTGATCTCTCTCATGGCTTCACCTCCGTCGTCTTGTCGAGCGAAAGGAGCGGCAGGACGCCCTTGAGGCTCTCGTCGATCACGATCTTCCGCTTCACCTTGGGATAGATCCGGCTCATCGTCTCCAGATACATGCGGCGCCGCGTCACCTCCGGCGCACGCTGATACGCGGCATGGACCTGCAGGAAGAGCTCCGCGTCGCCGCGGGCGCGATTGACGCGATCCGTGGCAAAGCCCTCCGCCTGCTCCAGGGTCTGCTGCGCCTGTCCCTTGGCGCGCGGGATGATCTGGTTGTAGTCGGAGCGCGCCTGGTTGATCAGCTTTTCCCGTTCCTGCTGCGCCTGGTTCACCTCGTTGAACGACGGCTTGACCTCGTCCGGCGGGTTCACGTCCTGCAGCACGATCTGCTCGATCTTGATCCCGGTCTCGTATTGGTCGCACAGCTTCTGCAACCGCTGCTCCACCTCGGCGGCGATCTCCTGGCGGCCGACGGTCAGCACCTCGTTGACGCTGCGATCGCCGATCACCTCGCGCATGATGGTCTCGTTCATGTCACGGAACGTCGTGCGGACGTTCCTCACCTTGAAGAGGTACTTGTACGGATCGCGCACCCGGAACTGCGCGGTCCACTCGACCACGGCGACGTTCAGGTCGCCGGTCAGCATCAACGACTCGGCGGTCAGGTCCTCGTCGGAGTAGGTGGTGCGGACGCCCGCCTCTTTGGTGCGGAAGCCGAACTCCTCCTTCAGCTGCCGCTCGACGGGAACCTTGATCACGGTCTCCAGCGGATAGGGCAGCTTCATGTGCGGGCCGGAAGGAACCTGGCGCACGAAACGTCCGAAGCGGAGGACGACCCCCGCTTCTTCGGGCTCGATGGTGAACCAGCTGGTGAGGACGAACAGGAGGGCGACGACGGCGACGGCGGCGCGCAGAAGGATCTTCGCCGGCGCGCGGGGCGGACGAAAGCGGTGCACGTTCGGCATCTGAATGTCCATGGAGGGCTCCTTTCCAGGAGTGAGGACCTGCCACCGTACTCTATCTCGCAAATCGATCGCGTGCCGTGTCCAAGAAAAAGGCCGGTCTGCCTCGCGGCAAACCGGCCTCTCCAAGGTCGACGACCGGGCTTACAGCTTGGTGACGTTCTCGGCGGCAGGACCCTTCTGGCCCTGGACGACCTCGAACTCGACCCGCTCACCTTCGGCGAGGTTTTTGAAGCCCTCGCCCTTGATCGCGGAATGATGGACGAAGCAATCCTTGCCGCCGTCCTCGCGAACGATGAAGCCGAAGCCCTTGTCGGGGTTGAACCACTTGACAGTTCCCTGGATACGCATTGCACCTGCTCCTGTAGTGAGCCGGTTCAAACCGTACCCAACTACCGTAGTGTTCGTGAAGTCCCTCACGCGGGTTCTATACAGACTGAGCCGAGCTATCGGATCACTGTATCAGGAGCAACAGACCGCCGGGCGGTCCTATTCCTCCTTCGCATCTTACACCTTCAGGCCATGCCGTTCCATCTTGATGGCCAATCCGTTGCGCGACAAGCCGAGAATGCGGGCCGCGTGGGATTTGTTGCCGTGCGTGCGGCGCAGGGCTTCGCGGATGGCGGCCTGCTCGCAGGCACTCACCATGCGTTCCAGATCGAGGTCGGAGCCGGCGTCGATGCGCGAGGTCGCCAGAGGGCCGCTGCGCACCCGCTCGGGCAGGAGGTTGACGTCCACCGGCCGCCCCGGGGGGGCCATGTAGACGAGCTGGCGGGCGATGTTGTCGAGCTCCATCAGGTTGCCCGGGTAGTCGTAGTTGAGCAGCGCGGACATCGCCTTGACCGTGATGCCCTGCAGGCGCTTGCCCGACTCGTGGCAGAACCGGTTGATGCACGACTGGATGAGCAAGGGCAGGTCCTCGCGGCGGTCGCGGATCGTCGGCACCTCGATCGTCACCTGCGACAGGCGGTAGGCGAGATCGGCGCGGAAGAGGTCGCGCGCCACCACGGATTCGAGCGGCGTGCGGCTTCCTGCCACGAGCCGGACATCGACCTTGTGGGCTGCATGGCTCCCCGCCGGCTCCACCTGCCCGGAACGCAGAAAGCGCACCAACCGGGCCTGGACCTCCACCGGGAGCTGCTCCACGTCGTCGAGAAACAGGGTGCCTCCGTGGGCGAGCAGGAGCTTGCCCTCGCGGCGCACCGGGGCGCCCTTGCCCGGAACCTCGGCACCGAACAGGTCCGCTTCAATCTGCACCGGCCGCGCGCCGCCGCAGGTGGCGACCACGAACGGGCCATGGCGGCGCGGACCCGACTGGTGGAGCGAGCGTGCCAGCAGCTCCTTGCCGACGCCCGGCTCGCCCAGCAAGAGGACGTGCACGCCGGGATCGATCGCCGCGCGGAGCTGCTCGAGGACCTGTTTCATCACCTGGGACTGCCCCACCACGAGGCCGGGATCGAGGACCAGGTCCTGCTGCCCCGGATGCCCCGGCAGGATCGGCTCATACCAGCCGACGTGATGCACCAGGCCGAGCACGACGAGGTGCCCGAGCGTGCGGAAGGCGTCGACCGGCGACCAGCCCTCCCCCGGTCGGTAGGCCGGAAAGGCGGCGGTCAGCGTGTAGGTGCGCTCCATCGCCCCGAAGGCGTGGTAGCAGACCCAGGCCGGAGCACCGGCCAGCTCGCCGTCGAAGGCCCCGCCGCGATCCAGGTTGTGGCCCGCATCGCGCCAGGCGAGGAGCTGCTCGGTGAGCCGCTCCCCCGCTCCCAGCCAGGAGGCATCGGTGCTCACCACCAGCTTCAGCCCCGCGGTCTCCATCTCGCCTTGGAGGAGGAAGAAGACGCCGCCCCCGAAATCCGCCAGGACCTCCTCGATCAGCTCCTCCGAGGTCGTCCGACTCTCGTTGTCGGCGAGCACCCACTCGCTGAGCCGCCCGAGGTGCTCCACCATGCGCTCCGGCGTGATGCGCGGCGGCCCGATCCGGCGCGGCGCAGCCGGCACCGGCGGCTTGCTCTGCGCAGGCAGCACGTCCTCCACCAACAGGGTCACCCCGCCGACGCGGATCTCGTCGAGGACCTCCAGCGCCGCCTCGCGCACCTTGCGGCCTCCCACCAGGATGCCTTTGCGGCTCCCCAGGTCCTCGATGAGCAACCTCTGGCCGTCGAAGCGCAGCACCGCGTGCTTCTGGGCCACCCCGGTGTAGGGAAGGCAGATGTCGGATTCAGGAAGGCTCCCGATCAGGAGCTCGCTCTGATGGACAGGGAATCGCCGGACGCCATCCGGCGCATACGCAACCAGTCGGAACATTGGAGCGAGAGTGTATCCTATCCCGCATTGTGAACGACCTCTTCTTGCGAGCCTGCCGCGGCGAAGCCACCGAGCGGCGACCCGTCTGGATGATGCGCCAAGCCGGCCGTTATCTCCCCGAATATCGTGCGATCCGCGAAAAGGCGGACTTCCTCACCTTGTGCAAGACCCCGGAGCTGGCGGCCGAAGTGACCTTGCAGCCCGTGCGTCTCGTCGGCGTCGACGCCGCCATCCTGTTCGCCGACATCCTGCTCCCGCTCGAAGCCATGGGAGCCGAGCTGGTCTTCGCCAAGGGGGACGGTCCGACCTTCCCCCACCCCGTGCGCACCCGCCAGGACATCGACCGCCTCCGCGTGCCCGACGTCGAGGAGTCGCTCGGCTACGTCTTCAACGCTCTGCGCCTCGTCCGCCGCGAGCTGGACGGCCAGGTGCCGGTGATCGGCTTCGGCGGCACGCCGTGGACGCTCGCCGCCTATCTGGTGGAAGGCAGCGGCTCGAAGGACTACGGGCATCTGCTCGCCTGGAGCTATGAAGACCCCGCGGGCCTCGCCGTCCTGCTCGACCGCATCGCGGACACCTCGATCGCCTATCTGAAAGGCCAGATCGCCGCGGGCGCCCAGGCGCTCCAGCTCTTCGACACCTGGGGCGGCCTGCTCAGCCTCGAACGCTGGCGCGCCCTCGCCCTGCCGCCCCTGCGCAAGATCGCCGACGCGATCCGCGGCACCGTGCCGCTCATCTACTACGTGAACGGCGGCGGGCATCTCCTCGAAGGGATGCGCGACCTGCCGGTGGACGTCCTCTCGGTCGATTGGCGCGTCCCGCTCTCGAAGGTGCGCCAGGTGGTCGGCGACCGGGTCCTCCAGGGCAACTTCGACCCGGCGGCCCTCCTCGGCCCCATCCCCGAGATCGAGCGCCTCGTCGCCCGCGTCCTCGAAGAAGGCAAAGGCGGCGGCCACATCATGAACCTGGGCCACGGCATCCTGCCGCGCACCCCGGTGGACCACGCCCGCGCGTTCGTCAACGCGGTGAAGCGGTCGGGGGGGTAGCGCGCACCGGAGGCATCGGACGGATCGGACGAATCGGTCAGATCCGCCGGATTCGCCCGATCCCCCTACTCCGCCCGCAGCGCCTTGAGGGGGTCCACCTGCGTGGCACGCAGGGCGGGGATCGCGTTGGCCAGGAGGGCGACGGCGAGGAGGACGAGGGGGACGGCGACGAAGGTCAGCGGATCGAAGGCGTCGCCGCCGCGCAGGTAGGTGCCGGCGCGGTCGCCGAGCAGGCGCAGGAGCAGCAGCGCACCGCCCAGGCCGAGGACGACTCCGACAAGGACCAGCAGCATCCCCTGCCGCACGACCAAGGCCAGGACCTGCGGGCGCTGTGCTCCCAAGGCCATGCGGATGCCGACCTCGTGGGTGCGCTGGGTCACCGAGTAGCTGATCACGCCGTAGACGCCGATCGCGGCGAGGAGCAGGGCGACGCCGGAAAACAGGCTCAGGAGAATCGTCTGGAAGCGCGAGCCGGCGAGAGAATCGGACACCACCGTCTCCAGGGTGCGCACCCGCTCCATCGGCAGGTCCGGGTCGAGGGACCGCACCACCTCCCGCAACGGCCCGGCCAGAGACGCCGGATCTCCGTCGGTCTTCAGCAGGACGGTCAGGTCCGGGCTGATCGGGCTCTGCAGCTGCGGCCAGTACGCCTCCTGCCCCGCGTCCTGGTCCAGGGCGGAATGATGGATGTCCGCCACCACGCCCACCACCTCCAGCCACTGCGCGCCGGGCTCGGCCGGATCCTCGAAGGTGATGCGCTTGCCGAGCGCGGTCTCCCCCGGCCAGGTCCGCTGCGCCATGGTTTCATTGACCACCAGGACCGGCTGTGAGGTCAGCGTGTCCTGCGGCGTGAACACCCTGCCCTGGACCACCCGGATGCCGAGGGTGCGGAAGTAGTCGGGGGTCACCAGCCGGATGTTGGCGTTCGGCTCCTCGCCGCTGGGGGGGATCGGGCGGCCCTGGACGGTGTAGGAGAGGACGAAGCCGTCGTCGGTCAGCGGCAGCGGGTAGACCGTATCGGCCGAACGCACGCCGGGGGTGGCCTGGAGGCGTTCGAGCAGGGCGCTGGTGAAAGTGACGTTCTGCTCGGGGGTGGGGTACTTGCGCTCCGGGAGCGTGATCGCGGCGGTGAGCACTCCCTGGGCTTGGAAGCCGGGATCGACCGCCCGCAGCCGGGCGAAGCTGCGCAGCAGAAGGCCCGCGCCGATCAACAGCATCAACGCCACGGCCACCTCGGCGACCACCAGGGCATGGCGCAGGAATCGGCCGCGGGCCTTCCCCGCCACCGCCCGGCCACCTTCCTTGAGCGCTCCGAACAAGCCGCCACTGGTGGCGGAGAGCGCGGGTGCCAGGCCGAAGAGCAGGCCGGTGCCCAGGGAGAGGGCGAGGGTGAAGAGCAGCACGGTACCGTCCAGCCCCACCTCCTGACCGCGCGGCAGCTCTTCGCCATACAGGGCGACCAGACCGCGGGTGGCCCAGTGGCCGACCAGCAGGCCGAGGGCACCACCGGCCAGGAAGAGGACGAGGCTTTCGGTGAGCATCTGGCGCACCAGCCGCGCGCGGCCGGCGCCGATCGCGGTGCGCACCGCGATCTCGCGCTCGCGCGCGGCGAGCCGCGCCAGCAGGAGGTTGGCCACGTTCACGCAGGCGATGAGCAGGACGAAGCCGACCGCCGCCAGCAGCAACAGCAACGCCGGCCGCACGTCCTCGACCAGGGCGTCCTGCAGACGGCGGGTCACCGTCGTCCACCCGGTGTTGGAGTCCGGATACTGCTGCTCCAGACGGGCGGCCAGTGCCTTCATCTCGGCGGCCGCCTTCTCCAGCGAGACACCGTCCTTGAGCCGCGCATACACGCTGAAGAAATGGGCGCCGCGCATCTCGGGAGGAAAATTCATCACCAGCGGCACCCAGACCTCGCGCCGCCGTGGGATCTCGAAGCCGGCCGGCATGACGCCGATGATCGTGTAGCTCTCGCCATCCATCGGGAGCTGACGCCCGAGGACGGCGGGATCGGAGCCGAAGCGCCGCTGCCAGAGGCCCTGCGAGAGGATGACGACCCTGGGACCCCCGGGACGCCCCTCCTCCGGCAGGAAGGTGCGGCCGAGAGCCGGCGCCACTCCCGCGACACGGAACAGCTCGGGCGTCACCTGCGCCCCGAGCACCGCCTCGGGCCGATCCCCCCCGGTCAGGTTGAAGCGGCTTCCGGTGGAGGCACCGATCGCTTCGAACACCTGGTTCTGCCGCTGCCAGTCCTCGAAGTTCGGCGGCGAGACGCCGAAGATCGGCAGGCCCCGATCCGGGTTGCTCTCCTGGACCACCACCAGCTCCGCCGACTCGGGATAGGGCAGAGGCCGCAGCAGCACACCGTTGACGACGCTGAACAGCGCCGTATTGGCCCCGATCCCCAGCGCCAGGGTCAACAGCGCCACGACCGAGGTGGCCGGATGGCGGATCAGGGTCCGGATCCCGAAGCGGATGTCCTGCCAGATGGTCTCCATGGTGCTTGCACCCTCCCCGGGGGACCCTCAATCCTGGTCGGGATCGACGATCTCGCCGGGCGGAACGTCGCTGTGGAAACCGACCGCGAGGAGCTGCCGGGTGAGTGCGGCGAGGCAGCGGTTGGTGACCTTCCGGATGCTCGAGGTCTGGTACCCCATCTGCTCGGCGACCTCGGTCGGCCCATAGCCAAGGCCGTAGCGCAGCTTGAGGAGGGAACGGCAGCGGGCGGAGAGCTTGGCGAGCACCCGGCTCAGGTCGGTCGTCACCTCGGTTCGCTCCTGCTCCGGAGCCTGCGGAACCGAGATCAGGTCGAGAATCGCCGTGTCTACCGCTTCGCAGAGACTGCCCCGGCGCTTGCGCCAGTACATGATGCACTTCTTCTTGACCGTGCCGATCAGCCAGCTCTCGGGGCTGCGGACCTTGTCCCACTTGTAGAGAAGAGTGAGCTGCGCATCCTGGAGAATGTCTTCGGCGTCCTCCGGAGGGACCTCAAAATTTCTGAGCACCCGTTCCAGGCGTGGCCGGGAGCTTCTCAGAAGATTGTTGATGGATTCCCGCAGTTCAGGATGGTCCAGAGTCGCCATATCGCCAACGTATCGCCAGGATGTTTCGAGTTGACTCCCGGTAGGCTAGCACCCCGGGGGGGCTCTGTCCAGGACGAAATCCCGGAAGCGGCCTCGCGGGCCGGACAGGTTCAAAACCCAGCATGGTGCTGCGGATCTCTCACCATGGAAGACACATATGCCGAAGCCGGTCGGGAAGGGAGAGGCCGGGGACTCCGGCCTCTCCGGCTCCCTTCCTCAGGCAGAAACCGCCAGGGCTGCATTGCGGAGCTTTGCCGCCAGGTCGGCGCGCTCCCAGGTGAATCCGTCCTCCTCGCGACCGAAGTGGCCGTAGGCCGCGGTTTGCCGGTAGACCGGGCGGCGCAGCTGGAGGTGCTGGATGATCTCGCGTGGCGACAAGGCGAAATGCTCGCGGACGAGGGCTTCCAGGTGGCGGTCGGAGATCTGGCCGGTGCCGAAGCTGTCGACGCGGACGGAGACCGGCTGCGCGACGCCGATGGCATAGGCCACCTGCACCTCGACGCGCTCGGCGAGCTCGGCCGCGACGAGGTTTTTCGCCACGTAGCGCGCCATGTAGCAGGCGGAGCGGTCGACCTTCGTGGGATCTTTGCCCGAGAACGCGCCCCCGCCATGCCGGCCATAGCCGCCATAGGTATCGACGATGATCTTGCGGCCGGTCAGGCCGCAGTCGCCGTGGGGACCGCCGATCTCGAAGCGGCCGGTGGGATTGATGTGGTAGACCGTCCGGTCGTCGAGGAAATGCGCCGGGATCGTCGGCTTGATGATCTTGTCGAGGACGCCGGCCACGATCTCGTCCTGGGACACGTCCGGATCGTGCTGGGTCGAGATGACCACCGTGTGCACCCGCACCGGGGTCTTGCCGTCGTACTCCACCGTCACCTGCGACTTGCCGTCCGGCCGCAGCCAGGTGAGCTCCTGGGCGCGGCGGGCCTTGGCGAGGCGATGGGTGAGCTGGTGCGAGAGCTGGATCGGCAACGGCATCAGCTCCGGCGTCTCGCGGCAGGCGAACCCGAACATCAGACCCTGGTCGCCGGCACCCCCGGTGTCGACGCCCTGGGCGATGTCGGGGGACTGCCGGTTGATGGTCAGCATGATCTTGCAGCTGTTCCCGTCAAACTTCATCTCGGGACGGTCGTATCCGATCTCCTGGACGACCTGGCGGGCGACGCCCACGAAGTCGACCGTTGCGGAGGTCGTGATCTCGCCCGAGAGGACGATCAGGTCCGTGGTCACCAGGGTTTCACAGGCGACCCGGCCGGTCGGATCCTGGCGCAACACTTCGTCCAGGATGGCATCGGAGATCTGGTCGGCCACCTTGTCCGGGTGGCCTTCGGTCACCGACTCGGACGTAAAAAGGTGGGCTTCATGTTCGCTCATCGTCATACCTCAGGCGTTTAGATCGGCAAGGCTTGAAAAAGGCCGGCCCGGGAGTCGTGCGACCGGGGGAGTCCCGACGCCGACAAGCCGAGCATGCTAGCACACACATCCAAGGTGCAGCCCGGGCGCCGAGGCGAGACGCTCCCCGGCGTTTTCCGGCGGTCTAACGGATCGGACGGCTCTCCAGAATGCCGTAAAACAGGCTCGACAGCGCATGCACCGTCGCCGTCGCGATGGCTTGCCGCCGCGATTCGAGACCGCCGGTCAGCGAGCGGATGATGCCGCCGCTCCGGCGGGTCCCCGGAACCGCCTGCGGGATCTGCGCCTGGTCCAGGCCGGCGACGATCCGGTCGGGGATCTGCACGGCGCCGCTGGAGCCCCAGGCTTCTCCCAGGGTGCCGCGGATCACGGTCCAGTAGCGAATGAAATAGAGGGGACCGGCCGACGTGTCGATCGCCTGGATCCCGGACTCACTGGCGATGTAGAAATGATAGGCGGAGCCGAGCTTCGTCTCCAGCTCTCCGACGCGTTGGCGGGCGAGCCGCAACGTCTCCTCGTCGGTGAACGGGATGCCGGTGGGCGCCTCGGACACCGCCTGCGGGACCACGGCGACCGAGAGCGGCCGGTCGAGGCCCTCGTGAAAGTAGGTCAGGATCCCGTCGCGGACACCGAGCAGGCTCTCCGAAGCCGTCCCCGCCACCGCCACTTCGACCCCGGTTTGGAGCCGCTGCCAGAAGTTCTTAAGATCGGTCGTCATGATCTCCAGTCGCCAGAATAAGACGCTCAAGGATATTCGCCGGCTCCGGCGAAGTAAAGGCGAGCGCGCCGAGCTCGCCGTGCTCGAAGGCCCCCACCTCGTGGCCGAGGCCCTGGCCACCGGCCTTCCGCTCCTCCAGGTGCTCGCCACCCCGGTGTTTCTCGCCTCTGCGGAAGGAGGGCGGATCGCCCGTGCGCTCCCCTTTCCTCCGCTGGAGGTCGCGCCGGAGCTGTTCGACGACCTGACCGATGCGGATGCTCCCCGCGGCCTCCTCGCCGTCGCCCGCCTTCCCCGCTCCGGCCCCATCGCCCTGCCGCTCCAGGAGGGGCGCCCCTATCTTTATCTGGATGGCTTGCAGGATCCGGGCAACCTCGGCGCCCTGGCCCGGGTGGCCGAGGCCGCCGGCGCCGCCGGGCTCGCCCTCTCCCCCGGAAGCGTGCATCCGAACCACCCGCGCGCCCTGCGCGCCTCGGCGGGCAGCCTGCTGCGCCTGCCGGTCGCCGTCGAGGCCACACCGGAGGCGGTCGCGCAGCGGCTCGCCCCGCTGCACCCCTGCTGGGCCGCCCTGGACCCCCACGGCGGCGCGAGCGTCTGGACCGCCCGGCTGCCCGAGACGCTCCTCCTCGCCGTCGGCGCGGAAGGTCCCGGCCTCTCCCCGGAGCTGCTCGCCCGGTCGGATCTGCGCCTGACCATCCCTCTCGAACCGCCGGTCGAGTCGCTCAACGCCACGGTGGCCGCGGCGTTGGTCCTCTTCGAGGTGCGCCGCCGCCGCTCCGTGATCTAATACGGCCGCATGAACATCGCCATCGCCTCCGACCACGCGGGCTATCTCTATAAGGAAGCCATCGAACGCTTCCTCGCCGACCTCGGGCACGAGGTCCACGACTTCGGCACCCACTCGGAAGAATCGGTCGACTACCCCGTCTACATCCGGCCGGCCGCCGAAGCCGTCGCCTCCGGGGCCTGCGAGCGCGGCATCGTGCTCGGCGGCTCGGGCAACGGCGAGGCCATGGCCGCGAACCGCATCCGCGGCGTCCGCTGCGCGCTCTGCTGGAACGCCGAATCGGCCCGCCTCGGCCGCCAGCACAACGACGCCAACATGATCTCCCTCGGCCAACGCATGATGTCGCTCGACACCGCGCTGGAGATCGTCCGGATCTGGCTGGAGACCCCCTTCGAAGGCGGCCGGCACATCCGGCGGATCGAGCTGCTCGACCGGTGAGCGAGCCCACCGCCCCGCCCACTCCGCTGCAAGCCGCGGCGCTGCGCCGCGTGCTGGGAGCAGAACGTGTGCGCGCCTCCGTTCCCCTCGCGCCGTTCACCACCTTCCGCATCGGCGGCCCGGCCGACCTGTTCTATGAGCCGGAGAGCGCCAGGGAGCTGGCCCGCGCGATCGTCGCCGCCCGCAACGTCGGTCTCTCCTGGTTCCTCCTCGGCCTCGGCGCCAACATCCTGGTCGGCGACCGCGGTTTCCGGGGCCTGGTGATCCGCAACCGCGCCCGCACCATGCGCGTCGATCCGGCCGCCGGCACGCTCTGGGCCGAGAGCGGCGCGGTGGTCTGGCCGGATCTGATCGAGACCGCGATCGAGCACGGCCTCTCCGGGCTGGAGCACTACCCCGGCATCCCCTCGACCGTAGGGGGAGCGCTGTGGCAGAACCTCCACTTCCTGGCCCCGGCGCCGGCCCGCGAACGGACCATGTTCATCGCCGAGGTCACCGCGGGCGCCGAGATCCTGAGCGAAGAGGGTGAGCGGCAGAGCGTCGGCGTCGAGTATTTCCAGTTCGGCTACGACACCTCCATCCTCCACCACCGCCGCGACGTGGTTCTCGCCGCCACCTTCCAGCTCACCCCCGGCGATCCGGAGACCTTGCGCCGCATCGTGCGCGAGAACCTGGAATGGCGGCGGGAGCGCCATCCGCCGCTCGACACCGAGCCCTCGGCCGGCTCGATCTTCCAGAAGATCGAAGGCGTCGGAGCCGGCCGTCTGATCGACGAATGCGGCCTCAAGGGCACCCGCATCGGCGGCGCCCTGGTCACCACCCGCCACGCGAACATCTTCATCAACGCCGGAGGCGCCACCGCCGCCGACGTCCGCGCCTTGATCGCCCACGTGCAGGAGGTGGTCCTCCAGCGCACCGGGCATCAGCTCACCCCGGAGATCTCGTTCATCGGGTCTTTCTAGACAAGGAAGAGAGGAATGGCTCTCGCGCGCACCGCCGGACCCGATCGCCTGAGCTCGCTCGACGTGTTCCGGGGCGTGACGATCGCCGCGATGATCCTGGTGAACAATCCGGGCGACGGTGCGACGACCTACGCGCCGCTCCTGCACGCGGACTGGCATGGCTGCACGCCGACCGACCTGATCTTCCCCTTCTTCCTCTTCGCAGTCGGCGTCGCCCTCCCCTACGCCTTCGCCGGCCGTCTGGCGCGCTCCGGCGGCGACCGCGGACCTCTCCACCGGCAGATCCTGCGGCGCACGCTGATCCTCTTCGGTCTCGGCCTCTTCCTGAACTGGTTCCCGTTTTATTCGGTGGACTGGCCGACCGCCCGCATCCCGGGCGTCCTGCAGCGCATCGCCGTGGTCTACCTCTGCGCGGCGCTCGCCTGGCTCCACCTGCGGCCCCGCGGGAGGGCGGTGCTGGCGGTGGTCCTCCTCGCCGGGTACTGGCTGGCGATGGTGCTCGTGCCGGTGCCCGGCGTCGGAGCCGGCGACCTGAGCCCCCAGGGCAACCTCGCCGGCTGGATCGACCACGCCGTGCTCGGCGCGCATACCTGGAAAAGGGCGCCGGGGCCGGGAGATCCGGAAGGCCTCCTGAGCACCCTGCCCGCCCTCGCCTCCGCCCTGGCCGGCCTGTTCGCCGGAGACTGGCTGCGCAGCGCGAGGACCCCGCTGGTCAAAATCCGCGGCCTCCTCCTCGCCGGCTTCGCGACGACCGCCGCCGGCCTCGCGCTCTCCCCGTGGTTCCCGCTCAACAAGAACCTCTGGACCTCCACCTACGTCCTGTTCACCACCGGCCTCGCCCTGCTGCTGCTCGCCGCGATCTACCTCACCGTCGATCTGCAACCGCGCGACGGCTGGGCCAGACCCTTCACCCTCTTCGGTACCAACGCCATCGCCGCCTTCTTCGGCAGCACCCTCCTCGCCAAGATTCTCCTGCGCATCCACTGCGAGGACGCTGGCGAAACCGTCACCCTGCAGGCCTGGCTCTACCGTCATTCGTTCGGAGCCTGGCTGCCGGAGTACGTCGGCTCCCTCGCCTGGGCGCTCGCCTACGTCGCGCTCTGGCTGGGGCTGATGACGGTGCTCTACCGGCGGCGGATTTTTCTCAAGGTGTGAGGGCAGGGGCTCGGATGTAGGGGCAACCCTTGTGGTTGCCCTTGGCCTGGCCACCGCGGGTCGGGACCCTGTCACCCGCAACGGCCCGTGTAGACTTTCACCATGGACCTCCCGATCCCCGTGCGCCGGCTCTTCTGGGATACGGACGTCCGAGTCGTGCGCTGGGACCGTCACCGGGAGGCGATCATCGGCCGCGTCCTGGCCGACGGCACCTGGGTGGTGGCCGAATGTCCGGCCTTGCCCGGCTGTGTCTCTCGTTGCGCCAGAGTTGGGGGGTGACCGCCTAAGCAACAGCTTCGTCAGCGCCGACCCTGATCGCCACTTCCGGGAGTGCGATATCCTGGCGGAGTCATGAGACCGCGCGTCTACGTCGAGACCACGATCCCGAGCTTCTACCACGAGGTGCGTACCGCGCCGGACATCGTGGCTCGCCGGGAATGGACGCGGCAATGGTGGGATGAAGCATCCGGGCTCTATGAGCTCGTCACCAGCCCGGCAGTTCTCGACGAATTGGCCGGTGGCCTACCAGAGCGCGGAGCGCTGCGGCTCACTTTGGTCCGCGACCTTCCTCTCCTGCCCATTGAACCAGCCATTGGCGAGATCGTGCAATCCTACCTTCGTTACCGACTGATGCCGGCAGACCCCGGCGGTGATGCGATGCACTTGGCGCTTGCCTCTTACCATAAGTGCGACTTCTTGGTGACCTGGAACTGCCGGCACCTTGCCAACGCAAACAAGTTCGGACATATTCGCCGGGTCAACACCATGCTCGGCCTCTTTGTTCCGGCTCTGGTGACACCCCTGGAGCTACTCGGAGATGACGATGAGACAAATCGAGAGTGACCCGGTGATCGATGAGGTCCGGGAAATCCGGCACCGCATTTCCGAACGCTTCGACCACAATCCCAGCCGGCTGGTGGCCTACTACATGGAGCTGCAGAAGCAGTTCGACGACCGGCTGATCCGGAACCGTCGGGGCGTGGTCGAGCCAGCCGAGGCCGGACGATAGACTGCGCTGGCGGTGATCCGCGACCTGATGAGTGGGGTCGGCGGCTCTGTGAGCATACCCATGACCAGCTTCACCGCGATCCTGGAGAAAGAGGGAGATCTCTACGTTGCGCTCTGCCCTGAGCTCGATGCCGCCAGCCAAGGGAACAGCCCCGAGGAGGCAACGGCCAATCTGAGGGAGGCCGTGGAGCTTTTCCTGGAGTGCGCCGGCCCAGCCGAGGTACCTCGCGGTGCCTTCGAAGTTGAGACGCGCAGCGCTGACCACGGGCGCAGCAAGAGGGAGTAACCCGGCACCGAAGCAACGGCGTTTCCTGGTCTTGGGAGGGGGCGCCCCTCTCCCGGCGGGGGGCGGGTGGAAGATGGGAGAGGGGACGGGGGTGAGGATTCCGTGCGATGAGCCACCGCCCACCGCGCACCGGCTGCCAGCCTCGTGCCGAGGAGGAAGTCAGAGAGGGCGATCCGCGCGCCCCATCGGCTTGCTAAGATACCGGCCATCGTGGAAGAAAACCTGGCGGAGGCGCAGCGGCGGATCGAGGAAGCGCGGAGGACCCAGGCCGAGAGGCTGGACCTCGGCGACCTCGCCCTGAGTGAGCTGCCTGCCAGCTTGGGGGAGCTGGTTCACCTCAAGGTGCTGTCTCTGGGCACTCACAAGCTCACCGAGACCGGGGTTGAATGGGACCACCGCCGCCTAGCTTATTTTGCGGATCTCTCCCCCATAGCCGGACTCCAAGGCCTTCAGACTCT